>JBKEBZ010000151.1:0-10508 GCA_047973425.1 Desulfopila sp.
CCTCGGCACGGTCACAGAGTTTTCCGGCCGGCGGGTTTCAGTAATAAACCAGCATGGCTGGACCATAACGCCTCAGCCCCACGAACCATGAAACTCCTCGGCGCGGTCACAGCGTTTTCCCGGCCGACGGGTTTCAGTAATAAACCAGCATGGCTGGACCATAGAGCCTCAGCCCAACGAACCATGAAACTCCTCGGCGCGGTCACAGAGTTTTTCCCGCCGGCGGGTTTCAAATAAAGGAGACAACCATGCAGTTCAAATTGACCGACGAGCAGAAAATGATGCAGGACATGGCCCGGGATTTCGCCCAGAAGGAGATTCTGCCAACCCTGAAGGAAGATGAAGAAAACCACACCTTCCGCCCTGAAATTGTCAAAAAGATGGCTGAACTCGGCTTCTTTGGTTGCGCCATCCCCGAAGAGTATGGCGGCAACGGCTGCGGCTTCTTCGAATCGGTGCTGCTCGGCGAACAGCTGGCCAAGGTCAGCGGTTCCTGGCGGGTGCCTCTCAACATGCAGAACATCGGTCCGGCGATTACCGTCAACACCTTCGGCACCAAAGAGCAGAAAGAGTGGTTCATCCCGGGCTGGGTCAACGGCGAAGCCATGGGCTTTTTCGCCATCACCGAGCCCAACTCCGGTTCCGATGTGGCCAGCATGGGCACCACCGCCACCGACTGCGGCGATCACTGGGAACTCAACGGGCAGAAGATGTGGATCTCCAACGCCCATGTCGGCGACTGGGGTCTGGTCTACGCCTTCACCGACCGCAGCAAGAAATACAAGGGGATGACCTGCTTCATCGTCAACCTCAAAGACAACGAAGGGATTGTCACCGCCCCGATCGAAACCAAGCTCGGCCTGCACTGCTCGCCCACCGGCGAGATCGCCTTCACCGGCGCCAAGATTCCAAAGGATTCCGTTCTTGGTGAAGTAGGCCAGGGCTTTCAGATCTGCATGTACCAGCTCAACAACACCCGGGTCAGCTGCGCCTCGGGGGCCCTTGGCATCGGCGGCGGCGCCATCGATGCCGCCATCGACTACGCCAATGAGCGCAGCCAGTTCGGCAGGAAGATCGGTTCGTATCAGATGATCCAGGCCTCGATTGCCGAAATGGTCGCCGAACACGAAGCGGCGAAACTGCTGGTCTATCAGGCGGCCTGGCTGAAGGATCAGGGGTTGCCCAACCAGTACCAGACCTCGATGGCGAAACTGTTCGCCTCCGAGGCGGCGGTGCATGCCGCCCTGGAAACGATGAAGATCTTCGGCAGCTACGGCTTCTCCACCGAGTTCCCGGCAGAGCGTTTTCTCCGTGACGCCCAGTCATTGCGGGTGGTTGAGGGCACCAGCAATATCCAGAAGACGATTATCGCCAGAATTGCCCTCAAAGATGTCGAAAACCGCTAGGGCCAGGTCACGTCGCAGATGCTGCTCTATCGCGCCTCAATTTTGCTGGACTCGTAAAACTCCGATCTACTTGGTTATAGGTCACAAACGACACTGCGCTGTACCCTGGGTACTACCAAATTGCCGTTTGAGACACTACGCCTACAGGGCAAGCGAGATGCCACAGATGAGGCATGGCAGGCAGGACGCCAGTAACCGGAAATAAACGCTTACATGGCGGTTATGCAACAGCCTCACGCCAAAAGGAGATGGTCATGTCACGAAAGCAAACGCCATTGCGCCTCTATTTTGAAAAGATGGCCGATATCGGCAGTCCGCTCAGCGCAACCGAAATGAAGCAGGCCACGGAAAACATCGAACTGATCACGGCCCAGGAACAGCTCATCGCCGAGGCTATCGAGCAGGTTCACCGTGCCGGTATCCCCGCAAGCAAGATCCATGATCGGGGCGGCATGACGGTCTACGACCGCCTCGATTACCTGATCGACCCCGGCACCTGGTCACCGCTGCACACCCTGTACAATCCCCGGGACAATGAGGAGGGATGTACGGGCGTCGTCAATGGGATCGGCAAGATCTGTGATAAGTGGGCGGTTATTATCGGTTTTGACAACAAGGTCATGGCTGGCGCCTGGATCGCGGGCCAGTCGGAAAATATCCTGATGGTCACCGATATGGCCAAGCGCCTCCATGTTCCGCTGGTCTGGCTGACCAACTGCAGCGGCGTCAAACTGATGGAGCAGGAAGCGGTCTACGCCGGCCGGCGCGGCAGTGGCACCCCCTTCTTCCGCCATGCCGACCTCAATCACCTGGGGATTCCGATTCTGAACGCCATCTATGGGACCAACCCGGCCGGCGGTGGCTACCAGGGTATAAGTCCGACCATTCTGCTCGCCCATCAGGATGCCAATATCGCCGTTGGCGGTGCCGGCATCGTCGGCGGCATGAACCCGAAAGGCCATTTCGACCTGGATGCGGCCAGATCGCTGATCGAGGCGACCAGGACCTTCAAGGCCAAGCCGCCGGGACGGGTCGAGACCCATTTCGACACCACCGGATATTTCCGCGAGGTGCATGACTCGGAACGGGGAGTGCTTGACGGCATCAAGGAGTACATGAAGATGCTGCCGGCTTACGACCCGACCGTGTTCCGGGTGGCGCCTCCCGTTTCGCCGAAGTATCCTCCCGAAGATTTGAACCGGATCATACCGCTCAACCCCAAGCGTCAGTACGATGCCAAGCAGGTCCTCGCCCGCCTCACCGATGGCAGCGAATTCATGGAATACAGGGAAGACTACGGCCCCGAGGTCTTTACCGGCATTGCCAAGGTCAACGGTTTTCCGGTGGCGTTCGTCGGTAACAATCAGGGCTTTTTCCTCGACTATCCCCAATACGCCAAGGGCGAATATTTTGCCGTCGGCGGCAAGCACTATCGCCAGGGTCTGATCAAACAGGCGGAGTTTGTCACCCTCTGCGGCCGGGACAATCTGCCGATGATCTGGCTGCAGGATACCACTGGCATCGATGTCGGCGACCTGGCGGAAGAGGCCGAGCTGCTCTCGCTGGGCCAATCGCTGATCTACTCCATCGAACAGACCGAACTGCCGATGATGAGCGTCATTTTACGTAAAGGATCCGCTGCCGCCCATTACATCATGTGCGGCCCGCAGGCCAACAACAACAATGTCTTTACCCTGGGCACGCCACTCACTGAAATTTACGTGATGCACGGCGAGACCGCCGCCGCCGCATCCTATGCCCGCCGCCTGGTCAAGGAAGACGCCGCCGGCAACGACCTCGAACCGGTTATGGAGAAGATGAACCAGATGATCGAGGATTACCACGACAAATCCCGGCCCGTCTTTTGTGCCCGAAACGGGCTGGTCGACGAGATCGTCCTCCTCAAGGATCTGCGTCGCTATATCGAGGCCTTTGTCGAGGCGAGCTACCAGAATCCACGTTCCATCACCCCGGTGCACCAGATGCTGTTGCCGAGAATCATCCGAGGCTGACCTTTTCAATGAGCGGAGCGGACCATAACTGGCTTTCCCCTCACCCACCCAAAGGGAGATGACGAGATGAAGATACTGGTATGTATCAAGCAGGTTCCGGACATGGAATCGAAATTCAAGGTCGACCCAGAAGGCCTCTGGTATGACAGCGCCGATCTGGCCTGGCGGATGAACGAATACGACGAATACGCGGTGGAGCAGGCCGTTCGCTTGAAAGAGCAGAGCGGCGGCGACCTGACCGTTCTCTGCATCGGCGCGGATCGGGTCAAAGAGACAATGAAGAAGGCTCTGGCGATGGGCTGTGACCGGGGCCTGCATGTGGCCGACGATGCGGTCCATACCAGAGATCCGTACACGATCGCCTCGATCATCGCCGAATTCGCCCGACCAAAAGATTTTGCGGTGATTTTTACCGGCATGCAGTCACAGGATCGCGGCAGCGCCCAGGTGGGAATACTGTTGGCCGAAATGCTCGGCATCCCGAGTCTTTCCACCATTGTCGAATTCGAGCTTGGTGAGAAGCTGATCCGGGCCAAACGCGAACTCGAAGGCGGAGTCAAAGCCAAGGTCAGCTGCGCCCTGCCGGCGTTGGTGACCTGCCAGCTGGGCCTCAACACCCCCCGCTATCCGACCCTGCCCAACATCATGAAAGCCAAAAAGAAAGAGCTGCTCTCGGTTCCGGTGGCCGATATCTGCAAGGTGGCCCCTCTGGCCGACACCACGACCCTCTACCTGCCCAAAAAGAGAGGAGGCGGGCTGATTTTGGAGGGTGAGCCCGCTGAACTGGCCGACAGGCTGATAACAATCCTCCGCGAGAAGACCGCGGTATTGGCCTGATCCCTTACCGCGCACCATGAAAACTTGCAGTGAGACAACAACGGCAGCGCAGCAGACAACAAGATGTTGTTGAGATGGTAAAAGGAGAATACAATGAAAACCTTACTGGTCGCTGAATACAGAGAGGGAAAATTGCTGGCCAGCGCAAATGAGCTGATGGCATTTGCCCAGGTCATCGGTGGTGAAAGCAGTATGTTTCTGGTCGGCGACGAGGCGGCCCTGCCGAAGTTCGACGGCAAGCTCTATCTCGCTGACGCCAGCGCCTCTGGCGAGTTCAACCCGGATCTTCATAAAAAACTTCTCCTTGAGGTGATCGACAGGGAGCAGCCGGAAATGGTGGTCTTTTGCCACTCCAGTTATGGCTGGGACCTGGCCCCGCGCATCGCCTGGGCCTTGCAGGCGGCCCAGGTTTCCGAAGTGGTCGAGGTCAGGGACGGGGCCCTGGTGGTGCCGGTCTGCAATGCCAAACTGAGACGGCAGGTCGTACCCCGATCCGCAAAAACCGTGGTAACCCTGCAGGCCGGGGCCTTCTCGCTGGATACCGAACCCGCAGGCACCCCTCAGCTCGAGAAAATCGCCATCACAGACGAAGGACGGGTACAATTTGCCGGTTACGAGTATAGTGAACAAGGCGGAGTCGATCTCAGCAAGGCCCAGGTGATCGTTTCCGCCGGCCGTGGCATAGGCAAACCGGAGAACATCGCCCTCGTCGCCGACCTGGCCAGAGCGCTGAAAGGCGAATATGGCGCCAGTCGGCCGGTGGTGGATGCGGAGTGGGCGGAGCACAATCGGCAGGTCGGCACCACCGGCCAGACCGTCTCACCCAAACTGTACCTGGCCTGTGGCATCTCAGGGGCGATCCAGCATCTTGCCGGCATGAAGAAATCGGAGTTCGTGGTGGCGATCAACACCGATCGCGATGCACCTATCGGCGAGGTGGCGGACGTCCTGCTGGTCGCTGACCTGAAGCTGCTGCTGCCGATACTGACCGAAAAACTTCAGGCTCGTTAGCCTGGCGCAGTAAGAGCCAGGGAAGTGAGCGCAGCGAGATTCCGATGGTCGCAGCCACAACGATGACATCGCTACGCTGTTATGAACTCCTCGGTCCCCGGTAACCGAGCATTCCACACCGAGGAGTTTCGGATAAACAGGCCCAAAACTTGATACTCTCGTAAAAAGTCGAATGTTCCGCCGAGATGGACTCAGGAAAAAACCTGATATACGAGGCGTAGCGTCTCAAACAGCAATTTGGTAGTACATATGGTACAGCGAATTGTCGTTTGTGACCTACAACGTAGTAGATCTGTTTTTTTTACGAGTCCATCAAAACTTCACAGCAAAGAGGGAGCCGTTATGGCGGTAGACAAAAAAGAGTTTCTGCTGGAGAAAAAGAAGAAAATCGTCCTGGGCGGTGGTGAAGCCCGTATCGCCAAGCAGCATGCCAGCGGTAAAATGACCGCCAGAGAGCGGCTCGAATACCTGTTTGACCCCGGGACCTTCATCGAAACCGATGTCTTTGTCAAAAACCGCTGCAGTCGTTTCGGCATGGACAAACTCGACTTCGAAGGCGAATCGGTGATCACCGGCTATGGCGCGATCGATGGCGACCTGGTCTATGCCTTCTCCCAGGATTTCACCATCACCGGTGGCGCTCTAGGCGAAATGCACGCCAAAAAGATTGTCAAGGCCATGGACGCGGCGGCCAAAGTCGGCGCCCCGATCGTGGGTATCAACGATTCCGGGGGCGCCCGGATCCAGGAAGCGGTCGATGCGCTCTCTGGCTATGGCGATATTTTTTTTCGTAACTCCACCTATTCCGGCGTCATTCCCCAGATTTCCGTCATCATGGGCCCCTGCGCCGGTGGGGCGGTGTATTCCCCGGCCCTCACCGATTTCATCTTCATGGTCGAGAGGACCTCGCAGATGTTCATCACCGGCCCGCAGGTGATCAAGACGGTGACCGGTGAAATCATTTCCGCCGAGGAGTTGGGCGGGGCCATGACCCATAACAGCATCAGCGGTAACGTGCACTTTATCGCCGATGATGAAAAGAGCTGCCTGACCGAACTTCGCCGTCTGCTCTCCTTTCTGCCAGCCAACTGTATGGAGAAACCGGCGCCGATCGCCACTGCGGACCCCGTTGACCGGGACATCCGTCTCCTCGACGATCTTGTCCCGGAAAACCCCAACAAACCCTACGATATCCTCGATATCATCCTGCCAATTATCGACAACGGTGACTTCCTTGCGTACCAGCCCTACTTTGCGACCAATCTGGTAACCGGATTCGCCCGGATCAACGGCCACGCCGTCGGCATCGTCGCCAATCAGCCGAAGGTGATGGCCGGTTGTCTCGATATCAATGCCGGCGACAAGGCGGCCCGCTTTATCCGGACCTGCGACGCCTTCAACATCCCGCTGGTGACCTTTGTCGATGTACCCGGCTTTCTGCCGGGCACCGACCAGGAGCACAGTGGAATTATCCGTCATGGCGCCAAGATTCTCTTCGCCTACAGCGAGGCGACCGTCCCCAAGGTGACGCTCATTACCCGCAAGGCCTACGGCGGGGCCTATGTGGCGATGTGTTCCAAGTCTCTGGGGGCCGACATGGTCTTCGCCTGGCCAACCGCCGAGGTGGCGGTGATGGGCTCGGAAGGCGCGGTCAACATTATCTTCAAAAACGATATAGCCGCGGCCGAAGACCAGGAGGCGACCAAAAAAAGGATTCTCGAGGAATATACCGCCGAGTTCGCCACCCCTTACAAGGCCGCTGAGCGCGGCTTTGTCGACGATGTCATCATGCCCCACACCTCCCGCCACAGGATTGCCGACGCCCTGGCCATGCTGGCCGGTAAACGGGAAGGTCGACCGGCAAAAAAGCACAGCAATATCCCGCTGTAGCGACAGGAGGCCCCAATGACCGACCTACTCGCCCAATTTGCCGATCCCCAGACGATGCAGGCCATGTCGACTCTCGACAAACTCATCGCCGGTCTGTTCACCACCGTACTGGGGATGGGAATCACCTTTCTGGCCCTCGTCATCCTGCAATGCATCATCAGCCTGCTGAACCGACTGGTCAATATCCGCCAGCCAGTTCCACCAGCCGCGATCACCCCACCTCAGGCTCCAGCCAAAGCGAGCACCATGCCGGCGGTGCCGGCAATGCCAATGCCGACCGGTGCCGCTGAGAACAATGAAGTCATCGCCGCGATCGTCGCCGCAATCGGCCTGATGACCGACATCGATGGTGATCGGGTCGCCATCACCAGGATCGTCAGGGCCAGCGATCGGGCTTCCATATGGAGCCAGACCGGAATCTTGGAACAGATGAGCCAGCATGGCAGAAGCAGGTAAGCGAGCACAATGAGCATCCGGAGACGCCGCAACCTTTTATCCGAAAATCGTCAGCACGGAAAGCTCTGTTGCCGCGCCAGGGAGTTTCATGTTTCGTTGTGGCTGAGGCTACCTGGTCCAACCATGCTGGTTAATGGGCAAGGCAACGCATCGGCCCGGTAAAAAAGAGAGCTTTTCGCGCTGGCGCATTGTGAATCAACAGCAGACTATACTGACCGGGAGGTCTTCATGAGAACATTTCGAGTTGTCGTAAACGGGAGTGAATATCAGGTCGAAATTGAAGAACTGGGCACAACCGCCAGCGTCCCGGCCGCCCCAGCTGCCAGGCCGGTGCAAGGCGGGGCCCATCCCTTGCCGGCGACGGCTCCGGCCCCGCCGGACCAGGCCAGGCCAACAGCCGACAAGAAGGCCGCCCCGGGGGCGATACGGGCGCCGATGCCCGGCACCGTTCTGAAAATCGGGGTGGCCAAAGGCGACCGGGTGGTCAAAGGACAAATGCTGCTAGTGCTGGAAGCCATGAAGATGGAAAACGATATCCAGGCTCCACACGACGGCCTCGTCGAAGAGGTGCTGATCGGCCAGGGTGCATCGGTCAACGCCGGCGATGTACTGATAACCCTCGGCTGACCAGCATGGCGCAACCGAAAATCCTGGTAAACGTTCCACAGCACCCCGTTCTCGGCCGATCAGGCCCTATCACAGAGCAACTCTTGTTCCGAGTTCTGCTGCAACGAACATGGAGCACTGGAGAACGGTTACAGATCTTCAGCCACAACGAACCATGTAAATTCCCGGCACGGCAGGAGAGTTGCCGCGCTGACGGGTTTTGCAGAACGAACGGAGGCACAAGACATGCTGGAAGCCATCCTTGAATTTGCCAAGTCAACCGGTTTTGCCGGCCTTACCGTGGGCACCCTGATCATGCTGGCCGTCAGCTGTATTCTGCTCTATCTGGCGATTGTGAAGAAGTTTGAGCCGCTCCTTCTTGTGCCGATAGCCTTTGGCGTGCTGCTGACCAACCTGCCCTTTGCCAATCTGATGATGCCCCCCGTTCTCGAGGTCAGAGACAACCTGATCCGCACCGTGGAACCAGGAGGATTGCTCTACTACCTCTTTCAGGGCGACCATCTGGGCATATTTCCGCCGCTGATCTTCATGGGCGTCGGGGCCATGACCGATTTCGGCCCGCTGATCGCCAATCCCAAATCCCTGCTGCTCGGCGCCGCGGCCCAGTTCGGTATTTTCCTCACCTTTATCGGGGCTATCATGTCGGGTCTTTTTACCGCCCAGGAAGCCGCATCGATCGGCATCATCGGCGGCGCTGACGGACCAACCGCCATATTTCTCTCTTCCCGACTGGCACCACATCTCCTTGGCCCGATCGCCATTGCCGCCTATTCATACATGGCTCTGGTGCCGATCATCCAGCCACCGATCATGCGTCTGCTCACCACCAAACAGGAACGGACCATCCGCATGACCCAGCTTCGGGAGGTCAGCAAACGAGAGAAAATCATCTTTCCGGTCATCGTCACCGTCGTTGTCTCCCTGATCGTACCACCCGCGGCAACGCTCATCGGCATGCTGATGCTCGGCAACCTGTTTCGCGAGTGCGGAGTCGTCGGTCGACTGGAAGATACCGCCAAAAACGCTCTGATCAACATCATCACGATCTTTCTCGGGGTCACGGTCGGAGCGACCGCCACCGCAGAACAATTTCTCAAGGTCGAAACCCTGGCAATCCTGGCCCTTGGGGTCGCCGCCTTCGCCATCGGCACCGCCTCCGGGGTGTTGCTGGCAAAGATGATGAACAGGTTCTTTCGCATGAACATCAATCCCTTGATCGGCTCTGCCGGGGTTTCGGCGGTACCGATGGCCGCTCGGGTATCCCAGGTCGTCGGCCAGAAAGCCGACCCGGGCAACTTTCTTCTGATGCATGCACTGGGCCCCAACGTCGCGGGAGTTATCGGCTCGGCCCTGGCCGCCGGAGTGCTGCTGTCACTCTTTGGTTCGTGATGCATTTCGGATACCCGTTTCCAGCCCGTACAGCAAGCAACGCGATATCCCCCCCGTCAGCAGGGGTCAGGTGAAGTGCAGGTCGGCAACCGGGGATGAGCGGCAAACGAGCCGGATTACCGGTCGTATCCGTCCAGAAACGAGATTTCCTAAGCCGGATTTCTCGTCAGTTCAGGCGGCGTCAGGTTCGAAGTTTTTGTGTAGAGTAGAGCGCTGATAATAAATGAACATATCAGACTTTCAGTGACGTCTCGCCGCACGCGGCTACTACGTGTCAATCAGTATTTTATTCTTATCAGCGCCCCCTCGTCGAACCGGACATGCGGTTTTCCCGCATCCGGCTCACCGATGATCTCTCGCCGCAAGGCATTCACAAGGAGTTGACGGCTCGTTCATGCAAGTAGAGCAAGCCATCAGACCTCAACGCTTTATACAGCGTCGGCCATCAAGGCGTCGACAACGCCGTTGGCTCCGTGAGCCTGATCACGATACTTGATAGGCCTGGGTTTGCGGTGTGTGGGCACATATGGCAGCGCAGCCGGAAAAAATATGACGTAATTCCAGGTTGATGAATTTTTTCAGCGGTCGAAAATCGTCAAAACCTGTGGGCACACGTTTCGCAACATACATCTTGAAATAAAAATTGATACACGCTAAC
This sequence comes from Desulfopila sp., assembly GCA_047973425.1. Classification (GTDB taxonomy): domain Bacteria; phylum Desulfobacterota; class Desulfobulbia; order Desulfobulbales; family Desulfocapsaceae; genus Desulfopila. The sequence continues at coordinate 10,287 of JBKEBZ010000151.1, forward strand.
GTAGTGGGCAATCATGTACTTGCGAACTACGAAAAGAAAAAACAAGAACGGCACGGTTACTGAGTATCTCCAACTCGCCCACAATGAGAGAAATCCGGAGACCAATACCACTGTCGCCCGAATCATCCACAGCTTTGACAGGGCCGATCAGCTCAACCGTAACGACCTCGTTCGGTTGGCACAGTCCATTGCCCGGGTCTGCGGGATCACGGTTATCGATCC
>JBKEBZ010000132.1:0-8787 GCA_047973425.1 Desulfopila sp.
GACAACCAGGTCGTGCCATTTTCCAACAACCAGGCTGAAAACGATCTCCGCATGATCAAGGTTCAGCAGAAGGTGTCTGGTTGTTTCCGTTCCATGGAAGGGGCCAAAATATTCTGTCGCATCCGAAGCTACCTGACTACCTGCAGAAAACAGGGGGTATCGGCTACGGAAGCACTGCGTTTGCTGTTCCAAGGCAAATGGCCGGCATTCATGGATTCGGCTGTGGGTAAAATGGGTGCTGAATAGTTACCTTTTATATAAAACTCGTTAGTGCCGAGCACCAGTTGAATGCAAAGGTACCTTTTTATCTTGACAGGTGGAGGGAAGATGTTATTCTGTCTGCATAAGCAAAGGTACCTTTATAAATTTCAACGGATGTCGAGAGACAAGGAGAACACAATGTTTGGACGAATGAAAAAGAGTAGAAGAAGCGGACATCATCATGGCAGAAAGGGTGGCGGCGGGCATTTCCCCGGATTGGCTCATGGGACCGGAACGAGGTCTCACCGCCATGGTGGACGATGTGCTCCTGGTCACGCCGCTGGATTCCCGGGACAGAGAGGCGGGGACGGTCAGGCGGATTATCTGGCACCGGTCACAGGGTTCTGCCCGTTGTGCAGAAATCATTGCCCGCTCGATGCCCTCAGCTGCAGCAAAGGGGAGAGATATGCGGCCTCGATGATTCACGACCAGAGGTGAGGTGAGACGATGACAGGTTTTCAGTATCGAATCAGTGTGCAGCCGATAGGCCCAAAAGCGCAGGGCGACAAGGAGGGCGAGACGTTATCCTTTGAGGTGGCGCAGCACGATGAGCTGTTGGCCATCGTCGAGCGGCTGCGCCAGCGTCATGACCTGGCTGCAGGTACGGCGGAACCTCTCGGTGTGGGGCTGAAGCTGTTTGGCGAAGCCCTACGGCGCAATAGAGACAATCCGGTTGTCGAGCCGTTGCTGCCGCATTTTCGTGACTTCATGACACGTCTGAAGGGAAAAGAAAAGAATGGATGACTGGCAAGCATCTGACCATGGCGGCGGCGAAGATCTCACCGCGCTTTTCCGGCATGCCTCCCGCCTGATGGCCCGGCTTTCCCATCGCCATCAGCATGGCTCCCATGCCCAGCAGCATGTCCTCCAGCTTATTCGGCAAAAAGGGCCACTGCCGCAAAAGGAGCTGATGGCCCTGCTCGGGGTACGTTCCGCTTCGCTCAGTGAAGTGCTGGCCAAGCTCGAGCAGCGTGGTCTCATCGCCAGAAGGCGCAGCGAGCAGGACAGACGCGGTGTCATTGTCACGGCACAAAAAGAGGAGGGGGAGGTCCTGGCGAAGCCGCAGCCAGAAGAGACCGGTCAGCCGGTTTCGTCCTTTTTCTCCTGCCTCGACGCGGACGAGCAGGCCCGGCTGGCCGAGATGCTGCGAAAGATCATTGCCGCAATGGAGTCTGACGGCCCCCACGAGAAGGGGGGGCAGAGAAGAGGCCGCCGACAACATCGGCCCCGTGGTCGAAAAGGACCTCGGTGACGGGTGCCGATGTGTCGGGCGGTGTCTTACGAATCGATGCGTCCGGCAGGATTTTCCTGCCGGGCGAACCGTGGTATGCGTTATCTCTGGGAAAGCTGACCCAGGGCGATAATCTCGCCGGTTTCGCTCTTTTTGTATGACCAGCCGGTTATCAGGCCGATAACGAAGTAGGCGAGACTGAAGGTACCCACATAGAAAACGACATCGCCAATCATCCGCAGCCAGCGAAGCGTCTGCAGCAGGGGCAACTGGAGAAAGTCGGCGCTGCGGGCATACCACAGGCCATGCTCGATACTGACCCAGGCCTGGGCGAGGCCGACGGGCAGCAGGCTGAGGCCGATCATCAGTACCAGGCCACCGTTCATGGCCCAGAAGGCGATGGCCAGTGGTTTTTCATTCCATACCCCGACCGGGAACAGGCGCCGGAGAACGACCAGCACCAGACCCAGGGAGAGCAGGCCATAGACCCCGAACAGTGCCGCGTGGGCGTGGACCGGAGTGGTGTTGAGCCCCTGCAGGTAGTACAGGGAAATCGGTGGATTGATGAGAAAACCGAAGATACCCGCACCGACCAGGTTCCAGAAGGCCACCCCGATGAAGAAGCGGATGGGCCATTTGTATTTTTCCATCCAGTCGGCCACGGAAAGTTTCTGGTAACTCTCCCAGGCCTCATAGCCAATCAGCGCCAGCGGGACCACTTCGAGCGCGGAGAAGGTCGCGCCGATGGCGGTGATGGATACCGGGGTGCCGCTGAAGTAGAGATGATGAAAGGTGCCCGGTACCCCGCCAATGAGATAGATGGCCGAGGAGAAAAGAACCGCCCTGGTGGCACTGGTGGCCCGGATCAGGCCGAGATTGGTGAAGATAAAGGCGATGGCCACGGTGGCAAAGACCTCGAAAAATCCTTCGACCCAGAGGTGGACGACCCACCACCGCCAGTACTCCATCACGGTCAGATGGGTTCTGGCCCCATAGAAGAAGCCGGCGCCATAGAGCAGACCGATGGCCGTTGCCGCTCCGGCAAAAAACAAGATGAGTTGGCGTCGGTGACCTTTCTGCAGCAATGCCGGCCACATGCCACGCAGCATCAGCACAAGCCACAACACCAGACCGACAAAGAGCAGAATCTGCCAGAACCGCCCCAGGTCGATATATTCATAGCCCTGGTGGCCGAACAGGAAGCCGCTGTCGAGGCTGAATACCTGTTTTACCGAGAGATATTCACCGACGAGTGAGCCGACCACCACCAGCAGCAGGGCCCCGAACAGGATATCGACGCCGAGCTTCTGGAAGCGCGGCTCACGGCCGCCGACCATCGGCGCCAGGAACAGGCCGGTGGTCAGAAAGGCGGTGGCGATCCAGAAGACCGCCAGCTGAATATGCCAGGTTCTGGCTACGGCGTAGGGCAGGTAGTCGGCCAGAGGAAAGCCGTAAAACCCGTTGCCCTCGACGGTGAAGTGGGCCAGGACCCCGCCTATCAGGGTCTGGGCGACAAAGAGGGCGATGACGGTCAGAGCGTACTTGCCCGTGGCCCGCATCGACGGGGTGAGGGTCACCTGATCGAGGGGGTCGGTCTGCACGGCGATGAGCTCTTCCTCTTCACGGTCGGTGAACATCTTGTACCACACCAGCGCACCGATGCCGGCAATCAGCACGATAACCGAGATAAACGACCAGATCAGATTGGCCGGAGTCGGGGCGTTGCCAATCAGCGGTTCATGCGGCCAGTTGCTGGTATAGGTCGCGGTCTGGCCCGGTCGTTCTGTCGATGCGGCCCAGGAGGTCCAGAAGAAGAAGGCGGTCAGCGCCTTGCGTCGCTCCAGATCGGGGACGGCCGATGGGTGCAGGGCGTAGGCGTCGCGCAGCCCGGTGAAGGCCGCATCGTCACCGAACAGGCCCAGGTAATGGACGGCGGTTTGCTCTATCGCTTCGGCTCTGTCAGTAGAAATGACAACTTCGCCGGTTGCGGCGTCGTAGGTGTTGGTGCGCATCTCCTGCTGGAGACGGGCCGTCACCGCGGCCTGATCCACCCCATCGAGACTGGCAAAGGACTGATGGTAGATCTGGTTGCTCAGTATGTCGAGCAGGGCGGTCGCCTCACGGTGCAGCCAGTCAGCGGACCAGTCGGGTGCCTGGTAGGCGCCGTGTCCCCAGATGGAGCCGACCTGCTGGCCGCCGATCGACTGCCAGACCTGCTGACCATCGAGAATTTCTTTCTGATCAAAGAGAACCGTGCCAGCCTCTGTCACGACCTTGCCCGGCAGCGGAGGCACCTGGCGGTAGACCTCCTTGCCGAACCAGCCCAGAATCGAGAAGGTGACAAAGATCACCGCGCCGAAAAACAGCCAGAGTCGTTTGGTTTTGTCCATAACTCCCTCCTTTGAACATTGTTGATAAAAGCTGTGCTTTTCGATATCTCTGCAGCAAGAGTGGTGCCAGTATTATATGGTGTTATTCCAGTGTGTTGACTGTTGTGTTGTCAAAGGGGATACGTTGCGATGTTGTGTATTCGTATGCATTGTTGTAAATAGATAAACATGGATACCTTTCGATCGATTACCGACATTGCCCTCGATCTGACCGCCGATCTGCCGGCGGCCGATCGGTATGACCGGCTGCTGAAAACCCTGCAGCGGGTGATACCCTTTGATGCCGCCACCCTGATGCAGGTCAACAGGGATATGCTCACCCCGCTGGCGGCACGTGGTCTGACCCCCGATGCCATGGGCCGGGTCTATGGCTGGCGGGAACATCCCCGTCTGGAAATCATCTGTCGTTCCGCTACCCCGGTGCTGTTTTCCAGGGACAGCCCCTTGCCTGACCCGTTCGATGGGATGCTGGTCGTCGATCCCCATGGTCTCAAGCATATCCATGCCTGTCTGGGCTGTCCGCTCTATGTCCATGAAACCCTCATCGGGGTGTTGACCGCCGATGCCCTGGACCCCGGCGCCTTTGACGATCTCTCTCTTGAATATCTGCAGGCGGTGGCCTCGCTGGCCGGGGCACAGATGCAGGTGGCTCTGCTCATCGAGGCCCTGGAGAAAAAGGCCGAACGGCAGGGACAGATAGCCTCCAACCTGATGCAGTACGTGGAGTTGCGTCGTGGGGTGGAGATCCTTGGCCAAAGCGAGGCCATCCAGCGTCTGCGCCAGGAAATAGAGCTGGTGGCGACCTCGGATTTCACCATCCTGATCCAGGGCGAAACCGGTGTTGGCAAAGAGCTGGTGGCCAGGGCCATTCACCGGCAATCGCCACGGAGCGAAAGGGCGATGCTCTACCTCAACTGTGCGGCCTTGCCGGAGACGCTGGCCGAAAGCGAGCTGTTTGGCCATATCAAGGGGGCATTCACCGGCGCGACCCAGAGCCGGGCGGGGAAGTTCGAATTGGCCGATGGCGGAACCCTGTTCCTCGATGAGATAGGTGAGCTTTCCCTGGAGATCCAGGCCAAGATTCTGCGGGCGATTCAGGAAGGAGAGATCCAGCCCCTCGGCTCTGAGAAGAGTCGGCATGTCGATGTTCGTCTGCTCGCTGCGACCAACAGAAATCTCGAGTCGGAGGTGCAGCGCGGGACATTCCGGGCCGATCTCTATCACCGTCTCAACGTCTACCCCCTTGTGGTTCCGCCATTATGCGACCGCAAGGAAGATATCGGGCTGCTCTCTGGTTTTTTCATCTCCAGAATCCAGAAGAAACTGGGGCTTGGAAAAATCAGGATCGGCGAAGAGGCCCTGGCCCTGCTCAAGCGTTATAACTGGCCGGGCAACGTGCGCGAGTTGGAAAACATTCTCTCCAGGGCCGTGCTGAAGGCCTCCCGCCTGCTCGAGGACAAGGGCACGGTGCAGATACTGCCGCAGCATCTTGCCGGTGACCTGGGCTCTGCGCTGTATGTGCAGCCGGTCGAGGAGATGTCGACGGAAGGGTCTGGCAAGATATCCTTTCGCGATGAGGTAAACAACTTTCAGATCAAGCTCATCCGCTCGGCTGTAAAGAGAAACGGTGGCAACTGGGCTGCCGCGGCTCGGGACCTGGAGATGAACCGGAGCAATCTCCACAATCTCGCGACCCGTCTGGGTATCAGGCAGAGAAGCGATACCCGCGGCTGACCAGCATGGCCGGAGCAGGTAAGCGAGCGCAGCGAGACTCCGGGTAAGCGAGCAGAGCGAGACTCCGGGTGAGTGAGCACGATACCGATTAAAACGCTGTTAAAATCAAGGCGACCCTGTTCAATTGTCGTGCGGTCCACTACAATGAGAAAAACGACGTGTGCCAACACCTTGAGTGTCTGACGGAACGGGTTGCGGTTGGCAGGCGGCGAGACAATGCGGCGGGACGGGACGTTGACCGTAAACGATGGCCCGTTACAGCCAGCTGACTGCAGGCACATTGCGTGCATCGGCAATCTTCAGTCGTTGCCTGAAGTCTCGCGAACGATGACTCAAGCCATAGAGGATGTTTCCGGTTTATGGAGCATATAATTACTCAGTTTGATTGTGAAAATTTGTGGTCGACCATCGAGGAGCTCGAGACCAATGCGATTGTGGTGATCAACAGTGACGGCTATATAGAAAATATCAACAAGGGCGTGACCACGATCCTCGGATTCAATAAAAACGATGTCATCGGCGAGAGGATCGAGGTCCTTTTGCTTCCTGGGGTGCAGAAGCTCCACACGGGGCGGTTCAATGCCTATGTGGAATCGCGCAACAAGGAGGTGCAGTGCAGATCGAAGCTGATCGGAGTGCAGCGTATCTTTCCCGACACCGTCACCATCCCGGGACACGCTCCCCAGCGTTTTTCCGCAGTGCACAAAAACGGTCAGGAGGTGCCGATAAGTCTGACCATCAACGAGATCTGGTCGGAATATGACGAACTGATCGGCTTTCTGGCGATAATCTCCAACAACACGGTGCAGTTCAATTTACATCAGCAGTTAAAACACCAGGCGGAATACGATCAGGTGACCGGCCTGATCAGCTGGCCCAAATTCGTCAACGAAGTCTTGTCGATTAAAGAAAACAGCCTGAAAAACAACACCGACTACCAGGCGTCACTGCTGTTTATCGATATAGATTATTTCAGGATTATCAGCTATCAATCCCAGAAGGCCAGTGAGCAGGCCATCAAGAAAGTCGCCAATTGGCTCCTGCTGCATACCCGCCAGAAGGCTGAGCGTCCCCGCGATTCTGTTTTGAACTATCTGCTCGGCAAAGTGTTTGTCCTCTATCTACCCAATACTACACTCGATGGGGCGATGGCCTTGGCCAGACGTCTCAAAGAGGATTTCCCCCGGCTCAATCTTCGCTCGGCCAAAAACCCGTTTTTCACCACCATCAGTATCGGGGTCGTTGAAGTCACCAGCAAGATGAAGCTCTACGACGCGGTGTCGCAGGCCTCGCATGCCTGCAACAGAGCCAAGAAAAAGGGAAAAAACAAAATCGCGATCGCCGATCTGGAGAAGATCAAATACCTGCGGCTGGAGCCGATCATCCGTAAGGCCCTGCAGAGGGAAAAAGTCGAGTTATATGCCCAGAAGATTGTGGCCATCAGTCCGGAGGCGAGGGCCATCGATGGCGACAGGGCCCATTACGAGGTGCTGAGCAGAATGCAGGATACGCAGGGAAACCCGATCTCTCCGGCCATCTTCGTGCCGGCCGCCGAGAATACAGGACTTGCCTTTGCGGTTGACTGTTACGTCATTATACGGTGTCTTTCCGCATTGCAGCGTAATGGCGACCACCGTCGGGCCCTGTCGCTGTGCTCGATCAACTTGTCGGCAATTTCCGTCGCCAACGAACAGTTGGTCGGCTTCATCGAAGAGCAGATAGACTACTGGGGCATCGAGCCGGAGAAACTCTGTTTTGAGATAACCGAAACCTCGCAGATCTACGATCATAAGGTCGCCTTGGAGTTGATCTACCGGCTCCGCCAACGGGGCTGCAAAATCGCCCTTGACGACTTTGGCATCGGTTTTTCCAACTACCAGAGTTTTGCCAGGTTGCCTGTCGATATCATCAAGATCGACGGCAGCTATATCCGGCATATGTTGACCAACAGCCACCTGAAGGCCGATGTGGAGGGGATGGTCCATTCGGCCAAGAGCCGCGGCATCGAAATAGTCGCTGAATACGCGGAGAATAAAGAGATTATCGATGAGCTGCAACGTCTGGGCGTCGATTATGCCCAGGGGTATTACTATGGTCGCCCTGCTCCCCTGGCGACTCTGATCCGAGGTGAAGGGGACGGGCCGGCCGACAGGGGCCAGATCTGAGGCCGCTTGCCCCGGTCCGGCAGAGCCGGTGAGGGGTGCCGCGGTTGCCCATGACCCGCAGAGCAGGCAGGGGAGAGCGCCATCCTCTTCTGGCGGGGGCCAGCGGATGGCCTCGGCTCCCGGTCACTACTGGCCCTGCTTGAACGTTTCGTAGATTCGGTTGAGTTCCACCAGCGCCTTGTCATTGTCGTAGTTCGATACATGTCTGGCGACCCGGGCGAAATCTTCCTCGAACGGACCTCCTGTGACCTTCTGTTGAATATCTTCCAACACGTTTCTCGCTCTGGTATCCGAGTCGAGCAGCAACTGCCAGAGTGAATCCATCAACGACAGCAGGCTCTCCTGGGACACGCCGCCGGTGCCTTCCTTCGCCCATTGCTGTTTGCGGGCCAGCGCGGCCTGGATATTGTGATAGGTGTTCTGGAAGGTCGTTATCAGCTCGGCGACCGCGTTCCAGCCCTGGTCCCTGTCCTCTTTTTTCAGGAGATCTTCGGTCTGTACCGCCTTTTCATGGAGGTTGGTGGCGCCGATATTGCCGGCCACGCCTCTGAGCGTATGCACCAGTTGCCGGGCCTGTCGTTCATCCTTTGCGGTCATGGCCTCGTCGAGCCAGCTGCCGAATTCCCGCTGGCTGTCGATGAACTTCGCCAGCAGCTGGCGATAGCGGTTGGCATCGCCACCGATTCGTCTGATGCCGTCCAGGGCATCGACAGTTGCAATCTGCGGGAAGAGTTCCATATCCTTTTCCTTTACCGGCGCGTGCTGTCTGTTGAGATAGGATGCGGGCAATTGCCGTTGTCGCGGGCGGATGCAGCGGACCAGGGTCTTGAAGAGCACATCCGGGTTGATCGGCTTGGTTACGCAATCGTCCATACCGGTACTGGTCGCCTTTTCCCACAGGTCGCTCATCACGTCGGCGGTCAAAGCGATAATGGGCAGGTCGCGGAATATCTCGTTTTTTCGTATCTCTTCGCTGGCGGTATACCCGTTCATCACCGGCATCTGA
>JBKEBZ010000078.1:0-14593 GCA_047973425.1 Desulfopila sp.
AAAATTTCTGCAATCCATTTTAGGTATTGGCACGCTTGGTCGCATCATCACTGGCCAATCAGGACCCGTATAACTGTCTCGATGAGATGATCAAGCAAAGTGGTTGGGTTTTGTAAATTTCACCAAAAACCCTGTCAAGCATTATTTTCAATGAGACGAAAATAGTTTGAGCTGAATAGTTACATATTTTGGACTCAATCGAGGCGTGAGAAAAATTTTACCACAGGTATGTAAACGATATTCCGAGGATAAAATTTCGAACACAACGAAGAGTCAGGACAAAAGAGCCGTTTCTGGATGGGCACCAGGTAAGCGAGCGCAGCGGAACTCCGGACGGCCTCAGCCGCGACGAACGATGAACCTCTAGATCAAGTACTTACCGATACATAGAACCTTGACATTGAGGACAGACAGGCAATTTTTCGTCATCGTTTTCAATAACGACTTTTTTCCCGCAGGCCATGCAGACATAAGTTCCTTTGCCAGGGCTTTCTCCAGTCTGATACATTTGATTTTTCCTTATTCATAAGATACCTGTAACCAATACCCTTTCCCGACAAGAACACCAAATCCTCCAGCAGAGCGCTTGCCTCTGCCCAGCATGGATACCATAGTATGGGAGACAGACAAACCCCAGAATAACGGTTCCTGTTCGCCAACCAGAACATACATACCCGGCAAAAGCAAGGACCGCAAGCCGGCGACTCAAGGACTTGATATTCGATCCATGTCCGGTTTCAAATGAGACACAGGTACACAAAGCGTAATCGTTCACCGGTGATACCGGGAATGTTCCGTAACCCGGATCTGTAAACGTTTATCCAGTACTCCAGATTCGTTCAAGCGGGCCGTTGCACAAGAGTTTGCTCTGTGAGGAGGCCTGATCGGACGAAAATGGGGTGCTGGTGAACGTTTACCACAAAGCACAGAAAATGACATGAAGGAGACGACCATGCATTCTTTTCGTTATCTGCTACTCGCTGCCACCCTGCTGACCATGTGGGCCACCGCGGCCAGCGCCTCAGCCCGTAGTTGGGATGTCGATGCAGCACATTCCAATATCTATTTCACCGTCAAGCATGTGTATGCCAAAGTGATTGGCCGGTTCAAGGAGGCACAGATGCAGTTGGTTTTTGATCCCGAACATCTCGATCAGAGCCGATTCGACTGCACCATTATGGTGGGCTCGATCGATACCGGCGAACCTGAACGGGACAAGCACCTGCGCGGAGCGGACTTTTTCGCAAGCGACACATACCGACAGATCACCTTCACCTCCACCGCCATAACCCAGACGAACGGGGATGAATACAGGGTGAGCGGGACCTTGAACGTCAAGGGGGTAGACCATCAAGTCAGTTTTCCGCTAATCTTTGCCGGCATCATGGATCATCCGATGCTTGCCGATAAACAGGTAATTGGCTTCAACGGTTTTCTCCCCGTGGACAGGTTGGCACTGAATATCGGCAACGGGCAGTTTTACCAGAGAAAACTGGTGGACAAAGATGTGGAGATACTGATCACCATAGAGGCCTTGGCGGATAAGTAGGGTCTCTTGAGAACTATCCCCCCAGTCCACATTTCATCCAGTTGCTGCACCAGGCGTGCCGGGATAGGGTCAGTATCAGAATTTGGGCGGTGATATGATCAGATAGAAGCGGCAGGGCTCGGGCTGAGTGTTCTGCAGACGATGCGGTACCGAACTGTCGAAGTAGAGGCTCTCTCCGGCTGTCAGGTGAACGGTCTCATGCTCGTAGACGACTTCCATGTGACCTTCGAGAATGATAAGGCACTCTTCCCCGTCATGGGGCAGCAGTCCCTCGCTGGTGCGGCCCCCCTGTTGCAGGGTGCCGATATTGATACCCATGCGACTCTTCTGGTCAGAGTGCAGGATCTCGTACTCCAGACCGTCATCGGGAAAAATGACCTTGCGGCCCTCACCGAGCTTTACCTTGCGATTCGATGCCGAGTGATCTTCAAGTACCAGGTAGAAGAGAGGAACATCCAGGGTGAGGGCCAGATTGCGCAGCGTGGAAAGAGATGGATCCACCTTACCGCTTTCAATCTGACTGACCATACTAGGAGAAAGGCCGGCTTTCTCTGCCAGCTTACGCAACGAGAGCTTTCGCTCCATCCGGTGCTCTTTAATGCAATTTCCAACCGACATCCGTGTGCGACCTTCCCCGATAAGAGATTCTTATTTGGGTTTATCTTACTTCAGCTGGTGGGTGGGAGCAATACAAAAGCGCCCACCCAGTCAATCACTCAGACATCGGCGCCAATGGGATACACCCCGTATCTCTGCACCGCATCGAACAGTGCCAGGACATTTTCCGCCCCGACGTCGGCCTGGATGTTGTGCACCGCAGAGACCACCAGTCCACCACCGACAGCAGCCTCACGCAGGAGGTGACGCACCTCCTGCTCTACATCCTCTGGACTTCCGGTGGGCAGTACATGCTGAGAATCCACCCCGCCCCAGAAGGCAATCCGACCGCCATAACGCTTTTTGAGGCCACTGGCCTCCATCCCCGCGGCCCTGACCTGCACCGGGTTGAGAATATCGATGCCCACCTCGATGAAATCATCGATCAGACTGGAGACCGCACCGCAGGAATGCCAGAACACTTTGGCGTTGGTGCGTTCCTTGATAAACGAGATAACCTTCGCCTGGCGGGGCTTGATGAACTCCCTGTAGGAATCGGGAGACATCAGGGTGGTGCTCTGCCCGGCCAGGTCGCCACCCTGGATGATCACATCCAGGTACTGGCCGCACTCGGCGAGAACATGGTCGAGAAATTCCATATGGAGAGCGACGGTCTTATCCAGAAGGGCGTGGATAAAGTCCTTGTCTTCCATCATATCCATATAGAAGCGGTCCATGGCCCGCAGTTTCCAGGCTCGCTCGAACCAGGTTTCCCAGGCAAAGTTGCCGATCACCCCGTATTGACCGGCCTCATGCAGTTCCCTGGCCCGCTCAGCCACCCCCTCGATATAGCCGGGATCACGGGGATCGGGCCAGGGATAGCTCTCCAGATCCTCTATGGTGGCGTTACCCAGGGGATGTTCCATCAGATTGTAGTACAGGCTGGATTCCGGCTTTAAAAAGCCGCAGCCCCATTCATCAAAGACGTGCAGTCCTTTTTCGGTCTCTTGCGGGGCAAACTGCCAGCCATGAGGCTTGCCGATATAGACATAGCGGGTATCCACGCCCAAGCGTTCGAGCACATCCTCTTCCGGGGCGACATTCTGGCGCAACCAGTCAAAAACCTCGCGGGTTCGGTCAAGGCCCAGTTTTCCAAGGAGCCGGTTATAGGTGTGCACGTTTATGGTGGTCACCCAGCCGCCCAGGTCAAGGGGCACCCTGTCCGGCTCCTGATGGTTCAAGGCCGTCAGCAGCCTTTCCTTGCTTGTCATAATCTTTTTTCCTTTCAACAAAGTATGTTAACCTCCAAACACCAGGTCAGGCAACCAGAGTACCAGTTGGGGAACGTACGTGATCAGGGCCAAGGAGACGAGTAACGGTACTAAAAACGGTGTTACCGCTCTGGTTACCTCGGCGACTTTCATCCCCGAAAGGTCGGCCAGCACGTATAAACCCACGCCAAAGGGTGGGGTCAGAAAACCGATACAGACATTTAAGACCTCAACGACTCCCCAGTGCACCAGATCTATCTGATACGCCGTCAACACCGGCAGAATCATCGGGGTAAATACCAGGATAATCGCGCAGATATCGAAAAAACAGCCTGCCAGCAGAAAGACCAGGTTAAGAATAAGCAGCACCACCCACTGCTGATCGGTGGCGCTGACGATGACATCACGGATCAGGGAAGGGACGTTTTCCATGGTGACGATCCAGCCGAAAACAGAGGCCGCGCCCATGATGATCAGGATCATGGCCGAGGTTGTCGCAGCCCCCACCATCATGGGCAGGAGATCTTTGAGTTGCAGGGTACGATAGACGAAAAAACTGATCAAAAAGGCATACACCACCGCCACCACCGCCGCTTCCGTGGGGGTAAAGACGCCACTGATGATACCGCCTAAAATAATGCCGGGAGTCATAAGGGCCCAGAAGGAGCGCTTGAAACTCTGCCAGATGGTGGCAAACGAGGCCATTCTCGGGTCACGGGGATAGTTGCGTCGCACCGCGTAGAAATAGACCGCCACCATGATGAAGACACCCATCAGCACCCCGGGGATGGCCCCGCCCACAAAGAGACGGCCGACCGATTGTTCGGCGATCATCGCGTAGAGGATCATCTGGATGCTCGGCGGCATGATCGGACCGATTATCGAGCTGGCTCCGGTGACGGCCACCGCAAAAGAGCGGTCGTAGCCGGCTTTCTCCATCATCGGCACCTCTATCTTGCCAAGCCCTGCGGTGTCGGCAGTGATCGAACCGCTCATGCCGGCAAAGATCATCGAGGCAACGACGTTGACATGACCCATCGAACCACGGATGTGCCCCACCAGGGCCCGGGCCCGGCGAAACATCTCCTCGGTGATTTTGCCCGAATTCATGATATCGGCTGCCAGTATGTAGAGCGGCAGGGCGAGCAAGGGAAAGGACTCCAGGCTGCCCAGCATGCGATGGGCCAGAATGATCATGGGGATGGGCTTTATGAAAAGCACATAGGCCAGGCAGCTTAACAGCAGACTGAAGGCGACCGGAACCCGCAGGGCCATCAGCAGAAGGAGAAGAGAAATCAGCAGAAGTGCGTTCATACCACCCCCTCCCCTTTCTTCTTGACCGGTTCCGACCGCCTGTCGAGGATCAAGGCGACCAACTCCAGCACCTGAAAATAGAGCATGCAGATAAAGCCCACCACCAGGGCCCAGCCAAACCAGGACTCACTGAGCCTGATTGCCGGGGTGGTGGAAAACGAGAGCCTGCCGGTCAGCAACCAACTTTGCCAAACCATTACCACCAGCATGATGGTGACAAGCGCATCGGCCAGTATTTTCATCCAGCGGGCCCCGGATTGGCCGCACATGTCGTAGAATATGGTGATCGACACGTTTTTATCGTCACGAATCAAGAGAGCCCCGGCTAAAAAGGTCATCCAGATCATGCCAAGCACCGTCACTTCCTCTGACCAGAAAAGAGGCGAATTGAACAGATATCGCATTACGACACCCGCGAACAGTATGAGCACCGTAGCGGTCATGATCAAACCAATGGCCAACTTCAGGGCCCTGGCCAGGGCATTGTTGAACGTGGTAAACATGGTCGCATTACCCTCTGATATGGCCGCGTCCCTCTATGAAAAAAGCCGAGATGGCGCGACGCGAATTGCGGGATAGATTTCGCCGCTATTCCTTCCCCAGTCTTTTCAGCAGTCCCTTGGACCACAGACCCTCCGCTTCCAGCTCTTTGTGGACGGTCGTCGCCTTCGTCACCCACTGCGGCCTGTCGCCATCGGCAAAGACGATGCCCGCATCTTCCATGGTCTTCTGCGCCTCGGTTTCCAATCCCTGACTGTATTCTACAAACCAGTCGGCACATTCCTGGCTGGCTTCGCTCAGCGCCTTCTGGTGTTCGGCAGAGAGGGTCTGCCACTTCATCTCCGAGATCCAGGTAACGTCGTAGAGCTGCATGAAGTCCAGCTTGGTACAGTAATTGAGCTGCTCATAAAATTTCTCGTCCCGCACCTGGACAATGTTATGCACCATGCCATTGACAACGCCCTGGGAGAGGGAGAGGTACACATCGCCCCAAGCCAGAGGGGTTGCAGTGGCACCGAGACCGTTCCAGGTATCCACCAGGGCTTTGGATTGCCAGACCCGCAGCTTGATGCCGTCAAGCTGGTCCGGGGTGAGGATCTGCCGTTTCTGGGTCCAGAGATGGAAAGCCGGGCGAAAACCAAAGCCCGGCAGGGTACGGATGCCGGTACGTTCCCGCACCCTGTCACGAACCTCTGTGATATATGTATTGGCCTTCAACTCTTCCCTGCTGAACATGAACGGGGTACTGAATATGGCGTAATCCTTATCGAAGGTATCCATGAACGATTCAGCCTCCTGGGCCATGTCAATGGTGCCCATACTGAGGCCTTGCAGGATCTCCTTGATATTGCCGAGTTGCTGGGCAGGATATATTTCGATTTTGACCTCGCCATTGGTTTTTTTATCAACCAACTCTGCAAATTTCTTTGCCTTATTGTCCAACATACCGCCGGGAGCGGTAATGTGAGCGAGTTTTAAAACGATCGGTTCCTCAGCTGCGGCCGTGCCCGCCAAAGCATGAACAGTCAACAATAGAGCGACAAGAAGTGTTCGTTTCATTGAGATCCCTCCGTAAATTTTTCAAGTGTTAAGTACTGATAAACATCGTTTCTACCAGCTAACCACCAAAAGTCAACAAATTTGTAGAAAGTGGAGAAACAGCAATTTCCAGGCAAAAAAATCATGGTTAGGCTATAGTGCTCTTCTGGGCACGGACCGAAGAAGCAGACGGTTCGCAGGCTGTTTCGATGGCAAACAGCTCATCTTACCTGGTGAAATACCCTCATGAAGTATCAACAGGCGTTAACCATTGCCGACAGGAACGGGGAAGAAGTCATCCCCACCGCATGCGGCATGTGTGGTCCCGGCGGGCCCGGAGGCGGTTGCGGTATCTATGCCTTTGTCAAGAATGGTCGCTTCCTGCGGGTCGCCGGAATGGACGAGTGCCCTGTCAACAGGGGCGCTGTCTGCGCCAAAGGGCATGCGGCCCCGGCCTGGGTGTACGCAAAAGACCGGCTGCAACACCCGATGCGCCGCGTTGGCAAACGGGGTGAGGGGCGGTTCGAGCCAATCAGCTGGGATGAGGCAGTTGCCAGCATCGCCGAGATCCTGACCAGCCAGAAACAGCGCTATGGCCCAGAATCCCTGGCCATACTGTCGCCGGCCAAAAGGGCCTACAGCGAGTACCTGCAGCGGTTCCTGACAGCCCACGGCAGTCCCAATTACGGCCATAGTGGCATCTGCGTGATGCAGCGGTCCTTCGCCTTCATGCACACCGTCGGCGACTGGCCCCGCCCCGAATACGCGGCCAGCGACCTGCTCATCTTCTGGGGACGGCAGCCCATCTTTGCCGGCCCGGTCGCCAAACCTGCCCGGGCCTTCCTCGCCGCGAAAAAACGGGGGGCCAAGATTGTGGCGATAAAACCCTCGATGGAGCCCGATGCGGCTTTCGCCGATATCTGGCTGCCAGTTCGCCCGGGAACCGACTGTGCCCTGGCACTGGCCATGCTCCATGTGGTGATAGGCGAAGACCTCGTCGATCACCACTTCATCGCCAACTGGTGCTACGGTTTTGCCCAGCTGCGGGACCACGTACGCCGGTTCACCCCACAGTGGGCCGAGGCGATCTGCGGGGTTCCGGCCGATCGGATCGAGTCACTCGCCCGTCTCTACGCCACTACCCCAAAAGCCGCCATCGACATCGGCAACGGCCTCGAACATGCCCCCTCCGCCAGCGACACCATCCGGGCCATCGCCTCACTGATGGCCATAACCGGTCATCTGGATACCCCCGGTGCCAATGTTTTTCTGTCTCCTCCGGCCAAATCCCTCAAACCGGTAGCCCTGACCGACAGATACAGCCACGAACTGATAGACAAACTGGTCGCCCCGGAGTTCCCGCCGGCATTCCAACCCTTTCTCGAGGGACCGGCTTCGGCCTATTACCCGATTATCGAATCGATCCTCACCGGGCACCCCTACCCTGTTCGGACCCTGATCGCCCCCGGCACCCAGCCGACAGTGAGCACCAGGGGGAGCAAAAATGTCCTCGCAGCGCTCAGCAAGGTGGATTTTTTCGTGGTGGTCGATGTCGCCCGCACTGCGGAAATGGCCTATGCCGATATCGTGGTGCCGACGGCCACGACCTACGAATCGAACCACCCCATGCAGAATTCGCCGGGCTGGCTGATGGCCACCAACCGGGTCATCGAACCACTCGGCCCCTATAAATCGACCATAGAATTTTTTCTCGACCTGGCCGTGGCCATGGGCTACGGCGAGGATTTCTGGGGCGGTGATATCGAGCAGGCGATGAACGACCGGCTCACGCCGCTCGACATCGACATGACCCAGCTCAGGCAGCACACCCACGGCATCTGTGCCGACCCGCCCCCTTTTCGCTACCGTAAATATGCAGAGACCTTCACTCGCCGCAGCCCGTCGCTGGGCCACCCGCAGGCTCTGGCCCAGGGCCGGGTCGCCCTTTACAACACCCGTTTCGAGGAGGCGGGCTTCGCACCGCTGCCAGAGTGGCGCGAGCCTCCCGAAAGCCTGACGGGAACCCCCGCACTGACCGCCACCTACCCGCTCATTCTCTCGGACTATCACACCTCGCGCAGTTTCAGCGCCTCCTGGCAGAGGAATGTTCCCGCTCTCAGGGCCATCGAGCCCGAGCCGCAGCTGCATATCCATCCAGATACCGCGGCCGAACGGGATATTGAGCAGGGCGACTGGCTGAAGATCACCTCACCACACGGTTTCTTGAAGGTCAAGGCCGAGATCTACCCAGGTATCCGTCCCGATACGGTGATGATCCTGCACGGCTGGTGGCAGGGCTGCGACGAGTTGGGATATGCCGACGCCCCTCTGGCCGACGGCGGCGCCAATGTCAATGTTCTCTACAGTGTCGATCGTAACACGGCCTACGACAAACTGATTACCGCCATGTCGAGCCAGACCCTGGTGCAGGTAGAAAAATGGGAGCAGAGATGATGCCAAGCTCGATACGGGAATACCTCATTGTTTTCGACAAGGACCAGTGCGTGCAATGTCACGCCTGCGAGATAGCCTGCACCAGTTGGCGCGGGCTTGCCCCAGGCGACGGGTATCGCCGGATTGTCAGGATCTGGCAAGGAAGGTATCCCGATATTCGCAGCCAGGCGCTTTCACTTGCCTGTCTGCATTGCGTCCGGCCGCAATGCCTGGACGTCTGTCCGGTCGAGGCCATCAGCAAAGATCCGCACAACGGTCTCGTTGTCGTTGACAATGAACTCTGCATCGGTTGCGGCGCCTGCCGGGAGGGCTGCCCCTTTGGGGTACCGCAGATAGACGACGGGGTGGGCATGGGCAAATGCGATCTCTGCCTCGACCAAAGCGCCCAGGGAGTGACGGCGCCATGCATTGACACCTGCCCGGGAAACGCCCTGACCCTGCAGGTGGTGAGCGTGGAGGAAAAACTGCGTTACGAACGGGAAATGACAGCGACTTTTGCGAGGGCAGCGGGTAAGCCAGTATGACCTGGACCAGGTACGCAAGCCATAACGATGACATCGCTAGGCTGTTATGAAACTCCGAACTTCGAGAAAGGAGTTTTTCCACGCAGGCGAGTTTCGGATAAAACCAGCATGGCTCGATCAGATAGTCAGAAACAAAGAACGGTAGCGCATCAGGTCTCAACTCTCCTTTCAGACCAGCCAACCAGCATGGCTGGCCCATAGAGCCTCAGCCACGACGGAACATGAAACTCCTCGGCTCGGTGACAGATCTCTCCGTGCTGATGAGTTTCATATAAGAGGGTATGCATCTTGAATTCCATCGATACCTGGTGACGCGATGGCTGGCAATGCGAAATCGCCTACAAACGACCAGTGCCTGTGCGGATTTCCGCAGCCACCCATTCTCTGATCACTGCATTTTTGCGGTGAGCATGCCCGTTTTCGCCCTTTGACTGCCAGCACGACACGTACCATTCCAGAAATGATGGTCAGAAAACATCTGAAAATCTATATTTTCTTCGTTCTCCCCTCCATTTTCGGTTTCTTGGACCAACTCGTCGTTTACGGCATGTTTCTTGCGGTCTCCCACTCGGAACAGCTGATGAATTCGTAAAAGCTCGATCTTCTTCGTCGCAGATCTGAGATGACAGATCGCCTGTACAGATGTACCGCCCAATAGACAATTGCAGACCCACTCTGCGGATAACATTTTCCCCTGAGCCCATTTTGACGCGACATTCGACTGGTTACGAGTTCATCAATCTTTACAAGGCCGGATTTTAAAAAGGAGGGGTTGAAGAATTATGAGATCTGTAAAAAACTGCTGTTTGTTGTCGGCCGCAGCCGTGTTGTTGCCGGTTGCAGTCGCTGCGACGCCTACCGTTTTCCCAACCGGTACAGTTCTGTATAAACCCGATAAGGCCTACAGCGGCTACACCCTGATGAATGGGATGGACAACACGCTCGTCCTTGTCGATATGAACGGCAACCTGAAGCACACCTGGGAGGGCAAACTCGTGGGGTTCCGACCGCTGCCCGACGGTGAAGTCCTCAGCTATATCGGCGACTGGAAGGGCGGTCAGCAGGATGCCTTTTGCATCCGTCAATACTCCTTTACCGGTCAGGTGCAATGGGAGTTCCGAAAATGGCAGCAGGTTGACGCCATTGCTGGTGAACCCGAGGAAAATGGTAAAACCTGGATAGCCCGCGGCCATCACGACATGCAGCGGCATGGCGTTCCTGGCTATTACACAGAGGGCGTTACCGCAACTCCCGCTGGGGGCAACACGCTGGTGCTGTCCCATGTCAATGCCCGTGACAACCGGATCAACCCCGACGTACAACTCCTCAGCGATGCTTTCTACGAGGTCGATCCGCAGGGCAAGGTTGTCTGGCAATGGCTCTCCCATGAGCACGTGGATCAAATGGGTTTTGATAAGGCGGCCTTCAAGGCGATGCAGAGTTACCCGCCGGCCGACAATCCCGTTGCCGGCCGACATAAGGCCAAAGGCCGGCCCGGCACGGGGTATGACTGGATGCATATCAACGCCCTCTCGTACCTGGGGCCAAACAAATGGTATGACCAAGGGGATGCCAGATTCCATCCGGACAACGTGATCTTCAACAGTCGGGACGCCAATCTCTTTGCGATTGTCGACAGAAAAAGTGGCGATATCGTCTGGCGAATAGGTCCGGATTATGGTCCAGGCAGCCCATACAGCAAGATCGGCCAGATCGTCGGCGCTCACGCTGTCCATATCATCCCCCGGGGATTGCCGGGGGAAGGCAACGTTCTGGTCTTCGACAATGGCGGGCTCGGTGGCTACGGAGCACCCAATCCTGCGGTCCCGATCACCGGTTTCCATAACGCCCGGAGAGACTACTCGAGGGTGCTGGAAATCAACCCCATTACCTATGAAATTGTTTGGGAGTACAGCTACTACAAGGCGAACCCGGAAAAGATGTTGGGCCATATGGGATATCGCTTCTTCAGCCCCTTCGTCAGCTATGCTCAGAGACTGCCAAACGGCAACACCCTGATCACCGAAGGAGACGGCAACCGGGTGTTTGAGGTTACCGCCGGATATGAGATGGTCTGGGAGTATATCAATCCATACACGCTGTCGAGTACGAAGACAGATTTGACATATCGGGCCTACAGAGTTCCCTACAACTGGGTGCCCCAGCTCGACCGGCCGAGAGAGGTTGCGGTAACACCGCCGCATAACGCGCAGCTCCACCTGCCAAACGATGCTGGAGAGATGCCGGATATCGGCATAAACCAGGAAACAATGCCAGTCAAAGCGGCACCTGCCGACGACGGTCCCAGCGGAATGCATTCCTATTAGCATGTAAAATGTGTAAACGTTCACCAGCACCCCATTTTCGTCCGATCAGGCCTCCTCACAGAGCAAACTCTTGGGCAACGGCCCGCTTGAACGAATCTGGAGTACTGGATAAACGTTTACAGATCCGGGTTACGGAACATTCCCGGTATCACCGGCGAACGATTACTAAAATGTAAGCAACGAGGACGTATGGAGAATGATCCGAAAAAACTCATTGAAACGAGTCCGATGTCGGCTATGCAAATCATCGCCATCGGCATCTGTGTGTTACTCAATGCCCTGGACGGTTTCGACGTCCTGGCCATCAGCTTTTCAGCGCCGGGGATTGCCACGGAATGGGGAGTGGACCGAGCCGCCCTGGGAGTGGTGCTGTCGATGGAACTGATCGGCATGGCCTTCGGTTCCATTCTCATTGGCGGTATTGCCGACAAATATGGGCGCAGACCGGCCATTCTGTTCTGCCAGGTCCTCATGGCTACGGGCATGCTGTTGGCCGCACTGGCCCACGGGGTCTACGATCTTTCCGCCTACCGATTCGCGACAGGGCTGGGGATCGGCGGAATGTTGTCCTCGGTGAGCGCGATGGCGGCCGAATACGCCAATTCACGTAACAAGAGTCTGGCGGTATCGTTTATGGCCGGAGGCTTTCCGGTCGGGGTCATTGTCGGCGGCAGTTTCGCCTCCTATCTGCTCGACCTCTACTCCTGGCGATCGATTTTCTATTTCGGCGCCGGCATGACGGCTGCCTTCATGGTGCTGGTCTGGTTCCTGCTGCCCGAGTCGATCTCCTATCTGGTGCGCCAGCGTCCTGCCAATGCCCTGGCAAAGATCAATGCCATTCTCAAGCGGATGAAACGACCGACGCTGCAGGAACTTCCAGAGGACGCATCCGTTCCGGCCAACAGCAGAACGGTAAGCTTTGCCACCCTGTTTTCCAGTGAGCTACGCCTGGTGACGATTCTCCTTGCCGTGGCCTATTTCTGTCATGTCATGACCCATTATTTCTATTTCAAATGGGTGCCGAAAATTGTTGTCGACATGGGATACGCGGCCTCGGAAGCGGGGAGCATTCTGGTCTGGGCCAACGTGGGGGGGCTGGTCGCCGCTTTTGTGATGGGGCTTCTCTCGCAACGCATCTCCATGCGGATAATGACCATATTCGTGCTGTTTGGCACCACCGCTTCGGTGATGATGTTCGGTGGCTTTGTCGATACCTATCTTCAACTTCAGGTTGTGGCGATCTTCGCCGGATTTTTCACGAGCGGTGCCGTTGTCGGGTTTTATGCCCTGTTCGCCACCTCGTATCCGACCAGGGTCCGGGCCAGAGGGGCCGGGTTCATTCTCGGGCTTGGCCGTGGTGGTTCGGTCATCGGCCCGATTTCCGCGGGATTGCTCTTCTCCCTGGGCTTCAACCTGCAATATACCGCGGCGGTGATGGCCTGCGGCTCGCTGCTGGGAGGGATCGCCCTGCTCTTTCTGAAAACGGGAAACGCCGTGGCCGAGAAAGAACGCAATCCCGTAAGGCCCTGCCTACCGGCCAGCAAGGCCTGAGCATTTCAGGGGCAAAGACCAGAAGGAGCTCCGCCGGCACCCTCCTGCAACGGCCTTCTGCCCCTGGTGTCGTTCTGACGCCTGCTGTCGACTCGTGACTCGTCGTCAAAACAGGCACGGGAGACGACACGCCCCTGACTTCTTTCACGTGCCTACACAGACCGCTATGCCCCCATGGTTTCTTCCTGAGCCAGGCTCTTGGGGAACAGAATGTTGTTTTCCAGATGGATATGTTCATGCAGGTCCGCTTCCAGGGCCTCGAGGCCATCGTAGAGGGCGGTAAAGGTCTGACAGGCGTCATCTGGCAGCTGGTAGTTCCGGGCAAGACGCCGTAATTCAGCCAGGGCGTCTCCGGCGCTGTCATGTTCGAGCATCATTTGCCGGATGGGATTGGCCACGGTTCCGCAATGGATTTCCGGGCGTGGACCGCTGCCAGCGATAAAGGCGTCAATGGCCTTGATAGCCGGGAACAGGACATTCTCCTCTTTTTGCAAATGCAGAAAAAGTTCCTGGGCCAGACCGTCGAAAACCTGCCGTACAGCAGCAAGCAGTTGACCGTGTCTGGCGCTGTGAGCATTCTGCACTTTCTGCAGTACGCCATCGAGCCGCTCCAGCTGTTCACGGGTGAAAACATGATGGGTGGTCACAATATGATCGGCCAGAACCGACAGGGTCGCCAGGTTCCAGTCCTGTGGCGTGGCTTCTGTCTGAGCACAATCCCAGGCCTGCTGCAGACGCGTTTCGACCTCATTCCAGTCCAGCCCGACGGACTGTATTGCCTGGCCAAGGGAATTCTGCCCGCCGCAGCAATAATCGATGGCCATTTTCTCCAGCTGCTGACGTAGTTGAGGATAGTTGACAACAAACTCGCGAACGGTCTGCTCCGGGCTGATCTTCAGCGGAGGGGATTGGTGTGCGGATGAGTTTCTCATGGCATCTCCTTTATCTGCAATTCTGGTGAGGCACAGCACTCCAACATATTTTACCTCAACCCTTCCCCGCCTTCCTTGACCCAGATCAAAAAACGTAGCAGTGAAATCGGAAAAGATGCCAGACCAGAATGATGCCAATTCGGGTCGAATTGGCAATTGAATTGGGGGCAGATCTGTGACCGGAGGTGACGCAGGTCGGAGTTTTTACAAGTCCATCCTTCACTTGTCAACTCATCGCGGCGCTATCCGACAGAATGGTTCTGGCGCGAAGCGACGGGACCAGAGTAACCGTCTATTTAACCACATACCAAAGCCTTGACATCCGCCCCATGAACCTTCGCATTCCATGGCAGCAGAGCCTCATAGTGTTCGAGTGTCGAGGCGGTGGGGAGCTTCTTGAAGATATGGTGGAGATAGGCGTGGGGCTCCAGCCCATTGGCCTTGGCCGTTTCAATCACACTGTACAGCAGGGCGCTGGCCTCGGCTCCCTCCGGTGTGCCGCTGAACAGGAAATTCTTGCGGCCAATAACAAAGG
>JBKEBZ010000110.1:0-3600 GCA_047973425.1 Desulfopila sp.
TCGTAAAAACCTAAACAGCGAATTCCGGTCGTTTCGTCACTCTCGACTGGAAGATTTCCAAGATTGCGGCAAATGTCCTCATTTGCCGTTCATATTGGTCTTTGATAGCGCAATAAACAGCCCGCAACCTGAGCAAGATGCCACATTGTGGTCCTTTCGGCGCGGTTTCCCTCCTTCTGAACCTGCTGGCCCGCAATATATTGAGACCTATGGCCTTCATTATGACCGCAAAGGCTACAGCCCTCATCCCCCGAACCCGGAGGTGCTTCACCCCAGTTCGCCGGTCGAATTCCGACATCGTCGCCTCGACTCCGGCCCGGAAGCGGTATCTCGCCTTAAACGCAGATGACTGTTCATACCGTCTCCGGCCGGCGATGCGGATATCCTTCTCCTTATAGCGGTAGTAATAGGCCTTCTTGCCCTGAGATACCGGACATTCCTTGCGGTTTGGACATACACCGCAGTCGGCAACCAGAAAGGCGGCACTGAACGATCCTTTCTTTTTGCGCACCCTCTGCGGTGCAACACCCAGTGGACAGCTGGTGATCATGCCGTGTTCATCAAAGGAAAACTCGGCAAGCGGCGTCTTTTTCTGGGTGCCTGGCATAACCGGAGTAACGATCTCGGTGCCATATTGGTCCCGGCCCTGCTCACGGTTGGCGTCACCGCCATACAGTGAATCCGCCAGCAACTGTTGCGGAGCCATCTCCCGCCGCTGCAGGTCATCCAGGGCCGGCAGCAGCGCGTTGGCATCGTGCCGATCGGCCGATTCGACCGCAACATAGGTCAGCAGGGAAAGTTGCCCGTCGTCTTCCGAGTAGTTCTCGACCACCTGCGCCTGATACCCTTTGCCCTTATGGCCGCTGTAGCCGGCGTCGGCATCAGATGGATTCTGCAGCGAGTCGGAGGCGACCTCCTTGTTTGGCCTGGCGACAGCCTTCTGCCCAGATTCGCTCTCCTCGATGAGGCACTGCTCTTTGAACAACCGGCTCAGCAGTTTGAAACTGCTCATGTCGCTTACCCGGGAAACCCTCGTGAATCGTTGTATAAGCAGGTACATATCATCAGCCAGTTGATGAAGAGTCTGGGCTGATTCGGAGGGCTTGACCAGGGAGAAAATCGATTCTGACTTCTTGTTCAGATAACGATCGGTCAGACTACTGTCGAGTTGATCAAAAAGACCGCGATGCTGGCGTTTGAGGTTATGGAGAAACTTCTTGATCGTCTTGACGAACAGACCGATCCGCCCCAGATGCCGCATATTGGACTTGATATGAACCGAATCCATACGCTGCTTCTGCAGATCGACCTGGAAAATCCTGGCCAGCGTCTGTAGAGAGGAATCGAAGATCTCGTTATACATTCCATCGCTGATCAGCTTATCGCGCATGGACCAGAGGGATTTGGGGCTGACATAGGAGGCGCTGTCGGCCGGATTGGTGATGTTGAGAGCATAGTGCCATTTGATATTGAAACAGAACTGTTCAATGGCCTGCTCATCGGTGAGATCGTGCATCTGCTGCAGGATCATCAAGCCGATCATGGAAAAAAGCTCTTTGGTTGGCCGGCCATTCCAATCATGATAATGTTTGCGGAGCGTTTCCACCGGGAGATCGACAAGGATATGTTGCCGGAACAGGCCGGCCCATGAATCCTCCAACTCGCTTCTCCTCTTGGGGCCGAGATGCCCCCAGGGATCGAAAATGTTATGCTGTTTGTGATTTTTCACGTGAAACATTGCCGCCCCTCTCATTTAGTTGAAATAACAAAGGAAATATAGCAGAAAGGGCAAGTTTTGGCAATGGGAAAATTCACTTTTATCTCACAAAATTAGTTACTTGGCTGGGAAGAGGTTTTTACGAGTCCATCATGATTGATACTCTCGTAAAAGTTGAAGGTTCCGCCAAGATGGGCTCAGAAAAAACTTTAATCTACGAGACGTAGTGTCTCAAGCGGCAATTTGGTAGCACATAGGGTACAGCGAATTGCCGCTTGTGACCGAGGGCGAAGCAGATCGGAGTTTTTACGAGTCCATCATGATTTCAGAAACCTCTAAAATATGATAGACTCGTAAAAACCTAAAACCTGCACGTAAGATGGCTAAGTACAAAAGCCTGATATACAAGGCGCAGTGGTGTCGGCCAAGCACAGACGTACATGTGGTACGTCGAGCAGTGGCCGATCCCGCTGCAACGCAGGAGATCGGGCTTTTTACGACGCCATCAAAATATTACTCGCCCGGAGCGACTATGCCATGGCAACCAGGTGACTTGACAAACAATCTCGCCAAGTGAACCACACAATGGCCCGTTACCATTTTCGGTAAATAACTTCGACCCGGCAAGAGCAGTGCTTTTCACTCCAGGCAGTTTCGAATAAACCAGCAGAACTGAACCTGGTTACCCCTCTCTACAACGAGCAATATCGCTTAGCGGTTATCTGCCCCCCAATGCCTCATCCGGAAATATGAAAAAAACGTCATATTTTCCGAAATGATGAAAGTCCACCCCACAAATCACCCTGCAATAGCAAGACTATTACACTGTTATTACTAATAAAACAAATACATCCAGAATAGGGAATATTTATTGCTAGGTAGAGAGCATTGTTTACAGCCTCCGAGGATAAAATTTTAGCACAACGAAGAAAGAGTTAAAACAAAATAGCCGTTTATGGATGGGTGCTATCGATCATTCCCCGACCTGACAGCAACGGCCATAACGAACGGGGTTATTGTTCTGGCATACGTGAAAAATATTGAGACGGTCATTGATCACCGATCATTTTTTTCGATACCAAATCATGAACATATCGCTAAGTTGCCTACAGCAAGCACCAGGCGTGATACCAGAAGCGGTCCTATTTTTCTCTTGTCAATCAAAAGGAGGGTGTCATGCGAAGCATTGTGTTAACATTTATTCTGATCAGCCTAAATTTCAGTGCGGCTCTCGCCAGCCCACTCGCCTACAACTATACCGGTAAATCTGCAAGGCTGGATGATTTATGGGGTTGGGTTGACGATGGAGGCATTGCATCTATCGGAGGTGAGAGCACAAGGAATAATTTTGGCGGTGCATCCCAGTTTACTCTGGCCAAGCGAAGCTATATCGGCCACACGGTTTTTGATCTGCATCTCACAAACGTCCGCGAATATGATGCAGATCAGCTTGCATCATATTACAATCTAATTGATTTTACATTTAATATCTACGAAAACAGAATCAATCAGGATGAAGAGAAGTTGAGCAATATGGGTGTTGAGGCTCCAGGATCCAGTCTCACGACAACGCCTTCTATTCATATCACCTCGAATGATCTGAATTGGAACGATGTATTTGTCAGTACGACACTAATTCTACTTTGTTAGTTCTGCCGAGTTAACTATCAACATATTTCGCCGTTGTTTTTCGAATGCATAATCAATTGAAGCTTGCCGTTTCGCGTGTCGTACTTGGAGCTGTCTTAAAACCTCCTCTTCGGTGACGTCACGACGTGGCAGAAAAAATCTGAGCAACTCGACTATATCGGTACAACTCAACAGGCTCACTGTTTCCTTATGCCGCAAGCGTTCTTGCAACATAAACAGCATGGCCATCAAAA
>JBKEBZ010000095.1:0-2176 GCA_047973425.1 Desulfopila sp.
CATGTATCTGCAGGATTTCGACTATGGCGTGGCCACCCTGTTCGGCCTGTCACAGATCGACTTCCTCCGCCTGGCGGCCATCGTCCACAATGGGTTGGCGATAGTGATCCTCGCCTATTTCATCACCCATGTCTATATGTCGCTCTTTGCCATCAAGGGCGCGGTGACCAGTATGATCACCGGTTACAAGTGTGAAGAGGAGCTTCGCTATCTGCATAGCCTGTACTATAAGAAGAAGGTTGCAGGAGAATGATCTCTCGGCTGCATCGATAACGGTAGGCATACCGGCAACACACGAGGCGGGTTTCCCAGAAAGGTGGGAGGCCCGCCTCTTCTGTTTGCTGTCATCTCAGCTGAAATCGACGAGCTCTGCCCCTGCCGCGGCCAGCAGGGCCCGAGCCCGGTCTCGTTCGGGCCTATCCGGTGGCCGGTAGGTGGTCCAGGGCAGGCCGAGGCGGGTGTATTTCTGCCTGGCCCAATCGTGATAGGGGAGTACCTCGATCCGCCGGCCGGGCACATGGCGGGCGACGAAACCGGCGGTGGCCGTCAGGTTGTCCTCCTGGTCGTTGACCCCGGGGATGAGGGGGAGGCGAATGACCATATCCTTGCCGAGTGCGCCGATCCTTTTGATATTGTCCAGAATCAGCTCGTTGCCATGGCCGGTGAGCTGGCGGTGGTGTGTGGTCTCCATGTGCTTGAGGTCGATAAAGAGGAAATCGACCAGGCGGATCGTCTCGGCCATCGGCGCCAGGGCAAAGCAGCCGCTGGTCTCGATCGCGGTGTCGATCCCCTCGGTTGCCAGGGTGTTCAGCAGCGCGGTGAGAAATTCCGGCTGCAGGCCGGGCTCGCCGCCGGAGATGGTGACGCCGCCGCCGGAGTGGCGGTAGAAGATACGGTCACGGTCACAGCGGCTGACGATCTGCGCCACCCCCATGCTTCTGGCTCGGCTGGTGTCCCAGGTCTCCGGGTTGGCGCACCAGCGGCAGCGCAGGGGGCAGCCGGCGAAAAAGACCGTGGTCCTGATCCCCTCGCCATCGTGCAGACAGAAGGTCTGGATATGACTGACTGCTCCCGCCTTTTCCCCTGGTGTCTTCATCTCTTACATTGCCGCATGACTGTTGCGGGCGATGATCGCCTCCTGCACCTCGCGGGAGAGGTTGACGAACTGGGTAGAGTAGCCGGCCACCCGTACCAGCAGGTCACGGTAATCATCAGGGCATTGCTGGGCCTTTTTCAGGGTCTCGGTGGAGAGGGTGTTGAACTGGACATGGAAGCCGCCAAGGGCGAAGAAGCCGCGGACCATGGCCCCGAAGTTGCGTAACCCCCGATCCCCGACCAACAGGTCTGCCGTCAGGCGCAGGTTGAGCAGGGTGCCGCCGGTGTGGACGTCATGGTTGACCCTGGCCGCCGAACGCATGGCGGCCAGCGGGGTGTTGATATCGCTGCCGGCAAAGGGTGAGACCCCCTCGGTGAGCGGTTCGTGCGCCCGCCGGCCGCAGGGGGTGGCGCCGACGATCTTGCCGGTCGGGATGTAGTTGGAGATGCCCATGAAGGCCGAGTTGAACGATGAACCGTACAGGTCGCGATAGCGGCGGATCTCCCGGTAATAGCAGTCGGAGATCTCCGCCGCCAGGCTGTCGACCGCCGGATCGTCGTTGCCGTACTTGCCCACCTCTCTGGCCATCTGCCGCAGCCGCTCGTGGCCCTGCCAGTCGGCGGCCAGCGCCTGGTTGAGCTCGGCTAAGGTCGTGCTCTTGTCGGTAAAGACCAGTTGTCTGATAACGGCCAGTGAGTTGGCGACCACTCCCAGGCCGATACCGGTCAGCACCGGGCCGACGTTGTAGCGGGCTCCGCCCTGAACCAGGTCCTTGCCCGAGCTCAGGCAGCCGTCGACGCAGGTGGAGAGAAAGGGCCGGGGAACCTGCCCTGGGTTTGCGGTGTGTGGGCACATATGGCAGCGCAGCCGGAAAAAATATGACGTAATTCCAGGTTGATGAATTTTTTCAGCGGTCGAAAATCGTCAAAACCTGTGGGCACACGTTTCGCAACATACATCTTGAAATAAAAATTGATACACGCTAACGTAGTGGGCAATCATGTACTTGCGAACTACGAAAAGAAAAAACAAGAACGGCACGGTTACTGAGTATCTCCAGCTCGCCCACAATGAGAGAAA
>JBKEBZ010000083.1:0-3148 GCA_047973425.1 Desulfopila sp.
ATATGTTGCCGGAACAGGCCGGCCCATGAATCCTCCAACTCGCTTCTCCTCTTGGGGCCGAGATGCCCCCAGGGATCGAAAATGTTATGCTGTTTGTGATTTTTCACGTGAAACATTGCCGCCCCTCTCATTTAGTTGAAATAACAAAGGAAATATAGCAGAAAGGGCAAGTTTTGGCAATGGGAAAATTCACTTTTATCTCACAAAATTAGTTACTTGGCTGGGAAGAGGTTTTTACGAGTCCATCAACATTGCAAGCTCGGTTTTTATCAGGAGCTGCAGGCAAAGGTCGAGCAGCTGAAAAACTCCAATCGCGAGCTGGAAAAAAAACGTCAGGAGATCCAGGCCCTGCTCGACGGTATCACCGATCTGATGCTGGTGCTGAGTGAAGATCTGCGTATCCAGCGAGTCAACCATGTCTTTTCCCAATGGTTTCCCGGGGTCGATCCGATCGGCCGGCACTGCTACGATATCCTCTGTGGTGAAGAGCGCCGCTGCGGGACCTGCCCGGCCCGGCGCTCTCTCGATCAGGGTGAAATCGTCAAGGATCTCTGCATGTACAAGGTCAATGGCAGATTCCGGCAATTCGAGGTCATCGCTTCACCACTTACGACCGAACCGAGCGGCGAGCAGAATGTGCTGCTGTTTAAGCGCGACGTCACCCTCGAAAAGGAGTTGCAGGCCAAGTTCAATCAGGCCGAGAAGATGGCCACGGTGGGGGCGTTGGCGGCCGGGGTCGCCCATGAGATCAACAACCCGCTGGCGGCCATCAGCGGCTTTGCCGAGGGGTTGCAGCGGCGGATCCGGCATCTGGAGGGGGTGGCCGACAGCGAGCTGCTCGAGGATTTCAACGACTACACCCAGACCATCATCAAGGAGTGTCTGCGCTGCCGGGATATCGTCCAGACCCTGTTGACCTTCAGCCGGCCGACCACCGCCAGCATCGGTCCCTTGAACGTCAACCGCTGTGTCACCGATACCCTCTTTATCCTCAAGCATCATCTCAAGGATATGGACAGGGTGAAGGTTACGCTCTCTCTGGCGCCGAAGCTGCCGATGGTCACCGGCGACGAGTCGCAGCTCAAACAGGTGATCATCAACCTCTTTACCAACGCCTTCGATGCCGTCGATGGCGCCGGAGAGATCCGGATCATCACCCGCACCGGCGCAGATGGCGCGGTCGAACTGGTGGTCGAAGACGACGGTTGCGGCATCCCGCCCGAGAGCCTGGACAAGCTGTTCGAGCCGTTCTACACCACCAAGCCGGTGGGCAAGGGCGTGGGGATAGGGCTCTCCACCTGCTATTCCATCGTCAGCAACCACAAGGGCGAGATAACCGTGGCCAGTGAACTGGGCAGGGGCGCCTCGTTCACCGTACGTTTGCCGGCAGTGGAGGACTGATGGCGATGAGGCGGGAGAAGTACAATATTCTGGTCATCGACGATGAGGAGCCGATTCGCCGGCTGCTGAAAAAAGAGCTGGCCACACCGACCCGGGACGTCTTGACGGCGATGAATGCCGAAGACGCCAAGACCATGCTGCGCAGCAACTGGGTTGACGTGGTGATCATGGATCTGCGTCTGCCCGATGTGCAGGGCCTCGACCTGCTGATCGAGGTGAAAGACACGGTGCCGCATATCGAGGTGGTGATGATCACCGGTCATGGCGATATCGATATCGCGGTCAAGGCCATGAAGCTCGGGGCCTGCGACTTCATTCGCAAGCCGTTCAACCTCGACCAGCTCGACCTGCTGGTGGAAAAGGCCCATCAGCGGATTCTGCTGTCGCGGGAGAACACCATGCTCCGCCATTCCCGGGCCGAGCGGCCACCGGTACAGTTTATCGGCAATTCGGCGGCGGTCCGGGACATCAAGTTCCTGATCGACAAGGTCGCCCCGGCCCGCATCCCGGTGCTGGTCACCGGCGAGTCGGGGGCGGGTAAGGATGTGGTCGCCAGGCTCATCCATGAGGGTTCGGCCGCCAGGGCCCGACCGATGATTGTCAAGAACTGTGCCTCGCTGCAGAAGGAGCTGGCCCGCAGCGAGCTGTTCGGCCATGTCCGGGGGGCCTTCACCGGGGCCAACGAGTCGCGGGATGGCCTGATGGCCTATGCCCATGACAGTACGCTCTTTCTCGACGAGATCGGAGAGTTGCCCATGGAGGTCCAGGCCTCGCTGCTGCGGGCCCTGGAAACCCAGACCTACCGGCGGGTTGGGGAAAAGGAGGAACGCCACGTCAACATCCGCTTTATCTTCGCCACCAACCGTAACCTGGTCCGGGAGGTGGAAGACGCGGAGTTCAACGAGGCCTTTTTCCACCGTATCAATGCCTTTACCATCCATCTCCCTTCGCTCAAGGAGCGCAAGGAAGACCTGCCGCTGTTGGTGGACTATTTCCTCACCAGGCTCAGCCCGGACAACACCGTCTACCGCCTCGTCGATGGGGCGATGGACTGTATCCTGCGCTATAACTGGCCTGGCAATGTCCGGGAGCTGCGCAATGTCATCGAGCGTTCGATCATTCTCGCCGAAAACAACATCATCACCGAGCGCTGTCTGCCCCGAGAGCTGGTGTCGGTCGCCGAAGAGCATGCGGCGGGTCTGAGCCTCGCCTCGGTGGAGCGCCATCACATCCTCAAGATTCTCGACGTTCACAACGGCAACCGGCAAAGGGCCGCGGAGACCCTCGGCATCAGCAGAAAAACGTTGTATCGCAAGCTTGCCGGCTATGGTGAGTGAGCATCGCTGACCCCTTTGATCGACCGGGGGAGGACGTTTTGACCCAATCCGTCGGGATTGTGTATCCTTTTTGACCCGTTTCTGCTATTTCCTATTATTTCCATGGGATGCTCGACTGGTTTGCCGCACTGGTCCGAAACCTCGCCCCGCTCCCTGTGGCCTGGGTTTGCGGTGTGTGGGCACATATGGCAGCGCAGCCGGAAAAAATATGACGTAATTCCAGGTTGATGAATTTTTTCAGCGGTCGAAAATCGTCAAAACCTGTGGGCACACGTTTCGCAACATACATCTTGAAATAAAAATTGATACACGCTAACGTAGTGGGCAATCATGTACTTGCGAACTACGAAAAGAAAAAACAAGAACGGCACGGTTACTGAGTATCTCCAGCTCGCCCACAATGAGAGAAA
>JBKEBZ010000105.1:0-5111 GCA_047973425.1 Desulfopila sp.
AAAGATCGCGAACATCCCTCATCGGGTTTGTCAAGCAAAAAATGTTGGTTAATTCATATTTATCTTGCTGTATTTACATTATATTTCAAGCTACCACCCCTAACAAGTGATCCGGAATTTTTGCGAAATCTATTTTGTGAAATCACGGAACAAACCATAGATAAAGGCATAGCGGGAATTGCTGGCTTTTTTACGAGTCCATCACCATTGGCACAGCTCTCTTTTGCCAAGGCGCGCTGAAAAGAACAGCCGCGGTATGACCAACGGAGACGCGATACAGTAATTTCACCTCACAGACAGGACAGATCCCTATGGCACAGAACGCCTTTGCGGAGATATTTACCGCCGACACCATGACGCGGCTTTTTCCCAGCGAGCGAAGCAACGAGTTTTTCGAGGCCCTGTTCGGCGACGCCAGTGAAGGAGCCTACGATATCACCCTCGGTTACCGCAATGTCAGCGAGGACCGGCTGGTCATGGAACTGGAACTGCACGAACGGCCCGGCTGCTGCCTGGCCTGTAATCTGACCCATGGCCTGCCCCAGGTTTTCTCCAGGCACCCGATCATCGACATCAACGGTCTGGTCAAGGAAATCGATGCCCTGCTCGGTGACCAAATAACCTGCGGGGAATGGCAACTGGGCCAGACCGAGCAGCGCAGCCAGTCGATGCATGTGATCCCGCTGACCATCGCTCTGTCGCGATAACCCACCCCGCAGAGCCAGGTCCCGCCTGCGAGTGGAGGACAAACGTCGCCCACGCCACAACCTGCAGCGTCAACCATCGTATGGATCTCGACCAGAAAATAGGCCGGATGCTGATCGTCGGCTTCAAGGGCGCAAGCGTCAACAGCGACAGCCCGATACTTCGCGACATCCGCACCCTTCACCTGGGCGGGGTCATCCTCTTTGACAGGCTACTGGCCGAAAAGAGGCAGGACAACAACATCATCTCCGCCCGGCAGCTCAAAACCCTGACCAGTGATCTGCAAGCCAGCGCCCGCAGTCCTTTGCTGATCGCCATCGATCAGGAGGGAGGCAGGGTGAGCCGGCTGTCGCGACAGCGCGGCTTCGCCCCCTCCCCGCCTGCCGCGGAGCTTGGCGCCTCTGCCGACACCGGCGCCACCACCCGCGCGGCGCAACAGACCGCGAAGCTGCTCCTTGAGTTGGGCATCAACTTCAATATGGCCCCGGTGGTCGATCTCAACACCTACGCCGACAACCCCATCATCGGCGGATACCAGCGCAGCTTCGGCGCCGATCCGGACCAGGTGGTGCGCCATGCCGCCGCCTGGATCACGGCCCACAGCGCCTACGGCATCACCAGCTGTCTCAAGCATTTCCCAGGACACGGCAGCGCCAGGGCCGACTCGCATCTGGGCTTTGTCGATGTGAGCGAGTACTGGCGGGATGACGAACTGCAGCCCTATCGCCAACTCATCGACGAAAAGATGGTCACGGCGGTGATGACGGGTCATCTCTACAACCGTTATCTCGACCCCGAAGCTCCGGCCACCCTCTCCCGCCCCACCATCACCGGCCTGTTGCGCAACCGACTCGGCTTTGACGGCGTCGTGGTCTCGGACGATATGCAGATGCAGGCGATCAGCCGCCATTACGGGGTCAAGGAGGCGGTCTGTCAGGCGATCCGGGCCGGGGTCGACCTGCTCGTTTTCGGCAACAACCTCAGTTATTCGCCCGACACCACCAGAGAGGTGGTAATGGCCATCCGCCAGGGCCTGGCCGAAGGTCTGGTAAGCGAGGCGGAGATCGACACCGCCTGTCGGCGCATCGCTCGTCTGCTGCCTGGCTGAGCAACCGTTACCCCTGAATTCGCTGCAGGGCATCCCCGCACGACGGCATGACGGGTTCTCGAACACCTCGTGCCGGGCCAAATTCAGTCAGACAACATGAGGGGGGGGGCGGCAACCCTTGTCTTTGGTCCCACCATGAAGTAATGTGCCGGCAATCACAAAAAAATTCACCACCACACATCACAACTTTCAGCGCTGGCCACAGCCGGCAGGAGGGCGCACCGGTAGCGACCACCCTGGCGCCGTGGCCAACATGACATCTCTCTTCTTTCTCCCTGGGGAAACTATGAACGAACAGCAGACACACTCGATTCTTTTCGGCTATCTTCTCTGGATCTTCGGCTTTCTCGGCATGCACCGATTCTACTATGGCAAACCGATCTCCGGCACAATCTACTTTTTCACCCTCGGCCTGCTCTTCATTGGCTGGATCATCGATCTCTTTCTGATCCCGGGCATGGACCGGGATGCGGATATCCGCTTTATCGAAGGAGATATCGATTACAATATTGCCTGGCTCCTGCTGGCGTTTCTGGGAGTATTCGGCATCCACCGAATGTACATGGGAAAATGGATCAGTGGTCTCCTCTATCTGGTAACCATGGGGGTCTTCGGTCTTGGCGTCATTTACGACCTGTGGACCATGAACAGCCAGATCAGCCTGCTCAACGGGGCGAGATCGCGCGGCTGAGGCGTCCCCGGCCACGAGCAGACGAGGGGTTCAACCGGTATGGCGCAGGGTGGAAAAAACCAGATCGGCCAGCTCCCGCAGCGACACTGGTTTCATGCAATGCCCGATGATTCCGGCCTCTTGAGACTCGTGTTCGGAAACGGTATCGGTGTAGCCGGTGAAAAGTATCACCGGTAGATCGTCTCGGATCTCTTTGAGCTGTCTCGACAACTCGAGACCGGTCAGCTCAGGCATGGTCAGATCGGTGAGCACCAGATCGAAACCACCGGGATTCGTCCGAAGAAGAGCGAGCGCCACCAGCGGTGAGGTCCGGCCGGTCACCTCATAGCCGAGGCTGGTCAGCAACTCACCGGTCACCTGCACCACCTGGGCCTCGTCATCGACCAGCAGAATCCGCCCCGAGCCCCGCGGCATATCGGAGAGGGAGACGATCTGGTCAAGGGAGGGCGACGGCCCAGTCACCGGCAGATACAGAGCGAAGGTCGTGCCCTCGCCCGGGACACTGTTCACCTCGATCCTGCCGCCCATGCGGGTGATGATGCCATGGACCATGGCCAGGCCCATCCCGGTGCCTCGACTCTTCTCCTTGGTGGTGAAGTAGGGCTCGAAGATCCTGTCCAACAGGGCCGGTGGAATACCGCAGCCGGTATCGATGACCGAGAGTCGTAACCACTCCTTGCCCAGCTCATCCCGCCCTTTAGCGGCCAGCGTCACCGACAGGGTGCCATGCTGGCGGCTCATCGCGTGGGCGCTGTTGGTACAGAGGTTGATCAAGACCTGGTGGATCAGCACCGGATCGATCGACACCATCCCACATCCCTCGTCGATATCCTCCCGGATGGCGATGGTGCTGGGCAGGGTGACCCGCATCAACTTCATCACCTCCTTGACGATGGGCTGAATGAGCTGGGGCGTCGCCTTGTTCTCGGTGCTGCGGGAAAACGTCAGCAGCTGTTCCACCAGGCTCTTGGCCCGCTTGCCGGCCTTCAGAATATTCTCGGTAAATTCGAGGTTGTCTTTGTTGTCCTCGAGGCTCTTTTGCATCTTCAGCCTGAGTATCTCGGCGTAGCCGATGATCGGCGTCAGGATATTGTTGAAATCGTGGGCTATTCCACCGGCCAGGGTACCAATGGCCTCCATCTTCTGGCTGTGACGCAACTGTTTTTCCAGACGCATGGTGTCGGAGAGGTCCCGGCCGATGACCATTGCCGCCACCACCTTGTCGTCGACGTTACGGATCGGCGAGCTGACCATCTCATAGAAATGCTCTTCTCCGGTCGCCGTCCGTATCTGCAGGGGACGAACCGTCGACTGCACCTTGCCGCTGGCCAGGCTCTTGGGGATCGCACAGGCCAGACAGTTTTTTTCGGCCCGACAAAAGATCTCGTTGCATTTCTTGCCCACCGGTTCGGCAAACAGCGTCTGGAGCTTACCGTTGGCCCAGACGGCCCGGGCCCGGGTGTCGAACAGACAGACAATCCCCGGAAAACCCTCGAGTAACGCCTCCTTTTCCGATTCACTGACCTGAAGGGCATTCTCCACCTCGACCATCTCGGCGATATCGACGATCGAGACCAGCACCCCTATCCGGTCGCCAGCCTCGTTACAGAACGCGGTTTTCTTCAGGTTAACCGGTCGTATCGCCCCTGTCTTCAGGACAACGATCTCGGCCCTCTGCGTGAGTACCTCTTCTCTTGCCAGCAACCGGTCATCTACCGCTCGCATCTCGTCTCCAGGCGGCCGAACCAGCAGTTCATAGATATCCCTGCCGAGATAATCACCACTGCAACCTCCGCAAAAACGGTAAAATTCCCGGTTGCCGCCAAGAAACAGACTGTCCCGGTCAAGGAGAAAACAGGGGATCCCTATCTGGTCCAGAATGTTTCCTGCCGGCAGATCGGCCGTCGTAAAGTTTCCTGCGCTCGGCGTTGTTCCGCTTTCCGTCGATTCATGTTCCATCGTGTATGCTTTCATTCTTGATACTCTCGTAAAAAGTCGAAGATTCCGCCAATATGGGCTCAGGAAAAACTTTGCTCTCCGAGGCGCAGGTTAAAAACGGCAGCAGGCGCCACCCCGGGCTGGAGAGCTGCTGTTAACCAGCATGGCTGGACCATAGGGCTTCAGCCACGACGAACCATGATGGCGTCGTAAAAAGGTCGATCTCCTGCGTTGCAGCGGGATCGGCCACTGCTCGGCGTACCACATGTACGCCTGTGCTTGACCAACACCACTGCGCCTTGTATATCGACCTTTTGTACTGAGCCATCCTGTATGCACGCTTGAGGTTTTTACGAGTCCATCAACCATGAAACTCCTCGGCGCGGCAACAGAGCTTTCCATACTGATGCGTTGCATATAATTCTACTTTGTTAGTTCTGCCGAGTTAACTATCAACATATTTCGCCGTTGTTTTTCGAATGCATAATCAATTGAAGCTTGCCGTTTCGCGTGTCGTACTTGGAGCTGTCTTAAAACCTCCTCTTCGGTGACGTCACGACGTGGCAGAAAAAATCTGAGCAACTCGACTATATCGGTACAACTCAACAGGCTCACTGTTTCCTTATGCCGCAAGCGTTCTTGCAACATAAACAGCATGGCCATCAAAAC
>JBKEBZ010000065.1:0-11831 GCA_047973425.1 Desulfopila sp.
GAAGTAATGGAGAGCATGATGCTGTTTGCGGAAGAAGAATGGCGAAAACTGATTGAAATAAGACAAAAAACGGCGAGCAGCGCCCGCCAGAGTGGGAGTGCTGTCATGGCTTGATTCCTTTTGATTTTTCTGCGTTTTTCTGATGGCTGTCATGGTATTCGACCGCCATCAGAAAAACCTCATTTACAGCCTCAATATACATCATTTATTATATTATTTCAATACGTTAAGTTTAACAAAGTAGAACTAAAGAATGATAGACAGACCCGCCGATCCTTACCGGAACTGTTCGCAATCGACCGCATGCCTGTGGATCTGCCAGAAGATTGTTGGACAGCAAACCATGCAGATTGAGAATGGTGTATCGGTTGAATCCCACCTCTGCAGCCTGCTCTACCAAAAATTCTATAGCATCTTTGTGGTTCAGGAGCATCTGCGTCTCCATTGCCGTTTTGCCTTCCGCCGCTTCACCCTGTTCAAGAAGACGTTCTGTTTCCAACAGAGAATAGGTGTTTCCCTCCAATCGGCTGGAGTTCCATGAAAGATCGATTAACAATCGATGATAGATCTGTCGCGCACAGGTCCCGGCCATTTGCCGCTCTTCGGTTAAACGCCCAATCTCGGCCAGCTTCTGCCGGGTATCTCCCGGGAGATAGAATGTACTGTTCGGTCGATAGGAATCGAGAAAAGATCGATTGTAGCCAACAGGCTGACGGCCCTGAACTGGTCTGCGAACCGCCCTTTTGCACTCCTCACCTTCTCGAGATACTGGAATGTAGATCTCTCCAGAGGAAACGAACGTATCCGGGCCTTCCTCCTGTACGTTCACCCTGCCGTAGATTACCGGCAAGCAATATCGACTGGCTCTCGCTTGCCCTTCTTTTATAAGACGCTTCTTCTCGACAAGTAAGGCCAGACGCCTCTGCAGGGTCCGACGAGACACTCTGCCATCGAGCGCCGAGTAAATTGCTTCGATGCCAGCCCCATGGGGAAAGACACCCACCACTTCTACAATGCGTTCCAGATCGTTTTGGGAGATTTGTTTTGGCATAGTACGCCCATTATGGCGCGATTGGACAATTTGCGCCATAACAATGCCCGTTGTGGCGTATAAAACCTCTCACGCCTTTTTTATGGTAGCCGTCAGCGTGGAAAGCTCTGTTGCCGTGCCAAGGAGTTTCATCGTTCGTTGTGGCTGAGGCTTTCTGGTCCAGCCATGCTGGTTAGTGTCCATCCAGAAACGGCTATTTTATCCTAACTCTTCGTTGTGTTCGAAATTTTATCCTCGGAGGTAAGCGCAGACTCCGATATCAACGATGCCTGTGGTAAAATTTCTCTCACGCCTCGATTGAGAAGAAAATATCCTGTTTCTGGATGGACACAAGGTAGGACCCTGACAGGAAAAGAGCAACTTCAGGCAAAGAGCAGCGGGCCAATGGATTCGTAATAGGCTGGCGCGAACTTCAGGTGTTCACCGATCAGTTTTTGCAATAACGCAAGGTCACGTTGTTCAATGGCCCTGTATATTTGCTCGTGATCGTGCAGAGATGCCTCCCGCCCCGTCTTACTCTGCATTGCCGCGGCCCGCATGATGATGGTCTTGTCAAGCAGGCTGGAAATAGTCTGATAATACGCTTCCGACTTGGTCGCCCGGTAGAGCAGATCATGAAAGATTGTGTCACTCTGGATAATCTTTTTCAAATCTCCACAGTTATACACCTCTTTTGCTCTCTCCACATGTCTGCCGATCTTTCTTATCTCCTGGTCAGTAATCCGCTCGATGAGCATTTCGGCACCGATTTTTTCGAGTGCAGAACGAATTTTTAAAAAATCGCCTATCTCCTCGTTTGCAAGTTTCGTCACCACATAGCCATAGCCCTTGGCCTTGGTGAGCAGTCTCTCGCTTTCCAGCATCGCGAGCGCTTCTCGCACCGGCACACGCCCGAGGCCAAGCGACTGCGAAATCTTGCTTTCGAGAATCTTCTCACCAGCTCGCAATTCGAAGTAGATAATTTTATTCTTTATTTCTCTATATGCACGTTGTCGTAAAGTCATACCCAATAAACCAATAAAGTTTCATGAATAGCCAACCGGCTGTCGTAATGCCCTCTGCCATCGTTTCCCATAGCTTATTATTTTGTATACATAAATTATTTTTAATGTAATCTGTTATTGACAAATATACTACTATGTTGCATGCTGGGTAAAAATATTCGTATACATATTATCACGTATTTGTTGCGCAATCCATGGAAGCGTTCACCAGGTCGGAAGAGAAGACCGGTCAACCCCGGACTGTAATTGTTCGATCAACATCAACCACAAGGAGAGCACTGTGGCAGATACACTGATAACCGCACAACTCGATCTCCCCACGAGTTGGCGACATGGTCGCGGGCTGGCAGCACAGGCGGGGGTCTTTGTCCGGCAGCTCAAGGCCACCCGGGCACTCGTTCTCACCGATCCAATTCTGAACAATTCCGGAGTACTGACCCCGGTAACATCCTCGCTTACAGCGCACGATATTCCCTTTATCGTCTGTGATGCGGTGGACAGGGAGCCAACGGTCCTTCTGTTTGACGAGTTGTTATCACGACTCGACCTGTCAAGCTTTGATGTCATTATCGCCGTCGGCGGAGGAAGCGTTCTCGATGTGGCCAAGGGGATAGCACTTATTGCCTCGTTTGGCGGACATATCCGCGATTATGCCGGACACGGAAAAGTGCCCGGCATCCCTCGGATACCAACCATCGCCATTCCGACAACGGCAGGAACTGGAAGTGAAATCTCCGATGGCGTGGTGCTGATCGATGAAGAGCGACAGACAAAATTTCTCGTTCTGAGCAAAAAGATCTGTCCGACCCTGGCCCTGACCGACCCACTGCTGACCATCACCATGCCAGCCAAGGTCACCGCCTGCAGCGGTATGGACGCCCTGGTACATGCCGTCGAATCCTATCTATCGAAAGATGCCAACATCGCGACCGAACTGTTCTCCTTGCGGGCCATAGGTCTGTTGAGCGAGAATATCCGCCAGGCCTATAATGACGGATCGGACATAACGGCACGGGAGAACATGCAGTTGGGCTCGACGCTGGCGATGATGGCCGGCATGAACGCCTACCTTGGCCTCTGCCATGCGATGGCGATGCCGCTCTGCGCCTTATACCACATACCCCATGGTCAGGTGTGCGGGCTGTTGCTGCCCCACATCCTCGAATACAATGCGGCGGTCTGCCGAAAAAAAATTGCCACGGTCTTCGGCGTCATCTCGGCAAAAGGTTCTCCCCCAGAACTCACATCGGGCCTTGCCCAGGTGGAGAGGCTGATCGCAGATCTTGGTCTGTCGGCCAGACTGGGAGAGCTCGGCTATACGGCCAGCCATATGGATACCATCGTCGAAGCGACATTGGCCAGTGCGCAATGTCCGACGAACCCGCGAAACCCCAGTGCAGAAGACATTGCAGCAATTGTAGCCAACATGATCTGACCAGCAGAGCTGGACCAGATAGCCTCGGCCACCACAAAACATCAAGCGCCCTCGGCCCGGTAACAGAGTTCTCCGTGCGTAATCGTTCACCGGTGATGCCGAGAATGTTCCGTAACCCGGATCTGTAAACGTTTAGCCAGTACTCCAGATTCGTTCAAGCGGGCCGTTGCACAAGAGTTTGCTCTGTGAGGAGGCCTGATCGGACGAAAATGGGGTGCTGGTGAACGTTTACCTCCGCGCTGATGAGTTTCAAATCAAACCAGCAGGACCGGATCATAGAGCCTCAACCACAGCGATGACCCCGCTACGCTGTTATGAAAATCTTCGGCCCGATAAGAGGGCTTTTGACACCGGCGATTTTCGAATACTTCAAGGAGGAGTTATGAAAAAGATCACACTTTGGCTGGTACTTCTTACAGTAGCCCACACCTGGATGGCCAGCGGCGCCCATGCTGCAGGCGACGTCATTCAACTGAGCTACGCCACCGTCTTTCCGCCAACCCATGTTCATTCCCAGTTGGGACAGGCATGGGCGGATGAAATCACCAAACGGACCAATGGCCGGGTAAAGATAAACTTCTACCCCGGCAGCGCCCTCTTGAAAGGCGACAAGGTCTACTCCGGAGTCGAATCCGGCATAGCGGATATCGGCATGTCGATATTCGTCTATAACCGCGGGATGTTTCCAGCAATGGAAGTCGTCGATCTGCCACTCGGTTTTACCAGCGGCAAGATGGCAACATACGTCATCAACGAGTTTTACAAACGCTACCCCCCTGAAAAACTCGATGCGCAGGTCAAGGTGCTCTATCTCCACGCCCATGGGCCCGGTCTGCTTCACTGCAAAAAACCGGTCAGAAAACTAGAAGACTTACAGGGCCTGAAAATCCGGGGCCAGGGCGCCACCGCCCGGATCATCTCCGCCCTCGGTGCCGCCCCTGTCGCGATGGATCAGGCTGAGGCCTATGAGGCCCTGCAAAAGGGAGTGGTCGATGGCAACTTCAGCCCCATGGAAGTTCTCAAGGGCTGGCGACAGGCAGAAGTTATCCACTACACCACGGAATCGTATGGTATTGGCTACTCCTCTACCTTCTACCTGATCATGAACAAGAGAAAATGGGACGCGCTGCCCGCGGATGTCCAGAAAGTTTTCGACGAAGTCGACCCGCAATGGGCCCAGAAACACGCCGCTGCATGGGATAGAATCGATGAGGAGGCCCGGGCCTATACCTTAGAGAAAGGCAATGAGATCATTCCGCTCTCCAAGGAAGAAAACGCCCGATGGCAGGCGGCGGTGCAACCGGTGATAGCGGAATATATCAAGGATGTCGACCGCAGAGGGCTACCGGGAGAAGAGTATATCAAAACGGCACGGGAACTGATTGAAAAATATCAGCAGGAGAAGTAAAGACCACCCCCCAGACAAGGTAACGGCATGTATTCCATGATGACGGCCCTTCAGACAAAAATTGCCTGGCTGGCGAAGAATCTGAACAGAATATCAGGTTTGTGCCTCATCATCATGATGGGTCTGAGCTGCTCGGATATCGTGATGCGCTTTCTCCAGAGGCCTTTCCGCGGCACCTATGAGATTGTCGGTTTTCTCAGCGCCTTGATGCTCAGCTTCTCCATGGCCCAGACAATGATCGAACGCGGTCATGTCATGGTCGAGATCTTCATGAACGCGATGCCCCGACCCGTACGGAAAGTCATCTTTGTGATAACCCGTATGACCACTGCAGGTCTTCTGGCCCTGCTGGCTTACGAGACCATCACCTTTGGCACCTATTACAAGAACTCCGGAGAGTTATCCCTTACATTGCAACTTGAATTCTACCCGATCCTCTACGCCATGGGATGCGCTTTCGCCCTCAGTGCAATTGTACCGCTAATCGATGCGGTACTGGTGGCATCGGGGAAACGCAAAACCCGATTCAGCTGGGAAGAATAAGGAGTGTCTCTCCAGAAACGAGAAGTACTGGAAGTCTTCAGACAATAGCAAAGGACAGGTATGGAACCTTCGATTGTCGGTGGTATAGGAATTGTTCTGCTGCTTGTTATTCTCTTTTTACAGTTGCCGATAGCCTTCACCATGACCCTCATTGGTCTGGTCGGCTTTGGCTATCTGGTATCGCCAGATGCCAGCCTGCGCTTGCTGGCCACCGACTTCTACGACATATTCAGCTCATACAATCTGACAGTCGCTCCACTCTTCATTCTGATGGGGCAGATCGCGTTCCATTCCGGGATCAGTGGCCGGCTGTTTGCCTGCGCCTATAAATTCATGGGCAACACCCGGGGTGGCCTGGCCATTGCCACCATCGCCGCATCGGCCGGCTTTGCTTCAATTTGCGGCTCGACCAATGCATCAGCCGCCACCATGGCCACCGTCTCCCTGCCGGAAATGAAAAAATATCAGTATAATATGGGACTGGCAACCGGGACCGTCGCCGCCGGCGGAACGCTCGGCATTCTCATTCCGCCCAGTACAATCTTCATTATTTACGGGATAATGACCGAACAATCCATCGGCACCTTGTTTCTCGCCGGAATCGTTCCCGGTATCCTGCTCTCCATCCTGTTCATCCTGACCGTGGCGATTATCGTTCGCCTCAAACCAGAAATGGGCCCGGCAGGCCCGGTCGTCACCTGGCGGGAGAAATTCAAGTCGTTAGGCAGTGTCTTTGAGATGTTCCTGATTTTCGTTCTGGTGATGACCGGTCTGTTCAAAGGGTTCTTCACCCCCACGGAAGCCGGTGCCGCCGGAGCCGGAATCACCCTGGCCGTGGCCGCTCTGCGCCGGATGATCACCTTTGAAGCCTTTATGCTGGCGGTCATGGATACGGTAAAGGTCAGCTGCATGGTGCTGACGATCATCGCCGGCGCCACAATTTTCGGGCATTTTCTGGCCATTACCCGAATCCCCTACGACCTGGCGGCAACAGTACAGCATCTCCCCCTGCCTGGCTGGACGATCATTGGCATTATCATTGCCATTTACTTTATCGGCGGCTGCTTTATGGATTCTCTGGCGATGATCTTACTCACCATTCCAATCTTCTTTCCGGTCATTATCAGCCTGGGATATGACCCTGTATGGTTTGGGGTGATCATCGTTCTGGTGGGAGAAATGGGGGTCATCACCCCTCCTGTCGGTATCAACGTCTACGTGGTCAACGGCGTGGCAAAGGATGTGCCTCTGCATACCATATTCAAGGGCTGTATTCCCTTTGTCATCGCCCTGGTCATATGCAATTTTCTGCTCATATTTTTCCCGAAAATTGCCTTGTTTCTACCAAACGCTCTGCAGTGATCACCTTGAAAAACAACAAGCCGGTCCAGCCTGGTATCCTTCAGCTGGGCTGACGAGCGATATCGCATTACAGAACGCATAACTCCAGGCGCAATCGCCTGGACACTACAGGAGAGAAGGCGTGAAAAAGACACAGGTAGGGTTTATCGGCCTGGGGGTCATGGGCAAACCCATGACGATGAATCTCGGCAAGAAGGGCTATGCCGTAACGCTCTATGATATTGACCGAGCCTCGGCAGAAGAGGCGGCCAGACACCTGCCGG
This sequence comes from Desulfopila sp., assembly GCA_047973425.1. GTDB lineage: Bacteria > Desulfobacterota > Desulfobulbia > Desulfobulbales > Desulfocapsaceae > Desulfopila. The sequence continues at coordinate 7,067 of JBKEBZ010000065.1, forward strand.
AGGTCACCATAGCGGACAGCCCCCGCGCTGTCGCCCAGGCCGCAGACATCGTCATTACCATGCTGCCATCGGGTGAATATGTCCGCGCTGTGGTTGAAGGACCAGAGGGGTTGCTGGCCGGTTTTTCCCCCGGGAATATCCTGATCGACACCTCCTCGGCAGAGCCATGGATCACCGTGGCGCTGGCCGAGTCGCTCGCCGCGCACCAGGTCGAGATGGTCGATGCGCCCGTCTCCGGAGCGCAGATCGGCGCGGAGCGGGCCGATCTGGTCTTCATGGTGGGCGGCAGCACCGAGGCCGTCTCTCAGGTGAGGCCAATCCTGACGGCCATGGGAAAACAGATTTTCCATCTCGGCCCGGTGGGTTCCGGGCATCGGATGAAGTGCATCAACAACCTGATTACCGCGGTCACCCTGATGGCCACGGCAGAGGGCATGATCATTGGCAAACGCTTCGGCCTGGATCCGGAGGTGATGACCGACGTGCTCAATGCCTCCACCGGCATGTCATGGATCAGCCAGACCCATCTCAAGCAACGGATCATCAACCGTACATTCGATGACGCCTTTCGCCTGTCCCTGATGGCCAAGGATGTCGGTATCGCGATGAACCTGGCCAGTGAAAAGAAACTGCCGGTACCGGTTTCGGCACTCGCCCACCAGCTCTGGAGGGCTGCAGAAATTTCAACTGAACCGGACAGCAGCATCAGTGAAGTCGTCCGCTGGATGGAGCATCTTGCCAACGTTGAAATATCGTAACTGTTCACCAGCACGGTAACACGGTGAACCGTCCGGTATGTGCAGAGGTCAATGCTGATGCTCTCGTAAAAAGTCAAATGTTCCACCAGGATGGGCTCAGGAAAAACCGCGATATACGAGGCGTAGTGTCTCAAACGGCAGTTTGGTGGTACATATGGTACAGCGAAGTGCCGTTTGCGACCGAAGGCGAAGTAGATCTGGTTTTTTACGAGTCCATCAATGCTGGGTCAGAGCATAGCCTTTATCCATCATCACCGACAAGAAGCATTGGACAGTCCCTCTTCTGTCCAGCCTTACGAGGGCAGACGGCAATGCAAGGGAGATTTTTTAAAGTCAACAATGATGGACTCGTAAAAACCTCAAACCTGCACGTAAGATGGCTCAGTACAAAAGCCTGATATACAAGGCGCAGTGGTGTCGGCCAAGCACAGGCGTACATGTGGTACGCCGAGCATCGGCCGATCCCGCTGCAACGCAGGAGATCGGGCTTTTTACGACGCCATCAACAATCGCTGAGAAGCATTCGCCTTCGCATGCTTCTCAGCGCCAGATCAGTAGAGAACGTTTTGGTCGTCAGCTTTCCCCACTGCCGGGAAAATGAGCGACCAACCGTCAAAACGGCAAGGGAAGCTTGGCCGTTCTGCCACCGTCCACAACGAGCACCTGCCCCGTTAAAAAAGCAGCTTCAGCTGAGGCGAGAAAGACCACCGCCGCGCCAATATCGACAGGCTCACCGGTGCGTCCCACCGGATGCATGGCAATGAGCCCCTGCCATGCCCGTTCGACATCCCGTTGAGCGTGAATGTAGTCATTACTGAGATCCGAATTAATCCAGCCAGGGGCTACCGCATTGCAGCGAATGCCGTAGGCACCTAAGTCTACAGCCATGGCCCGGGTCAAGCCGTGGATGCCTCCTTTTGAGCCGCAATAGGCAATATGGTGCGGGTTGGCGCCAATACCTTCGATAGAGCCGATATTGATGATGTTGCCACCCCCGCGTTCCCGCATCTGCGGCAACAACGCTTTTGCCCAAAAAACCGGGGCCCGCAAGTTCACCGCCATCATGCGATCCCAGTCCGCCTCATCCATCTGTTCCAGGGGCAACTCAAACATTATTCCGGCATTGTTAACCAGGATATCCGCGCCATCAAACCTTGTTTTGACAGCTTCAGCGATGACGTAGGGGGATTTCTTTTCAACAAGATCGGCATGCACATAGGCAACCCGCTCGTTTCGTGCCAGATCCGCATCCAGGGGTTGCCGCTGGGCAACCATCACCCTGGCTCCAGACTCCAGCAGTTTCTGGGTAATGCCCCGCCCTATGCCGCGCCCACCTCCAGTTACGACGGCCACTGTATTCTCTAAGGTTATCATTTCACTCCCATACTGATGTTTTCGCACTTTACCCCGAAACCGGTTTGGCACCGGTCACCTCTACAGTTTCTCCGGCAATGTATCTTGCCTGCTCTGAAGCGAGAAAGGCGATGACATCCGCGATATCCTCCGGTTCTGCAATGCGACCAAGAGGAACTGTCTTATTCAACTCCTCGATCGCCCTGTCAGGATCGAGCCCACGTCGCTCGAAGCCACTCCTGATCATTGGTGTATTGATTTCATGGGGACATACCGCATTGACGCGAATCCCCAGCGGCGCGCAATCACGGCCGAGATTTTTGGTCAGAGCGGCAACCGCACCCTTACTGGTGCAGTAGGCAACATGCCCAGGACCAGGATAGATCCCCCAGACAGAAGAGGTGTTGACAATGCTGCCTCCTCCGCGCAACTTCATATGCGGTATCACAGCACGGCAGAGGAAGAAGACCGCGTTCAGGTTGACATCCATTGCGGTAAACCACATGTCATCGGTTGTTTCTTCGATAGTGCCACGGGGAATAATTCCGGCATTGTTCAGCAGGATGTCGACGCCACCGAATCTCTCCACGGTCGCGGCAATGACATCCTCGCAATACCCCTTCTCCCTGAGATTGCCAGACAGATATGCGGCATCGGCACCCAACCCTTTTGCTTCCGCCATAACCTTTTGGCATCCGTCCTCATCGATGTCGGATATCATGACTCTGGCTCCGGCCTTGGCAAAGAGCCGAACAAGAGCTTTACCCACACCACCGGCGCCACCGGTAATGATTACGACGTTATCTTTGAAGTCCATCTCTTCTCCGTCCGTAAAAGTATGTATGCAGCATCCACTTCTCGTACCAGTTTCAACATCGCCCTCCTCCGCGGTAGGCCTGTTGATGGTTGTTTGTGTCGAAAAGCGACCTGGGTATTGCAAGAAAAGGCGCCGCACGCTCTGCAATGCCACCCCAATCACCCCGCGTTCTAACGCCCTTCAACCTCGCCAGTTTCAGCCAAGTATCCCGCTGATAAAAGGATCGTTATCCTGTTGGATCAGGGTCGTTTCTCCGCAAATATAGGCAGAGCCCGAGATGGTCGGGATAATCTCCTGTCGCTCGTTCACCCGGTAGCTGGCGGTAAATGTACTGCCAATCACGCTCTCCTGTACCCATTTCTGCCCGGGCTCGAGCAGCCCCTTGGCCGCCAGGCAGGCCAGTTTGGCACTGGTGCCGGTGCCACAGGGAGAGCGATCGTATTCGTTGCCGGGGCACAAAACGAAGTTACGGCTATTGGCATTTGCCGACTGGGGCGCTGAGAAAAACTCTATATGATCGATTTCCTCACCGTCCCTTCCCGTTATATTCTGCCGCTCCAGCGCGCGCTTCACCTGTCGTGCCGAGGCAGTAAGCATCGGCACATTGGCCAGGTGCAATGGCTGTGGCGGTTCATTGTCAACCAGAAAAAACCAGTTGCCCCCCCAGGCAACATCGCCGGTAACCGTGCCCATGCCATCGACTGCCAATTCGACATGTCTCCTGTGGCAATAACTTGCAATATTTTCTACCGATGCATCATTTTTCCCCGTTAACGAGACGGTAACGATCCCCACTGGCGTTTCAAGCCGATGCACCCCCAGACCTATTTTTCCCATATAGTGCAGGGTAACGGCGACACCGATGGAGGCATGACCGCACATGCCGAGAAAACCGCTGTTGTTGAAAAAAATGACTCCGGTCACACAGGCCCTGTCGACAGGCGGACAAAGCAGCGCCCCGACGAGTGCGTCTGTCCCCCGTGGTTCAAGAATGCATGCCTGGCGGACGGCATCATATTTTTCTTGAAAAAGTTGACGCCGCTCCTTCATTGACCCGGACCCGAGATCCGGACCACCTTCGATGACCACTCGGGTTGGCTCCCCACCGGTATGTGAATCAATAACCTTCATGATGTTGTACTCTCGTGTTCTGTAGCGTCATAAATGTTGTATGGGTTACCTGTTGCTTGCAGACAACCCGGCCCTCTTTTCCTCACCTAGCCGCCGACGATGACCTCGAGCCCTTCTGCGGCAAACAACGCCTTCACCCGGGCCAGATCGTCGTCATCCGGTTCCTGCATCTGCGAGGCGTCATAGCCGACCCCCAGCCGGCGATATTTGCCGGTGGCGATGTTGTGGTAGGGCAGCACGTTGACCTGTTTTCTCTCCCCCGGCAGCGCGGCGATGAACCGGGCGCTGTGGCCGAGGTTGGCATCGTCGTCATTGACCCCTTTGATCAGGGGAATACGGATATTGATCGTCGCCCCGCTCTCGGCCAGGGTCGTGAGGTTGGCGAGGATCAGCTCGTTGTCCACCCCGGTCCACTGCCGATGCCGCCGGCCATCCATCAGTTTGAGGTCATAGAGAAAGAGCTCGCACCGTCTGGCCACATCGAGGAGGATCTCGGTTTTGGCAAAGCCGCTGGTATCCACCGCCCGGTGAAGCCCCCGCTCGCCCAGGGCGTCGAGCAGATCGCGCAGAAAGAGATGCTGCCGCAGCGGCTCGCCCCCGGAGATGGTCACTCCACCGCCGGACTGCTCGATAAAGACCCGTTCCCGCAGGGCGATCTCCACCAGCTCCGCCACCGTGGCGGTATACCCCGACATCTCCGTGGCCC
>JBKEBZ010000025.1:0-28867 GCA_047973425.1 Desulfopila sp.
GAGATTTTCCTTATAAAAGGCGGTCTCGTGCAGGGCCCGCTCGATCGATATCGTCGGCTCGCTGTCGACCGAGAGCTTGCGCAGCCGCTGGATGCGCGGGTTCATCCCCGGACCGATCTGACCTGGGCGGACAGCGTAAAAATTACCTTCGGCGGCGGCGGGACGGTCGGGTCGTTCAGTGTTCATCACGATTGCTTCCAACATGACACACTCCTCTCTGATATATACCTGTTTTATTTTGACAAATACAAGAATAGGGCAAGCAGGTCAATCGGCGGGGCCGGTGGCGAGGGAGAGCGGCGCAACGCCGCTTTCCCCGCCAGCGACGGCTCAGGGCAGGCAGTCGTAGAGCATCCGGCAGCAGTAGAGGCACCGGTAGCTCTTGCGGAGGGTGTTCTTTATCGCATTGAACGTCATAGCAATCTCTGTTTACGCGCTGACCGCGCTACAGGAAAGGGTCCGGGTTACGGAACATTCCCGGTATCACCGGTGAACGATTACACAATTTTCGCAGCGACACGCCACTCAAGAGCGGCTCAACAGCATATGCTCGATGGGCGGGCCGACCTTGTTCCAGTCCACGCAGGGCCGGGCAAAGCCCTTCGGAAAGATCAGGGGGCAGCCAAAGGCGGCGTCATCGATATAAATTTCGCCATAGGCCTTGGGACTCGAGGTCCACTGGTCCTGGTCGGGATTGCGATTCACCCCATAGAGCGTTACCCCGTTCGCCACAAGGTACTCCACCGCCTCGCTGAGCAGGGCGCGGCCCAGATCGTCACTGCGCATGGTATAGAGAATAAGACGCGCACCATTTTCCTGCAAGGCCTTCAACCAGGCAATGGCGTCGGGAACCGGCTGTCCGATCTCGGGGTAGCAGTGGTCAACGATCGTTCCATCAAAATCGACACATATATACATCAAGAATTCTCCATGTTACAGGTCATCTACAGTTTACGGCAATACCTTTATCCGAAACTCGCCCGCACGAAAAACGCTGTTACCGCGCCGAGGAGTTTCATGGTTCGTTGTGGCTGAGACAACCCGGTCCCACCATGCTGGTACGTGCGGAGAAACCAAAGGGCAGGCTGATCTCGATCCTGTGGCGACGCAGCATCTGCACCTGGCCATCCGTGATGGACGCGTCAAAACTCCGATCTCCGTCGCCCTCGGTCGCAAACGACAATTCGCTGTACCCTATATACTACCAAATTGCCATTTTGAGAAACTACACCTCGGAGAGCAAAGTTTTTCCAAAGAGCCCATCTTGGTGCAGGATTCGACGTCTTACGACAGCATCATCCTTGTCATAGCCATATGCCATAGCAAAAAGCCGATATTCGATCATATAGGGATCCGTATCAACGGAGAGAATCGAGATACCAGGATAGAGTTCCAATATTTCCTGCAGTTCCGCATAATCTCTGGCAAACAGCTCGTCGCCCTGTTCCATTGGCCGTACCGTTATCCCATGCTTCCCCAGGCAAACGCCTCTGCCGGTGGTGTAATCGCCTCTTCCAAGGGTAGCCGAAGAAATGGCTCGACTCAAGAGAAGTCACACGCCCGGCCGCCCCACTCGCCTTTGCTCTTTATCAGGAGTGCGCTACAATAGAGAGAGGTTTCCAGAAAGTGGTCCTTTCGGCGTAATCGTTCACCGGTGATACCGGGAATGTTCCGTAACCCGGATCTGTAAACGTTTATCCAGTACTCCAGATTCGTTCAAGCGGGCCGTTGCCCAAGACTTTGCTCTGTGAGGAGGCCTGATCGGACGAAAATGGGGTGCTGGTGAACGTTTACCTTTCGGCCACCCGCACCGATACCAAGGAGGAAGAGCCATGACGACCGTTGACAATCTCGGAGAATTCCAGAAGATGTGGGCCTGGCTGAGTGCCCATCCGGCTCACGACCAGGGCTATTACATGCGGCATGTCCGTAAACTGGACATCGCCTGGCCGCACGGTTGTCCACTCCGCGACCAAACCATGGACAATCCCTGCAGTCCGTGCCAAAGACTCTGGACAGCCGGGGGCCAAGACCTCTGCTCCGATACGAACTCGCCTCTGAGCAGGTGGCGGCAAACCGCTGTCGACTCTCCCGACCAGCGCACCTGGTACGCCAACCGTCTCGCTCTCCTGGCGATGGCGGCACGGAAAAAGCAGGCCGACGACGAGTGACAGCCAGCCCACCTCACCCCTGGCCAGCGAGCAGCTGCCTGAGCGCGGTCTGGCGGCAGACACTGTCCTGCTGGTGGACCGCCATGCCCAGGGCGCGACGGGTACCGACGAAGACCGCCAGCTTGCGGGCCCTGGTCAGGCCGGTATAGATCAGATTACGGTACAGCATCTTGAAGTGCTGGGTCAGTACCGGCAGAATCACCGCCTTGAATTCACTGCCCTGGGACTTGTGAATGGTGATGGCGTAGGCCAGATCCAGTTCGACGATATCCTGCGGCTGATAGACAACCTCCCGTCCATCAGGAAAAAAGGCGACCACACAGGTCAACTCGACGGTATCGATATCACGTATTACGCCGATATCACCGTTAAACACCGCGAGGTCATAGTTATTGCGCCGGTGAATCACCCGGTCGCCCACCCGAAATATCCGCTCCCCCACCTGCAGCTGTGGTTTGTCTGGCGTCTCTGGATTGGCGGCCTGCTGGATCACCAGATTCAGATTGGCGGTGCCGAGGCTGCCGCGGGTCATCGGCGAGAGAATCTGGATCTCGCTCTCTCGCCCCAGATAGCGGGGAATCCATTCCAGATACAGTTTCACCACCGTATCCACCGCCGTCAGACCGTAGTGCAGGGTGGACCAGGGGTGGATCTTTTTCAACACGCTCTTTAGCTCATTTACCGCTCCGCTGGCCTCCGCCAGTCGCTCGAGATCGACATGCTGAAATTTCGGCGGCACCACGAACTCTTTCTCATACGGTGAACTGATGGCTTCGCTGGTCCGGAACAGAAACGGCGTCTCTCCCACCGTCAGCCCTTCCAACTGGTTCTGCCGCAGGGGAAAAGACCGCTTGACCCGACCGATAAAATCGAGCTGTTCCCTGGTCGGTTCGTCTGAATCGAGGAAAAAACAGTCGGTACCGTCCCGCCACACCTCCGGCCGTTTGAACGGCGACTCGATATGGGGCATCTCTCCCCTGTTGATCTGGTGAGCAAAACCGATGATAGCCGAGGTCCTGGCCTGACGAAACACCTGGGTCAGCCGACAGCATGGCACGGTCTGCGAACCGATAATGTCATGCAGGACGTTACCCGCCCCCACCGACGGCAGCTGATCGGCGTCACCGATAAACAGCACCTGGCACGCTGCCGGCACCGCCGCCAGCAGGGCGGCCGTCAGAGAGATATCGAGCATCGAACACTCATCGACGATCAGGAAATCGGCCTGCAGCGGGTTCTCGGCATTACGCAAAAAACCACCCCCCTGCCACTCCAGCAACCGATGCAGGGTCTTTGCCTCCCGCCCTATCACCTCGCTCATGCGCTGGGCGGCCCGACCAGTGGGGGCCGCCAGGAGCACCCGGCGATGCATGGCTTCCAGCAACCGGACAATGACCAGGGTGGTGGTGGTCTTGCCGCAACCCGGACCACCGGTCAACACCGCGAAACGGTGCTGGACCACCCGGGCCACCGCCTCGGCCTGCTCGCCGCTGAGGTTGAGATTGTGCCTCTGGCAGTACCCCTCGATCCAGTGAGCGACAGCGGCGCTGTCGAGCATCACGGGCGCCCGGGGCCCGGCCAACCGGCGAGCCACCGCCTCTTCATCGAAATACAGGGATTTCGAATAGTAGCATCGCTCCTGACCGGGGTCGTTCAAGGGCAGGATACGCACCATCAGCCGTCCACCCTCCTCCATCTCGGCGAGCAAACCGTCGAGACGGTCGGCCAACGAGAGGGTCAACAGCTCCTCCACCGCGCTGCGGATCTGGGCGGCGGTCAGAAAGCAGTGGCCCTGCTCCCGGCTGGCCGCCAGGACATGCCGGATGGCGGCGCCTATCCGGGCATCGCTGTCCGGGGCCAGCCCTATGCTGAGAGCCACCTTGTCGGCGGAAAAAAAACCGATCCCGTAAAAATCGTTGGCCAGCCGGTAAGGGTCCGCGCTGACCATCTCGATGGCCCGTTCGCCATACTTCTGGTAGATCCGTACCGCAAAGAGGGTGGAGATTCCGTGGCCCTGCAGAAACATCATCACGTCCCGCACCATCCGGTGCTCGCGCCAGGCCTCTTCGATCATCGCCAGCTTCTTTCTGGCGATGCCGGGCACCTCGACCAGCCGCTCGATCTCCTCTTCGAAGATCCGCATGGTCTCTTTGTCAAAATAGGCGACGATCCGTTTTGCGGTCTTTGGTCCGACCCCCTTGATCAACCCCGAACCGAGATACTTTTCCAGCGCGGCAGCCGAAGCGGGCTTCTTCTCGATGGCCTCGCTGGCCTTGAACTGACGACCATATTGAGGATGCACCGTCCAGGCTCCCCGAAATTCCATGGTCGCCCCGGCAAAGACCCGGGTCTGGTGCACGGTGACGGTAAGCTGCTCACCTGGATTGTTATACGACGTAAGCCGCAATACCGACCAGCCGGTGGCGGGGTTGTGGTAGGTGACGCGCTGGACGACACCGTGCAGTTTTTCGAGGAGAACGGTCATGGAACGGAAGAATCCTCCTGCCAAATGATCTGACGCTCACGAGGAACATTGGCCGTAACAGCGGCGGACCACCTCCCTGCCGTAGATCTTTTCAAGGCGCAGCACGATAAAATGGCCTCTGGCCATATTCTGAAAATGGTCGATGAACAGGGTGTTGATCATCGCCCCGCCCGCCGCACCGAGAAACGGCAGGGACTGGGCCGCGATCTTCTCGGTCACCTGCACGCCAAATCGCCCGGCAACAAGCGAAATCAGCCGCACCAGCACCGGCGCCGAGCCTTCGCCGATCTTGGCGACAGCCAGGTATTCCGCGGCATCGCGGACCGCCTTGCCCAGCATGGTCCTCACCCCGAAATAGCCGCTGTTGGCACCGTCATCGGCCCGCTGCGAACCACCGAAGGCGAAGACCTCGACACAGCTGACCTTCACCAGCGGATCGTCCAGGTCGTGCCCCTCGCTGCGAGCGATGTCGGCTATCGAACGCAGCATCACCGTGGTGGAGACCGGCAGTTCGAGGGTGATGGCCGGCAGTCCCCAGAACCCGCCCGCCGCCCCGACCCCGGCGACGAACAGTTTGTGCAGGCGGTTGGCGGACTCGCCTCCGTGGCCCCGTTTCAGGGCAAGGACCGCCGAATGGATGGCAACATCCAGGGCCTTGCTGGTGGCCTTGGCCACCAGTTCATGCCAGCCCTTTGGTAACAGGTCGAACCCTCGCTCCAGGGGGGCGCCCAGCACACTGGTGATCCGTGCCGCCAGGCCAGGATTTTCCAGCAGCGTTTTCGCGTAACACAGATCGTCACGATCCTCCGGGCTCATTGTCATCCTCGGCGCGCTCCACTCAGTTGAAGAAGTCGGTCCGGCTGCCCCATCGCCAGCGGAAAAGACACCGGAACGAACGAAGCGGTGCCGGCTCACTCGATATCGAGTTCAACCCGTCGGTTCAGGCTGCGCCCCCTGGCGGTGTCGTTGCTGGCCACCGGTCTGTCGCTGCCAAAGGCCGTGACCTTCAGTTGCCGCGGCGCCAGCCCCTTGCCCAGAAAGAAACTCTTGATCATGTTGGCGCGAAACAGCGAGAGCCGCTGATTGTACCCTTCAGACCCGGAAGCGTCGGTGTGTCCGGAGATCCGCAGCACCTTCTCGGGATGCTGTTTCAACGCCTTGACCAGACCATCGACGTCGGTCAAATTCTGAAAAAAAAATCGCTCGACTCGTTGGCGAACCGCACCACGATCGTCTTGTCCGGCAGGTCGACAAACGACTGCGGGGTTATTTCTTCCTCCGCCGCTACGTCGGGCAAGGGTTGCTGTTCCGCCTCGGGCATACTGGCGACAGATGGGGGCGATGCCACGGTTGCCGGCGGTGTTTCCCCCCTCTTCAGTGCGGCATCGTTATCCGCACCACTTTCAGCGATTGCCGATGAGGTCACAACCGGTGCTGCGTCCGTCTGGACCCCTTCTCCGTCGACCGGACCCAGACCGGAGTCGACGACCCCGGCGGACTGGCGCTCAGGGGCGTCGGTCAGAAAACCACTTGCTGGCGAACCGCTGGCCGTCACTCCTGTCCCGCCAGCCGGTGAGGCGACGGGCGCGGACGCCGGCCGCAGCGACTCCACCGCCCCCAGGAGCCGCTGCACCTGCCAGGCGGCCCTGTCATACAGCCGGTAAAATGCGTCTCGATCGAAGTAGTACAGCGCCCCGGCCCCAACCAGGGAGGCCAACAGCATCCCGTAGGCCAACGGCCGAAAAAACGTGCGAACCAGCCGACCACCTCTGGATCTGCCGCGCGGCTCCGGCCTGTCGGTCGCCTGAGCGGGCGGTTGCCGCACTGTGGCCTGCGGTCGCTCCCGAAAAGCTGGTTCCGTGCCGCCCTGACCGACGGGTGACGGGGGCGCCGGGGCAACTGACGTCGCGACCGTCCGCGCAGGTGCCGACCCATCGTTTTTATGCGGTTCGGGTTCCGGCTCTGCCAACGCCGCCATGGCGCGCGCGGGGATATACGACGGGGGCGCCGCCGGTTCTTCGGGCCGAGGCTGCGGTTGCGGCCTGACTGTCGGGTTCTGGCGTTTGACGTATTGGGGAATCTTCAGCTCCTCGGCACAGTAGCGAACGACATCCGCCCCGATCACCCGCTGTTCGCGCACGAACCCCGTCAACAGGCAATGATCGCAAAGGATATTGATCCGTCGTGGAAAGCCACCAGAGTAGCGGTGGATTTCCATAAACGCTTCCTGATCGAAGACCTGCCTGGTCAAACCGGCGACCGCCAGCCGGTGGCCGATGTACTGTTCGGTTTCCCTATCCGTCAACGGTTTGAGATGGTAGTTGAGGGTCAACCGCTGGGCCACGGCCCGGTTTTCCCAACGCTCGAGAATTTCGTTGAACTCGTCCTGGCCGACAAAAAAGATATTGAGCAGGTTCAGGCCATCCTTTTGGATGTTGGACAGCAGACGGATCTCCTCCAAGAGGTCCTGGGTCAGGAGCTGCGCTTCATCGATGAGCAGCAGGACCTTTTTACCGTTATCATTGCAACGCAGCAGGAAGTCACTGAAATAGATGAGAAACTCACCCTTGGTCGCAAAGTTTTTCCTGATGCCGAACGAATGCGCGATATAGTTTAGAAAATCACTGAGACCGAGGCGTGGATCGGGGACCGAGGCATAGAGGATGTCGTCGCTGAGCCGTCTGATCAGGGTGTTGATCAGCGTGGTCTTACCGGTACCGACATCTCCGGTGAGCAGCATGAACCCCTTGTTGTCGAGAACGCCATAGGTAAGCGTCGCCAGCGCTTCCTTGTGTTTTTCCCCAAGCCAGATAAAGGTCGGGTCCGATGCGATCTGAAAGGGCTTGGCGCTGAGATTGTAAAAAGAGGTGTACATCTCTATAACCACTTCTCTTTATTGAAGTTACCCCAATGGGCCTGACAATCTGGTCATGGAAGAGAGAGTGTCCTTGCCAGCCTGTCCCGAGAAGACCATGGCCCATGGCGGCGAGAGAACCGCCGATATTTGTGAGTCTCTCCCTCTTCTAGTATGAGCTGTATTGCTGAAATTTCAACCATTCTTTTCTCCACTCGAGCTCTTTTGCCCTTGCCGGGCAACGAGCGGAAAGCCATAAACGCCACCGCTGATCAACCGGAATCGAACCCTTCCTGCCGCCGCCTTAAGAGCCCCTCATCACTGGCATGCCAACCGCTGTGCCCCCCCCCACCGCGAGGATGACATTTTTGCACGATGACGACACAACTGTCGTCGTTGTGACAATTGTCCCGCCGTTGATCCGGGGCGGATATCGGTCCTGACAAGACAACTGTCCTCCTGTTTTCATTGAATATTTTTTCTCACCTCGGTATTGGCACAGCGGTTGCGTAAGAAGAGGCAGCAGCAGTTTCCCAATTTCCAGCATTTTTCAGGGGGCATTATGGAACCATTGCATGTGCTAAAAGAGAGAGAATCACAGATTCACCGAAAAGGAACAGCCCCGTTTGCCATCGAGTGCAACAAGGACAGCCTGGCCGGAGCGGTCAGCCAGCGGGCCTGCGTGTTTTGCGGCTCGAGAGTTGTCTTGTATCCCATAGCCGACGCCCTGCACCTGGTCCACGGCCCCATCGGTTGTGCGGTCTACACCTGGGATATCCGCGGGGCGCTCTCCTCGGGTCCGGAACTGCACCGGTTATCTTTTTCCACCGATCTGCAGGAAATCGACGTGATCTTCGGCGGAGAAAAAAAGCTCTATAAGGCCCTTATCGAACTCATCGATAGGCATCGGCCCAAGGCGGCCTTCGTCTACTCCACCTGTATCGTCGGCCTGATCGGCGATGACCTGGAGGCGGTCTGTAAGAAGGTCGAAAAGGAAAAATCGAGTCCGGTGCTGCCGGTGATGTCCGAGGGCTTCAAGGGCAACAAACGGGCAGGCTACGAGGCCGCCTGCAACGCCATGGCCAGGCTGGTCGGCACCGGAGACATCAGCAACGTCTCGAAACATTCGATCAACATCCTGGGCGACTTCAACCTGGCCGGCGAGATCTGGCTGATCCGGGAATATTTCAACCGGATCGGCATCGAGGTCGTCGCCAACATCACCGGTGACGGCCGGGTGGCGGACATCAAACGGAGCCACGGGGCGGCCCTCAACGTGGTCCAGTGTTCCGGCGCCACCATGGACCTGGCCGACATGATGAAAAAACGCTTTAACATCCCGTCGATCCGAGTCTCCTATTTCGGGGTCGAGGACATGGCCGAATCGCTCTATGAGGTGGCTCGCTTCTTCGGCGACGACGAGATGATGAACAGGGCGCAGGAGGTGGTCCGCTCCGAGCTTGCGACCCTTCTCCCCCAGCTGCAGAAATACCGGACGGCCTTAAAGGGCAAGAAGGCCGCAGTCTATGTCGGCGGGGCCTTCAAGGCCTTTTCCCTGGTCAAGGCCTTTCGCCTGATCGGCATGCAGGTGGTGATGGTGGGTTCGCAGACCGGCACCAAGGAAGACTATGAGGAGCTCGAGGAGATCACCGACGAGGGGACCATTATCATCGATGACGCCAACCCTCTGGAACTGTCGGCCATCATCAAGGAAAAGGATGTCGATATCTTTGTCGGCGGGGTCAAGGAGCGGCCCATCGCCTATAAGCTCGGGGTCGCCTTCTGCGATCACAATCACGAACGCAAGGAGATGCTGGCCGGCTTTGCCGGGATGCTGAACTTCGCCAGAGAAGTACACAGTTCCGTGATGAGCCCCGTCTGGCAATTCGTCCCCAGAAGGGCAGAGGAGGGAATCTAATGGGCAAGAAGCTTCCGAACTACGTTTCGACCACCAACGCCTGCAAGCTCTGCAAACCGCTCGGCGCCTCGCTGGCCTTCCGCGGCATCGAAGGGGCGGTGCCCTTTCTGCATGGCTCGCAGGGCTGCGCCACCTATATGCGCCGTTACATCATCAGCCACTTCAACGAACCGATCGACATCGCCTCCTCCTCGCTTGGTGAAAAGCATGCCGTCTACGGCGGCAGCGCCAACCTCAAGCTGGGCCTAAAAAACGTCACCGCAAAATACAATCCGAAGCTGATCGGGGTGGCGACCACCTGTCTCACCGAGACGATCGGTGACGACGTCAAGATGATTCTGGCCGAATACCAAGAAGAGTTCCAGACCGGTGCCAAAGAGCCACTGATCATCTCCGTTTCCACTCCCAGCTATTCCGGCACCCACATGGAGGGGTTCAACGCCGCGGTGCTGGCGGTGGCCAGACAGCTGGCCCAGGGAGGAGCAAAAGGCGAGACCGTCAACGTTCTGCCAGGCTTTCTCTCCGCCGCCGATATCCGTTACCTCAAGGAACTGCTCACCGACTTCGGTCTTCTGGCCACCATCTTTCCCGATTACTCGGCAACCCTGGACGGCGAGGCGCTCAACGACTATCCGCTGATCCCGGAAGGGGGAACTCCACTGGCGGCGATCCGCGAGATGGGCCGAGCCAGGCTGACCATCGAATGTGGTGCGACCCTGCCCGAAGAGACCGCCGGCAGCTATCTGCAGGAGGCCTTCAATGTGCCGCTGGTCCAGCTCGGTCTACCCATCGGCATCCGTCAGACCGACCTCTTGATGGAGCGACTGGTCGAGGCCGCCGGCGCCCCGATTCCCAAGAAATACAGCAACGCCCGGGGGCGGCTGATCGACGCCATGGTTGACGGTCACAAGTATATCTTCGGCAAGCGGGCCATCGTCTATGGCGAAGAAGACCTGGTGGTCGGCATCACCGGTTTTCTGGCGGAGATCGGCATCCAGCCGGTTCTCTGCGCCTCGGGGGGAAAGAGCGGCAAGTTGCGACAGAGCATCGCCCAGGTGCTGGCCCTGACGGGCTCAGAGATGCCCGAGGTGCATGAAGACGTCGATTTCTACGATATCGAGGAACGGGCCGCCGAACTCGAGCTCGATCTGCTGGTGGGCCATTCCAAGGGCTACAGTTTCGCCCGCCGCCAGAACATTCCGCTCATCCGGGTCGGCTTCCCGATCCATGACCGGGTTGGCGGCCAGCGACTGCTGCATGTCGGTTACCATGGGGCGCTCCAGCTCTTTGATAGTATAACCAACACCATGATCGCAAAAAAACAGGACGACTCAGAGGTAGGATACAGTTATATGTGACCCAAGGGGTTCCTGCCGGAAAAGCCATGTCGACCATAAAGCAATATGTTTCACAACACAAGGCGACACCATGAATCCGTTAACGAACAAGGCATACCATCGTCATCCCTGCTTCAACCCGGAGGCCAAGGGCCAGTACGGCCGGGTCCATCTGCCGGTTGCGCCAAAATGCAATATCAAATGCAACTTCTGCGACCGGAAATATGATTGCGTCAACGAATCGCGTCCCGGGGTGACCTCTTCAGTGCTCAGCCCCTATCAGGCGAAAATCTACATGGAAAAGGTCCTTGCCAGGGAACCGCGAATCACCGTGGCCGGCATTGCCGGACCTGGGGACCCCTTCGCCAATCCCGAGGCGACCATGGGCACCTTCAGGATGATTCATGAGCGCTTTCCCGAGATTCTGCTCTGCGTCTCCTCCAACGGCATGGGGATCGGTCCCTATATTCCGGAACTGGCGCAGCTCAATGTCAGTCACGTGACCATCACCGTCTGCGCGGTCGATCCGGAAATCGGCAGCAAGATCTATAACTGGGTCAGCGACGACAAGGTCATCTTTCGGGGACGACAGGCCGCCGAGCTGTTGCTCAGCCGGCAGCTTGCGGCGATACAGCAGCTCAAGGAAGCGGGGATTATGGTCAAGGTCAACTGTATCGTGATCCCCGGTATCAACGATCACCATATCGAAGAGGTCGCGGCGACCATGCGGAAACTGGGCGCGGACCTGCTCAACTGCATGGCCATGTTTCCCAATGTCAACACCCCGTTTGCCAACATCCCCCAGCCGGACAAGGCAACCATGCAGGATATTCGCGACATGGCGGAGAACTACCTGCCGCAGATGCGCCACTGCACCCGCTGTCGGGCCGATGCCGTCGGCCTCCTCGACGATGACAAGACCAACGAGTTCCGCAGCTGCCTCAACGACTGCTCCACCGTCACCGCGCCCATTGCCGAGGTGCGGCCCTATGTGGCGGTGGCCAGCCAGGAAGGGGTGCTGGTCAACCAGCACCTCGGCGAGGCCAGACAATTTCAGATCTGGGCCAGGAAAAATGACACCTACGTCAAGGTCTGTGAGCGCGAGGCACCGCCGATCGGCGGCGGGATCAAACGCTGGCACAGACTGGCCCGTCTTCTCGCCGACTGCCGGGCCGTGCTGATCAGCGGTATCGGCGACACTCCGCTGGACATCCTGATGCAATCGGGAGTAGAGCCCATCGAGGCCGCAGGGTTCATCGAGGATGCGCTGGCCACAATCTATGAAGGCGGTAAAACAGGCAGCCTCAAGGGGCGGAGAAAATCCTGCGCCTCCGGCGGCTGCCAGGGTTCTGGCGGCGGCTGCGGCTGAGCTCGCGCGACCATTTTCGTTCCGCAGCGGAGTCGAGGCCATCTCAACTCGACTCCCAACCTTCCTTCCATTCTTCGTTCGTTCTCCTGTTGATCCTTCCCCGCGAGCCGGAAAGCGCAATGCTCTCCGGCTCGTCTCCTTTTTCTGGATACCTTTTCCGGATAGACACGACGTAGAAACACAAAACCCCTGGAGATCGCTCTCCAGGGGTTTTGGCAGTTTGCATCAACCGGCGTTGCCGCCGATCGAAAACCGTTATTTTCGGTTGGGGCTGAAGACAACCCTTCTGTTCTTCGCGCGACCCTCTGGGGTGGCGTTGCTTGCGACCGGGTCGCTCTCGCCATAACCGACAGAGGAGAGCTGGCTGGCCGGTACACCGAGGCTCTCGAGATAATTGACAACCGCACGGGCGCGTCTCTCGGAGAGTTTCTGATTGTACATATCGGTTCCGACAGAGTCGGTGTGACCTTCGACGGTAACCTGCAGATCCGGGTTCTCGGCGAAGATTTTCGGAGCGCCCTGCAGTTCCTGCTTGTATTCCGGCTTCAGGGTCGCTTTATCGAAATCAAAGAGTACGCCGGTGTGTACCCAGCACCCGTCTTCGTTGACTTTCACGCCCCGCGGGGTATCCGGGCAGAGGTCTCTGCTGTTGAGAACACCATCCATGTCATCGTCGCCATCGATCGCCGGCAGGTCGTACATGGCGAAGATGCGGGTCCACTCGTCGCCATCATAGGCAATTTTCTTGATATCCCCGAAAACGACTTCACCGCCGACAACCGTGGCGTAGCTGGGCACGTTGTTCTCGGTGACCTTTTCCGGATTAATGACCAGGCCATAGGCGGTCAGGATCTTGTCATAGTTGAGCGGCGTGTAGGCGGTGGCCTCATCGTTGAACATCACCGAACTATCCCCTGCCTTGGCATACGATGCGGGAATGCTGGCAACAGCTTCCGGAGCGAGAGTCGCCCCGCAGGCTTCCAGAAATTTGTTAAAAGAAGCGGAAGGATAGGCGGTGGATTTCTGGGCAAAGCTTATACCGGCATCGGTGGGAATTTCGATGGCCAGGGCAGGCGAACTGATGGCAAGTGCGGCCAGGGAAACGAATACAGTTCTTTTCAACATATCTTTTCTCCTTGTCTTATACGACTATTTCTTCTGAAAAAGCGGCTTTTATCACAGCAACAATTCTGTGTTTTCTGTTCAGTCCACCTGGACTAATTCTTGAACACCATGCTACTTTTATCTACGACAGTCTCTTCCACTGTCCCAATCGCCCCCGGCTCTCTCCAAACCGAAGCAACATGCGCAACCGGCTCCCTCCTTTTCCAAAACGCGTTATTTTTCAGTTATTCAGCATGGTTATCAAGGGGTAACAAAAAATTGAACACGAGCTATAGAATAAGCAAACACAGCCAACAATCAAGCGATGTTTAACAAAAATACCACAAGGTTCCGCAGATCCACCCGGGATACTGGTCAGGCCCCGCCACCACATCCGCCGTTTCGCCGCTGCCTGACATTCCTTTTCTCACCGCATGAGCGAAAACGCTGGCAGCAAGAGAAAAACTTATATTTCGACGCATTACATCACGAGCTGGCCCTATTGACCAACCAGAGATCTCCTTTGCGCCGGCATTTCAGACCACCTCGCGAAAACACGACCGAACAGTCACCGATTACTTGAAAAATGGTTACCTGATACTAGCCGGTAATTTCGAATAATTCCACGAAAATTTTTTGCAAACCCAGAGAGTTTGGCTGATACTTTCACTTTTCCACATTGATCATGGTGGATGACGACCGCTGGCACGCCTTTAGCATGTCCGGTGTCGCTGCCTGCTATGGGATGGAAATGACTGGTGGATCATTCTCGGCTTCTGCTTTTTTTTACCTTGCGGCACGAGGCGATCATACTCCATTTCATAGATTTTCAACGCTGCAAACCACAGATTTATTTGCTGCCAGCACCTTTTACCTCGCAGATGACGGGCAAAAGGTGTTTTTCAGTGACATTCTCTTAAAGCCCGATATGGTTATACCAATGTTCGACCACCCCGATGCCGGGGATGTGTGGGCCGGGGCGGAACTCCCGAGATCTCTTCCGGCCATCGTACGCATGTCGGCTGGAGAGCCGACATGGGCACTTTAGCCGCACTTCGTGTTTTTCCAACAGACAAAGGAGCAGGTAATGCAATACACTTCCGAAATCATGGGAATGTGCCGCGTGGCGCAGGCTCCCGGCCACGGGCCGGCGCCCATTCCACAGGAAGGGGGCTGGACCAGGGCCAGGGACGTCACCGATATCAACGGGCTCACCCACGGTGTCGGCTGGTGCGCCCCCCAGCAGGGAGCCTCCAAACTGACGCTCAACATCAAAAATGGCATCATCGAAGAGGCCCTGGTGGAGACCATCGGCTGCACCGGCATGACCCACTCCGCCGCCATGGCCTCGGAAATCCTGCCGGGCAAGACCCTGCTCGAGGCGCTCAACACCGACCTGGTCTGCGACGCCATCAATGTGGCGATGCGGGAACTGTTTCTGCAGATCGTCTACGGCCGCAGCCAGTCGGCCTTCTCCGAGGGCGGGTTGCCCATCGGCGCAGGCCTTGAAGATCTCGGCAAGGGGCTCCGTTCGGTCTGCGGCACCATGTACGGCACCAGCGCCAAGGGGCCGCGCTATCTCGAAATGGCCGAAGGCTACGTGATGGAGGTGGGCCTGGACGAGGGCAACGAGATCATCGGCTACAAATTCGTCAACATCGGCAAGATGATGGAGGCCATCAAGAAGGGGAACGATCCCGCCACGGCCCTGGCGGACGCCTCCGGCACCTACGGGCGCTTCGCCGAAGCGGTAAAAACCATTGACCCACGTCATGCATAGGGAGAGAGATCATGGCACTGTTTGAAAGTTACGACAGACGGATCGGCCAGATCACTCCGGTCCTGAACAGATACGGTATGCAATCACTGGAGGACGCGCACCAGCTCTGCCTGGCCAAAGGGGTCAATGTCGCGGAGGTCGTCCGGTCCATCCAGCCCATCTGTTTCGACAACGCCTGCTGGGCCTACACCCTCGGGGCGGCCATTGCCATCAGCAAGGGACTGACGGTGGCCGCCGATATCGCCGCCACTCTCGGCGAGGGGCTGCAGGCCTTCTGCATCCCCGGATCGGTGGCGGATGATCGCCAGGTCGGCATCGGCCATGGCAACCTCGCCGCGATGCTCTTGAAAGAAGAAACCAGATGCTTCGCCTTTCTGGCCGGCCACGAATCGTTTGCCGCCGCCGAGGGCGCCATCGGTATCGCCAGATCCGCCAACCGGGTGCGGCGGACCCCGCTGCGGGTCATCCTCAACGGTCTCGGCAAGGATGCGGCCCGGATCATCTCCCGCATCAACGGCTTCACCTACGTGCAGACCAGTTTCGATTATGCCAGCGGTACCCTGCAGGTCGTGGCCGAAACCGCCTATTCCGACGGGGAAAGAAGCGAGGTCCGCTGCTTTGGCGCCGACGACGTCCGCGAGGGCGTGGCGATCAATCACCTGGAGGGGGTCGATGTCTCCATTACCGGCAACTCCACCAACCCCACCCGCTTCCAGCACCCGGTGGCCGGAACCTACAAAAAGGAATGTCTGCTGCAGGGCAAGAGCTATTTCAGTGTCGCCTCGGGCGGCGGTACCGGTCGCACCCTCCACCCCGACAACATGGGCGCCGGTCCGGCCTCGTATGGCATGACCGACACCATGGGCCGAATGCACTCCGACGCCCAGTTCGCCGGTTCGTCTTCGGTTCCGGCCCACGTGGAGATGATGGGCCTGATCGGCATGGGCAACAACCCCATGGTCGGCGCCAGCGTCGCCGTCGCCGTGGCCCTGGCCCAGGCGAGCTGATCGATTGCCCGCACCTGAGACGCAGCCCCGCTCCGGCGGGGTTCGATCCGGTTCGACCGGACCATCGATACAA
Organism: Desulfopila sp.; assembly: GCA_047973425.1. Lineage (GTDB taxonomy): Bacteria > Desulfobacterota > Desulfobulbia > Desulfobulbales > Desulfocapsaceae > Desulfopila. The sequence goes on from JBKEBZ010000025.1 coordinate 16,099, forward strand.
TCTGGGTGCATTTCGATCTGCCATATATTATAGCTGAGAGATTATAGCTGAGAGCGGATTGTCGTTTTTTCCGCTGCGTTCTTCCCTGGTCCGCAGTCGACGCGGGCCACAGCCACAACGGCTGACACCATCCATCATTTTGTCAAGGAGAGAGCCATGAAGGTACGGATTACCAGTCAGTGCATGGGCGACAGGAATTGCAACAAGCTGTGCCCCGAAGTGTTTGAATACGACGAAGACCAGTTGCTCTCCATCGTCAAGTTCGACGTCATCCCGGAAAAGTATGAGGAGATTGTCGAAAGAGCCATCCGGGAATGCGGCGCCGATGCCATTGAAGTCGTCGAGTAGCCATGGGGAAGTTCAGCGAAAGCGACACCGCCCGGAATCTGCTGATCTCCTTTTCGGCAGAGGCCCAGGCCCGGACCCGCTACAATTTCTTCGCCCGTCAGGCACACGACGAGGGGTATATCCAGATCGCCAAGATCTTTGACGAGACCGCCGAGCAGGAGTACGAACACGCCCACCGCTTTTTCAAGTTTTTCAACGGCGGCTCCTACGAGACAGCCTGGTTCTTCCCGGCCGGAGTCACCCTCGACACCAGGGCCAACCTGCTGTCCGCAGCCGAACTCGAGAGGCATGTGCACGAAGAGATGTACAGCGGCTTTGCCAGGATCGCCAACCGCGAGGGCTTCGCCCGCGCCGCCGACACCCTGGACGCCATCAGTGTGGCAGAGAAGCATCATGAACAGCTGTTCCGGGAACTCGCCGACAATATCGACAGCGATACGATCTTTGCCCGCAGGGAATCGTTGTCCTGGAAGTGCCTGAGCTGCGGCTATATTCATCAGGGCAAGACCCCGCCGGACAAATGTCCGGCCTGCGTTCGCCCCAAAGGGTATTTCGAGTTGCTGGCCCACAACTGGTAAAAAGGCTTCACCCCGGCTCACGCCGCTCGAACGGAGCCCGCTCGCGCCGTCATACGCTGGTCCGAGCGGTGCCGCAGCGACAAGCGACAGCGTGCCGGGTGCGTTTGTCCTCACACCTCTGCCAGAGAAGGCGTTGGCAGAGGTGTTTGCCACCAGCAATCACCCCATTGTCGACCACCTGACACCTGCATGCACAAGGCATCACCTCCGGCCCGAACATCCCGCTTTGCCGCAATCGAGACCCTGGTGCGCCTCGAGCGCACCCGCCACCCCCTCAAGGTACTGCTGGAAACGGTGGCCGAGCAGTGCCGGTTGCCGGCGATGGAGCGACGACTGGCCATGAAGCTGGCGTATGGGGTGTTGCGGCAGCGCCAGTATCTCGAGTTCCTCCTGACGCGGCTCTGCAACCGGCCGATCGACCAGCTGGACCCCGTGGTCCGCTCCGCCCTGCTGGTGGGACTCTATCAACTGTTCTGCCTGAGTCGAATACCGGTCTCGGCGGCGGTCAACGAAACCGTCAACGCCGTCAAGGCCATGGGGTTGCGGCAGCATCTGCGGGGCTTTGTCAACGGGGTGCTGCGCGGGGCCAGCCGCCGGCGAAACACCTTGCCAACCCCAGCCGGTCTGCTGACGGCAGGTCATCCCGTCCTCAACCACCCGGAGTGGTTGACCGACCGTTGGCTGAGCCACTTCGGTCTCAGCGAGATGCGACGTATCTGCGCCAGCAACAACCGCGAGCCGCAGCTCACCCTGCGGGTCAACAGCCGGCGAATTTCGAGAAATTCTCTTGCCGAGCGGCTCGCTCAGGCAGGGATATCGGCCCATCCCGGCAGCTATGCTCCAGACAGCCTGGTGCTGCCGGACTACCAGGGGATGATCCCGACATTGCCCGGCTATACCGAAGGCGCATTCCAGATACAGGACGAGGCCGCCCAGCTGGCGACGCTGCTGCTTGGTCCATTCACCCAGCCGCTCAGCTGCCTCGACGCCTGTGCCGGGGTCGGCGGCAAGACCTGCCACCTGCTGCAGCTGGTCGACTCGGCCAGCCAGGTCGTGGCGCTGGAGCCCGAGCCTCAGCGGTTCGTTCTCCTGCAAAAGAACATCGAACGGCTCGGTTCCGACAGCCGGCTGGTCGTCCGTAACTGTCGACTGCAGGACCTCCGCCACCAGGACCAACGCCAGTTCGACCGGGTCCTGCTCGATGCCCCCTGCTCGGGGACCGGGGTTATCGGCCGGCAACCGGACATTCGCTGGAACCGGCAGCCGGCGGATCTCGGCGACTACCAGCGCGACCAGCTGGCCCTGCTCGATGCGGCGGCCGCACTCGTGGCCCCGGACGGACTGCTGGTCTACACCACCTGTTCGATCGAACCGGAAGAGAACCAGGAGGTGGTGGCCGCGTTCCTCACCGCCCATCCAGCCTTCGTCCTCGACCCCTGCCGGACGCACCTGCCCCCGGCCGCGGCTCCGCTCATCGATGGCAGCTTTTTCGCCCCCCGCCCCGCCCCCTCCATCGCCGGCTTTTTCGGGGCCAGACTCTGGCGCAGACGGTGCTAGGCGACCCGATTTTCTCCCGGCCAACTCCAGGTCAACCTCCCGAGCCCTGGGAGTTTTTGTTTTTTGTTTTTCTTTGCGCTCGCCCCCTGTCTGTTGTACATTCGGTCCGTATCCCTTTCCCCTTCAACCGCAAGCAGAGTGAAACAATGGCTGAAATAAAGAGCACCATGGACCTGGTCATGGAACGTATGGCAAAAATGACTGCCAACGCCAAACCGGTAACCAGTGATGAAGATACCACCAAGGAAGGTATGCGCCTGGCCGCGGAATACCTCAACCACAACCTCGGCGATCTGGCGGCCACCCTGGCAGAGCAACCGGCGGAGAAACAGAAGGCCCTGTATACCGGCGCCGTCCGCACCCTCCTGCGCAATGTGCTTTTGCCCCGCGACGAAGCTCTGGCGGAGAGCGGCAGGCTGGCTCTCGCCGCCATCATGGCCATTGCCGGCAATCTGGGCGTCTCGTCGATCTCCAAGATCTGCTCCGAACTCGAGCAGATCCTCCAGCAGTACAACCAGCATCTGGACAAGGTCACCCAACAGCTGGAAGACTCGCTCAAGGCCCAGCTGGAGCAGCAGTATGGCGGACGAGGTATGGACACGAGCCGGATCAGGGCCAACATGCACCCGAAATACAATGAAGAGATGAGCCAGATGCAGCTGGAGCTGAACGGCCAATACAACCAGGCCATCCAGCAGCGCAAGGATCTCCTCCTCCAGCAGCTGGGCCTGGCCTGACCCCGCCCCCGATCTTTTTACCACGAGGCGCCACTATGGATTACGCCGGACGCATCAGCAGACTGCAGAAACTTCTGCGTCAGAAAAAAATCGACGCCCTGCTGGTGACCGAACCCGACAACCGGCGTTATCTGAGCGGCTTCACCGCAACCGACCACAGTATCGGCGAAAGCTCCGGAGCCCTGCTGGTGCCCGCCAGTGGCCAGGGGTTCCTGCTGACCGACTTCCGCTTTAAGCTGCAGGCGGAAAGGGAGGTCGAGCATCTGCAGATCAGGATCTATCAGCGCGGGCTGACCGCTCAGCTCAAGACCCTGCTGGCAAAAGTCGACGTCGCCACCCTGGGTTTTGAAGCCGAGGCCACCCTCTTTTCGACCTACCGGGATAGCGAAAAGGCCCTTGGCAAAAAAGGTATTCAGCTCAAACCGCTGACCGGGATCGTCGAGGGGATGCGTCAGATCAAGGATGCGGATGAAATCGACCTCATCCGCCAGTCGGTGGCCATGAACGAGCGGGTCTTCACAGACATTTTCATGACCATCACCAGCCACCAGAGCGAGATCGATATCGCCCTCGCCATCGAGCAGCGGATGCGTCGCCTGGGGGCCTCGGGCCCGAGTTTTGCCACCATCGTCGCCTCGGGCGAAAACAGTGCCCTGCCCCATGCGGTGCCGACCAAGCGACTCATCTCCGCCGGCAGTCCGCTGACCATCGACATGGGTCTGGTCCTGAACGGGTACTGTTCCGATATGACCAGGACCTTCATCCCAGGCAAGATGGATGAGAAATTCATCGAAATCCACCGCATCGTCCGCACGGCACAGCTGGCCGGCATGGCGGCGATCAGAGACGGCGTCAGCGGCAAAGAGGTCGACAGGCTCGCCCGGAAAGTGATCGAAGATGCCGGCTATGGCCCCGACTTCGGCCACAGCCTCGGCCACGGAGTCGGCCTGGCCGTCCACGAGGCGCCGCGCCTCTCCAGCCGCAGCAAGGACACTCTCAAGACCGGGATGGTCGTCACGGTCGAGCCGGGAATATACCTGCGCGGCTGGGGCGGGATACGGCTCGAGAATATGGTCCTGGTCAGAGAAGATGGCTGTGAAAACCTCAATCAGGACACCACCTGGCTCGATCTCTGACCAGTGCCCAGCCAGAGACGGCTCTTTTCTCCTCACCCTGTCGTTGTCGTCGGCATTTTTTTCTCACCGTACCGTAGGCGGGGCAGCAATAACCCGCGGGACAGATACCATTTTCTATGGTATTCTCTGCAGAAATTTGCCTGCCGGGCGGCTTTAGACCCAGCCAATATCGATGACCGGGCCCTGGCCGCAAATGCCAGAAGACTGCGCACTGCGATGTTTTCTGCCCATTTGCCCTGCCGGATCGAGCTACTACAGACCTTCGTTTTATGCGCCAGATCGTTATCGACGAACTCTCGCCACAGGAGCGGGACAACATCGACTCCTACCTGAAACGCACCCTCAGCGCCGGTCCCATGATCGGCCTTTACTGGCTCACTCTCCCGGCCGACCTCTATGCCCCGGCACAGCAGGGACACGAGGATCACGGCCCCTTCCATCTGGCGGTCGAGGTGGAGCAGAGCCAGGTCCGCTTCGAGCTGCTGGTTCGCAGTCGGTCCCATCTCCACTGCAGCTGCATCGCCCACGCCAGTTCCGACCAGCGCCAGTTCCTGCTCGATTTTATCGATCAGATGCTCAAAGAGGAGATGATCCGCGCCTAAAGCGCCAACAACAGGCAGGTGCCATCAGCCTTCCAGGCCGGTTCCGCGCCAATCGTCATCCGCTTCACTGACAGACGCGGAATATATTCACCGAACCACTACCATTTGTCGGAGGTATCCCCATGAAAGCATGGTTTGTCATCCTTTTCCTCATCCTTGTCGGTGGCTGCGCCACCAGCCCCACGGGCCGCTCGCAGCTGATGCTGGTTTCACCGCAGCAAGCCATCACCGCCTCCCGCGAGGCCTATGTCCAGACCCTCCAACCCCTGCAGCAGGAGGGTAAGATCGATTCCAACCCCGCGGTCAGCAAACGGGTCCGCACCATTACCGGACGGCTTATCTCCCAGGCGATCAAGATGTATCCCGCCACCCAGAGCTGGGACTGGAGCGTGAAGGTGATCGACGATCCGGAGCAGGTCAACGCCTGGTGCATGGCCGGCGGCAAGATGGCGATCTACACCGGTCTTCTGCTTAAAATCAAACCCACCGACGATGAGCTGGCCGAGGTCATGGCCCACGAAATTTCCCATGCCCTGGCCAACCATACCGCCGAAAAGATGTCGATGGCCATGGCCACCCAGATGGGTATGCTGGGGGTCGCCATGGCGGCCGGCGACAGCAAATACTCGGGGATGGCCCTCTCCGGCGGCGCCATGGCCGCGGCAGTGGCCATTACCCTGCCCAACAGCCGTACCGCCGAATCCGAAGCCGACGCCATGGGCATCGAACTGGCGGCCCGGGCCGGCTATGATCCGCGGGCGGCGGTGACCCTCTGGGACAAGATGGGCAAGGTCGGTGGCGCAAGTCCGCCCCAGTTCCTCTCGACCCATCCGTCTCCAGGCAACCGCCAGGCGACCTTGAGCGCCCTGGCGACCAAAATGATGCCCTATTATCAGCAACCCGGTCCACACCCGGTCTATCCGCTTAAGTAGCGGTGTGAGGCCCGCCAACGGGTTTGCTCCAACCATGGCACTGCCGGTGGAACGTTCCGGCAGCGCCCAGTTCCGCTCGATACCAGAAAACGCCGCAAGCCTATGCAGATCGTCACCTCCCACAAGCAGACCGATTTCGACGCCCTGGCTTCGATCGTCGCAGCGACGCTGCTCTATCCCGGCAGCGTCGGGGTGGTGCCCAAGCAGACCAGTCGCAATGTCAGCCGTTTCCTCTCCACCCACAAGACCGCCTTCAACCTCATTCTTCCCCATGAAGTCGAGTACGACAAGATCAGTCGGTTGATCGTGGTCGACACCGCCGACTGGCATCGACTCGACCGGATGGAGCCGCTGAAGGATCGTCCCGATCTGGACATTCACCTCTGGGATCACCATCAGGGCGGCGATATCACCCCGAGCTGGTCCTGTCGGGAGGACATCGGCGCGACCGTCACCCTGCTGATCCGCCAGCTCAGAGAGCGGCGGATCGCGCTCAACCCGCTCATCTCCACCGTGCTGCTCATCGGCCTGTACGAAGACACCGGTCATCTCACCTACCCCTCCACCACCGCCGAAGATGCCCATGCCGCGGCCTTTCTCCTGGAAAACGGCGCTGACCTCAACGTCGCCTCGTTTTTCCTCAATCCCCCCTATGAGGAGAAACAGCGGCAGGTCCTTTTAGCGATGTTGCAGGGCACGGACCGGAGAATCATCAACGCATTGCGGATCGGTTTCAACATCGTCCCCCTGGGGAGCGGAGGCACCACCCTGGCAGATGTCGTCAGCATGTACCACTCCATCATCGATGTCGATGCGCTCTTTGTCATCTTCACCAGCGGTGACCGGGCCACGGTGATCGGCCGCAGCGGAGTCGAAGAGGTCAATATCGGCCGGATCATGCGGGAACTTGGCGGCGGCGGTCACGGTGGAGCGGGCTCGGCCACCATCCCTTTACAGACAATGTCAGCGGAAGCGATCCAGGCCGCCATTATCCGCCTGCTGGAAAAAGAGGGCCGGCCGGAGGCCCGCATCGCCGACCTGATGTCGTTTCCGGTCCACCATGTCGCTCCGGACACCTCGATGCGCGAGGTCCGGGCCCTGATGGCGCGCCGCGACATCAGGAGCGTGCTGGTCATGGAGAGCGACGCCATCCAGGGGATCGTCGTTCTCTGGGACTTCAAGAAGCTGAAATCCGACAAACACTGGGACAGGCCGGCCAAGGCCTATATGACCCGGGAGCTGATCAGCGTCGCCCCGGATTCGGCCCCGATGCAGATCGCACGCCTGATGCTGAAAAAAGATATCGGCCATCTGCCAGTGATCGAGCACGGCAAGGTCATCGGCATCGTCACCCGGACCGATATTCTCAATTATTTTTACAACCTGCTGCCCAAGTAGTGTCCAGCCAGAAACGAGATATTTTCGGCTCAACCGAGGCGTGAGAGAACTTTTCCCCCAGACATATTTTTGATATTCAGAGGAAAAATTTCGAACACAACCACGCGTGAGGACAAAACAGCCGTTTCTGGCAGGACGCCAGGTAACTTCATGACAAGGAGAGAATCATGGACCACTATTCAGTCAAGGACCTGATGGTGCCGATTTCCGAATACGCCACGGTGCCTCTGGGAACATCGCTGCTCGACGCCATCAACGTGCTGGAGCGGGTTCAGGCGGCCTACACCAGCAGCAAATACCAGCATCGCGCCATTCTGGTGCTCGACGACGATGGCGATGTCGTGGGCAAGATCGGCCAGTTGCGGGTGTTGAAGGCGGTCGAAACCCGACCCGATCTCACCAGCGAACTCGAGGAACTGGAAAAATTCAATTTCTCCAGCGAATACATGGTCAGCCGGCAGGAGCAGTACCGGTTAGGCGGACCGATCCTCAGAAAGGAGGCCCTGCAGGCCGCTGCCGCCAAGAAGGTCGAGGAGTTCATGCAGAAACCGACCCCGGGTGAATACGTTGCCGAAGACTCGACCCTCGACCATGCCATTCATAAACTCATAGCCGGCACCCATTTTTCCCTGCTGGTGACCCGCAATGGCAAAATTGTCGGCATCCTGCGCATTGCCGATGTCTTCGCCGCCGTCTACCACGAGATGAAGAGTCAGAGGATCGGGCCGCCGACCGGCTGAGATCACCGCGACCGCACCGTCGTCTCTGTCCGGACATTCCCTTTCACCTTTTCCGATCGAATACGCCATGAAAGAACTGAACAAGCTCTATGACCGCATCGTCCAGCAGGTGAACATCAATCTGCGGGAACAGGATTTCGACGTCCGCCCCTACATCACTCACCTGATCGCACCCGAACAGATGACCAGGTTCTATGCCTTCTACGGCATCACCCCCGATCACCCGCTCAACCTCGAATTCAGCCATTCCGGCCTCGCCGGCAGCTATTTCCTCGGCAAGTGCAAGGTCACCAATTCCCTGCTCTATAAGAGCGATATCCGAGGTGATGAGCTCAAGAGAGAGGGAACCACCTTCGACTTCAAACAGTTTTCGATCACCCTGACCACCGACGAAGTGGTCGATATCAACGAGAGCGCCCTGATCAAAACCCTGGTGCACAACTACTCACACGATCCGGAAGTGGCCGAAACCTTCTTTATCCACTCGACCCTGGCCATGCAGTTTGCCAATATCCATGGCTCGCCGATGGAGGGCTGTTTTCTCGGCCCGTTTGCCACGGTCGATCTGACCACCACCCATGACTGCGTGATCGGCACCTACTCCTATATCCAGGCCGGCGAGATCAGCCACCTTCGGATCAAACCGGGCACCATCTGGGTCAACAGCCCGGGCCATTTCAACTTTTATTACCGCTACGAGCCCCAGGCACTGCAGTCCTACGTCAGCCTCACCTCCGACGGGGTGCCGAGCGGCCTGCTCTTCGACTTTATCGAATCGCACGAGACCGCCTTCCAGCGCATCTTCGATACCGTGGCGTTAGAACAGCTCGACTCGGTGCCGGACACCGCCTCGGTCGACCGCTATGCGGTGGTGCTGCCCAAATGCACCATCGCCGAGAACGTGCTGGTCTCCCAGCGTGCCTACCTGCAGAACTCCAGCCTCGGCAAGGGCGCCAACGCCCAGGAGAACTGCTATATCATCAACTCGACCCTGGCCGGTTTCGACGTCACCGCCCATGGCGCCAAGCTGATCGAGGCCGATCTCGAAAAAGAGGTGTTCATCGGTTTCAACAGCTTCATCCGCGGCACCGCCACCAGCCGGATCAGTATCGGTCATGGCTGCGTGATCATGCCCCACACCATCATCGACATCGAAGCGCCCCTGGAGATCCCTCCCGAACATCTGGTCTGGGGGATGATCAGGAACAGGTACGATCTCAGCCAGAACAGCATCGCACTAGACAGACTCTCCAGGGTTACGAAATCGATCAACCTCGGCAAAATGCATTTCGAAGGCAATGGCGCCGAGTTCGTCAAGGCCTTCAAAGACAGAATCCACCATATCCTCGAGGTCAACGGAGCCTTTTACGACAGGGACGACAACGCCGGTCATGCCCAGAAGAATCAGAACCTCTCGCTCAACACCATCCAGCCGTTCAGGTTCGGCCAAATGGAGGGGCTCTACCCCGACATGATTATCCGGCTGTAGCGGCACGGCAACCTCTCCAGAGAGCCGTACGCCCGCGACGCGCAGCGTAGTACGGCTCACGGTATGGTTGCAATGGCGTAGAGTCACCGTGGAATTTCGAGAGCGCATCTCGTTTTGACAAAAGCGGGCTGGGGCGATACCATGGTTGCAATCGCCTCTCACCAGCATGGCTGGACCGGGTACCGCAGCCACAACAAACCATGAAAATCCCGAGGAAGTGTCAACGACTCCTTGTCGGCGATTTTCGGATAAAACCAAACTGGGACAATCTCCTTTTCCCTTCTCTCACAGGTTCTCGATGATACGTAAACTCTTTGTCAGCGGTATTGCCGTGCTGCTGCTCTCCTCATGTGCGGCCGAGAAGACCGCCTCGAGGACCGTCATGTTGAAAAACCCGCAAACCCTCGATTTCCAGAGCTGTCAGGTGGAGGACTGGGGCAGCGAGGAGGCGTATGCGGCCAAGCAGAGATGCGTGGAACAGTGGCAGCAGCAGGGTTATGTGATCTGGGGCGAACATTAGCCCGCCTCACAGCACCCGGCCCCCCACCGCATATCCGCATTTTTTTCAGCAGGATGGACCAGCGCTCGTTTGCGATACCGGCTTCTCTTGCCAAAAACCACGCTTACAGGTATCCTTAAAGCAGTGTCCGATCACCCTCGCAGGGCCACCACTTCACCACCAACCTCACCCGGTGAACATCATGAACAGATACCTGCTCGTGCTGCTGGTGCTTCTTCTTACCGGCTGCGCCTCCACCAGAGACAATGCCAGCTTCTCGTTCCGCAACGAGGCCGAAGGCGCCTTTCTTGAAAAGGACCAGGGGGAAAACTACAACTTCTATGTCTATACCGGCTGGGGAGAACGGCCCGCGGCCTATCTGGCGCTCGACAAGAAGTACACCCTCGAGACCCGCTTCTGGTACAAGACCGCAATGAGCGAGACTCTGTGGCGCGAGGCCTACAACTCGACCGCCTTCTTCAATGAAGACGACTACAAGGCCAAGGCCATCATCTCCTCGAGCGGGGCAACGGTGGGCTATATCATCTCCCGCTACTACCAGCTCTTTGCCTGGTTCACCACCCCCGGCGGCAACACCATCATCGTTGTCCCTCCCGCCCTCAGCCCGAGCCAGCCCGACTACTTCAGGTTCAATTCCGACAGGTATTGACCCCTGACTCGTCAGGGCAGCGGAATCTGAGGAAAATAGAGGACGGCGAGATCAGCCATCTCCGGATCAAACCGGGAACCATCTGGGTCAATAGCCCGGGCAACCACAACGTTTAGTAGCGCTACGAGCCCCAGGCCCTGCAGCCCTGCTCATCAGGCTAGAGATCTATCGCTGTTGATGGCGTCGTAAAACGTCCGATCTCAGGGTTGCGACGGGATCAGCCATTGCTCGACGTACCACATGTACGCCTCCGCCTTGTGACCTGCAACCGGGCACTGTGTATTGGCAGCGCCCGGTTGTAGTGTTCTTTCCTATGCGTCCTTGTTGCCGCCAAAAGAGAAGGCGTATCTGAGATAGATTCTGAAATCGTTGAGGTCGTCGGCAGTACCTCCGTCATAATCGACGATGGCATAACGGCCACGAACGCTAAAGCCTTTGAGGAACCCACTAAAGTTATACTGAATGTTGAAATCTGTTTCGTTCACGTCGGCGTAGGTCTTGGAGTCGTGATCGACGTCGTAGTAGCCGTAGAAGATATAGGTGGAGAGGCCGTCTATGCCAAGACGCCCGAAGTCATAAATCAACCTCGCGCCATAGGCATTTTCATCGGCACGTCCTGAAGCGAGAATCTGCTGAATCATCACCTTGCTGTCACCCCAGGGGGCGAAGACCGGATCATCATCTGTCCTGGTATAAAACAGGGTCAGATCAAAACCGTAGGCTCTCGCCCCGGTGCTGAAACCATACTGGGTCGAGTCCAAATGACCGATATAATCCTTCCCGTCTGACTTTTGGGACAGAAAGGATGGGGTTATTTGCAGTCTTATTTCACCAACATCTTTCATGAAATTGACCCGGGCATAGTTCCATTTGAAATAGTCCTCCATGTAGTAATGCCATAACTCGGTGGTCAGGATGCTTGATTCGAATGGGAGGGTATATTTCAGACTACCGGCAAAGAGTGGATTGTCATCGGCGCCTTTTTCCGCCGAGATGGAATCCATATTCTGGAAGTCGTCATCGTTCCAGCTCATGTAGTCGGTGATATAGAGAGCCTGCAGCGTCAGGTTCTCTATGCTGTTGTTTTCAATAGTCAGACCGCGATAGGTCTTGGGTGTCATCCGGATATCGTGACGCTGAAGAAACGGCGTTTCAATTTCCTGTGCGCCGATCTTGATTTTGGTGTCAAACCAGTTTCCCTGCAGGAAATACTCTTGAAACCTCGAGTAGCTGTCATGGCTGCCGTTGGAGTTTCTTGCGAGTAGCCCATAGACATTCTTATCGTCGTCGCTGCCGATATCATTGGATGATGCATAGCCCACGCCAGCGGAGAGGCCGAAAAGTTCGGCGGTGTTGTAGTACAGCAGGGTACCCGCGGCGGAGTCCGCCCAGTCTTTCGTCTTCCCGTCGAAGTCGCGATCAAAATACAAATAACGGAGTTCTCCCCGCACCGTACCTTCCGTAAACACTTCCGCAAGGGTTTCCGCGGCAGAGACCATTGAACAGGTCAAAAGAAGTCCTGCACAAGTCGTTGCAATTGTTGCTGGTAGTTTCATCTCATCCCTCCCTTCATCTTTTATTAATACGCAGGCTTTCACCTGCGGCGAAAAAAGTCTCTCCTACGCACGACATATCACGACCAGCTAGCCCTGTCGGCACGTAACAAGTCGATATTGTAGGTTTTAATAGCAGAATAGTGCGAAAAATAGTGCGAAAGGATACGGTCGTCTGACTGAGCGCCTATCCTTAAATAATCATGCTCTAACCAGCATGGCTGGACCGGGTAGCCTCAGCCACAACGAAACATCAAACTCCTTGGCGCGGTAACAGAGCTTTCCGCACTGACGAGTTTCATATGAACCAGCATGGCTGGACCGGGTAGCCTCAGCCACAACGAAACATCAAACTCCTTGGCGCGGTAACAGCGTTTTCCGTACTGACGAGTTTCAGATAAATAAACGATCAATTATGATGAACTCGTAAAAACCTCAAGCGTGCATACAGGATGGCTAAGTACAAAAGGTCGATATACAAGGCGCAGTGGCGTCGGTCAAGCACAGGCGTACATGTGGTACGCCGAGCA
>JBKEBZ010000098.1:0-32231 GCA_047973425.1 Desulfopila sp.
AGCTGCAGCAAAACGGGGATGTTCTGCAGGGTCTCGATGAAGATGGCCGAGATTCGGGCTACCAGCCAGTTGCTGGACAGGCGGGCCACGCCGACGAGGATGCCGAGGATGATGGTGAGAAGGATGCCGAGAAACGAGACCTTCAGGGTATTGAGCATCCCCGCGACCAGGGCCCTGGCATAGGTGTCGGCCGCGGAATAGCCGATCAGCGACTCCCCGACCTCGAACCCCGCTTCCTGGTGGAGAAAGCCGAAGCCGGTGGCGATGGACTGATGAGCCAGGTTGGCCTGGGTGTTGCTGAAGATGAAATAACCGAAAAGAAAGGCCATGCCGAGCGCGGTAGCCTGATAGAGAATACCGAGTTTTGCGGGGTCGCGCCAGAAGGGTATCCTGGTGGCTACAGGTCCGGGTGGAGTGATCGATTGCGTGGATGTCACCTGGCGCTTCTCCTTGGCTTTCACTGGCTGACCCCTGGCGGTTGGCCGCGGTGGCCGAGGTCCGGAACCGTCTCGCTGCGACGGAGGCTCGGCCCCCGGGGTGCCGATTGAGAGTGGATGGATTACTTGAAGGGCGGTGCGTACATCAGCCCTCCATCCTTCCACTGGGCATTGAGACCGCGCTTGAGTCCGAGCCTGGTGTTGACCCCGACGTTGCGCTCGAAGACCTCGCCGTAGTTGCCCACCTTCTTGACGATGTTATAGGCGAACTTTTCATCGAGGCCCAGGGCCTTGCCGTTGCCGGGGGTGACGCCGAGAAACCGCTTGACATCCGGAGAGGGGCTCGCGAGCATCTCGTCGACGTTGGCGGAGGTAATCCCCAGGTCTTCCGCGGCGATCATCGCCAGCACTGAATAGTCGACGATATCGCGCCACTGGTCGTCACCGTGGCGTACTGTCGGCGACAGTGGTTCCTTGGAGATGATTTCCGGCAGCAGTTCGTAGTCGGCGGGGTTGGGCGCCACCGCCCGAATGCCAGCCAGCTGGGAGGCGTCAGAGGTCAGGGCGTCACAACGACCGGAGAAAAACGCCTGGTTGAGCTCGGTGTTCTGCTCGATGACCACCGGCTTCATCTTCATGTTATTGGCCCGGAAAAAATCGGCCACGTTCTGCTCGGTGGTGGTGCCGGGCAAGACACAGACGCTGGCCCCGTCCAGTTCTTTGGCGCTCTTGACCCCCAGGGATTTGGGTACCAGGAATCCCTGGCCATCATAGTAGTTGACGGCCACGAAGTTGAGCCCCAGCTCGGTGTCGCGGGTCAGGGTTCTGGTGGCGTTCCGGCACAGCACGTCGATCTCTTTGGACTGCAGGGCGGTAAAACGGGTCTGGGCGGTGAGGGGAACGAACTTGATCTTGTCCGGGTCGCCGAAGACCGCGGCGGCCACCGCCCGGGCGGTGTCGACGTCTAGGCCGTGCCAGACCCCTTTCTCGTCGGGCATGCCAAAGCCGTAGAGCGAACCGTTGACCCCGGCCTGGACGAAACCACGGGCCCTGACGGCATCCAGGGTTTCTCCCGCCTGGCTACTCGGGGCGATAAACAGCAGTACAGCGACGATCAGGCCAATACCTGCAGGTATTCGTCTCATGGTGTCTCCTTTGGATGGGTTGAAGACGTGCTCGGTGATCGGGCGCCGACAGGCACCCCCTGGTATCGTGTTAACAGCTATCATAAACGCCTGGTTATTTCAATTTCAAATTATCTCGTAAATGTGTCAGGAGGGTGAGCGATAGTTGCGAAAATGTAATGTTTATCCGTCGTCTTCGACGCCATATACATGTTGTTGTGATCTTTTCTTGTCGATGGGGCCTGCAGGCGAGCGGGAAGGTGGCCCGGGGCGAGCCTGGCGAAGGAATCAAGGAGAAAGGGGCAGGCCGGGTAGGCGGCGCATTGGGCCATTGCCTGTCGAGCCGCACCGGCGGGGTGAGCTTTCTTGCCGAGCCGATGGGTTTATAGCAAACCAGGGACTGTCCCCAGTTTCAGGGACTGTCCCCAGTTTCATCGGGGGCTGTCCCTGAAACTGAGCGATGGGCGTTCTTGAGGATATCGAGGAGTTTTGCCGCGGCAGCCATGGGCGAGAGCTGGGCCTCGGCCACCTGCCTGCGCAGCAGGGGCAGGGTATCGCGTACCTCGTCCTTGGTGTAGAACCACCGATGCAGGCCGTCATCGAGCAGGAAGGCCATCCAGTCGATCGCCTGGGCGCGCCGTTTTTCCGCGAGTTCGCCGCAGGCTGTCAGGTGTTTTCTGTGCTCGAGGATGGTGTGCCAGATCGTGTCGAGACCAATGGCCTCAAGAGAGCTGCAGGTGAGGACCGGCGGGGCCCAGTTGGCGCTCTGCGGCATCAGCAGGTGCAGGGCGGTTTCATACTCTTTCCTGGCCTTTTCGGCCCGAAGGACGTTGTCGCCATCGGCCTTGTTGATGACGATCGCATCGGCAACCTCGAGTACCCCTTTCTTGATGCCCTGCAGCTCGTCGCCGGCCCCGGCGATCATCAGCACCATGAAGAAGTCGACCATTGAGGCGACGGTGGTTTCCGACTGGCCGACGCCGACCGTCTCGACGATGATCACATCGAAGCCGGCGGCTTCGCAGGCCAGCATCGCCTCCCGGGTTTTTCGGGCCACCCCGCCGAGGTTGCCGGCGGAAGGGGAGGGCCGAATGAAGGCCTTGGGATCGACCGAGAGCTTTTCCATCCTGGTCTTGTCGCCGAGGATCGAGCCGCCACTGCGGCTGGAGCTGGGGTCTACCGCCAGCACTGCCACCTGGTGCCCCAGGCCGGTGAGCATGGTGCCAAAGGTCTCGATAAAGGTCGATTTGCCGGCTCCGGGAACTCCGGTGATGCCAAGGCGCACGCTGTTGCCGGTTTGGGGCAGCAGTCGGTCGATAATGAGGCGCGCGGCCTCCTGGTGAGCGGCGAGAGTCGATTCGATCAGGGTTATGGTCCGAGCCAGTTGCCGGCGGTCACCCGCCAGAATTCCGCTGATATACTGGTCGATGTCAATCTGCATGGTCGGCCGATAGCGCCGACCTGGGGCGGCCGACGCGGGATATGATGGTCAAGGGGTGCAATGATGGAGCCGGCAGAACCGTCCGTCGGCTCCTCGATGCGGGAAAATGGCTGCTGTTTTTGCTAACCGAGATGTTTCTCTTCGAGCAGCGACAGGGTCCTGTCGGCCGAATCCGGCACCGGAGTGCCGGGGCCAAAGACCGCTTTTACGCCCTGGTCGTAGAGATAGGCGTAATCACCCGGGGGGATGACCCCGCCGGCGACCACCAGGATATCCTCGGCCCCCAGCTTTTTCAGCTCCTCGATCAGGGCCGGCACCAGCTCTTTGTGACCGGCGGCAAGGCTTGAGGCGCCGACGATGTGCACGTCGTTTTCCACCGCCATTTTCGCCGCCTCGGCAGGTGTCTGGAACATCGGACTGATATCGACGTCAAAGCCGAGATCCGCGTAGGAACTGGCGATGACCTTGATACCCCGGTCATGGCCGTCCTGACCCATCTTGGTAACCAGAATGCGTGGTCTCCGGCCGGTCCTGGTCTGAAAATCTTCACAGCGCCGGCGGATACTTTCGATCGTTTCCATGTTGTTGTCGGTATATTCCGAGGCATAGGCCCCGGAGATGCAGCGGGTGGTGGCGGCAAAACGGCCGAAGACCGATTCCATGGCGTCGGAGATCTCACCGAGAGTGGCCCGGGCGCGAACGGCCGGCAGGGTCATCTCCAGCAGGTTGCCGCCGTTTTTAGCGGCATTGGTGAGATCGGTCAGGGCCCGTTCGACCGCGATGGGATCGCGGCTGGCCTTGATCTCCCGTATCCTGGCAATCTGTTCGTCACGTACCGTGGCCGGCACCTCGCGGACCTCGAAATCGATCTTTTCGTCGGTCAGCTTGTACTTGTTCACTCCGACAATGACGTCGAGCCCCTGGTCTATCCTGGCCTGTTTCCTGGCGGCGGACTCCTCGATACGCATCTTTGGCATGCCCGACTCGATGGCCTTGGCCATGCCGCCCAGTTCCTCGACCTCGTCGATGATCTTCTGGGCTGCATCGACAATGGCCTGGGTCAGCGACTCGATATAGTACGAACCGCCTAAGGGGTCGATGACCTTCGTGACCTGCGACTCCTCCTGGATGATGATCTGGGTGTTGCGGGCGATCCGGGCCGAGAAGTCGGTGGGCAGACCGATGGCCTCGTCAAACGAGTTGGTGTGCAGTGACTGGGTGCCGCCAAGCACCGCCGACATCGCCTCGAGGGTGGTGCGGATCACGTTGTTGTAGGGATCCTGTTCGGTGAGCGACCAACCCGAGGTCTGGCAGTGGGTGCGGAGCATCGAGGACTTGGCGTTCTTCGGATTGAACTGGCTCATCAGCCGGTGCCAGAGGAAACGGGCGGCCCGCAGCATGGCGATGTCCATGAAAAAGTTCATGCCGATACCGAAAAAGAAGGAGAGGCGGGGGGCGAAGGTGTCCACGTCCATGCCCGAGTTCAGGGCTGCCCTGACATATTCCACCCCGTCGGCCAGGGTGAAGGCGGTCTGCAGCACGCTGTTGGCCCCGGCCTCCATCATGTGGTAGCCGCTGATCGAGATGGTGTTGTATTTCGGCATGCTTTTCGAGCAGAAGGCCATGATGTCGGAGATGATCCGCATCGATGGCTCAGGCGGGTAGATGTAGGTGTTGCGGGTGAGATACTCTTTGAGGATGTCGTTCTGGATAGTGCCCTGCAACTGTTCGTGTTTGACCCCCTGCTCCTCGGCGGCGCAGATGTACATGGCGAGGATCGGGATCACCGCCCCGTTCATGGTCATCGAAACGGACATCTGATCAAGGGGGATGCCGTCGAAGAGGATTTTCATGTCTTCGATGCTGTCGATGGCCACCCCGGCCTTGCCGATATCGCCGGCAACCCTGGGGTGGTCGGAGTCGTAGCCGCGATGGGTCGCCAGGTCAAAGGCCACCGAGAGGCCCTTCTGGCCGGCCGCCAGGTTCCGGCGATAGAAGGCGTTCGATTCCCTGGCGGTGGAGAAGCCGGCGTACTGGCGGATTGTCCAGGGCCGTCCGGCGTACATGGTGGCCATCGGACCGCGCAGGTAGGGGGCCAGGCCGGGCAGGGAATTGCAGGCCGCAAGGCCTTCGAGATCCTCGGCGGTATAGAGCGGTTTGATGGTTATTCCTTCGGGTGAGTTCCAGTTGAGCGTGTCGGGCGATTTACCTTTGAGCAACTTGGTCGCCGCCGCAGCCCAGGTCTCGTGTTGGGGATGAACTGACATGTTGTACTCCTTGGGGTACCGGTATCAGCCGGTTGGCTGTGATGCGTTGTTGGAAGAGGAAAACTGGCCGCTTACCCATCGTCTTCGTGCCAGGCGTTGGAGAGGGCGGGCGTACGCTCGATAACGAGGCGCCGTCCGGGGCCTTTCAATCGCGCTGGCAGAGCTCCACCAGGACCCCGCCGGTCGCCTTGGGGTGGAGGAAGGCGATCTTGGCCCCGCCGGCCCCGATCCGAGGAACCTGGTCGATGAGCTGAATGTTGTTCGCCTTCAGTTCGGCCAGCGCCTCTTCGATATTTTCGACCCGGAAGGCGACATGCTGAAAGCCCGCCCCCTTTTTCTCGATGAATTTGGCCACGGGGCCATCCGGGGCGGTCGATTCCAGCAGTTCCACCTCGCTTTCGCCGACCGGAAAAAAGGCGGTGGTCACTTTTTGTTCGGCCACGGTCTCTGCGCCCTCGAACGGCAGGCCGAGAACTTCGGTCCAGAACCTCTTGCCGTCATCGATGGAGTTGACCGCGATTCCCAGATGATCGATTTTCAGTATCTTCATGATGTGCCTCCCAAAAGATTGGACAATGAGGGGAGGGCGGCAGCAGTCTCCGCCCCTGGTGTGTCGCCATGCTCGTATCGATTCAGCCGCTGAGCTCTTTTTTCTGCGGGTTGGCCATGCCCCGCCAGACCATCTCGAACATCACGTTGGCCTGGCCGGCGAGGCTCTCCTGTTTGCCCCGGAGAACCCACATGAAAAAACTGCGCTGGACAAAACCCATCAGGAAGTCGAGCAGGGTCCCCGCCCGCACCTCGCTGTTGAGGATGCCTTCGCGCTGGCCTGCCTGCAGCACACTGATCAGCAGATCCATCATTCGTCGCTGTTCGAAGGTCTTGTCCGCCATCCAGGTCTTCATCGGCAAGGTCATGAAGACGATGCGGCCCAGCCCTTCGTGGCGCTCGTAGTAGTCGAGTTGCAGCCAGAACACCTTGCGCAACTTCTCTTTCAAGTCTTCGATCCCCTGCAGGTGATCGACGATTCTGTCGGTCAACTTGCCCATCCAGATGTCGACAAAGGCGAAGACCAGCCGTTCCTTGCTCTCGAAATGCTTGTAGATGGTGGTGAAACTGACGCCGGCCTTCTCAGCGATGTTGCGGATCGAGGCCTTGTGAAAATCGGAGTGTGAAAACACCTCCAGGACAGCCTCTTCCAATCTTCGCTGGATGTCGGGGTTGAGTTCTTCTGTCATTGTCTGTTGCCGTCCTCTTGTTGCGTATCTGTTCGGCCCTGGTGCTGTTCTGCCGGGCGAGATGATGCCGGCGGAACGCTGTTGCCGGCGGAACGCTGTTGCGGATGGACACTGGTTGGGAAAACCCAGAGAGAAAATTGTTGAAAAGCGTTACCAACCTTTCCGTCTTTCCGAAGCCCGATGATCGAGGTCAAGTAATAAAGTTGAATATAAATAAACGGTTAATTGTTTTTTATTCTGCCGGCAAATTGCAGGTTTGCAGGATCTGTTGATATGTGTTACGTTTGTTGAGAAACCATTAAGTTATTGTAAATAATAAGATTGCGAAAATATTCTGGAATTGTTTACTGTAATTTTAAGAACAATGTTACTTTTTGCTGCATCCAATGTAAATGTTTTTTTCTTTCTTGATGAAAATAGCTTATATGACTGGTATGGGGTAGTATGCGCTGGAGGCTGATCTCCCGCCAGTTCCGGACAAGAGATTGCGGCTGGAGCATTGTCCTTGATAAACCGGCCATGCCGGATGATTTGTCCACCTTAAGCCAATGCGCCATCGCGAGTCATGCCGTCTCTGACTGTGTCGCTCTTTTTCACGAGCGATTTCCCTTTCGTCGCCGGCACGGGAGGGGAGAGCAGACTATTCTTGAAAAACAGGAAACAGGACAATATGAAAAAAACCGGGTTTGTCTTCGATGAAGCGTATCTGCTGCATGATACCGGAGAGTTTCATCCTGAAACGGCAGATCGACTGAGAGGCATAGTCGATGGGTTACGCAACTCCAGATTGCTGGAGAAACTGATCCCGATAAAGGCGGAACCGGCGGCACAGCGTTGGCTGGAAACCGTTCATCATATAAAGTACATCATGCGGTTCAATGATGCCTGCGCCCTGGGAATGCCCGATTTCGACCATCAGGAGAACGTGATCTGTCGGGAGAGCTACAGGGCCGCCCTGCTCGCTGTCGGCGGGGTGTTGAAGGCGGTCGATGCGATGATGGAGGGCGAGGTCGAAACCGCCTTCTGTGCCGTCCGACCGCCTGGGCACCATGCCGAGGTCGATAAGGCCATGGGCTTTTGCTATTTCAACAACGTGGCGATAGGGGCCCGCTATCTCCAGCGGCAGTGGGGGGTCGAGCGGGTCGCGATCATCGACTTCGATGTCCACCACGGCAATGGCACCCAGCATATATTCGAAGAGGATCCGACGGTTTTCTACTATTCCATCCACGAACATCCCTCGTTTGCCTATCCTGGAACCGGCCGCGACTTTGACAAGGGCCGGGGCGCGGGGGAGGGAGCGACCGTCAATTCCCCCATTCTTCCCGGTCGGGGCGATCTGGAATACAGAAAGGTGATGACCGAGAGTCTCATCCCCGCCATCAAGAGGTTTCAGCCTGGAGCGCTCCTGATCTCTGCCGGTTTCGACGCCCATGTCGAGGACATGATGTCCGGGGTGAATCTCACCACCGAAGGGTATGATTTTATCTCCGAGCTGATCATGAACCTGGCCAATGCCCTGACGGGAGGGAAGGTCATTTCGGTCCTCGAAGGAGGCTACAATCTCCAGATTCTGCCCATGCTGGTGGAAAACCATATCAAGCATCTCGCCGGAATCCGTGGGGTCTAGGTTCTCCCCGGTAGACGGTCAACGCACACCGCCTATACGCTACTCATGAGGAGGGAATATGTTTGTCAGCGAAAGAATGTCCAGGGACCTGATCACCGCCCGGCCCGATATGAAGATTGCCGACGCCTGTACCCTGATGCAGGAAAAGAATATCCGGCATCTCCCGGTGATAGACGACAAAGGGGTGCTGCTGGGGATGGTTTCCGATCGTGACGTCAGAAGCGCCATGCCCTCGACCCTGCTGAAGAAGCCGGATTACGACGTCACCCTGGGCAAAATCATGGATTATCCGGTTTCCGACATCATGACCAGGGAACCGATACGGGTTTTCATGTACTACACCATTCAGGACGTGCTGCTCATCATCCGCGCCAACAAGGTCGGGGCGATGCCGGTGGTCGACGAAAACAATATTCTCCACGGCATCCTTTCTACCCGTGATCTGCTCTCGGCCTTTATCGATGTGATGGGAATCGACGAGCCTGGCAGTCTGCTCTGCATTCTTGCCGAGGACAAGCAGGGCCAGATGAAAAAAATTGTCGATATTATCACCGAAGAGAGAATTTCACTTGGCAGCGTACTGGTGTCTAAAACCCTGGAAAAAGACAAAAAGGCCATCTTCCCGTACATCTGGACCAACAACGTCGCCAGGGTGAAAGAAAAACTCCTGGCCCAGGGGTTCGAGCTCACCGACCCGATGCAGTGGTATTTCAAGCAGTTGCCACAAAAAGACTGACCAGCATGGCTGGACCAGGTAGCCTCAGCCACAACGAACCATGAGACTCCTCGGCGCGGTAACAGCGTTTTCCGTGCTGATGAGTTTTGGATAAAACCTCCAATATCGTGAGGTACGTTTGTGATAATCGGATTGGATGTCGGTGGTACACATACGGATGCGATCCTGCTCGGTGCCCAGGGACTGGTTCACCAGGTCAAGGTTAACACCGATGCCCTGCACCTCTACGAAACGATCATTTCGGCCTTTGACCGGTTGCTGGTCGACCAGGATATGACCGAGGTCAAACGGGTGGTATTGAGCACGACCCTGGCCACCAACATGGTGGTGCAGGGGGGGCTGCCACCGGCGGGAATGGTTGTCTGCGGTGGCCCGGGGCTTGACCCTGAACTCTTTCGGGTCGGGCCGCACTACTTCCGGGTCAGGGGGGCGCTCGATCATCGCGGCGGTGAACTCGAGCCGATCGACGAAGGCCAGGTGCGCGGTGTGGGCGAACAGTTTCGCGCCCTTGCCTTGCCGGCGGTTGGAGTGGTGGGGAAGTTCTCGGTGAGGAATCCGGAGCATGAACTGAGAATTGCCAGAATTTTAGCAGAATATGTCGATACGGTTTTTCTTGGCCATCTCTTTTCCGGGGCGCTCAGTTTCCCTCGTCGTATCGCCACCACCTATCTCAATGCCGCTGTCTATCCGGTCCATTCCCGGTTCTTCACCGCCGTTCAGCAATCGCTTACCGAGAAGGGATTGACCCTTCCCTTGCGGATTCTGACGCCGGACGGCGGCAACATGAACATCGCCTCGTCTCTTTCCTATCCGGCCCAGACCATCCTCAGCGGGCCCTCCGCCAGTGTGATGGGGGCCGTGGCCCATGCCCCGCAAGACAAAACCTGCCTGGTGCTCGACATCGGTGGAACCACCACCGATATGGCGATCATCTATAACGGCGCCCCGGTGATCGATCCCCATGGCATCGAGATCGGCAACTTCAAGACCCTTATCCGGGCCCTGCGGACCAGGTCGATCGGCATCGGCGGAGATTCCGTGGTCAGAATGGTCGAGGGCGGCGGTCTGCGTATCGGTCCCGATCGACTCGGGGTGGCCATGGCCCATGGCGGCCCGGTGCTCACCCCCACCGACGCCCTGTGTTACCTGGGTCTGACCACCGGACAACGGGATCTGGCCGCCAGGGGGCTGGCCCCTCTGGCGTCTGCTCTGCACTGTTCTGAACAGGAGGTTGCCGAGCTGATTCTCGATTGTGCCTGTGCCGAGATTGTCAAGGGTGCCGACGAACTGGTGGCGAGCATCAACGGTCGACCGGTCTATACCGTTCATGAAATGTATGAGGGGATACGGATCAGTTATGAGTATATCCTCGTTCTTGGTGGACCGGCCGAGCAGTTCGCCTCCCGACTCGCGGCAACGTTCTCCGGCGAGGTGGTCACCGTACCGCACTGGCAGGTGGCCAACGCCATCGGGTGCGCCCTGGCCCGCACCACCTGCGAGGTGACGGTCTACGCCGACACCGCCAAGCGGATCATCACCGCCCAGGAAGAGGATTACCACCGACAGATTCCCCGCACCTTCTCGTTGGCCGATGCCCGGGAGGTGGCCTTTGAACTGGTCCGCCGCAAGGCCGTCAGCCGGGGCGCCAATCCCGAACACCTGCGGGTGGAGGTCCTGGAGGAATCCGAATTCAATATGGTCCGCCACTTCTCCACCATCGGCAAGAACATCCGGGTACGGGCCCAGGTGCAGCCCGGCCTGATTTACGGGTATGACATACAGACCGGCACCCTGCACCGGCCGGACCTGTAAGGTCTGATTTGTCTCTTGCCCGGGCAGGGCTGCGAGGGAGATCTTTCCGCCACGACGGATCATTTCAAGAAAAGAGCCTACTATGCTGCAAGCCAAGAATACGACTGGTCTGGTTTTCTTTCCGGCCTTCGACTGGGCCATCTCCGCCGATCATCCCGAGCGGGAGGAGCGGCTGCTCTATACCCAGGATCAGGTGTTTGAAGAGGGGCTGCTCGATATCGACGGCATTGTCGAATTAAAACCAGACCTTGTTACCATAAAAGATATCCAGCGGGTTCATTTCTGTGTGCCCGATCCCTGGCAGGTGACCACCGAATCGCATATGATCAGTGCCGGCGGGGCCAAGACCATCGGCATGGCGGTACTGGATGGGACCGTCGAGCGTGGCTTCGCCCTGGTGCGGCCGCCGGGCCACCACGCCAATCGGCTGGTCCATGGCGCCCGTGGTTTCTGCAATGTCAATATCGAGGCGATCATGATCGAGTATCTCCGCCGGGCTTACGGGGTCGATCGGGTGGCCATCGTCGATACCGACTGTCACCATGGTGACGGGACCCAGGATATTTACTGGCATGACCCGGATACCCTCTTTATCTCTATCCATCAGGATGGTCGCACCCTCTACCCGGGCACCGGTTTTATCAAGGAGTACGGTGGTCCGAACGCGGCCGGCACCACTATCAATATTCCCCTGCCGCCCGAAACCTGCGATGACGGCCTCCTGCAGGTGATGGAGCGGGTGGTGCTGCCCATTCTCGACGAGTTCAAGCCGCAACTGGTCATCAACTCCGCCGGGCAGGACAACCACTATTCCGACCCGATCACCAACATGAATATCTCGGCCCAGGGCTATGCCAGGCTCACCGAGATGCTCAAGGCGGACATCGCGGTACTCGAAGGCGGCTATTCCATCGAAGGCGCCTTGCCCTATGTCAATGTCGGCATCATCATGGCCATGGCCGGCCTCGATTATTCGCATCTGCGTGAGCCGGATTATCGGCCCGATATCCTCCGGCAGCCGGCAGCGCTGACCCGGACCATCGAGCGGACCTGCGCCGAGGTCATGGCGCTCTGGCGAAAACGCGAGAAGCTGCGACCACGAGGCAAGAAGGCCGGTCAGTTCGATCAGCGGAGCCGGCAGATCTTTTACGATACTGACAATATCCTCGAGAACCAGGAGGAAACGCTCCGGCTCTGCGACCAGTGTGGCGGGGCTCTGCGCATCGAATCCCGGGCCAGCGGCCGGCGGGTGCTGGCGGTGCACATTCCCAGAAAGGCCTGCCCTGCCTGCCATCAGCAGGGGATTGCCTGGTATGAGACCGGTGATTCCGACCGGTTCCACCACATTTTCCTGCAAGACAGGACCACGGACCGGTTTCAGGAACGGAAGTGACCGTGGACATGCAGAACGTCCGCTGATATGCTATCCTGTCATCGAAGCCAAGATGAGAGGACCAGTCTGATGATGGAGGGCGAGCCCTGACGGTGGAGTGCTCGGTCAACGTTTGCGACGGCCACGGTCAAAGAAATAAATTTTTCAATGCCCTGTTGACGGGCGGTGTTGTGCCGAAATGATGGATGGACATGTTGATTCCGGCCGGGTTGATTCCCCGCGCAATCTGAGACGTTTTCTACCCTTTCTCAAATGGTGGCCACGGGTTGACAAAAGAACGCTGACAAAGGACACCATTGCCGGTCTGACCGGGGCCATCGTCGCCCTTCCCCAGGGGGTAGCTTTTGCGGTCATCGCCGGGATGCCCCCGGAATACGGACTCTATACCGGGATGATTCCGGCCATTATCGCCGCCCTGTTCGGCTCCTCCTGGTTGCTGGTCTCCGGGCCGACTACCGCCGCCTCGCTGCTGCTGTTTTCCTCCCTCAGTATGCTGGCCCCGCCGGGAACGCCGGAATACGTGCAGATGGCCTTGACCCTGACCTTCATGGTCGGCCTGATCCAGTTGAGCATGGGGCTGGCCCGTTTCGGTTCGCTGGTCAACTTCATCTCCCATTCGGTCGTGGTCGGTTTTACCGCCGGCGCGGCCCTGTTGATCGTCACCAGTCAGGTCAAGCATTTTTTCGGCCTTGTTTATCCCAGAACCGCGCATTTTCACGAATCGATCTATAACATCGTCATTCATATTATCGAAGCCAACCCCTCTAGCGTCGCCGTCGGCGGTCTGACCCTGCTGGCGGGGATACTGGTGAAGATGTATCGCCCGGCCTGGCCATATATGATTGTCTCCATGCTGGCAGGCACCCTGGCGGCCGCCCTGATCGTTGCCGTTGTCGGCAAAGAGACGGCCAACATCGCCACGGTGGGCGCATTGCCCGCGGCCCTGCCGCCCCTGTCGGCGCCGGTCATCACCTTCAACGATGTGCGCGAATTGGCCCCTACCGCCCTGGCCATGGCCCTCTTCGCCCTGACCGAGGCGATTTCCATCGCCCGTTCGCTCGCCGATGCGGTGGACCAGGAACTGGACGGTAACCAGGAGTTTATCGGCCAGGGCCTGTCAAATATCGTCGGCTGTTTTTTCAGCGGCTATGTGGCGACCGGTTCGTTCAACCGCAGTGGCATGAATTACGAGGCCGGAGCCAAGACCCCGCTGGCCGCGGTGTTTGCCGGAGTGCTGTTGATCCCGGTGGTCTTTTTTGTCGCCCCTCTGGCGGCCTATCTCCCCAATGCATCGATGGCGGCCATTCTCATCCTGGTGGCCTGGAAGTTGATGGACCCCTATCACATTGTTAAAATCGCCAGGACCAGCATTGCCGAAACGGTGATTCTGGGCTCCACCTTTCTGGCCACCCTCTTTTTGGAGATGCAGTTTGCGATTCTGCTGGGCATCATGCTTTCGCTGGCTATCTATCTCAACCGTACCTCGCATCCCCATGTCCTGACCCGGGTACCCGACAGCCGCACCGACCGCCGGGCCTTTGTCACCGAGCCATCGCTGCCCGAATGCCCTCAGTTGAAGATCGTCCGGATCGATGGCTCGCTTTATTTCGGGGCCGTCAGTCATGTGCGGGCGATTCTGAAGCGGTTGTGGCGGGACAATCCCCGCCAGAAGCATCTGCTGGTGGTTGGCAGCGGGATCAATTTCATCGATATGGCCGGGGCGGAATTTCTGGTGCAGCTGGCTCGGGAGCGGCGGGAGCATGGCGGTTGCCTCTATTTTTTCGATATGAAAGAGGGAATTTGTAATCATTTTAAATTTCTCAAATATCTGCTCGATATCGGTACAGACAATATTTTCCTCTCGAAAAATGAGGCGATATCGGAGATTGTTCCCAGGTTGAATCATGAAATCTGCAGAACCTGCCAGGTCCGGATCTTTCTCGAATGCGCCAGGCTGCCCTCCGCTGAGGGTGTCGCCGGAAATGGGGCCGGGGAGCAGCCGGGTCCATAAAAAACACAAAAATGTCTGGAGAGAGCATGACGAATATTGTTGCGATTTATGGCAGTCCCCGCCGCAACGGCAACTCCGCCGGTCTGCTGCACCAGGCCGTGGCCGGGGCCAGGGCCCAGGGCGCGGAGGTGGAAGAGATTTTTTTGCGGGATTACAAGATCTCTCCCTGTCTTGAGATCTACCAGTGTATCAAGACCGGAGAGTGCGCCATCCGTGATGATTTTCCGCAGATTCTGGCCAAGATCGAGGCCTGCGACGGTATCATGCTGGCCTCGCCGATCTTTTTCTATACGGTGAGTGCCCACACCAAGACCTTCATGGATCGCTGCCAGTCGCTGTGGGTACGGAAATACTGGATCAACAAGGAGGAGTTCGGCAAGGTGCCCGACAAGCGTCAGGGACTGTTTCTGTCGGTGGGCGCCACCAGTGGCAAAAAACTCTTTGACGGCGCGCTCCTCACCGTGAAATATTTTTTTGATGTGGTCGATGCCGCCCTGTGGAAAACGGTGCTGGTGCGAGGGGTGGACCGGAGAGGCGAAATCGATAAATGTCCAGACTCCCTGCAGGAGGCCTACGAGGCGGGGAGGGGGCTGGTCCGGGTCCTGGCCGACGCGAGAAAACCTGATTGATCGGCCTGGCTGCAGGAAGGCAGAGACCACAGCGCTGCCGGCGTCCAGCCACTGGTCGCATTGCCTGGTGAAAGCGTATCGTTTTTACATCTTCGGGTGTTAAGAGAACCGTGGCAGAGGGAAGACAATGGACATCGAGCACAGCGCAGTTGCCGCAGTGCAGGCAAGGGGCAGTCGCCGGCAGCAGGAAGACAGGTGTCGTATCGAGCCAATCGAGATCACTGCCGGGCAAAAGGGGATGTTGCTGGTACTCTGCGACGGCATGGGGGGAGCTGTGGCCGGGGAGGTCGCCAGCCAACTGGTCGCGGACGAGGTTGTGACGGTGATGGCTCGAACCGACAGTCTGATCCCGTTGCGTTTGACCATGGCGTTAGAGCATGCCGGCATGGCGCTGGCCGCGAGAATGCGCGATCAGCCGGAACTGGTCGGCATGGGCACCACCCTGGTGGCGGCGGTGGTCATGGAGCACACGCTCTCCTGGCTCAGTGTCGGTGATTCGCTTCTCTGGGTGGTGCGGGAGGGAGGTCTGCACCGGCTCAATACCGATCATTCCCGCCGGGCGATACTCAGACGGCAGGTGGACTCCGGAGAGATAACCGCAGCCCAGGCCGCAGGGGACCAGAGCCGTAACATTCTTCTCTCGGCGGTGTGCGGAACGCCGCCGCCGCTGATCGACCTGGCCCAGGAGCCGTATCGGCTGCAGCCTGGCGATCAGATCCTGCTGGCCAGTGACGGGATCGAAACTCTCGGCGAAGACGAGATCTGCGCGGCCCTGCAGCGAAATCAGCCGCCGCAGGCTGCGCTCAAGACGCTGCTGACGGCAATCGAGCGCCAGCATACGCCGCACCAGGACAATGTCAGCGCCATCCTGATGCCCATAGGCGAACTGAGCCCGCAGCAAAAAGATGTCTCATCGGCCACTTCCGATCAAGAAGGGGCGGCTGCCGGCCACCCTGGCAACCGGCGCAACTCTCTGCTCGCCGCGCTGGCGGTGCTGGTGGCGGTGGTGCTCCTGGCCGCTGTCTATATCGTGGCGGGCAGGTAAGAAGACGTTGCCTGCCTGCAAAAGCCCGTGGATTGCCAGGAGGTGGCCAACTGTGTCCAGGACGCCTTCGTGACCAGGAGCATAATCTGAGTTTCTCGGCAGATGGGCGCTATCTGGTTCGGGCCATTGGCCGAGCGCTTTGCCACCAGTAACGACAAGTAAGAGAAAAACACTGCAAGACCGCGACGTTTGGGCTAGACTGTCAGCTCGAAGCAGTTTTTAACCATAGCGTGTCAGCAAGGAGAATCATGAGTAAAATTCAAGTGAAGAATCCCATAGTTGAAATCGACGGCGATGAAATGACCAGAATTCTCTGGAAATTCATCAAAGATCAGCTGATCCTGCCGTATCTCGATATCGATCTCAAATATTACGACCTCTCCGTTCAGCATCGGGACGAAACCGAAGACAGGGTGACGGTTGCGGCGGCCGAGGCGATCAATACCCATCGGGTGGGGGTCAAATGTGCCACCATCACCCCGGACGAGGCGCGGGTCAAGGAGTTTGGCCTCAAGAAAATGTGGAAGTCGCCCAATGGCACCATCCGCAACATCATTGGCGGCACCGTGTTCCGTCAACCCATTATCTGCGGCAATATCCCACGGTTGGTTCCAGGCTGGACCAAGCCGATAGTGATCGGTCGTCACGCCTTCGGCGACCAGTACCGGGCCACCGATTTTCTCGTCCCCGGCGCCGGCAGGCTGACCATGAAATTTGAGCCGGCCGACGGCGGTGCACCAATCGAACATGAGGTATTCGATTTCCCCGGCGCAGGATGTGCCATGGGCATGTACAATCTCGACGAATCCATTCGCGGTTTTGCCAGAAGCTCCCTGAATTATGGCCTCAATCTCGGCTGGCCGGTGTACCTGTCGACCAAGAACACCATTTTGAAAAAATATGACGGCCGGTTCAAGGACATCTTTCAGGAGGTGTATGACACCGAATTCGCCGACAAGTTCAAGAAAGCCGGCATTACCTACGAGCACCGGCTGATCGATGACATGGTGGCCGCGGCGCTGAAATGGCAGGGTGGTTTCGTCTGGGCGTGCAAGAACTATGACGGCGATGTGCAGTCGGACACCGTCGCCCAGGGTTTTGGCTCGCTCGGCCTGATGACCTCGGTGCTGATGACCGAAGATGGCGGCACCGTCGAGGCCGAAGCGGCCCATGGCACCGTGACCCGTCACTACCGCGAGCACCAGAAGGGCAACACGACTTCCACCAACCCCATCGCTTCAATTTTCGCCTGGACCCGTGGCCTCTGGTATCGCGGCAAGTTTGACGACACTCCGGAGGTGCAGCGGTTCGCCGAGACCCTGGAAAAGGTCTGTGTCGATACCGTCGAATCCGGCTTCATGACCAAGGACCTGGCGATTCTGGTCGGCGGTGACCAGGGCTGGCTTACCACCGAAGAGTTTCTGACCAAGCTCGATGAAAACCTGAAGGCGGCGATGAAATAGGGGAGCCACTTTCATAGTCTTCCTCTCCAGCACGTTGTCGCTATCCCGGGACGACGTGCTGCACGAGGAAAACTGGAAATTAGGGACAACCCCCGATAAATACCGCGACTGTCCTGGTGCCGGGAGGGGCGATTCCACGGCAAAGCCAGTGCATAGGGTGCAGGCGAGTTGTCAGGCTTCTTGCACAACCTTCAAGGAAACATTGTCGACGATATCTTTGACTTTTTCTCTATATGCCAGCATATGAGGGGCTTTGAGATGGGTCATGAGGCAGTCCATATCCCGCCATTTTTCCATAACGATGACCCTTGTCTCGCTGAGATTCTGGCCGGGGAGAGCTGTTTGTGCATCAACTGTCGGCACATATTCGATACAACCCATTTCTTTCCGGACGTTTGGTACGTTGGCCTTGAATATTTGCAGAAATTCTTGTATCAGACCTTTCTTGATTTCAATTTCCGCTATCACATAAATCATCGGGCTCTCCTTGTTGTTCTCTTGTTGTTTATCCGAAAATCGCCAGTGCGAAAAGCTCTGTTGCCGCACCGGGGGGTTGCATCGTTTGTTGTGGCTGAGGTTACCTGGTCCAGCCATGCTGGTTAGAGCGTTTCGCTCTTTGCCGGAATGATGCTGACTGGTGTTATCGCCCTTTCGAGGACGCCATGTATCGTTGCACCAATCGAATTCCTTGCCAGATAATTTTCTTTTGCACCTAGCACGATGAGATCACAGCGGTTTTTCCTGGCCTGATCGAGTATTACATTGATAACCTCGCCTTCGCTGATAATGATCTCTTTTGATTGTACCTGATGATCGAGGATTTTTCCCCCTGGTAATTGGCAGAAAATCTTGACCTGTTCCTTGATTTTTTCGGCGGTTGTTTTCTTGCCAAGCAGAGATTTTCTGACAAATTCCTGTTGGGCGTTGACCAGTTCATCCCATTGATGCCGGCCAAGCAATCCTTTCAGTTTCCCCTCGATATCTACGGGGAGGTGTTGGATTATATGCAGCATAACAACCGTCGCATTGAAGTTGCTTGCCAGAATGAAAGTGAATTCCAGAGCCTGCTGACAGTTCTCAGTCAAATCAGTGGCGAATAAAATGGATTGCACAGGCTTGAGCATAGGTGTGACCTCGATGAGGCATGGAATGTTGATTTACGAGTCTGGCTCTAACCAGCATGGCTGGACCAGGTAGCCTCAGCCATGACGACCATGAAACTCCGTGGCCCGGCAAAAAGTTTTTCGCGCCAGTGAGTTTCGAATACAAGAGAGAGAACCCGGTCGTGCCGTCACTCTAGACGTCATTGCTGATGTCGGCAATGAGTTTACGCATGAATTTATGCATTTCATCGGTATGATAGCGCTCATGCCATATCTGGAAGACACGGAACTCCCTGAAGTTGATCGGCACATCGAGAATGGTGAGCGGCATGCACCATTTCAGCCGCTTCTCCACCCGGGAGGGCAGCACCGTTACCAGGCTGGTCGATGAGGCCACGGTGAAGGCCGAGAGAAAGAAGGTCGGCAGGGTGTTGACAATGTTGCGGTTCAACCCCATATCCTTCAAGGTTTTATCTATCTGGCCGGGATCCTGACTGCGCAGATAGACCCAGACGTGCTCCAGGTCGGTGAATCGGTCCATGGGGAGATGCCGGTTCGCCTCGAGAAAAAGTGGATTGACCATGCAGACGTTATGTTCGGTAAAGAGCTGCTGTCGAAACAGATTTTCCGGTACATGCTCGATGGCGGTCAGGATGAGATGGACTTCGTCCCGTTGGAGTATGCCAAAATCCTCCTGGCTGAAGGGTAATGCCTTGATGGTGATGCCGGGGGCGACCAGCCGCAACCGTTCGGTCAGAAGCGGCAGGAGAACGATATATTCATAGTCCAGGCCGGCAATGCGGAACTCTCCCTGAGCCGTGGCCGGATCAAAGGATGCCGGCTGATAGAGCCCCTGAATGTCCCGGATGAGCTGGCGGAGCGGAACGCTGAGCGCCTGAGCCCGAGGCGTCAGTTCGAATCCATTGTTGCCCTTGACCAGCAGCGGGTCATTGAATTCCTTCCGTAAACGGTTCAATGCCCTACTCATCGCAGGCTGGCTCAATCCGACCCGGTCAGCCGCCCGGGTAATGTGCTGCTCTTCGAGGAGGGCATGCAGCGAGACCAGAAGGTTCAGATCCATCGCTTTGAACAGTGACTCTTTGAAACCTTGCATTGTTACCCCTCTACTGGTGCTTGAAAATGATGCTGCCTTGTCTGATGAATAGAGCTCTCGATGATACGGTCTCAAGGCTGACAGGGAAGATGATAGGGGCCACGCCGGGTGTTCTTTCGGTAACGGGTTGCCGGTGAACTCCACCTTCCAGTTGTATTCCATATGCGGCTGGATTGTGACAGGCACTGGCAGATATTCGCCAGGTCCTGGCGCGCAGTAGAGCCAATGTGGGTGAAGGTGCTACCCCGGAATACAAGAGGGTAACAACGAATATTGTGCTCGCCGGAAAAGAGGGCGTGGAGAATGGTGTCGAGGTTGACCTTCCGGCGAGAACTCGCTGCCGTAAATAGGATATTTCTGACCTTGACCTGCTCAGTTCACCAGCGATGGCAGAAAGGTGATAATCTGCGGGAATATCATGCAGAGAGCCAGAACCAGGACCTGTATTGCGACAAAGGGCACGGACGATTTATAAATATCCAGCATGGATACATTCGGAGGCGCGATACCGCGAAGATAGAACAACGCCGGTCCGAATGGGGGAGATAGACAGCTTATCTGCATATTGACGTTGAAGAGCACCCCATACCAGATTGGATCAAAGCCCATGCCGATAATAATGGGAAGGAAAATGGGCGTCGTCAGCGTCAGAATACCCGCCCAGTCAATAAAACAGCCGAGAAAAATAAGGATCATCTGCATGATGATCATCGTTCCCCAACGCCCAAAGGGCAGGGAACTGATGAGTGATTTGGCGAATTCGGTGCCGCCCACGGCGGTATAGACACTGATGAAGGCTGAACTGCCGATAACGAGCCAGAGGATCATCGAGCTCACCCGGATGGTCATGTAACATGAGTCCTGCACCGTGCTCCAGTTGAGTCGACGATGGAAGAGGGCAACGAGAATGGCCCCGGCAGCGCCAATACCGGCAGATTCGGTGATGGTGGCTATCCCCATATAGATCGATCCCAGCACAGAGAAAATCAGAAGAGCCGGGAAAAACAAGAACTTGGTCATGCCAATCTTCACGTTCAGGGAGACGGCCTGGCGTTCTTCACGTGGTAAGGCGGGGGCGGTGTCCGGCTTCACGTAGGCAAGGATGATGATATAGACGATGTAGAGAAATGCCAGGAGTAGACCAGGGCCAAAACCACCCATGAACAGTTTTCCCACCGATTGATCGGCAGCTAAGCCATAGAGCACAAAAATGATACTGGGGGGAATGAGATAGCCGAGCGATCCTCCGGCAGCGATACATCCGAGGGCGAGGTGTTTGTTATACTTCCGTTTCATCATTGCCGGGAGCGCTACCAGCCCCATCGTTACCTCTGTCGCCCCGACAATCCCGGACATGGCCGCCATCAGGGTCGCACCAAGCACCGTCATAATGGCGAGCCCTCCTTTGATCGGCCCGGCCCAGATATAGACAGCATCAAAAAGGTCATCAATCGCCCCTGAGTGCGACAGCATCTGGGCCATGAAAATAAAGAGTGGTATAGCGACCAGAGCGGGACTGGACATCCAGTTATACGCGCGGTTGGCAATAACGAAAACCGAAGAAGGGCCCCACAGAAAAAGCGTTGCCAGAACAGCTATACCACCCGTGGCGAAACCGATGGGGATTCCAGTCAGCAGCAGGAATGCCAGACCACCAAACATCAACAGTGTAATAATTTCT
Organism: Desulfopila sp.; assembly: GCA_047973425.1. Taxonomy (GTDB): domain Bacteria; phylum Desulfobacterota; class Desulfobulbia; order Desulfobulbales; family Desulfocapsaceae; genus Desulfopila. The sequence goes on from JBKEBZ010000098.1 coordinate 21,125, forward strand.
ATACTCATCACCGCACCTCCTTTGCGAAAAACACTCTCCTGATATCTGTAATGATTTTGGCGATCATCTGCAGAGTCATCAGGAAACTGGCGACAAAGAAGGATATTTTCAGCGGATATATCGGCATATTCGCGGCAGTTCCGGTCGTCTCTCTAAACTCCCATGATTCTATCCCATAAATAAAACCGGTATAGACAATGACAAACAAATATAACAGGATCAACGGCGAAGTGATAATGTCTATAATAGTCCGTTGTCGCCGAGAGAAGTTCGAATAGATAATGTCGACTTTGACATGGGCATCCATTTGCAAGACATAGGCACCACCCATGACCAGATAGATGCCGCAGAGAATCGCAATTATCTCCGATGCCCAGACTGTTGGAGCATTGAACACATAGCGTGAGATGACCTCATACATGATGATAAAGATAATTGGCAGTGTGAGAAAACTGGATGCCTTGCCGGAAAGAATACTGAGGGCGTCAATGGCGCCTAATAGTCGTTTCATAGTTCATAGTGGCCAGAGGTATGGAATGGCAGTTGTCGAAAATGTAACCGTTCAGCGGCATACTCAAAAAGAGAGCGCTACCACGGTCTGTAACCATTCATCCAGTGCACCAGGTTCGTTCAAGCAGGTCTCATAGCTCTAGTTGGCTATGCGATGAGGCCTGATCGGACGAAAATGGGTGCTGGTGAACGGTTACTCGAAAATAAAAAAAGCGAGGCTCAACATAACGACGCTCCAATTGTACCGGAGCGTCACGTTCTCGTGTTTATTGCAGTTTACCGACCAGTTGCAGATACGCCTTCTGTGATTCCCAGGCCTTGTGGGCAAGTGAATCTTTCTCGGCGTAGGCGTCGGCCAGTCTTCGTGCTATTTCATAGACCTTTGTCATTTCTTCATCCGTTAGTTTCGACGGTTTGACCCCTGCCTCTTTCATCACCTGATAAGATTTTGCATCTTCAATCAGACCGAAACTGAAAAAATCATAACTCCACTGTCGGACAGCGCTTTCCAGTATGAGCTGAAGATCGCGGGGCAGGTTGTTCCAGGCTTTCTCGCTGACGCAGAACTCAAGGGCGCAATGGGGCAGAATAAAACCTGGCTCAATGCTCCAACTGGCAATCTCCTGAATTCCCATGTTCTTCCAGCCGGTGATAGAGAAAGCGGTTACACCATCGATCACGCCGGTTTCCAGAGCTGTGTATACATCTTGCACTGGCATCCAAACAGGTGAGGCACCCAGCGCCTCGACAAGTTGGGATTGCAGACCGGCAGTTGATCTCAGCTTCAAGCCTTTAAAATCATCCAGTGTCCTGACCGGCTTCTCCTTTCGCGTGAATGTCGGGGTGTTGGCGGAGTTGAAAATGGGCGCGACATAGTAGACTTTGAACTTCTTATACGCCTCGCGGGCAATCTCCAGCCCCCCATACTTGTAGTACCATGCCGACCAGTCATCCACCGTGGAGATGCCGCCTGTGACGCCCTGGAGAAAGGTGCCGACCGGCATTTTTCCTGACCAGTAGACCGGGACACTGATATGGCCTTCATACACACCTTTGGAGATTGAATCTAAAGATTCCAGGGTGCCCGCCAGGGTACCGACACCAAACATTGTGATATCCAGCCGCCCATCTGACATTTCCTTGATGCTTTGTACCAGTGCCTTCGTCTCATTGTCATACATCGACCCCGATGGCCAGGGGTGCTGAACGCGCCAGCGGTAGGTTTTGGCAAAGGCCGTCGAGCCATACATGGGAATAACGAAGGCCAAGGCTATCAGCACCAATATAAGCTTTTTCAACTGTCGTTTTGTGGCTGATATTGCAGATGCGTAACGATGTTGCATGATTCCCCCTCTTTACATGAAAACGAATTTCTGACACAAAGTCATTGTCAGGGTGAGCTGGACGACAGGAACAGATACGGCAACGTCTGCCTTTTTTGGCTCTTCGCTGTCGTTTATCCGAAAATCGTCAGCACGGAAAATTCCTTTACCGGGGCGACGATTTTCATGGTTCGTTGTGGCTGAGGCGCTATGGTCCAGCCATGCTGGTTTATCCGAAAATCGCCGACAAGGAGTCGTTGGCACTTGCTCGGGATTTTCATGGTTTGTTGTGGCTGCGGTACCTGGTCCAGCCATGCTGGTTTATATGAAACTCTTCGGTGCGGAAAGCTCTGTTACCGCACCGAAGAGTTTCATGTTTCGTTGTGGCTGAGGCCACCTGGTCCAGCCATGCTGGTTAGCCTGAAGTCGTGACCGGAAGGAAAAAAGCAGTAAGCACCACCAACAGATAAAAACAGATTGTTCTTTTTCATATCAGTTTCCCGGGGTTGACTGTATATGAGATCACCAATCGGTGTCATTTCTTCGGTAATATTCTGACGTTATTCTCAATTCTCCTGATCGTACGGAAAGAGAGTTGGTGAATCGGTGGGGCAGGACTGCTCTTTTCACTCCTGCCAATGGGAGCAGGCGCTATCGGAATGCAGTATCCTGTACCCCACAATTAAAGATAAAGAAATTCTTCTGTCAAGATAAAAAATAAAAGAATTGAGCGGGTGGCGAAGAGGATAAAATAAAATATTACAGTGACTTATTAAGGGATGATGTATCTCGAATATGGGATAGGGTATTTTAATGATGCTTTTATATGAAACTCGTCAGCACGGAAAGCTCTGTTGCCGCGCCGAGAAGTTTCATGGTTCGTTGTGGCTGAGGCTACCTGGTCCAGCCATGCTGGTTCGTAAAAACCTAACATTTCCGGTGAAGATACCGAACTGCAAAAGTTCGTTATATAAGGCGCAGTGGTGTCGGTCAAGCACAGATGCACATGTGGTACGTCGAGCAGTGGCCGATCCCGCTGCAACGCAGGAGATCGGACTTTTTACGACGCCATCACTGAATGATGCAGACGAAGTGACTGCCCGTAACCGTTCAGCGGTATACACAAAAAGAGAGCACTATGCGATGAGGCCTGATCGGGCGAAAATGGGGTGCTGGTGAACGGTTACGACTGCTCTGCCGACTGGTTTTGCTCCTTACTGCCACGGCATGATCCGTTTTCTTCGATCACATGGCTTCCGGTTGGTCAAAACGTTCCATACTCCTGGAGAGTCTGGGCCCAGACTTTTACCCTTTCAGGGTCTGCATCATCGAGGACCGTACTGGCCGACATCACCAGCCCCCCATCTTGACCCAACTCATCAATAAATTTTTTTGTTGTATCCTGAATTTGTTTTTTTGTGCCAGTCTTGAGCAGGGCAATAGGCATATTGGCGGCGAAACATATGGTGTCGCCCAGAATTTTTCTGGCGGCAAAGAGGTCTGTCCTATCGAAGAAGCCAAGAATCTTCTGTTTTGGCAATTCTTTGAGATATTCGAGTCTGGAGGTGTAATCTCCTTCAAAGAAGGGACAGTTTATCTCGGCGGATACCCCGCTGCAGGCTGCATGGGCGAGGAGCTGAGGTTCAACATACGCCATGATAGTGTTGGGAGGCTTTGGCAAGGTTTCATATGATGGGTGATTCCACCAGTGATTGCCAGAGAGCTGTGAGAGCTCAAACGGCGAACTTCCAGCGGTAGCCGACGCTATCAATGCATTGGCTCCGTGTTGTGTGCAGACCGATTCATTTGCCTCAGAGAAGCAGGGTGACGAGCCTTCAAGATGTGTCAAGGAAGAACCATGCCTGACCCGCAGTGGGTCAGGCAAGGGAAAACAAAAGAGGCTGAGAGTTTCAAGTGGCAAACATTCACCGACCATGCGGCTACTCGAAACATCCTGGGCCACGTCAGCGTATGGTCAAGACGCTCCGTGCCGAAAAACGGTATCTTGTTTGAACGATGTACCGATATTGAGCGAAAATGTGTCGCTTTCAGGTTGGGCCGGTCAGCCTTGTCACCACAAACGGCCATCCACGGTCCAGAGGTGCTGCTTGCTCATATCGCCAGATCCTTTTCTGGGTCCGTCACCATTTCGCCTGCCATTCCTCGTTTCTCCAGGACATTTCTGTTGCTCTCAGCCAGGCCGAAGCCACAGATGATGTTCACAGCCAGCAGCAATGCCCCGACCCCCATGGTGGTCTGCAGGCCGGAAGTATCGGCTATTCTGCCGACGACGACAGGCCAGCAGGAGCCGCCGATAAACTCGCCAACTCCGGAAACGAGGCCGTTGGCGGTGGTTCTGAGATTTTCGATCACAGACTCCATCGGCACGACTCCCGCCACCAGCGGTACCATGGCCGGAATGGCGCCGCCGAACATGACATAGGCGATGCTGGCCACATGGCTGCCGGGAACCAGCCACATCAGCAGCGGCGCTACGGTGCAGCAAACAGCGGTGATGATGAGCACCGGCTTACGGCCATAGACATCGGAAAGTTTTGGCACGAGAATGCAGTAGACGATATAGAGAATACCCATGGTTGAGCTGATCCAACCCATCTGCTGGACGGTGAGGTGCGACACCTTGACGAGATACAGCGGAGCAAAGAGCATCAGGGTCCAGTAACCGCCGAACATGGCCACTCCCATCACCGTGGAAATGATTACATTGCGGCTTTTGAAAAGGGTTCTGACTCCTCCCGCCTCCTGCAGCATCTGACGATGGCGGGCCGCCTCTGCCGGGTCTATCTTGATCTCCTTGATAAAAAAGACGATCAAGAGGGCGATGATGAAGGTGGGGATCGAGACCAGCAGATAGGTCATCTGCCAAGAGAAATATTTGACGACCTGAGTGACGATCACCGGGCCGATAGTGACACCGATAAGTCCTACTCCAGCGTTGGAGATACCGAAATTCCTCCCGAAATTTCGTGGATTGACATGGATGAGAATGGCCCCGAACAGACCGAGCAGGGGACCTTCGGTAATCCCGACCAGGGCCCGCACCAGCAGCAGTTCGGTGAACGAATCGACAAAGACACAGGCAGCTGTACTGAGAAAGGTGGCAAACATCCAGAAGGTGAGCCATTGTTTGCGTCCGCCGACCCGATCCTGCACCCAGCCAAAAACAATGGCTGACAGGGCATAACAGCCGGTATTGATGAAGCCGAGCAGGCCGATCTGCTCGTTGTTGATGCCGAGTTCGGGTTGGATGATCGGCAGCATGAACGCCATTGCCAGTCGATCGAGAAATTCAAAACCAAAAGCCAGGGTGAGGATGATGACGACCAGCCATTCATATCCTCGGGAAGATGCGGTGTCTTGCATAGATGTACCTCAAGCCGGTGCGTGTTGTCCGCCCTGATGGGGCCCGGGTGCCAACTGCCGAGTCTGTCGTAGCGGAAAATTTTGCGCAGACGCGCCCATCTCAGGATCGTTTTCTGTCCACCACGACAAGTAGCAAAGGGGAAGGAGGATCTACGCTATCCGGTCAGTCCCCAGAGCAGACATTTGCAGAACATTCCTATCCCGCCTGACCTAGCCATCGTAAGGAGTCTTTTCTGGTTCCCCGGCTTTTCCCCCTCTTCGCTGTTTCCTTGCCAATCGTCTTCGTCGCGGCGAATGGTGGAAGAGTAATATGCACTTGCTTGGGTGGTCAACTCTAAATTATTGATTTTTCATTCTTATCGTGCATGAAAAAATCAAGAACATATCAATTGTGCATGGACATTATCCTTTCATTTTTTCCGGCTTTTTTTTATTCTTTCTCTTTTCATGCAGAAATCTATGCTAATGGAAGACAAAGGGATCGAGTTTTGATGGGCTCGTAAAAACCCAGATCTACTTCGTTGTAGATCTCAAACGACAATTCGCTGTACCATATGTACTACCAAATTGCCGTTTGAGACGCTACGCCTCGTATATCAGGGTTTTTCCTGAGCCCATCCTGGTGGAACGTTCGACTTTTTATGAGTCCATCAGTTTTCAGCACTCGGGAAAATGATCAGCAGTCAGAATAATATGGTGAGAGAAATGAAAAAGATATTGAAGATACAGCTAGATACTAAAACGTTTCAGTTCGTCGACATAGCAGAGCGATACCGAGGTCTGGGAGGGAGAGGGCTCACCTCGGCGATCATTGCAGGTGAGGTCGCCGCCGATTGCGATGCCTTGGGGCCAAAAAACAAGCTGGTTTTTGCCGCAGGTATCCTGGCGGGGACGAGTGTCCCCAACAGCGGCAGGCTCTCGATTGGTGGCAAAAGCCCGCTCACCGGGACGATCAAGGAGAGCAATGCCGGCGGTACGGCGGCGGTGAAACTGGCCAGGCTGGGACTGCAGGCCGTTGTTGTGGAGGGCTGCAGCGACGAGTTGGTGACCATTCATCTCAGCAAAGACGGCGTGCGATTTGAAAGCGTTGCAGAACTCGACAATCAGGGCAATAACGCCACCATCGCCTATGGCCGGCAAAAGTACGGCGAGAAGATTGGGGTGATTTCGATCGGCTCGGCGGGACAGCAGATGTTGACCGCTGCCGGTATTTCCGTGTCTTCGCCGGACTTTATGCCCCGAATGGCAGCCAGGGGCGGGCTTGGCGCGGTAATGGGCGCCAAGAGGCTCAAGGCCCTGTTCATTGATGATACCGGTGGGAGAGCGGTGCTGCCCAGAGATCAGGCCCTCTACCAGGCACGGCTCAAAGTGTTTGTCAGCGGGATATCGGCTCACCCGCTTGTCGGTGGACTCAAGGCGCTGGGCACGCCGCTGCTGGTGAATATGGTCAATGAGCTGGGGGCGCTGACGACAAAAAACTATTCCCAGGGACAATTCGACGGAGCGGAGAAGATCTCAGGTGAGAAGATGGCGGAGATCATGGCCTCCCGACCCAATGCCCAGGCGACGCACCGCTGTACCAGCGGATGCATTATCGGCTGTTCGCAGGTGTATACCGATGAGGCCGGAATACCGATTGTTTCCGGTCTGGAATACGAAACCCTGGCACTCTTGGGTGCCAACTGCCTGATTGACGATCTCGATACGATTGCCCGAATGAATGCTGTCTGTAATGATATCGGGGTAGATACCATGGAGGTCGGTGGCGCTCTAGCTGTCGCCATGGAAGGTGGGATGCTCGAATGGGGCAATGGCGAAGCGGCATTGTCTTTGGTCAAGGACATTGCCAGGGGAACCAGAAATGGTAAAATGATCGGTAATGGCTGTCATTATACCGGAGAGCAACTCGGCGTGTCACGCATCCCCACGGTGAAAAGGCAGTGCTTAAGTGGCTATGATCCGCGGGTGCTCAAAGGTACAGGGGTCACCTATGCGACCTCGACAATGGGTGCCGATCACACCTGTGGCAATGCCTTGCCGAGCCCGGCCAACCCGGACTATGATCCGTCCGCCTCGACGGGGCAGGCTCCTGTCTCACAGTTTTTGCAGCGCTATTTTGCCGCGGTCGATTCTCTGGGCATGTGTCTGTTTTCGATGCTGCCACCTCTCGATATGCCCGAACTGCAGGACGCCCTGGCTGGGTGTGTCGCCGCTATCCTCGATGTGCCGCTGGAGGAGGGGTATCTTGTCAAGCTTGGTCAGCAGGTCAATGAGACGGAAAGGTGCTTTAACGAAAAAGCCGGTTTTGACCGAACCGCCGATCGGCTCCCCCTGTTCTTCTCGCAGGAGAAGCTTGCCCCCACCGGACATCTGTTCGATGTCAGCCCGGAGGAGATGGATACGGTCCATGGCGCTGCGGGTACAGCCTGAAATCATGTCGAGAAGTGATGGCAAAAGGCTCGTTTTTGCCGAAGCTCTGGTGGCCTCCGGTCTGATGCCACCAGACGAGCTTTCCCTGGCGATAACATCGGAGTGTAATCTGCATTGTCGATACTGCTCTGGCCAGAGTGTGGTCCTGGCCGGCGACACGGTCCCGTCCCGTACCTGTACCTTCAGCATGTCGTGCGGCCAGAACCGCTCCGTTCCAACAGCCTAGCCCCGAACAGTATATGGAACTCGCTGCCCGATTTGTCGACGACGACCAATTCAGGGATCGTTACCTACCAAAAGGGCCCATTGCCGCAATCGAATGGCTCCGGCATGGTTTCATCTAAACCAGCATGGCTGGACCAGATAACCTCGGCCACAACAAACGATGAAACTCCCCGGTGCGGCAACAGAGCTTTTCGCACTGGCGATTTTCGGATAAACCAGCATGGCTGGACCAGAACGCCTCAGCCACGACGATGGCGCCGCTACGCTGTTATAAAACTCCCAGGCATGGTAACCGTGTCGTTCTCACCAAAGAGTTTTGGATAAAAACAAAATACCGTTCAGTTGTTATCCAATGCCCCTGATGTCACGTAGCTGTACAGGTTACGGATCTTGAACAGCGGAAAATAAATTGGTTAATCCGAAAATAATCAATCTCTATTACCCTCATTGCAAGAGAGCGTGATTATGCAATTACCGGGCGACAAGTGTCTGTCAGAACATCTGCTGGCCTCTCAGTTGCTGGTCAAGGCAAGAGAAAAGTTTGCTGGTATGCAGGAAAAACAGTCATCTGCTGAGCAATACGAATGCTTTTCCCAGGGGGTGAGAGAATTATTTCAAGCAGGGGAAAAACTCCAGTCAGTAGCCGATAAACGCTGTTTTATCCAACTCGCAACAAATGCTTTCAAGTCCATGTGTTCGCTTTTAGATCACACATACCTGATGATCGATGTCGTATCGATGGCGAAAGGGTTCGCCATTTCCATAGGAGATTCTCGATCCGCCGCTATTTGTAATTTTCAACTCAGCGCTCTTTTCCTGGCTTTCAGAAGACTTGATGATAGCAAGAGGGAATATACCAGGGGATTGAAAATTGTGCGGACACTCGGTGACAAGGAAATTTATGATGCCGCTGCCTTGCATGGTCTTGCCTATCACACAATACGAGGTAATCCGCAAAAAGTTCTGGAGGTATCTTCTCAAGTCTATCACAGTCTTCATCAAGAAACGGTCGATCCCTTTGTAATAAGTTTTGCAATTCCTGTAATGGCGTTAGCTGCGGCGTTTACAGGTCAATTTCGTTTGGGACTTCGACTGCTGGTTGGCGGGAGACAGGTTGCCCAGTCAGCAGGTACAGCTTCTTTAGACCTTGCTCTCCAGGCCCAACTCGGGTTCCTGCTGGCGGCCTCTGGAGATCTTTTTCAGGCTCGTCAGCATATTGAAGCAGGTCTAAGAGCACCACAGCAGATGCATTTGCCGCTATCGCGGTTTTGGATTGAAAGGAATTATGCCTATTTGCTCTTTGCGGAAGGAGATTTAGAGGCATCGTATAAACAAATGCATGTTGCCCAGAACATAGCAGCCTGTTCGGATGGTTTATCATTTTATCATGCACCTTGGCTTTTAGAAATGCTTTATGCTTTTCATTTAGCCGGTTTTGAGCCTATCCATGATTTTGAATATAAAGCAGAAATCCAAAGAATTGTTCATGGTGCAAATATACATTTAAAAGGAACAGCGTTCAGGCTGATGGCCCAAGAAGCAGAAAAAAACAATGAACCCATTGATACTATTCTTTCTCTGCTGGAGAGGAGTAGGGAATGTCTGCAGAAAGTAGGTGGAAAAATGGAGTTGGCCAAAACGCTTATCGATATAGGAAGAGTTTTTGTCAGTCGTCATCAGGAGAAAAAAAGTGAACCCTATATTTCCGAAGCCTGGACTCTTTACACCAACACATTACCAAATTTATTTCCAGGCGACTTATACCCTTTTGTAAGGGTGAATCAGTCAATTACCAAAGAGGTTTCTTTTTGGCCTGGTCACAGAAAATTAATGGAATTATTAAGTCATCTTGATTTCTCTTTATCCGAAAAGGAGCTGCTGCAACAACTTTTGGGTCATTTAAGTACTTTTTGGGGAGGGGAAAGATCCTTCCTGCTGAAATGTGACACACTGGAAAACACAAATCGGCTTGAAGTGGTGTGTTCACTTGAATTTCTAGATAAGAGTACGTTGGAAGGTCTGTGGATATTTTCAGTGGCAGAAAAATCAGTACAGGGAAATCAGGTAATCCATGAAGGGGGCAGGAATGGCAATATGCGAAACGTCTCTCTGCTATGTATTCCATTCATGGTAATGAATGAATACTATGTGGCGTGTATTTTGACATCTTATCGTCATCTGACTCAAGAATATTCAGAAAGCAAGTTACTCCGACTGGCTGATCACGTGGGATTACAGCTTAGCTTTGTGATAAACAAATTCAGAAGTTTGGAGAAATCGCACCAGGAAACAATTGGTATACTGACGGCAGATAAAAGAAGTTATGAGGAACAATTCGTTTTTCACTGTGAAGCGATGAAGCAGTTGATCGATAGTGCCAAAAGTGCTGCTTGCCTGGATGTCCCAATACTTGTGCTCGGAGAAACAGGTGTGGGCAAAGAAGTTGTTGCAAAATATATACATAAACAAAGCAATCGAAGCAATATGCCCTTTGTCACCGTGGACCTTAATTGCACGGCCGAATCATTAATTGAAAGTGAACTATTCGGTTATGAAAAGGGCGCATTTACCGGAGCGGAAAAACAGCGAAAAGGATATATAGAACTCGCAAATGATGGAACACTTTTTATTGATGAAATAGGAGATATATCTTTATTAATTCAAACGAAATTGTTACGAGTGCTTCAGGAAAAAACTTTCAAGAGACTGGGTAGTGCTCGATCTCATTTCTCGAATTTTCGCCTTATTGTAGCGACGAATAGAAATTTGAAAAATGACGTAAAAAATAAACAGTTCAGAGAAGATCTTTATCACAGAATAAATGTTATCCCATTACTGCTTCCGCCACTACGTGATCGTGGCGAAGATATAATTGAATTGGCAGAATATTTCTTACAAAGATTTTCCAGAAAGCATAGTCTGCCATTTGTCGAGCTTGATGCGTGGTCGAAGAAAACAATGATAGACTATGCCTGGCCAGGAAACATAAGAGAGCTGAAAAATCGTAACCGTTCACCGGAATTATAGCCAAACCTGAAAAAGTCAGTGCGTTCATGAAAAGATTCTGGTACATCTCCTATCATGAACGTGATACTCACATACCGCAAAAAAGCGATCACCCAAGACGACATCGCCTTCATCACCAAGGTCATCAAAGAACACTGGGATGAAGGTCGCACGGCCATTTCCCGCAGACTCTGTGAAGCCTGGGATTGGCGACAGGCTAACGGCTACCT
>JBKEBZ010000049.1:0-2585 GCA_047973425.1 Desulfopila sp.
CGGATTAAATTGTAGCTGTCTGAAAAAGAGCTGAGGAACAGGGTGATGGACCTCTGCAAAGGCCCATCACCCCCTCCAACCAGGACCTAAGCCATCCTGCAAGGAGTTACTCCACTGGTACTTTTTGTTTCTATCGAGGTCAAGGAAATTGCCCGTCTTGGCCGTCTTTTTCCATGGCAAAAGCCTGCCTGCTGCCCTCACTGTCAGGGTGGCTTATGGTGGCATGGCTTTGTTCTTGCCTATTTTTCCTGCCTGTCTGAGGCGGTATATCTCCGTCGTCTGCGTTGCTCCTGCTGTGGTTCTGTGCACAGAATGCGCCCGACCAGTTATTTTCGTCGGTTTCGCTCCAGTATTTCCGAGATAAAAGAGAGCATTAGCATGCGCGGCAAACAGCAGCGATGGCGTCCTTATCTTCCCCGGAGTGCGCAACGCCAGTGGTGGCGCTGTCTGTGGCGAATGATCCGGCTTGTGCTGGGAATAAGTATCCAATGTAGTGGTATCAAAGGATTTATGCAGATTTTGCAACACAATATCATCCCGATCACCCGCGCAGCACAAAAGGAGAATCGCGTCGTGAAATAGCCACCCTACCCAATTGTATCCCTGCCCGGATCCTCCCGCAGATGGTAGCTCAAAAAAACAGGTTTGAACCCGTAAACCATCAGCAAAAACAGGAGGATTTCATGCAGGAAAAGCAACGTGAAGAAGTGGCGCTGTTTCGTTTCGGCGTGATCAGCGATCTGGTCTGCAGTCGGCTCACCAGCGGGGAGATGGCTGAGCGAATCCGGGAAAAAAGCCGACAGCGGTGGCTCATTCCCTCTTCCGGGCGGACTCGAATCGCCGAATCCACGATCAGGAGATGGGTCAGTTTATACCTCAACAACGACCGGCAACTCGCCTCCCTCTTTCCCCGTGAGCGCTCGGACCGAGGGCGAAGCCGGCGTGTTGACGGAGAGACCATTCTCTCCCTGGTCAAGCTGCGCAAGGAGTTGCCCGGTTTGCCGGTAGTCAAGCTGCTCGAGGAGATGGTGAAGAGGAGGTTATCTCCACCCGGCATGGCGATTTCTTTGACCACCGCCTACCGGATTCTCAAGCAGGAGGGGCTGTCCGGCAAGGAGCAGGCCGCCAAGATCGACCGTCGCCGGTATGAGGCACAATACCCCAACGATATCTGGCAATCCGATGTCATGCACGGCCCCAGGGTGGAAGTGGAAAATGGGCATCGCAAGGCCTACCTGATTGGTTTTCTTGACGATCATTCCCGGCTGTTGCCCCATGCGGAGTTTTATCTCTCGGAACGACTCGACAGCTGGCTTGACGCCTTTCGTAAGGCTTTATTGACAAGGGGCGTGCCCAGAAAACTCTATGTGGATAACGGTGCCGCCTTTCGTTCGAGGCACCTGGAACGGATCTGCGCCTCACTGGGGATCGCCCTGGTCCATACACCGCCGTACACCCCGCAAGGCAGAGGCAAGATCGAGCGTTTCTTCCGTACGGTACGCGCCCAGTTTCTCCCGCATTTCCTCGGCGGCACCCTCGCCGAGCTCAACATCGCGCTGGATCTCTGGATCCGGGAGGACTACCACCAGCGGCGCCATTCCAGCACCGGCCAGACGCCCTTCAACAGGTTCGCCGAGCATGTGGAGCTGATCCGCGCCGCACCAGCCGATCTTGAAGACTACTTTCGCAAAGAGGTGCGCAGGCGGGTCACCAAGGATCGTACCGTTTCCATAGACGGTCGTCTCTTTGAGGCGCCGACCAGGTTTATCGGGGAACAGCTCAGTCTGCTCTACCATGAGCATAAGCCCGACAGAGTCGAAATCGTGCATAAGGGGCGCTCCCACGGTTTGCTTGTTCCCCTCGATCTTCGAGTGAACGTAGAAGTGCAACGCGATAAGCCGATTCAGGGGGGGCTGCCATTCTTGTCGCAGGAGGAAAGTCATGAGCTATAGAGCATTCTTCGGCCTCAGCCGGGAACCGTTTACGCCGGATATCGACCTCGACAGCATCCTCCAAACCCCGGAACTGCTGGCTGTCAATCAGCGGGTGGAGTACGTGATCCGCCTTGGCGGCATCGGCCTGGTCACCGGAGAAGTGGGGGCGGGAAAATCCACTGCACTGCGCTGGGCCGCCGGCCGCCTGCATCCCTCGAAATATAAAGTTCTCTGGATTACGGCAACGGCCGGTTCCATCCTGGAGATATACCGCCAGCTCCTGGCCGAACTCGACGTTCATACCGCCTTGTCTTCCAGAGCGGTGCTGACCAGGCAGATCAGAAACCAGATACAGAACCTGGTTATGACCAAAAAGCAGCAGCCTCTGCTCGTTATCGACGAGGCCTCACTGCTCAGGCTCGATGTCTTCACCGAACTGCATACCCTGACCCAGTTCGAGGGTGACTCGAAACCATGGCTGCCTAGCATTTTGGCCGGACAAAACAACCTGGCCGACAACCTGCTGTATCGCACCGCCATCCCCTTGGCGTCTCGCTTCGTTGCCCGCTCCCATCTCGAGGCGGTCGATCGTCAAGGTATGGAAGGGTATCTGCAGCATCACTTGAATATCGCTGGGCTGAAAAACAATCC
>JBKEBZ010000022.1:0-19335 GCA_047973425.1 Desulfopila sp.
GCGGACCCAATCAAACCAACGAGGATACAATCATGTCAAAACTCCAGGAAGTCCAACAGAATGTCGAAGGCGGAAAAACAAAACTCATCGCCGATGTGGTCCAAGAGGCCCTGAACGCCGGTGACAACGCCAAGGATATTCTCCAGGCCATGATCGATGGCATGGGGGTTATCGGCGACAAGTTCTCCACCGGCGCGGTCTTCGTCCCGGAGATGCTGATTGCCGCCAAGGCGATGGCCAAGGGGGTCGAGGTCCTGCAGCCCCACCTGGCCGGCGACGGAGCCGGTCCTGCCCTTGGCACCTGTGTTATCGGCACGGTCAAGGGCGACCTCCACGATATCGGCAAGAACCTGGTAGCGATGATGGTGGAAAGCGCAGGCTTCAAGGTGATCGATCTGGGGGTCGACGTACCCGCCGAGAAATTTATCGAGGCCGCCAAGGCCAATGACAACGTCAAGGTCATCGCCCTTTCCGGTCTGCTCACCACCACCATGCCGGCGATGAGTGAAACCGTCAAGACCATCAAGGAGAGCGACCTGAGCAACCTGCCGGTCATGGTCGGCGGGGCCCCGGTCACCGAGGAATTCGCCACCCAGATCGGTGCAGATGGCTATGCTCCCGATGCCGGCAGTGCCGCCGCCACCGCCAAGAAACTGGCTCAGGCTGCATAACAAAGGGAGGAGAGTAATGCTGACAAAACGTGAAAACCTGGTGGAGACGATCAAGGGTGGTAATCCGGACCGGTTCGTCAACCAGTATGAATTCATGGAAATCATTACCGAGGCCCCACTGAGGATCCGGCCGGTCAAGGGCGGATCCATCGTCAACGAATGGGGCATCACCATGGACTGGCCCGAGGAGCAGATCGGCCCGTTCCCCGTTCATGACGCCGACCACATCGTCTTGAGTGACGTCACCAAATGGCGGGAGCAGGTCAAGGTTCCCTCGGTGATCTTTCCCGAAGAGCAGTGGGAGGCCGCCGCCAAGAGAGCAGCGGCCGTCGATCGTCGCGACCAGTACGTGGCGGTGTTCTTTGCCTCCGGCACCTTTGAGAAGACTCATTTTCTGATGGGCATGGAAAACGCCATGCTCGGCCTCTACGAAGAGCCTGAGTGCATGCAGGAACTGATCGACTGTCTCACCGATTACGAGATCGAGTACGCCAAGCAGGCCATCAAATATCTCAAACCCGACGCCCTGTTTCATCATGACGACTGGGGCAGCCAGATCTCCTCGTTCATGTCACCCGACATGTTCGAGGAATTCTATCTCAAACCCTATAAAAGGGTCTACCAGTTCTGGCGGGATAACGGGGTGGAGCTGATCGTCCATCACAGCGACTCCTACGCCGCCAACCTGGTGCCCTACATGATCGACATGGGGATCGATATCTGGCAGGGGGTCATGACCACCAACAATACCCCGGAGCTGATCAAACAGTATGGCGGCAAGCTCAGCTTTATGGGCGAGCTCGATTCCGGTCCCCTCGACCATCCGACCTGGGACGCCAAGGCCATCGCCGCCGAGGTGGAACGGGCCTGCACCAGCTGTGGCAAAAACTATTTCATCCCCTGTTTGACCCAGGGCTTGAACTTCAGCTCGTTTCCTGGTGTATACGAGGCAGCAAGCGAAGCTATCGATGCGATGAGCAAGAAGATGTTCTAACCAGCACGGCTGGACCAGGTAGCCTCAGCCACAACGAAACATGAAACTCCTCGGCGCGGTAACAGCGTTTTTCGTGCTGACGAGTTTCATATAAACCAGCATGACCTCAGCCACAACAACCAATGCAACTCCGGGCTCGGCAAGAGAGTCTTTCTCGCTGGCGAGTTTCGTATAAAGCTGTAAACGCTCCTTGGTACATCAGTGATGTATCGCCAGCAGGGTTCCGCCAAACGGCGGAACCCTGTCCTTTTGCTCGACCCGTTCAAACGTCCCTTCCCGTCAGCACCTGCCCAACCGATACACCTGCCTTTGACGAGCTGTTCTCTGCAAGGAACAGCAGTCCTTTTTTGTTTCCCCGATCAACCAACCAGACGAGTTCCGTTTCTTCGGCCCCGCAGCATGACGGGATAAACACTCACAAGGAAATATCATGGATATACTTGAACTCAAAAGCATAACGGACATAAGACAAATTTCCCATCAGATCTTCGCCAAGGGCTGGGGAGAGGCCAATGGCGGCAACATCTCGATACGCCTTCCAGCCAGGGAACTCGCTGCCGTCGGCGGCCAGCTGACGGCGGGAAAAGAGCACCCTCTCCCCTTCACTCTGCCAGGGCTGGCCGGCGATCACTTCCTGGTTACCGGAACCGGGGTCTTCTTCCGCCATATCGATCAATTCCCGGAAGAGAGTCTGGGGATAATCCGAATCAACGATCGTGGCGACGGCTGGAGTCTGGTCTGGGGCTATCTCGGCGGCGGCCGACCGACCAGTGAGCTCTCGGCCCACCTGTTGAGCCACCAGGTCCGCAAGCAGGTAACCGCCGGCAGCGACACCATCGTGCTCCACACCCACGCCACCAACCTCATCGCCATCTCGTTTGTACTGCCACTCAACAGCGCTGTGCTCACCAGAGAGCTCTGGGAAATGATGAGTGAGTGCCTGCTGCTGTTCCCTGACGGCATCGGCGTTCTGGACTGGATGCTGCCCGGCCAGAAAGAGATCGGCAACGCCACCGCGGCCATGATGGCCCGGCACCGGCTCATCCTCTGGGCCCACCATGGCCTCTTCGGCGCCGGCAGGAGCATGGACCAGCTCTTCGGCCTGATCGAAACAGCGGACAAGGCGGCGGAGATGCTGCTCAAGGTTCTGGCCGCTGGCGGCAAGAGACAGGCGATCTCGGCGAGCCAGCTCAGAGAGCTGGCCGCCGCTTTTCACGTCGAACCCCTGGCGGAGGCACTCTATGAGATTTGTGAGTGAGAGCGAAGAAGATCGGAGTTTTTACGAGTCCATCGGATTTCGCATCCGGGTTCGACGCTACCGCAACTCGATCCGGGCATCCCGGGCAGCATCGGCGATATGATCGACAAAGATCTGGACAAAGGCCGCATTCCGCCCCAACCCTTCCATGATCGGCGTAACGGTGTAGCCGTCTTTTGTCAGTATCGACCTCCAGGAGTCGTCTTCCGGGCCCGCCATATCGTTGGTGGCGTGATCGCCGGCCACGATCATCAGGGGCTTGAGATGGATTTTTTCAACCCCTGCAGCCTTGAGCGAGACCCGCAGATCATCAAGTGATGGAGAACCTTCGACGACCCCGATGAAGGTCTGCACCTCCGGGTACATCCGCTGCATCGCCTTCTGGGTTTCCAGATAGATCCCGGAGGGCCAGTTGTCATTGCCATGGCCCATGTACACCAGAGCGGAGCCAGCCTTTCGGGCCGCTTCGACATCGGGCGCCAGACTTCTGCACACCGCCTCGACATCCTGATGATAGGGGTATTGATCACCCGGCATGCCGAGCGCCGGTCGGCCCATCACGATGCGATCGACCGGCTTCCATCTGCTCTTCATCGTGCGAATGGAGGCCAGCCCATCGATATACTGGTGTACATCATACGACTGCTCCATATAGAACATATGGGTCGGCTGGACAACGATGTCACGATAACCGTCTTCTAAAAGATCGCCGACGGTAGCAATGAAATTCTTTACGTAGAGGACCTCTTCCGGCACTCCCTGGTCGAGCCATTTCTGCGACTCCTCCTGCCGCTTCCGCCAAACGGAGCGAATAATGTTCGAGGTGAAGGTCAGGCGCACCTCGGTCTGGGGATAGGCCGTTCGCACCGCCTCGACAATATTGCCGATAGCCGTCAGACCTTCAGGAACCGTTGTACCGAAGTTTGCGATAATAATGGCATTTTTTTCTTTTAGCGTCTTCGTCGTGGCCCAACCGGAACCAACGCTGGATAGACCCAGACAGAGGGTTACCATAGCGACCAACCATACATGCTTGTGCATACCTTCTCCTCTTTGTTCAATTGTTTGTTCGCCGGTCTGCAAAAAAAAATCCCGGATCATAGCTGGTCTATGATCCGGGATGCCCACAAATCTCGTATCGTTGTATTGCAGAGCCGACCTGTTCCAGAGGCTAACTCCCCATTGCAGTCAGGCAGGTCTTCTGACTCCCGGCTCATCCTCAACGTTGCGCCTTCCCGGCCGATATCGACAACAATGTCGATATCATCTGCCAGTGGCGTTTAGGCAACGTTCGTCCCCGGTCACAGCGGCGGGCCCGTCCCCGATTTGCACGGGGTTCCCTTTTCAGCCTTTTGCAAGGCACCTGAATGCGTTAGGGCTAACAAAACCCGACCACCAGGAAAAGTCAACACGTTTCGCTTTGCCGATGCCGCCTGTGACCAGCATCTTCGCTTCCCCCTCACATGTTCTTTCGATCTGGCTCGCCCACCTCCTGTGCCGACGCCATCCTTGCCCTGCTGCTGGCCCTCTGGCTCGACACCGCCAGCGGGGTGATAGCGCAGGAGATGACAACACCGTAGACGGCTTTCATCAGCAACGCGGGGAAAAAACCCAAGGTGATCGGCTCGAGCAACGACAGCAGAGCCACCATACAGCCACCGAACAGGGCGGTGGAGGCCAGGGTGAGACACAGCACCCGGAGAGGGAGAGAGCGCGGCAGGATCGACTTCATTTTTCCGCCTGGCGCCAACCGGTTATCCCGTATCCGCTTGGCGGTGACCAGACTTGCCGGCAGCGCGGCGAACAACCCGACAAAAAAGGCCTGCGGCAAAAAGTCTCTGGTCAGCCCCGAAGTCCCGCCCAGCAGCAACTCCGCCTCGTGACGAAACATCCCGACAAAAAACGCGATACTGAACAATGCATTGATAATGCTGCTGATCAATGTTTCCTTGACAATATATTTCACACCCATCCTCCTTGATGGACTCGTAAAAACCCAGATCTACTTCGTTGTAGGTCACAAACGACAATCCGCTGTACCATATGTACTACCAGATTGCCGTTTGAGAAACTACGCCTCGTATATCAGGTTTTTTCCTGAGTCCATCTCGACGGAACATTCGACTTTTTACGAGAGCATCCTCCTTGACATCGATCCAAGAATCCGCTGCCACGACAGCACCGAGGGGTTCAGCCTCTGGCAGATGCTGGCCTGCACCGAGACCGGCCAGACCCGTTGCCGTCAGCTCTCCTTGGCCGGTCTGTACGACTCGGGCACATAGAGGGGCAGGGCAATATTGAACCAGAAGAAATCGTTCTTGGAGATGTTTTCCGCCGTCACCCCTTTCTGATAGTTGAAATTGAAGATTACCGGGCCAGCGACATAGCTGATGGACGGGCCGACGTTGAACATGCGGATATCACTGTTCTTCACCGTATGACCATGGACCTTGTCCGATTCGAACTGGTCGGTGTACGCTCCCATGGCCCCAAGCTTCCACTTCCCGAAGTTCCAGCCGGCATAGAGGTCGAGGGCGATCATGTCACCTGTATCGTAGTCGGTGGAATCGTTTTCCAGATTGAACATGAAATTCGCCTTCACCCCCACATCGAGGCCATTGGGATTGTCATAGCGGTAGGCAAGCACGGGGATAAAGGTGGTGTAGCCCGTCCCGGCGTTCACCGCCTTGTCGTCATCGTAGGAGGCGCCCCATTCCAGGGCGATATCGAGGCCCAGAGTGAAATATTGATGCGACTCCTGGAGCTGCCAGTTCATGATCAATGGCGAAACGGTGATATTGGCCAGACCGGAGTCTTCACCGTCATAGATTCTGTGCCTGCCCACCGGGGTCCGTACCGAAAGCTTGCTCTCGACATTGACCACCGGCAAAACCAGTTGGGAATAGAGATTCGCCCCCCAGAGCTTTTGGGGATAGCTGGCCAGGAACCTGAAGGTTTCCACCCAGGTATTCAACTTGAATTTTGTATCGTTGATCTTGTCTCCGTCGCTGTCGTACAGTGCATCCGAGGTGGTGTAGGTGGTCTGAGCCACCATAAACAACCCTGGAAGTGGTGGAAACTCCCCCAGAAACACCCCGGGCGAACCCGCCGGATAATTCAAGGCGCCAGGCTCGGCCGCAGAAGCGCCGGAGACCAGGCCAAGAGCCATTGCCAATACTGTCAACAGTGCCACCTTCATCTTTTTTCCCTTCACCTTTCCCCCTCCTGATTGAAACGATGCAGCTCACTGGCCGCTGCATCCCCTGGCGATACAGCCCCTCTTGCCCGGGTCAGCTGTGCGTCTCCGGCCGTGAATAGCTCAGATAGTTTTTATATTTCTCTTTTAACTTCGGAATATCCGCCATTCGTGGATCGGGCTTGAGCGAAACCCGCTTCAGATCTTCCCCGTGATGGAACTTGCCGGACAGGTAGACATGGGACAGCATTCTGTCCGCCTCGGTCACCTCGAGCACATGCGACTCGCCATCACTGTTCAAGACGCCTTTCACCCCGCAGGTGGCACAAATCGCCTTTTCCCCGGTTCCGGCAAGTTCGACGACATTGGAATGACAGACCGGGCAGACGCCCTTGGGGCCGATATATTCCGCCTCCTCGATTATGCCCTGCAGGGATTTACCGATATGGCGTCCCGATCTTCTGGCTCTGGCGAGCATCTCGTCTTTTAGCAGGATCGTGGCGGGCAGAGCTGTCCAGTTAAAGAGCTGCTGATCGACGACCTTCATGTTCATCGGCAGGGCGAACAACTGCAGAAGCGGCAGGGCAAAGGTCGTCCAGTCGCTGCCGCCGACAGCGAACAACGAGGCGAGTCGCGGTTTAAACGAGCGTTCGTCGGGCCCCTTGCCTTCGGTTATGCCCTTTTCCTCCCGGATCTTTTTGGCGATAATCCTGAAAGCGAGGTCATGCGACGGTCCCATCCGGTCGTTGAGTACCTTGAGCAGGCCCTGCGGAGTCTTTTCATAGATCGGGGTGCCAACGATCAGGCCATCGCATTCGAGGATCTTGTCATCGATGAATTTGAAATCGTCACCTTTCAACACGCAATCGCCACTGCCACCCCTCTCGAACAGGTCGATGACGCAGGCGTTGCAGCCGGTGCAGGGTTTGATGTGGAGATCGAGCAGCCTGACGATCTCGACTTCAGCCCCCATTTCCTCGGCGCCCATCAGGGCCTCTTTCACCACTATCTCGGTATTGCTGAGCTTTCTGCCACATGTCAATCCCAGGACTTTCATTGCATCCTCCTCTCTCATGTTTACACCAGCCAGCGATGGCAAAAGAAACTCGGGTTCTTCTAGGAAAGTAAACGATGCTACCGACAGATCCCTTCTTCAGCAGTTATCTCGTGCCCATCGCCAATGAACACTCCGCCAACTGCCACCAGACTATCAAACGCCATGCCACTTTCACACGTTGTTCAATACATTACCTACCATGCTGTTTTTAATTAAAATACAATGTCAAACAAACACTCTCGCCCTCATCTTTCATCCTTTTCAATCACCATATCCGGTTGACCCCACCATATAAGGTGGGCAAGTTGACTTAAGGGCCTGTTTGCCAATAACTTGGTCAAAATTGCGCTCAGATTTGGGTCAGCTTTGGCAGTGACGATCAGCGCAAAGCCACAGGCGTAGCAGAGCTACGTCGAGGATTTTGCGCTTGAGCCGCTGCCAAAGATGGCGTGAAGATGAGAGGCAAGATGTTCAAGTTATTTGCTGACAAGGCCCTAAGAGTTTTTGACCAGGGGTGAATGTATCGGGAAAAAAAGCGGAAAAGAGCTGTTTTCCAAGAAGGGTATGAAAACAACGAGCGTTAACGGAGAGGTAAATCGTGGCGGCTGAGGCGACCAGATCATCCCCTGAGCGTAAACGTTCACCAGCACCCCATTTTCGTCCGATCAGGCCTCCTCACAGAGCAAACTCTTGTGCAACGGCCCGCCTAAACGAATCTGGAGTACTGGATAAACGTTTACAGATCCGGATTACGGAACATTCCCGGTATCACCGGTGAACGGTTATCCCCTGAGCCACCAGATACCGTGGCCGCCTTCACCATCCGGTGGTTCCGTGGTGAAAACTTCGAATCTGAGGCCACCTGAACTGATGAGAAATCAGGGAGAGAGGTACTGGTTAGCCACCACGAACCATGAAACTCCTCGGCACGGTAACAGCGTTTTTCGTGCTGATGCGTTTCGGATAAACGCGTTGAAAACATTCGAGGTTCAACAAAAGAGCCTGGTACAGGCGAGGGATGATCTGCACAAGAGCCCAGAGATTTCAGAGCCCCAGAGAGGACAATCGAGATGTTATTCCGGCCTTTGGATATTGAGTTTTTTCATCTTGTTACGCAGAGTACTAGGATTCAGGTCCAGCCGTTTCGCCGCCCCCGCCACCCCCTCGATCTTCCAGCCGACCTCTTTCAGGCTCCGGAGGATGAAACTTCGCTGCATCTCCCGGTAGGTCTGGTGGTCGGACTCCGACTCCGCCTGCGGCGAAGGTGGCAACTGGACCTGCAGATTGCCCTCCTCGCTGATGATCACCGCCCGTGAAATGATATTGTCCATCTCCCGGACATTGCCGGGCCATGAGTAGCGGCGCAGTTGCTCGATGACCTTCCGGGGAATCTTATCGAAACACTTACCGACCTTGCTGCAATACTGATTGACGAAGTGGCTGATAAACAGAGGAATGTCTTCCTGTCGCTCCCTGAGCGGCGGCAGGAAAATGGGAAAAGAGTTGAGCCGGTACCAGAGATCGCTGCGAAACTTGCCCTCCTCCACCAGCTGTTCGAGATTGCGATTGGTCGCGGCGATGATCCTGACATCGACCTTGATCGTCTGACAGCCGCCGATCCGCTCGAACTCTCCCTCCTGGAGGACGCGGAGCAGTTTTGGCTGCAGTTCAAGGGGAAGCTCACCGATTTCATCGAGGAAAAGCGAGGCCCCGTTGGCCAGTTCGAACCGGCCGATTCTTCGTTTATCCGCTCCGGTAAACGCCCCTCTTTCATGACCGAAGAGTTCGCTCTCGATCAGGTTTGGGGCCAGTGCGGCGCAGTTCACCTTGATCAGCGGCCTGGCGATTCTCTTGCTACGGTAATGAATGGCCCGGGCAATCAGCTCCTTACCCGTTCCCGTCTCTCCCATGATCAAGGTCGTGACATCGGTTGGCGCCACCTGCTCCACCTTGACCAGGACCGACCGAAGGCCTTCGCTCTGGCCGATGATCTCCTCGTAGTTATGCTCGAGGGTCAGTTCGTCCTGAAGATAGACGAAATCCGCTTCGATCTGCTTTTTTAGGCCGCGGATCTCCCGCAAGGCTTTTCGCAGCGAGTCGTCCTGCTCTTTTCTCCTGATGGCGTTGGCAAATATTTCCCCGAAAAGCCGCAGGCGGGAACCGAGGTCCTGGGGCCAGACTCGATACGACTTGGTGGTGGCGACAGCCAGGGCCCCGACATTTTCTCCTCCCATCGAGACCGGCACCGAAAACCATGAACGGTTGCTGAACCGCTCATGGATACTGCGCAATTCAGCCGCCTCGGGCGGCAACTCCTCGATCCTGCCGTACTGGACCACTTCACCACGATTCCACAGATTGAAACAGTACTGGTAACCGCTGATGAAGTCGGGATTGTTGCGGACCCAGGCCTGCAGTTTCCTGATTTTTTCGGTATCCTCCTTGATCCACCAGTTGAACAGATCGTCGATATGATAGGTCCCGGGTTTCGCACCGGTCTGGTAGAAAATGCACCTGTCCACTGCCAAAAACCTGCCCAGTCGCCCGAGATCGTCGTTGATGCACTGCTCGATCTCACTGGAAGGAAGATTGATATATCTCGCCGACATTTCAGAGAGTAGCTTGTCAAAGCGCCGGCTGTGTTCGATATGCCGATAGGCCTTGAGACGCTCAAGCGCTCCGGCAAGAATCTGGCCGAGATGGCGGAATTCCAGAATAAGCTCGTCTGGATACTCCCGATGTTTACGGACATTGTTAAAAAACAGTCCCCCCTGGACCTTGCCGCCGACAATGAAGGGAAGGATGAGGGCTGATTTGATGCTGAGCCGCTCGACCTCCTGCCTGTCGAGCGTCTCCTCCAGAGGAACTTCATCGAGCACCCGGCTCATCGCCTTCGGTTGACCACTGCGCAGAACACCCATCAGCCAGGGCACATTCGCGACTTCGGTGCCGGGCGGAACCGGAACACCGCCCTCAACCATATAGGAATATATGGTGGTCAGCTTCCGGCCCTCATCAATGAGCTCTACCAGAAAGACCTGACTGAAATCCCAGAACTCGGCCGTCTCTCGCAGGCTCCTTTCTATTGCAGCGGGAATCTCGACAGCCGGAATCGCCAGAAAGACCGACGACAGCTTGAAGACAAAACGCTGGAACTCAGCCATCCGACGAGGCGTTATCGCTGGACTCCCTTTCATTTCGTCACGCATCGATCAATCGGCACCTCCCTGGAAATTCGCCTCGCCTGGTCATGCCCCCGGAGCGAAAGACGCTGTTACCGAGCGCGAAATTTCATATCAGCGCAGCGGTGTCATCGTTGTGGCTCGGGATTCCTGGTCGAGCCCTGCTGGCTGGACCCTGGACCCCTCCCGATACCGGGCGGGCCTGGATCCCGATGATCCAGGCACTCTTCTGCAGCGCAAGGCATCACGCTGTGACATTATAGCCCTTATAGTCGCGAAGGAAATTGCATTCTGGCCGTTCCAGCAGAAATGTGCTGACAAAATCGTGATCAGGCTGCAGGAACGGATAGGTGTCCCATCTGGCCCAGTCTGGCCGGGTATATTCCGGTGGCGACTCGATGATCGCCCTTCGCCAGGCTGAATGGTTTTCATACCACAACTCCGAAACCCGCACGAACGGTCCCACCATATGTGAAGGCTCGACACTCTTGAAGCTGAAAAATCGTTTCAGACCAACCTGCCTGGCCACCTCCGGTGCATGGACGTTGAGGTACCAGTCGTCCCCCTCCTCCACCGACACACCCTCAGGATATTTGAAGACTGTCACCCAGCGGATGATCGTGCCGTCGTTGATTGTCAGCCCGCTCCCCTTGAAATCCTCCGTCGGCCTGATGGGAACGAAGACAAAGGCAGGCGCCTTGCCCAGCCATTTTCTGCCCCTCTCCTTTTCTCCCTGGGGGATGCCCAGCGCCTCCTGGTAGCCCTCCGGCCAGACCTCGGACAGGGCGCTGCCATGCCCCATCACCCCGGCCTGGAAGGGACTGCGCTCCCACCAGTGCTCGGTCATCCGCCAGTTATAATAGCCATAATCGAGCCCCCCCTCGGGTGCGGGGATCGACCGATAGGTGGTGTAGCGGTTCAAAATCGGCCCGACCTGATTGATGGTTTCCATCGCATGATCCTTGTACAGCCAGCGCTCCATCACCGGCAGGTAATCGATACTGCTCAGATTCAATACCAGATAGCTTCTCATCATAATGGAACTCCTTTGGACAACTCGATATTCTTGGTTCACCAACACCTGATGGCGTCATAAAGAGTCCGATCTCCTGCCTTGCAGCGGGATCGGCCACCGTTCGATGTACCACATGTACGCCTGTGCCTGGCCGACACCGCTGCGTCGTGGATAGCGAACGTGGGTACTGAGCCATCCCGATTACACGCTGAGTTTTTTGCGGGAGACCAACACCTATCGTATGTATTTGTACACCGCATCCACCCCCTTGCCTTCCACCGAGAGATCGGTGAAGGGGTTGCGATTGGGGCAGTCGACAACCTTGTAGAGGGTGTACAGCTGCGGCAAAAACACCTCCCAGTTACCAACCTCTTCGACGCAGTGCGCCGCCCAGACCTTGCCGTCCTCCTCGTTTTCCTTTTTGCGGGTGCCAAGCGCGGTCGATTTACCGACAATCCCGTAATCCCGCCTTTCCCACTGGTGCAGTCGGTACCCCATCGGCTCGGGGTTGACCAGACACTCTTCCCCCAGGCCCAGGCCGGCGACCAGGGTGACATGCTCATAGCAGATGTACTGACGAACCAGTTCGGGAGCATCTTCTAATTTTTCCATACGGATATAGAGATTCTGTCTCACCCCGTCGTTCCAGGTCTGGGGCGCGATATG
Source organism: Desulfopila sp. (assembly GCA_047973425.1). Taxonomy (GTDB): domain Bacteria; phylum Desulfobacterota; class Desulfobulbia; order Desulfobulbales; family Desulfocapsaceae; genus Desulfopila. Next base: position 12,040 of record JBKEBZ010000022.1, read on the forward strand.
AATCGCCCCCAAAGGGTTGCCATGCCGGGGAGTGACCTCCCATTCGAGGGGCTCGTGCTGGGCCGGATGCCAGAGGATAAAGGCCTTTTCCATATTTGACCAGAACCAGTCCACCATCCGGGCATTGACGTCCTCGAGTTTCCAGTCGAGGTGCGTTGCCGTTCCGTCATATGTCACTTCGTAGTCCATAATATTCTCCATTTTCTTGAAATTACTTTGCTTTATACAAAAAAATACACCTATCTGATGTAATGAAAGACGCCTCTATTGCGCGGTGGAGCGACAGGTTCCGCGCAGGTGTTGCAGTTGTAACCAAGGGCCACCGTGCAGACATGCTCATATCCGCTCGGGATAGCCAATACTCCCTTGAGATGCTGGCCTTGAGGGGATTGAAAGAGGAATTCGCCAGAACCCATGATGCATGAACCGATACCCAGCGACTGGGCCGCCAGCGCCATATTCTGCAGGGCGGCGCCACAGTCAATGGCCACAAAGGCCGCGCCCTTTTCCGCCGAGACGACCACCACCGTTGGCGCATGGTAGTAGGAATGATACCCCTCACCCTCGATATCTCGAACAAAATACGAGATCTGAGACCTTTTCTTGTTTTCTTTGACGATCCTGTTCATTTCCTCCAGAACCAGCCGGTTCTGGACCACGGTAAAAAACCATTTCTGCTGATTCATCGCTGACGGAGCGAGTACCGCCGCCTCGAGCACTACCGCCAACGCCTCGTCGGCGATCTGGTCCGGCTTGAAGTTACGGACACTTCTTCTCTGCCAAATGGCGTCCAGTGTCGGGTTACTCAACGGCTGCATCCCATCCATTCCCAGTCCACACGCTCATCCCTTCCGCTCTCCTCCTCAACTGCTGCCCGTCGTTTCACCCTCAGCGAGGCCGAAGGCGCTGATCACTTTTCTTACATGGCTACAAAAGGCGTGCCATGACAAAGACTTTCGATTGCGAGCAAACATAACATTGAATTTACATATAAAATTAATTATCCATCCAACCAGTCCGTGGCCGATTCAATCACAGGCCACCGCATTTGACGTTATGCCGCCGCATATGGTGGATATTGAAATCACCAGCCCGTTTTCCTGGAGGGGAGGTTTCTGGATGAACACCGGGCTGGGCAACGCAAGCTCTTTACACCGCGTCTTGCTCTCACCCGAGGCGCCCAGACAGTCGCTGCAGAACACTTCAAAAGGAGTACGTTCTTTTTGTGGGAGCAGTATGAGAGATCGGGAAAAAAGCGTTGAAAGAAACCAATTCTGTGGTACCGTTCCGCAGGCCGCCTTTCATCTTACGGTCAGACGCGAACCATCGATAATGTATCCGGAACGCCCCTGCGCGGAGAACACCGATACCGCGCCAAAGAGTTTCACCTTGCGTTGTGGCTGAGGCTACCTGGTCCGGCCATGCTGGTTTATATACAACTCGCTAGCGCGGAGAACGCCGATACCGCGCCAAAGAGTTTCATCTTGCGTTGTGGCTGAGGCTACCTGGTCCAGCCATGCTGGTTAGCTGTTATGGAGAGCACCTCTATGGAAGGGTATGTTGTCACCTTTTTCACCCAGGAAAACAGAGAGCACAACGACGTCTCACTCGCCAACTGGCTGATCGAAGAGGCCAAAAAGCTCGGAGCCAGAGGGGCAACCCTGCTTTCCGGTCAGGAGGGGTTCGGTCACGACGGCATATTCCGGTCCGCCAGCTATTTTGACCTGGAAGACCGGCCTCAACAGGTCATCATGGCTCTGACCAACGACGAATGCGCCCAGCTCTTCACCAGAATAAAAGAAAACAATCTGCGAATTTTCTATACCAAGGTACCTGGCGTATTCGGCTATACCGGAGAGCGATGACAACCGCTTCACCCTGCCACCGCCGGTCTACCACGGTAACTGCATAACGGTCGATGCGCCCTCACGGGTGCATCGACCCGCACATCCCCAGGGAGTTCCTCGCCCTCTTTGCAGCACCCGCTTCAATTCGCGCCTCTGCAACAGACTGCAGGTCTCATTTACAATACTTTTTTCTTTTGGAGGTAGTATGATTGGTCCCCTTGTCAATGGGGCAGCGCTGTTCATCGGCAGTCTGGCTGGCGGTTTCATCGGTCCACGATTCAGCAGGGATTTCCGCCTGCACATGCCCATGGTCTTCGGCTGCGCCTCGATCGGCATCAGCATTACCTTGATCATCAAGGGCGCAAACCTTGCCCCGGTTATCCTGGCGGTCATTCTCGGCACCGTTTTCGGTGAAGCGATTCACCTCGAAAGCAAAATCCAGCGAGCCGCCACCAGAACCAAGGGTTGGATCGAAAAGCTCACCGGCCCGGCCAAGGATATGGATCATAAGGAATTCATGGACAAATTCGTCGCTCTGGTGGTGCTTTTCTGCTTCAGCGGCATGGGCATTTACGGCTCTTTGAACGAAGGCATGACCGGCGATCCAACCCTGCTTATCATCAAGTCAATCCTCGACCTGTTCACCAGCCTGATTTTTGCCTCGACCATGGGCTATACGGTCGCCACCCTGGTCATCCCCCAGGTTTTTATCCAGGCCATGCTCTTCTATGGTGCGACCCTGATCGTTCCCTATACCGATCCAGCCATGCTCAACAACTTTTCCGCCGGTGGCGGAATCGTCCTGCTGGCCATCGGCCTGCGCATCTGCGGCATTCAGAATCTGCCAGTCGCCAACATGATCCCCGCACTCTTTCTGGTCATGCCGTTGACCTGGTGCTGGATAAGATTTTTACCCTGACGCCGAACCTTTTTCTCCATTCTTGAATGAAACTCTTCAGTGCGGTTGCATCTGTTACCGTGTCGAGGGGTTTCATGTTTCGTTGTGGCTGAGGCGTACCAGCGTCTCAAAAAGCTCGTCTACCTGGTCCAGCCATGCTGTTTATCGGGGCTCAGGCCCCGCCAAGCCTCCTTGGCGGACCGGGCCAGAAGAACCACCCTCGTCTTCAGATTCATTCAAGCCCTCCCTCCCTGCCCAGCGCCTGCAGCCACTGATTTTCCAACTCGATCATCGAAGCAGTGACTTTTTTGGTATGTTCATGGACAAGCGCGGCGACCCGATCACCGTCACGGGCCAGCAATGCCGCAAGTATTGCCGGATGGTCCTTCTCGTCGTGAACATGAAAATCTTCCGGCTCGAGAGTTGTGGCAAACACCTCGACAAAATCGAAAATGATCTGCATGAACCGAGAATAGAGAGGATTGTTCGACGCCTTGGAAACCAGGCGATGAAAATCCGAATCGATCCTGATTCGCTCCACCCGGTCCTGGAGGCATTGTCTCTTCTCCACCAGGGCCCTGATCTCTGCCAGTTGCTGGTCACTGGCATGCAGGGCGGCCTGGCGGAACACCTCGGGCTCCAGATGCAGACGGGCCTCGGTGACCTCGTCCATCGAAAGTTTACCGGTACGCAGCAGTTCCGTCAGATTATCTTTAAAAGAAATATTATTGAGATCGGTAACATACGCTCCGCCCCTGCTGCCTCTCCTGATTTCAAGAAACCCCTGGCTCTCCAGCGCCCTCAGCGCCTCCCGCAGAACCGGCCTGCTGACCCCGAGTTGGGCCGAGAGCTCTTTCTCGCTGGGCAGGGTTTCGCCGGGCCTGTATACATCACGGAAAATAGCATCCTTAATCGAGCACATCGCCTCGACATACAGACTTTTCGGGCGTCCGACCTTGCGTAACGACTGAACCATTATCTCTTCCTTCCTGACTAACCAGCATGGCTGGACCAGATAGCCTCAGCCACAACGAAACATGAAAATCCTCGGCACGGCAACAGAGCTTTCCGCACTGGCCAGTTTCATATAAACCAGCATGGCTGGACCAGATAGCCTCAGCCACAACGAAACATGAAAATCCTCGGCACGGCAACAGAGCTTTCCCCGCCAGAAGGTTTCAAGAAAAAACTTCTTGACACACCTTACAAATTGGAGAATTATCTGTCAACTATCAAAGGTCAAACGTTTGGCAGTTGCCCGAACCACTCTCGATACTCCACGGTTTACCGCAGGTGCCAGCCAGCGACATTCTAAGCAATTTCGATTATTTTCGGAGAGCTATCATGAAAAAGAACAGGATGAGTGAGCTGTGTGAAATGGCAGCAGGCCAGGCCGAGGTCCTGCAGGGAAATATCGCCTTCGCGGTGGGCTGTGTCCGGGCCGGCATCCACAGTGCCGACGGGTATCCGGGGACGCCCAGCACCGAGGTGATCGACCGCGGCCTCTCCCAGGTTCAGGACCGGATCACGGTCGGCTGGTCCGTCAATGAAGCCGTGGCGGCAGGTGTCGGTCTCGGCCACACCCTGGCGGGGCGCGATGCGGTGGTAACGATGAAAATTCCGGGCCTTTTCCAGGCCGGTGATCTCTTTACCAGTGCCTCGTTCTTCACTCAGCCACGCGGGGCCCTGATCTACTTCATCGCCAGTGATTTCACCCCGAGCTCGACCCAGCACCTGGTCGACCCCCGCTATCTCTTCAAGACCTGCTTCATCCCGGTCCTCGAGCCTCGCAACCATCAGGAGATGCTCGAAGCACCTGGACTTGCCGCGGAAATCGGCCGGGCTCACAACACCCCGGTGGTTATTCTCGCCTCGGGAACCCTCTGTCACAGCGAGGGTCTGGTTCGGATGAATCCGCTGCAGACACGGCAGCCGGTAGAGATGGGCAACGACCTCCGCAGCTTCAATTCGCTGCCGGGGATGGCCCGCAACAATTACAATACCGTCCTGAGCAGGCGGATGGTCGATCTGACCGAACTGGTCGAGAACTCCGCTTTGAACGAGTGGAAAAAAGGTTCTGGCACCACCGGTGTCATCACCTACGGCGCCAATACCATGTTCACCAAGGAGATCGAGGAGGCCTTTGGCGCCGACATCGACCTGCTGTCCCTGGCCTTCACCAACCCGTTGCCCGCCGATCTCATCCGGAAATTCCACGCCTCGATACGCGGCGACGTCCATGTCATCGAGGACGGTTATCACTATCTCCAAGACGAGATTGCCGCCATGGGCCTGACCGTCCACGGCAAGGAAAAACTCAATCCCCTCACCGAATACAGCCCGGCGATCGTTGCCGAAAAGCTCGGCTATGCGATACCGAAAATGGCCACGGCCATCGAGCCCGTCAACAGACCGCCGATGATCTGCCCCGGCTGTCCCTATCGTTTGTTTGCCGGGATGGTTGCCAAGATGAAGGAGAGAGGCAAGCTGACAGCGGTTTTCGGTGATATCGGCTGCAACGCCCTCCTCTACTTTCTTGACGCCATGGATACCGGGGTGGCAATGGGCGCAAGTGAGGCCAAGAGATGCGGTTTCGTTCTTTCCCGGCCCGAGATGGCCGACAAATGCATAAGCGTTCTCGGCGACAGCACCGAATGCCACAGCGGCATGGACGCCACCCGTAACGCGGTTTTCAGAAAGGTTGCCGGCGTCAAGGTCGTTCTCGACAACTACTGGACCGCAATGACCGGAGGACAGCCGTCGCCGGCCTCGCCGGTCAACCTGGCCGGCCAGCCCAACTCTTTTGACCTCGTCAAGGCCCTGGCCAGTAATGGTACCAAAACCGTGCTGGTGGACGCCTATGACCGGGTCGGGCTGCAGAAAACGCTCCGAGCTGCGCTCAAGGATGCCGCCACCGGAGAACACACCACCCTGGTGGTGCGGGGAGGCTGCATTAAAAAGCTGCCCAGCGCCAGGAAGGGCATCCGTCTGCAGATCAACGAAGAGAAGTGCCAGCAGTGCTATTCCTGTCAGATCTGCCCGGGGATCGAAAAAGGCGAAGACGGTTTTCCCGTCTTCAACAACTTCTGTGCAGGCTGCGGCGAGCAAGGGTACTCCTGCATGGAGATGTGCCCATTCGGGGCCATGGAACCCCTGGAAAAATCACAGGAGAAACAAACAGCCGTCGCCCAGTTTGCCGAGCCTGCCGCTCTGGCGGACGTCTCCGTGGACCAGAGCCTCTTGCCCGACAGATTGAGTCTTGCCATCCGGGGGGTCGGCGGTCAGGGTAATCTCTTCTTTGGCCGGGTGCTCACCCAGCTGGCCTTTCTCGCCGGCTACGACCGGGAGAACATTGTCAAGGGCGAGACCCATGGCATGGCCCAGATGGGCGGACCGGTGATAAGCACCTTCGCCTGCGGCAAGGTGCACAGCCCGGTGCTGTTGCCGGGTAAAGCCGACTGCCTGATCTCGATGGAGATGAGCGAGCTTTTGCGACCGGGCTTTCTCGAGCTTCTCGCCCAGGGCGGCACCGTCCTGATGGCCAGCACCACCATCGTCCCGCACGGCATGAAAGCGGAAAACTACCCCGACCTCGAGCGGATCCGCGATATCTGCGCGCCCTACAACCGTATCGAGGTCAATGTTCTCGGCGCGGCCCTGGACCTTGGTGACACCACCGGCCGTATCGCCAATGTGGTGATGATGGGCGCTTTGAGTAAAGTTGCCCCATTTGACGCCATTGCCGAACCCCTGTGGTTGAGGGCCTTGAAAGAGGTGACACCGGCGCCGGCATGGCCGGCCAACCACGCGGCCTTTATCGCCGGACGAAAACTGCACTGATGCGGGGGATCACTGTCATGACAACACCAGCATCACCAGTCAGTCCTGCCCTGGATATGTCCCAGAGGATCAATCGGTGCCTCTTCAAACCGGCAAGCATCGCGGTAGTCGGCGCAAGCAACGATTCGCAGAAACCTGGCGGCAGGGTGTTCCAATCGATTCTTGCAAACGGCTACAGCGGCCGGCTCTGGCCGGTCAACCCCAAATCGACGACCATCCGCGATCAACCGGCCTTCCCCTCGATTGCGGCCCTGCCCGGGGTGCCGGACCTGGCGATCATCGCCATTCCCGCACCCTTCGTGCCAGCGGCAGTGACAGAGCTGGCCGAGCGCGGGGTAGGAGCGACCATCGTGCTGACCTCGGGTTTTGGCGAAAAAGATGCCGAGGGCAAGCGCATCGAAGAGGCAATGTGCCAGGTCGCGGACAGGGCGAATATGGTCCTGATCGGTCCGAACTGTTCGGGCTTTCTGACCGGCAGCTACAAGGGCAAGTTCGCCGGCATCATTCCCCGCCTGCCCGGCAACGACGTCGACATCATCAGTGGCTCCGGCGCCACGGTCGATTACCTGATGGAGTGCGCCGAGCCGCGTGGTATTTCGTTTGGCACGGTGATCAATCTGGGCAATTCCGCTCAGATGGGGGTCGAGGATCTGCTGGCGATCTACGACCAGAATTACGGCCCGGACAGCGCTGCCATTCTCCTACTCTATA
>JBKEBZ010000070.1:0-28779 GCA_047973425.1 Desulfopila sp.
CAAAGTGGAACGGTCGGCAGACGGCACGTAGTAGCCGCGTGCGGCGAGGCGTTTTTGAAAGACGAACTGCGACATTTTCATAGTGGTTCTGTACTTGGTCTACTCGACCCAGCACCCCATTTTCGTCCGATCAGGCCTCCTCACAGAGCAAACTCTTGTGCAACGGCCCGCTTGAACGAATCTGGAGTACTGGATAAACGTTTACAGATCCGGATTACGGAACATTCCCGGTATCACCGGTGAACGATTACGATTTTTTGTGTAATTTCCCATGGTATTTCCAAGCCCGTTCTCCAAAGAGCCGTTTGGGGAACGGGCACTCTTTTGCTCGACTTGTGCCAGGCCTCTATGAAGATCACCATTTTTCTCGATGGCCGTGCCGGTCACGAAAAACAGAGTCAGGCCGTCGCCCATGAACTGGGTCGGCTGGCGCCGGTTACTATCCATCAGGTCGTACTTGCCCCGGTGACGGTGTTTGGCCGAATGACCGAGTTTTTGCAAATCCTCACCCGACCGATAACAACGGACAACGATGGGGTGGCCGGTAGCGATCTGCTCATTGGTACCGGCTCGCGCACGCACCTGGTGCTGCTTGCTTACCGGAAGAAGCTGCAACGGCCCATCGTGACCTGTATGACCCCCGAAAGATTTTTGCGACCCTGGTTCGATCTCTGCTGCGTTCCCCGGCACGACGGGATTGGCGCGGCCGCCAACATCCTGACAATCGACGGTCCGCCTGTCCTGGTCAAATCGGTGCCGGCCCAGCGAGACCCGGCCAGGGGGCTGATTCTTGTCGGGGGCACCGACGAGCGCAGCCATACCTGGGATGGCAAGGGAATCGTTACCGCTATCGACAGAATTGTTCAGGCCAGTCAGAATGTCCACTGGCGGATCTCCTCTTCGCCACGAACCCCCGAGGAGACGGTGAAACGGTTGCAGCAGTTGGTCGCGGTTCGGGAGAATACCAGCTTTTTTCATTTTCGAGACACTCCGCGGGGATGGGTCGAAGAACAGTACAGCGTCTCGACCTATGCCTGGGTGAGTGCCGATTCGGTTTCGATGGTGTATGAAGCCGTGACCTCTGGCTGCAAGGTTGGTATTGTGCCGGTCCAATGGCATGATGAGCAGAATAAGTTTGTCAAAAGTTTCGATTTTCTGGTACAAGCCGGGCTGGTCGTTCTGTTTGTGCCGGGTAACGAGAGGGGTATCGAGCACTGCGGGGCCGGAACCTTCAATGAGGCGCAGCGCTGCGCCGTAGAGATCATGCGTCGTTTTTTCCCGGCAAGAGAGAGCGCAAGGGATGATAGCCGATAATGCAGAACCTGGAATTTCCTGACAATGACAGCCAACTGACCGTGCTGCAGATGCTCCCCGCACTGGATGGTGGCGGGGTGGAGCGAGGCACCCTCGACGTCGGCCGACACCTGGTACGCCACGGACACCGTTCTCTGGTGGTTTCGGCGGGAGGTCGGCTTGTCAGTCGGCTGACGGAGGAGGGCAGTGTGCATTTGGCCATGGAGGTGGGGAAGAAATCTCCAGCGATCCTGCGCTATCTTCTCCCCCTTCGCCGTCTGTTGCTGCAAGAGCGGATCGACGTGCTGCATCTGCGCTCCCGAGTGCCGGCCTGGATCGGCTATCTCGCCTGGAAAAGTCTTTCGCCCGCCCGCCGCCCGGTACTCGTCACCACCTTTCATGGCTTCTACTCGGTCAACGGCTACAGCGCCATCATGACCAGAGGGCAGGCGGTGATCGCGGTTTCCGAGGCGGTCCGGCACCATATCGTGAAACGGTACCCTCGAACGCGACAGGTGGTAACCATCCATCGGGGGGTCGATATCGAGGCCTTTTCTCCGCATCGGGTCGCCAAGGACCGGCTTGACGCCCTGCGTCGGCAATGGCGGCTTCAGGCCGATACGCTCTGTATCATGCTGCCTGGCCGGTTTACCCGCTGGAAGGGCCAGGAGCTGTTTCTTACGAGTCTGGCGATGCTGAAGGGGCTTGATTTTCAGGCCGTGCTGGTGGGTGACCCGGCTGAAAATGAACACTATGCCGCCAAGCTGAGAAAACTGATCGCCCAGAATGGACTCGTTTCTCGGGTGAAAATGGTTGGTCATTGCACGGATATGCCGGCAGCGTACCTGCTCGCCGACCTCGTCGTTTCCGCCTCTTCCGGTCAGGCAGAGGCGTTTGGCAGGGTGTCTGTCGAGGCGATGGCGATGGCCAGACCGGTGGTAGCCACCGCCCATGGCGGCAGCCTGGAGACCGTGGCGCCGAATGAGACGGGCTGGCTGGTAGAGCCCGGCAACCCTGAGGCGATGGCCGGGGCCATCGGGGCGGCCTGTGGCCTTTCCAGGAGACAGCGGGCCGAGATGGGCGAGCGTGGCCGGCAACGGGTCGCGTCGATGTTCACCACCGAAACGATGTGCCGGGCCACCCTTTCTCTCTACAAGGACCTGGTGCAGAGCAAAGTTCAAGATGGGCACGAGAGCACGCGCTCAGGGCTTGTCCAGTCGTTGCGGCGGTGGTGGCTTGGCAGCATCTGATCGGGCCGACGGTGTGGCGAAAAGCTGAGCCAGCCTGGCAAAAAGCTGCCGCAGTCCCCGCCATATTTTCGGTAAAAGCCAGATGGCCAAGAGACCGAAGAGAACGAAACCGACGAGAAAGGCGATGGGATAGTGCAGGGCGGCCCAGAGCCCGGCAAAACCGGTGACGTCTTCGCCGAGCGAGGCGGCCCAGTTGCTGAACGGCTCCGGGGAGGTATTGATCAGCACCCGCGAACCCGCCTTGATCATATGGGCGGTGGCCGTGACTGTCCCGCCGAGAATACCGGCGGCCACCACCATCGCCGGGCTGACGTCGCCAACGGCGCCCGCGGCCAGGATCACCCCGGCGGGAATACGGATAAAGGAGTGGATGACGTCCCAGCCGCTATCGACCCCGGGGGTTTTATCGGCGAAGAACTCCACGCAGTACATGACGCAGGCGGCAATGATCACCAGTGGATCCTGCACCACCAGCAGCGAATCGGGTAAGGTGATATTGCCGTTGCTGCCCAGTATGCCAAGCATGGCGATGGTGGCGTAGAGGTTGATGCCGCTGGCCCAGGCGACGCCCATGGTCAGAGAGAGTGTAGCGATGAGCTGCTGGTAGGCGTCCATGGTCTTCTCCTCGAGGTCTGCGTCCGGCTCTGCTTTAAGCTTTGATGCTCTCGTAAAAAGTCATTGACTACCCGGAGATGGGCTCAGAAAAAACTTCGATATACGAGGCGTAGTATCGCAAATGGCAGTTCGGTAGTACATATGGTACAGCGAAATGCCATTTGCGACCGAGGGCGAAGTAGATCGGAGTTTTTACGAGTCCATCAAGCTTTAAGGGCTGTCGCCGAGCTGTCGCTGCAGGAAGGCACATTCCAGAGGTGACAGATCGAGTCTGCGCGAGACCGTTTCGAGCAGTTCCTGCACGCTTTTTTCGGGATGCCGTCGCTGCAGTGCACTGAACTCGTCAACGGCCTTGCGTATCTTTTCCCCTGGAAGCTCGGTGGGGCGACGTGGGGTGGTCATTCGACTGGCCTCCGCGGTCTGGTGCCGCTTTATGCGTCGGCAGGTTTGAGAATCAATCCGGCCAGCGGTGGAATGGTCAGTCGGGCGCGGAAGCCGCCCTGGGCGAACGGCTCGGCGCTCGGCTCGAAGGTTTTCTGATCGCTGTTACCGGCTCCGCCGTAGAGCTGGTAATCTGAACAGAAGACTTCGCCATATCGCCGGCCACTCGGCAGACCGATGATGTAATCACGATAGGTTTCCGGAGTGAAGTTGAGGATACAGACCAGGTGATCCCTGCGGTCCTTGGCGTAGCGAACAAAGGAGAGCACCGAGTTGTCGCGGTCCTCGAAGTCCAGCCACTGGAAGCCGTTGTAGCTGAAATCCTGTTCCCAGAGCGAGGGGTTGGCCTGGTAGAGTTGGTTGAGGTCGGCCATAAACGTCAGCATCTGATTGTGCTTGTCGTTTTCCTCGAGCAGGTGCCAGTCGAGACTCTGCTTACAGTTCCACTCGTTCCACTGACCGAATTCGCCGCCCATAAACAGCAGTTTTTTGCCCGGATGGGTCCACATGGTCATCAGCAGGAGGCGCAGGTTGGCGAACTTCTGCCAGAGATCGCCGGGCATCTTGTCGAGGAGCGACCGTTTGCCATGGACCACCTCGTCGTGGGAGAGCGGCAGGATGAAATTCTCGGAAAAGGCGTACATGATCGAGAAGGTCAGGTTGTTGTGGTGATATTTGCGGTAAATCGGATCCTTGGTGAAATAGTGGAGGGTGTCGTTCATCCAGCCCATGTTCCATTTAAAACCATAGCCGAGACCGCCCTTGTCGGCCGGCTTGGAGACCCCGTAAAAACTGGTGGACTCTTCGGCGATCATCAGGGTGCTCGGGTAGCGGTCATAGATGATCGAGTTGGCGTGACGGATGAATTCGATCGCCTCCAGGTTCTCCCGGCCGCCATACCGGTTGGGAATCCACTGCCCCTGCTTGCGCGAATAGTCGAGGTAGAGCATCGAGGCGACAGCGTCGACCCGCAGCCCGTCGACGTGATATTTGTCGAGCCAGAACATCGCGCTGGCGATCAGATAGTTGCTGACCTCCCGCCGGCCGTAGTTATAGATGAGGGTGCCCCAGTCGGGATGGGCGCCCTTTAACGGGTCCTCGTGTTCGAACAGGGCGGTACCGTCGAAACGCGCCAGGCTATGGGCGTCGGTGGGGAAGTGGGCTGGCACCCAGTCGAGAATGACCCCGATGGAATGCTGGTGGCAGAGGTCGACGAAGTACATGAACTCCTGCGGGGTTCCGTAGCGGCTGGTGACGCTGAACGGTCCGGTGACCTGGTAGCCCCATGACTCGTCCAGCGGATGCTCCATGACCGGCATGAGCTCGACGTGGGTGAAGCCCAGCTCTTTGATATAGGGGACGAGTTGGTCGGCCAGTTCGACAAAGGTCAGGAATCGACCGGGGTCGGCAGGATCACGTTTCCATGAGCCGGGATGGAATTCGTAAATAGCGATGGGTTGTTCGTAGGGGTTGAGGTCTTTTTTGCGCTGTTGCCAGGCCTGATCATTCCATTGAAAGCGCTGGAGATAGTTGACAACCGATGCGTTTTGGGGCCGCACTTCGCCCTGAAACTGGAACGGATCCGATTTTTCGATAAATTCACCGTAGAGGGTACGGATACGGAACTTATAGAGTTCACCTTCGCCGATGGCGGGGAGAAAGAGCTCCCAGATACCGGAGCTGCCGAGAACACGCATCGGGTTGACCCGACCGTCCCAGCCGTTGAAATCACCGACCACCGCCACGCTGGTGGCGTTGGGAGCCCAGACCCGGAAGATGGTGCCGTCGATGTTGGACAGGGTGGTGGGGTGGGCGCCGAGATGGTCATACAGCCGGTAGTTGGTACCGAAATTGAAGAGATATTTATCGGTATCCTCCAGCTGTGGCAGAAATCTGTAGGGGTCGTTGATGGTGTGGGAGAAGCCGCTGTGATAGGTGATGGTGAACTGGTAGGTATATGGATCGAGAAGGGGGTCGGAAAACCACTGTCGCTCCAGTTCGAGGACAAAAAGACCGGCCTCGTGGCGCTTTTCCATGGGCTGATGCCGGTCTCCGCTGACCAGAGTCACCGATGCGGCATGCGGCTGGAAGGTGCGAATTGTCACCAACTCGGGATGCTCTTCGTGAAAATGTACTCCGAGATATTGAAATGGATCATAATGATTGGCGTGAATCAATCTTTCGAGATGCTCGTTCATGACGGTCGTGTCCCGGATAGTGAGAAATAAGAGAGTACAGGCGTCGACAATCTCCGGCAGATGTGCGGGGTGAGACCAGCTTCTGATTATCGGCACCGACGTCTTTTGCATAGTATGTTGAAATGGATTCCTCCATAGTAGAGAGTAAAAACGATTTTGTCATGCCAATCTGTTAATTTTGATGAACTCGTAAAAACCTCAAGCGTGCATACAGGATGGCTAAGTACAAAAGGTCGATATACAAGGCGCAGTGGTGTCGGTCAAGCACAGGCGTACATGTGGTACGCCGAGCAGTGGCCGATCCCGCTGCAACGCAGGAGATCGACCTTTTTACGACGCCATCAATTTTCTGGCGGAGAAGACCTCTCATCTCTTTTGCTCGTCGTGCCGGCATAGCTTGACCTCAAAGAGAAACCTCTGTTAGACTATAAGGGCAGAATGTCGGATTATCGGCTCTCTGTTCAAGCCTGTGAGGGGATGGTTTCTGGGAGAAATTCCTGCCAGATTTTTTTATAAATATCGGCAACCCAGGCGGAAATACCGTACATTTCGGGCTTGAATCGGCGGATTCGTCACATGGGAGGGGATCATGGATCAGTCAAAAGCACCTATCATCGAATGCCTTACCGGCTCCTTTCTGGTTTCGACGCCACGGATGCCGGACCCTCGCTTCGAAGAACAGGTCATCTATATCTGTGCGCATAGCCAGGAGGGGGCCATGGGACTGGCCATCAACAAGCCGAGCCTGGCCTTTTCGCTGGCGGAGGTGCTCAAGGGGGCGGATCTGCCTCTGCCGACGGGGAAGTTGCCGCCCATCTATATGGGGGGCCCGGTTGAACTGGAGTCGGCGTTTATCCTGTACAGATCGGATTATCGTACGGAATACCAGCTCGAGGTCAGCCCTACCGTTTCGCTTTCTCGAGAGACCAAGGTGTTACATGATATCGTCGAAGGTGCAGGACCAGAGAAGTACCTCTTTCTGCTGGGCTATACCGGCTGGGGGCCGGGCCAGTTGGAGCGGGAACTGCTCGACGATGGCTGGCTGATGGTACCTGCCGATGACAACATTATATTCGAGATGTCCGATGAGCAGAAATGGAAGGCAGCTGCGATGCAATATGGTATAGACATCAGCACATTCGGTGATGTGATAGGCTACGCCTGACGGGCCTCGACACCTCACTCCCAGAAGGCGCCCGGCTTGGGCGCCTTTTTTGTTATGCGTCGGGCGGGGGGAACTGCCGGGTGCTGAATGTTTGCCGCCGAGTCGGCAGAATGGTTGGAGATGGGTATGGAAGGGGTAGAAAAAATATTTTCCTGCACCCGGTGCGGACAGTGCTGCCATGGGGTGACGACAGTCTCCCTCGATATGGCCGATCAGGAGTCGATGTGTTTGGCGCTCGGGATGAGCGCAGATGAGGTGGCGGTCCGCTACTGGCGGCGCAGTGGTGAGGTGGTGCAGATGAAGGTCGTGGATGGGCACTGTATTTTTTATGCCGATGGCTGTACGGTGCATGCAGGGCGGCCCTGGCGTTGTGCCGAGTGGCCCCTGCATCCCTCCATTCTCGCTGACGAAAGTAATTTCTCCGCTATTGCGGACTCCTGTCCCGGCATCAAGCGGGAGGTTGGGTATGCGCGATTCTGTGAAATTCTCGCCAGACTGTTGAGAAATGGGGCTCGGGCCCGGTGCTGACTGAACAGATCGTGGCCTGCCAGGTAGGGTCCAGATCATGAAACACAAGCTGATATTTCTCGGTAAGACCAAGGATGGTTTTATTGCCGAAGGGGTCAGAAAATATCTTGGCCGGCTTCGGCATTACACCGACCTGTCGCTTATCACCGTGAAAGAGAAAAAATCCGCGGGTCAGGACAACAGGGATATCGAAGGCGAGCAACTGCTTGGTGCGGTACCGGAGGGCTGGTTGACGATAGCGCTCGATCCCGGCGGACGCCAGTACAGTTCCGAGGGGTTTGCCGAGGTGATCAGTGGCTGGGAGCAGCAGGGGGTGAAGGGGGGCTGCTATCTTATCGGCGGGCCTACCGGGCTGGCCGAAAAGGTGCTGAAGGTGGCTGATCTGCGGCTGTCGCTATCAAAGATGACCTTTACCCACGAGATGGCGCGGCTGCTGCTGCTCGAGCAGATCTACCGGGCCTATACCATCAAGGGCGGGGAAAGGTATCACAAGTGATGGGTGAGGTAGACGTCAAAGCGGCTGTTTTTCATGGTGATCTGATGCGTGGGCGCTCTGTCGCCAAGAAATTGAGCCCCCTTCGGGCGTTTGACCACCACCCTGGTTCCCGCGTACCGCAGAGCGATGGTCAGCAGGTCGGCGCCGTCGGTATCGTCGCCGACGATATCGCGGATCATGCGCATCTCTTTTTTATTGAGAGCCGATTTGCCGGTGTGAGGATACATCGGGTCGAGATAGACGGTGTAGGGGGGTGCAAGCTCCAGCTGCAGATGCAGACGGGCGTCGCCCTGGATGAGGCGCAGACGATTGCCGACAGCTGCCGCGGTACGAGTGTCGGCCAGGGCCCTGGCCAGCCCGTCCGCTAAGAGAGCGGCAACGATTGGTGAACGTTCATGCATCGATACCGTGCAGCCCAGACAGGCGAGAACGAAGCTGTCCTTGCCCAGCCCGGCGGTGGCGTCGAAAAGCGTCGGCCGAAAGCCCCCCTTGATGCCGACTGCCCGGGCCAGAGGCTGTTTGATTGTGCAGTTGCGAGCATGCCGGTAGGCCACGTCCCCTTCCAGAAAATCAACGAAGAGCGGTGAAAAATTGTGCCCATCTGGCCGATATGGATTTGGTCGCAGATCGAGCCGGCTGTCACTGAGTTGGAGCAGGTAGGTGGCGCTGGATCGTTGTGCTTCCCCGAACGGGAGGTCGAGCTTTTTGGCCAGATCCTGCGCTTTTTGTAGAATTGTTGTCGAAAGTGAAGGAGAGCAGACGATGACTGACACGGGGCTGTTCATGGCAACATGATATGTAATAGCAATATATTACAACATAATTTCTCTGTGATGAATTTGCCGTGGGGTAACCGGCAGCATATTCCAGCGACAATTCTCTCAACACTAACCAGTGTCCGTCCAGAAACGAGATATTTCGGACTAACCAGCATGGCTGGACCAGGTAGCCTCAGCCACAACGAAGCATGAAACTCCTCGGCGCGGTGACAGAGCTTTCCATGCTGAAGAGTTTCATATAAAATCGAGGCGTGAGAGAAATTTTACCACAGGCATATAAGCGATATTCCGAGGATAAAATTTCGAACACAACGAAGAGTTAGGGCAAAAGAGCCGTTTCTGGATGGGCACTAACCAGCATGGCTGGCCCAGGTAGCCTCAACCACAACAAACCATGAAACTCTTCGGCGCGGTAACAGAGGCATGCGTGCTGAAGGGTTTCATATAAACCAGCATGGCTGGCCCAGATAGCCTCAGCCACAACGAAATATGAAACCCCTCGGTGCGGTAACAGAGCTTTCCGCACTGGCGATTTTCGGATAAACCAGCATGACTGGACCAGATACCGCAGCCACAACAAACCATGAAAATCGTCGCCCCGGTAAAGGAATTTTCCGTGCTGACGATTTTCAGATAAAATGCACTGTACTGGAAAATGACAAAAGAAAAAACAGACGTCGTCGCCATCATTCCCGCACGCTATGAGTCAAACAGATTTCCCGGCAAACCGCTGGCCAGGATCGGTGACAAGCCGATGATTCAGCATGTGGTGGAGCGGGCCAGAAATGTGGAAATGCTGTCACGGGTCATTGTGGCCACCGATGATCGACGGATCGCCGACTGTGTTGCCGCTTTCGGCGGCGAATATGTGATGACCCGCAAGGATCATGTCTCCGGCTCGGACCGGCTCGCCGAGGCTGCCGACCTGGTCGGCATCTCCGAACACGATGTCGTCGTCAATATTCAAGGTGACCAGCCGCTGTTTCCCAAGGAAATAGTGAGACAGGTGGCTCAACCGCTGCTCGACGACCCGGCCCTGCCGATGTCGACCCTGATTTACAAGATCGTTCGTAGCGAGGAGATTGCCGATCCCAATCACGTCAAGACCGTGTTCGATCGGGACAACAATGCGCTCTATTTTTCCCGCTCTCCCATTCCCTTCCAGCGTAATCCCGGCGAGGGTGCGGTGCCGACCTATTATAAACATCTGGGTTTTTACGCCTACCGGAAAGGTTTTCTTTTGACCTTCGTGGCCCTGCCGGAGGGGGAGTGGGAGCGCTTTGAGAAACTTGAGCAGTTGCGAGCACTGGAATATGGGTATAAAATCAGAGTGACGCTGACGGAGTACGATTCCATTGAGGTGGATCGGCCCGAAGACCTGTTACGGGTTGAAGAGTATCTGTTCGGCGGCCAAGAAAAATAACCGGTGGTGCCAGACCCGGGTCGACGGTCTCCTCGGTCTCACCCTGCTGCCAGAGGCCGGTCGCAGCCTGGGGCGCCGCAGCTTTCAGGCCACCAGACGCTCAACCGGACGATGACACGCCCAGATGCTATGACAGGACTCCGTGAAGATGTGACAGGGATGATGGCGGCTCTGCAGAACAGGAGGGTGCCTCTTCTCGACCTGCTGCCCCATGACGGGCTCCGGGAAAAATTGATCGATCTGGTGGTCAGTGGTGACCCCCCACATCCCAGCCAGGAGATCTCCCGGCTCTTTGGTGAACTGCTGGAACTGCTGGAGTCGTCACGGGTCGACCAGGCGAGGGTGGTGGTCTTTGGCGGCGGCACCGGTCTGTCCAATATCATCGGCGGCGACTGCCGTTCGGAGGGTTGGGCCAAGACCCCGTTTCGCGGTTTAAAAGAGGTTTTTCCCCGGACCAGATCCGTGGTCTGCGTCACCGATGACGGCGGCTCCACCGGCGAGATGATGAAAGACTTGCCGTTGATGGCCATTGGCGATATCCGCCATGTGCTGCTCTCCTCGATCCAGCTCGCGGTCTTCCAGCGCACCTATCAGGTCTCGGTGGTGCGGGCCCGGCAGATCGTTGCCGAACTGGCCCGGCTGTTCAATTACCGTTTCGAGGTTGCCCCGGCCCGTGGCGACGAACTGCTGGAGAGCTGCGGCGCCCGTATGGAGCTGGTGCCGTCGCGGTTACGGACCATCCTCTGTGATCTCATCGCCCTGGTCTGCGATGACCCCAGGCTCAATTGCACCCTCAAACGTTCGCAATGCCTGGGCAATCTGATCGTCGCCGCGGCGATCTACCGTTTTCTTCCCCCGGAGATAACCAGCACCGATCTGGAAACCGCCCCCGAACTGCTGCACGCCCCTATCTTCGCCGGTCTGCAGTATCTCGCCGTGGCCCTTGGTACCGGTTCCCGGGCGGTCATGCCCTGCACCACCATCCCCAGCCAGTTGCGGCTGGTGTACGCCAATGGGGTGATGACCACCGGCGAGTCGAAGTCGAGTTCGGTGCGTCGCGGGGTCCCGGTCGAGTCGGCTCATGTGGATTTTTGCGGTCAGCCCCTGGTGCATTCAGATATCATTACCGATATCGAGGAGGCGGACATCCTGATTTTCGCCCCAGGCAGTCTGTACAGCTCGATCATTCCGGTGCTGAAGGTGCCGGGTTTGGCCGAAGCGGTGCGTTGTAACGACCGTGCCCTGAAGGTTCTGGTGTCCAACCTCTGGGTGCAGGCCGGTGAAACGGACCTGAGCATGGCGGATCCTGAGCGGAAATTTCGGGTCTCGGATATGCTTCGGGCCTACGAACGGAATATTCCCGGGGGAACCGAGGGGCTGTTTAACGAGGTGCTCTGTCTGTCGTTAAAAGACGTGCCGGCCTCGGTCATCCAGAGCTATGCGGTCGAGGGGAAAATCCCCATCTATCTCGATCGGGAAGTCGTCCGCACCATGGGCTATATCCCGGTGGAGTGCGGTATCTATTCGAAACAGGCCCTGGCGGAGCGGGGCGTCATCCAGCACGATCCTGCCATGCTCGCCACCGCCATCAAGGTGTTGTACAGCGGCGCCGACTGTTTCGGCACAGAGGCGGGCGGTGGTGACCGGAGAGGGGTTCAACGCAATGGTCCGGCGGCGCCGACCGGCGACTGGCACGATTCTCCATCGTGCCGGCTCAATATGCTTCCTAATCTCAAGTACCGGAAAATACGAGAGAAGATATTCTCTCTCACCGTCGTCTGTGGTGAGGAGTGTCAGGTGCCCTGCTGTGGCGGGAGTGACGATCTCAAGGCGGCGATCTGTGAGATAATCTGGAAGCACCATGATATTCCCCTGGCTCACCTGGAATTTATTGCCGGGGTCTGCTGTGTGCCCGAGACGTCGTGGGGACGGGATCAGAAATGGGACAATGTCTACAGCTTTTACGATCCTGGCGATAAAATGATAAAGATCCGCAAGGACCAGTTCCTCGACAAGGACAAGCTCGAGGTGGCCCTGTTGATCGCCATCGGTGAATCGCTTCTAGGTAACTATGCCAAGAGCAAGAGCATGCACGACCTGGTCAGTGACGGGATTTCTCTGGGCAAGGTCTATCATCTCCATATCGAGCGAGAAAACAAACGGACCTGTTATCTCAGCTCAGAGCAGCTGGGTGAGTTCCTCAAGCTTGCCAGGATGCACGAGATAGCGCCCGGCCGTCATTACACCAGGCTCATTAACGGCGACGAGGGCTTCACCCCGCCGGGTCTGCTGATGGGCCTCACCTACGCCTGGTATCTGGAGAACCGGCTGGCGACACATATCGAGTACAAGATGACGGTGATGAAGATTCCCCAGACAGATCTCATTCCAGAGCAGAAACGTATTGTCGGGCGGCGGCAGCACACGGTTTCGTTCTTCCGTGAGGTGATTTTCCGCTGACCAGCATGGCTGGACCAGTTTTCCTCAACTCCCGCCAAGCATGAAACTCTTCGGCTCGGTAACAGCACTTGTCGTGCTGACGGGCTGTATCTCAACCAGCATAGCTGGACCAGTTCTCCTCAACTCCCGCCAAGCATGATGGCGTCGTAAAAAGGTCGATCTCCTGCGTTGCAGCGGGATCGGCCACTGCTCGGCGTACCACATGTACGTCTGTGCTTGGCCGACACCACTTCTATGGGCTCAGGAAAAACCCTGATATACGAGGCGTAGCGTCGCAAACGACAATTTGGTAGTACATATGGTACAGCGAATTGTCGTTTGTGACCTACAACGAAGTAGATCTGGGTTTTTACGAGTCCATCAAGCATGAAACTCTTTGACTTGGTAACAGAGCCTGTCGTGCTGAAGGGTTTTGGATAAAAAGCCAAACTCTGGCTTTCGAAGTCGTTTTGCCCGCTCGGTCTATTTTTTATTCATCAGGACGATACCGAGAAGGAACAACGGCAGGCCGAACACGACCCGGCCCTGGTGCAGCATGATCAACCCCGCCATGCAGCATAACAGGCCGACAATGACCTTGTGTCTGGTGGGGAGGCGTCGTCTTTGGCTCATCTTCTCTTGGTCGGATCGACTGCGGCGCTGGCAAGAATTTTCAACATCTGCCTAAGACCAGCTGCCGGTGCTGGTTGAGCTTTTTGGCCGAGACCGGCAGGCGGGTTTTCAGCTCGGGGGCAAAAACAGCGATTCGGTACTCGTCAACCAGTGTTCGATACTCTTCTATAAGGGCCAGAGCATCGTCGGTCAGCTGTGATTTTCGTCTTTCCATCTGTTCCAGGCTGTCGAGGTGAGGCTGTAACTGCTTCATCTTCTCCTGATCCTTGTGCGGGTTGGTATAGAGGCGTTCCAACCGAATGGCCAGGCATTGCAGCTGTCGGCGGGTCGCCTCGAGTTCGGCCGCCCCGCTGTTGGCGAAAAAGTCGGCAGGCACCAACGCCTGTAACTGGTGCTGAAAAGAGGCGACCCGCTGGCTGGTGAAGACCAGTTGGCGTTTGTCGAGTCGCTGGAAGTGGTTGAGCTTTTCTTGGACAGCCCTGCGTTCCTTGACCACCAGCAGGGCCTCTTCGACAATCCGCTGCCCCTCCTGGTAGAAGCCTCGTCGCTGTACCGCGGCGAGCTGATCGAAAAACTGCTGTTTGTCGGGGATCGTGCCGTTGACAGCGGGAAAGAGTGCTCGTATCACCAAGAGGATGAGCTGTTCGACCACCTCTTTACGGCCCAGGCCGGTATCGAGCAGAAAGCGGGCTGACGGACCGGACAGCATCGATTCGCAGAATTTTTTCAGACTCCGGCAAGCGTCTTTGAACTGCAGCCGAAAGAGGAAGGCCACCCCGAAGAGATTTTCCTGGTGCGCCGCTTGCCGATCGTTGACAAAGCTGATGGTCACCTCGCCTTGCGCCGGCAGGGCGTTGAGTACCGGGTAGAGGAAGCCGACGGTGTCGCCCTGCGGGGTTGCGAGGGTGACGGTCGCCGGCAGCCCATCGAAGGCCCAGGTTCGGCTGGTGAAACCCTCCCAGCGGGTCAGGGTCCGGCTGGTGCCGTCATCGAGCTTTGGCGGGGAAATCGACGGGGTCGCCGCCAGGCTCTGTACCAACTGGTCAAGATTTCTGCCCGCTGCCAGCTCACGACCGTTCAGGTCATAGAGCAGAAAACGGGCCTGCAGGTGAGGCGGCAGTTCCGCTGGCCAATCGGCGTGGCCGACAGCGATCCGGAACATCTTGTGGAGCGAGGCGGCCAGGGCGGAATAGAGTGATCCCTTGTACGGGGCGATATCATCGAGGAGCCGGTCGACGGTGAGGTTGGCAGGCACCAGATGGCGGCGCAGATTCTTGGGGAGCCCCTTGATCAGAAACTGGATTTTCTCGCGGAGCAGACCCGGCACCAGCCACTCGAACAGGGCGGGCGACAGGGACGGGGCCAGCGGTGCGGGGATGCGGACGGTCATCCCGTCGGCATCGTCTCCGGGCGAGAAGTCATATTCCAGCTGCAGTTCCAGGGTGCCGACCTGGAGCATGGGCGGGAAGTCGGCCAGGGTCCTGTCATCTGGCCTGCTGCGGAGGATATCGTCGTCGGTCATGATCAGCCGCCCGTGATCGTGACGCTTGAGCCACCTGTTGAGACTGGCCCTGTCGCAGACCTGCTCCGGCAGGCGGGCGTCGTAGAAGGCGAGGAGGGTGCTGTCGTCATGGACGAAGGCGGTGGTGCGCAGCTTGTTCTCGGTCTCGCGCCAGCGGTCGATGCGAGCCTGGTTCTGCTCGAGAAAGGGGTAGTTGCCGGTGATATGGCCCTCGACCAGGGCGGCCTGGAGGAAGATCGCCCGGGCGCCGGCGATGTTTTTGGGGTCGCGCCTGGGGAAGTTGACCCGCCTGCCGGTGACGATGATCAGGCCAAAGAGGCTGACCTGTTCTTCGGCCACAACCTGCCCGCTCTTCTTGTGCCAGCGGGGGTTGGACCAGGAATATTTGACCAGATGGGCGGCCAGGGGCTCCAGCCAGTCCGGTTCGATGGTGGCCACCGTCAGGCCGTAGAGCCTGTTGGTCTCGATGAACGAGGCGGCGATGATCCATTGTCCGGCGGTGAGAAACTGGTGCGAGCCGGGAAAGATCATCAGTTCTCGGCCTGCGGCGCCCTGATAGAGTTTGGGTTGTTTTTTCACGGCGATGTTGCGCAGGAATCCTGATGCCAGTGATTTGTGGATCTGCTCGTAGGAGGCCGCGGCCTCGTTGTCGGCAAACTCCCTGCGCCGCTCGAGCAGGTCAGAGAGCTGCTCGTGCAGATCGACCCATTCCCGCATGCGCTGGAACGAGAGAAAATGGCTGGTGCAGTATCTTTTCAATCTGGACCAGGAGCGGCCGAGCTGCTGATCGTCCTGAAAATGGTGCCAGATGTTGAGCAGGGTCATGAAATCCGAATGGGGGTGGGCGAACTGCCGATGGGCCTCGTCGGCAGCCTTTTCCTTTTCCGCCGGGCGGATTCTGGGGTCCTGAATGGCCAGGGCCGAGGCGATGGCCTTGATTTCCCGCAGGCAGTTTTCCTCTCTGGCGGTCAGCAGGATCCGGGAAATACAGGGATCGATCGGTACTTCGGCCATGAACCGGCCGGCGGAGGTGAGCGTATTGCTCAAGGTGAGGGCGCCAAGCTCCTGCAGCAGCCGGTAGCCGTCTCTGACCGCCCCTTTGCCGGGTGGATCGATGAAGGGAAAGTCTTCTGGCCTACCCAGTTCCAAGGAGACCATCTGCAAAATGACTTCGGCCAGGTTCGCCCGGGTTATTTCCGGTGGGGTGAACGGCTCGCGGTCCAGATAATCTTCTTCACTGTAAAGGCGGACGCAGATGCCGGGGCCGACCCGGCCGCATCGTCCTTTCCGCTGGTCGCAGCTGGCCCGGGAGATGCGCTGCACCGGCAGGCTGGTGGTCTTGGCCCTCGCATTGTAGAATGAAATCCTCGCCAGACCGCTGTCCACCACATAGCGGATACCGGGCACGGTGATCGAGGTCTCCGCCACGTTGGTGGCAATGACGATCTTGGTGGCGGTGAACCGTTGAAAGATCCGGTGCTGATCGGCCGCATGCAGTCTGCCAAACATCGGCAGGACCACGGCGTTTTTTGCCTTCTGCGCTACCAGGGCGCAACAGGTGCGGATATCCCGCTCGGTCGGCAGAAAGGCCAGGATGTCACCGGGGGGCTCGTCGGTGAAGATGGCGAGGATGGCCTCGGCGCACCGCTCGACATAACTGTCGTCTCCCTCGTCCTCGTTCGTTGCCGGCGGCTGGTGGCGGACGGTGACCGGATAGGTCCTGCCCGAGACCTTGACCACCGGGGCTCGATGAAAATGACGGGAGAAGGCCGCGGTGTCGATGGTGGCCGAGGTGACGATCAGCTTCAGATCGGGTCGCTGGGGCAGGATTTTCTTGAGATAACCGAGAAGAAAATCGATATTGAGGCTGCGTTCGTGGGCCTCGTCGAGAACGATCACCGCATATTGCCTGAGCAGCGGGTCGCTGCGGGTCTCGGCCAGAAGGACCCCGTCTGTCATGAACTTGATTCGGGTCCTGGCCGTGGTGAAATCGTGGAAGCGGATCTTGTAGCCGACGATATCTCCGTGAGCCCCCAGCTCGTCGCTGACCCGGGCGGCCACCGAGGAAGCGGCGATACGGCGGGGCTGGGTGCAGCCGATGAGCCGGTCGGAGTCGGCCATCAGCTCAAGGCAGATTTTCGGGATCTGGGTGGTCTTGCCGGAGCCGGTGTCGCCGGCGACGATCACCACCTGGTGGGCGGCAATGGCCTCGCGCAGCGCCTCCTTGTGGGCGACGACAGGAAGGTCCTGGGGATAGTGGATATGCATTAGTGAATGACTGTTCTGGTCAGATTATGGTATTGCTGTGCAGGTAACGATAAACTAGCCGTTTCTGGATGAGCACCAGTCGCGGTTCTGCGCCGTGTATTACAACCATTGTACGACCCTGTCATCATGTTGCTGGAAATTGCCGTTGCGGCGCCAATCGATCAATCACTCACCTACCGTCTGCCCTCGGCCCTGGTCGGTGCCGAAGACCGTCTCGATGCGCATCTGGTCGGAAGAAGGGTACTCGTTCCGCTTGGGCGGCGCAAGGTCACCGGCTATATTTTGGCCGACGATGGCATTGTCGCCGGTGAATTCAAGCTGCGCGAGGTCGAGGAACTGCTCGATGAACGGCCCCTGTTCCCTCCGTCTCTTGTGCCGCTCTTTCGCTGGATCGCCAGCTATTACCATTACCCGCTGGGCGAGGTGATCCGTTCCGCTTTGCCGGCCGGCCTCAGCCCCCAGAGTGTGCAGTGTCTGGAACTGACTGTTCGTGGCGAAAAAGACCCGGACGGCTCGCTTGACGCCCTGGCCGAAAAATGGCGAAAGCAGCTGAGGCGGACGGGCTCTCTGTCGGCGGCGGCCACCAGAGAGCTGCTACGGAGCGGGCGTCAGCGCGGGATAGTGCGGCGACTGGTCGCTGAGGATCTGCTCTGTTTGCATACGCGCGTCACCAGTGACGTGGTGCGCGAGAAGCAGGAGGTCTGTTATCGCCTTGGCCGCGAGCTGCCGGCGCCACCGGCCACTGGAGACGAGGAGCCAGAACGCATAGCCGACTACCGGGGGCAGTTGGACCAGGCCCTGGGAGCCGGGCTCAAGTTGTCCGAGGCGAAGACCCTCTTCTACCTGCAGGGGCTGCAGGCTGGCTCGGCCGACAACAGCGCCCCCCGCAAGGAACTGCTCGAACTCTATGCCGGTGCCGGCAATCCTCTCCGCTCGCTTTTAGCCAGAAATCTGGTGATTGCTGAAAACAGAAGAATTTTTCGCAGCCCGCTGGGGGAGCGGCTCGACTTTTTTCCACCCCCCGACAGCCTCACCGAGGGCCAGCAGCAGGTGCTTGCGGAAATTATCCCGGCGATAACAAAGGGCGGCTATGCCCCCTTTCTGCTGCACGGGGTGACCGGAAGCGGCAAGACCGAGGTCTATCTGCAGGCGGCGGCGGTGGCGCTCGCCAGGCAGCGCAGCGTTCTGGTAATCGTGCCGGAGATCGCCCTGGCGACCCAGCTGGAGGCGCATTTCGTTTCCCGCTTCGGTGATCAGGTGGTCCTGCTCCACTCGGGCCTGACTGCTGCCGAGCGGTTCGACCAATGGTCACTGGCCCTCGAGGGCAAGGGCAAGATCGTGATCGGGGCCCGTTCGGCGGTCTTTGCGCCCCTGGCCGAGCCCGGCCTGATCATCGTCGACGAAGAACATGACGGCGGTCTCAAACAGGATGACAAGCTGCGTTACAATGGTCGTGACCTGGCCGTTGTCCGGGCAAGACAGCAGCAGGCGGTGGTGTTGCTCGCCTCGGCCACCCCGTCGGTGGTGAGCTATCACAACGCGCTCACCGGCAAGTACCGGCTGTTGACCATGGAGCACCGGGTCAACAGCCGACCGCTGCCCAGGGTGACCCTGATCGATCTGCGTCAGCAGTCTTCTGCCGGGAAAAGAGGCCTGTTTCGTCCGCAACTGGCAGAGGCCTTGAAAAAGAACCTGGCGCGGGGTGGGCAAAGTGTCGTTCTGCTCAATCGCCGCGGCTACTCCAGCAATGTGATCTGCCAGGAGTGTGGCATGCCGGTCCAGTGCCGCGACTGCCATGTGACCCTGACCCTGCATCGCACCCGCCAGCAGCTGCTCTGTCATTACTGCGGCTACCATCTGCCCGAGAAAACGGTCTGTGAAAACTGTGGTTCGACCCGACTGGTGACGGTCGGTTTCGGCACCGAGCGTGTTGAAGACGAATTGGGCAAACTGATGCCGACGGCGCGAATCGCCAGACTCGATACCGACACCGCCCGGGACAGAACCGTATTTCTTCGGACCCTCAAACTCATGCGGGCCCGGGAGATCGACGTGCTGGTGGGAACGCAGATGGTGGCCAAGGGGCATCACTTTCCCGGGGTGACGCTGGTTGGGGTGGTGTGGGCCGATGGCGGCCTGTCGATACCTGACTATCGGGCGGCGGAAAAGACCTTCCAGCTCATCAGCCAGGTGACCGGGCGGGCCGGCAGGGGCGATGCGCCGGGGGAGGTCTTCATTCAGACCATGCGTCCGGAACATTATGCCATTGACTTTGCCCGCAGCCACAGCTACCGGCAGCTGGTGGAAAAAGAGCTCGAACTGCGAAGGAATCCGTCTTTTCCGCCATTTGTACGCCTTGTAGTCCTGCATATTCAGGGGGAGTCGGAACAGGAGGTGGAGCGGAGCGCTGGCCGGGTCGCCGGGGCCTTGCGGGCGACGGTGGCGGGGGCGAAGATGCCGGTCGAAATTCTCGGTCCAGCGCCTTCGCCGATCGACCGGCTAAAGAAAAAATACCGTTGGCAGGTGATGATAAAAAGCGGTTCGGTCGACCTTATCGATGGTATCTGCCGTCACCTCCGGGCCCGGCAGTCCGAGTTGGTGGCCGGAAGCTGCCGGCTGCTGCTCGATCGCGACCCGGAAAATATGCTGTAAGCGGGCTCCTCAAGGGACGCGACTCCGGGGGGACAGCCACGCCCAACAGCAACGAAAATCCCGGCAGCGGGTTCTCTCACCCCTGGTGCTGGTTTTTTCTATGCAACTCGCCAGTGCGGAAAGCTCTGTTGCCGCGCCGAAGAGTTTGATGTTTCAGTGGTGGCTGAGGTTATCTGGTCCAGCCATGCTGGCTACGAAAAAGAGTACCATTTCTTTTTCCGGACATGAACGGCGACCCGGTTGCGCCCCTTGCTCTTGGCCTCATACATCGCCTGGTCGGCCTGGTTGATAAAGAGTGATTTGCTGAAGTCTTCGATAGTGGCCGGACGACATGAGGTGACCCCGAAGCTGGCGGTGAGTCGATACTCGTTCCTGTTGTCGGCAAAGATATGTTCTTCCACCACCTGACGCAGTTTTTCCGCCACGATGACCGCCTCTTCTTCGTTTGTTTCCGGTAAAATAACGACGAATTCCTCGCCGCCGTAACGAGCCAGGGTATCGTAATTGCGCAGCCGTGCCTTGATGGTTGTGGCAAAAGACTTGAGCACGAAATCGCCGGTCTGGTGATCGTACTTGTCGTTGAACTCCTTGAAGTGGTCGATGTCGATCATGATGAGCGAGAGCGAATAATCGCGGCGGATCGCCCGACTGATCTCCTGCTCGAGGGTGATCTGGAAGCAGCGATGATTACAGACCTCGGTCAGGCCATCGATATTGGCCAGGTTGTCGAGCATCCTGTTTTTTTCTTCGAGCTCTCTGGTGAGTTTTTCAAGGGCGATCTTGGCCAGCACCAGCTGCTTGTTCATCTGGGCATAGTCGAGATTCATCAGGCTCAGGCGGATATTGGCTTCCTGCAGTATTTCCTGAACGGATTTGGGGTTGTTGATTTTCAGATTGAAATATCTGGCGCTCTGTTCGACCTGCAGATGGAGATCGGAGAGAATCGCGTCGATCTCCTTGTTGGTCAGCCCCAGGATGGACTTGGCCTCTTCGCGAAACCTGGTGTGATAACTCTCGGGTGTATCGGAAAAAAGGATATTGACCAGCAGATCGGAGAGGTAGACCGCACAGATCATCTGCCGCATCCTCTTGTTGTCGCCCTGATACCGACGAGGGTCGTGGTGATAGAGGATCGACAGCTGCAGCGCTTCCGGGAAGCCCCAGTGCCTGGCCACGTGGTAGCCGATTTCGGCATGGGTTATGCCCAGCCGGCTCATTTCCACGTCGCAGAGATCTCTTCTTTCCTTGCTGGTAATCAAGACGATCTCTTCGTACTCCTGGGGCAAGGCCTCGACCAGCACCAGCTCGCCCATATTCTGTAACAGTCCGCAGATAAAGATCTCATCGATATCGGCTTTGTCCAGGGTGTCGACAATCAGCTTGGCTCCGACTCCAGCGGCGAGGGCATGTTCTCGAAATTTCTCGAAATTGAAGACGGATTTGCGGTTGCCCCGTTTCATGCTCAGAAAGGAAAACGACAGGACCAGACTGCAGACGGCATTGACGCCCAGCAACGAAACGGCCTGCCTGATCGAGCCGATCTGTTGAGGAAAACTGTAGAAAGCGGAGTTGGCGACCTTGAGGAGCTTGGCGGACAGGGAGACATCCTGGCGTATCAGATCGGCGATTTCCGCCAACGGCGTATCCTGTTTGGCCATCAGCGACAGCAACTTCGAAGCGACGCTGGGTAGAGTCGGTAAGCCTGAAGAGTTGATCACTTTCCTGAGGATTTCTTCTTTTTCCATGATGGTATCGGCAAAGAGAGGAATGTTGAAGGGTGATAATGAAAATCAGTTCATTATAGCGCCAGAAAAAAAGAGAAATCAAGGAATTGTATCACTTTTTCCTTGCCGGTATCTGTGGCGGAGAAGAGGTCGAAGCTGGGGGGATTACGTGATTAAAGCGAATTTTCGACCTCGGGATAAGTGCAGCTCTCGCCGAGATAATTGGTAAAGCGCAACTCCTTGCCGCCCTCGACGATGTACTGGGGGGTCAGGGGAATCTTGCCTTTGCCGCCAGGGGCATCGAGGGCAAGGGTCGGCACGGCCATACCCGAGATATGGCCGATCAGCTGCCGCATCAAGGCGATGCCCGTTGTACTGTGGGTGCGGAGATGGTCGGTCCCTCTGGCCAGATCGGCCTGAAAGAGGTAATATGGCTTGACCCGCATTCGCAACAGGCCGGTAAACAGGGCTTTCAAGGTGTCGGCGTCATCGTTGATCCCCCGTAAGAGGACCGTATGACTGCCAAGAGGGATGCCGGCGTCGGCCAACATGGCACAGGCCCGCCGTGCCTGGTTGGTCAGTTCGAGCGGATGATTGAAGTGGGTGTTGATAAAGAGCGGGTGGTGCTGGCGGAGGATCCGCACCAGTTGGGGCGTAATCCGCATAGGGAGAACCGAGGGGACTCTGGTACCGATACGGATCACCTCGATGCTGGGGATCCGGCGCAGCTGAGAGAGGATCTCGCCGATCCTGTGATCGGCCAGCAACAGGGGATCGCCGCCGGAGACCAGCACCTCTCTGATCTGGGGATTGTCCCGCAGATAGCTGTACGCTCTTTGCAGAGCGCTGGCATCGATTGCCATTTTCGCGGTGCCGACCATCCGCTTGCGGGTGCAGAAGCGGCAGTACAGGCCGCAGCTGCCGTGCACTAGGAGCAGGGCCCGATCCGGGTACTTGTGGACCAGATGTGGCGCGACAGAGAGCCGCTCTTCGGCAAGAGGGTCGGCCTGGCAGACCGTGTCGCGCAACTCCCGCGGATCGGGTACCGCCTGCAGCCAGAGTGGGTCGCCACAATGGCGGATGAGCGAGAGAAAATAGGGGTTGATCCGCAACGGGTAGGTGGCGATGACATCGCGAATCGCCGGATCGTCGCAACCAAGATGTTTCTTCAATTCGTCATAAGTGGTAATACTGTCTGCCAGTATGCTCTGCCATGTTTCCATGGCCGGCATTATGGGGTAAAGCCCTGATCTTGTCAACGTGTCAATTGCGGAGTGAAGGAGCCCGTCGAGAACCATGTCGAGAATACAGTTCAAGTTCAAATATGATGAATATGGGGCTACGCGGGAGGTTATCGTCTATGGCAGCGGTACCGCGGTGAGCTCGGTCAGCTATGTGAATAAGGGAACGGCCTTCAACGAGGCGGAACGGCTCAGGCTGGGGCTGCAGGGGTCGCTGCCTCCGGGGTATAGAAATCTCGATGAACAGGTGGAAAACACCAGGCGGATCGTCGATGAAAAGGTTGACGATATCGAGCGGTTCATCTTCATCCGCGCCCTGTTCGATCGGAACGTCACTCTGGCCCATGCCCTGATTCAGAGCGATCTCGAGCGCTATATGGGCATTGTCTACACCCCGACCATCGGCCTGGCGGTGAAGAAATTTTCAGAACTGTACCGCCAGGCCAATGGCCTGCATTTTTATCCCGGCAATATCGATATGGCCGAGGATATTCTCCGCCGTTATCTCCATCGCGATATCCGGGTGGCGGTGGTCACCGACAACCAGGGGATCCCCGGCATGGGGGATCAGGGCGCCGGCGGTATCGCCGTCTGTCTCGGCAAGTTGATGCTCTATACCCAGGGCGGGGGGATCGCCCCGTGGCACTGTCTGCCCATTTCCCTCGATGTGGGCACCGACAACGAAGAGTTGCTCGGTGATAAACGTTACCTTGGCTGGCGAAACAAACGTTTGAAAGGGGAAGAGTATCTCTCTTTCGTCGGCCGGTTCGTCCGGGCCTTCCGTAATGTGTTTCCCGATACCATCTGCCAGTGGGAAAACCTCTCTTTGAGCAATGGCTTTGGCATCCGTGACGCCTTTGCTGACGAAATCATTACCTTCAACGATGATATCCAGGGGACGGGGGCGGTGGCTCTGGCCGCGGTACTCTCCGCCATGCGGGCCAAGCTCGACACGCTCACAGCCCAGAAATTCTTGGTCTTTGGCAATGATTGTGGCAGCGTGGGGATCTGTGAACAGCTTGAAATCGCCTTGCAGGAAGAGGGGTTGAGCGAACGGGAGGCCAGGGATCGTATATTTCTGGCCAAGAGCGACGGGATTATCACCCTCCGGCGGGCTGGCGAATATTACAGCAAGCGTTATGCCAAGGACCCCAAGCGTTTCCCCTGGCTCAAGGGGAGAGGGGCATCCATTGCCGAGGCGATCGCGGGGAGCGGGGCCACCGTCTATATCAGCACTTCGGGTACCGACGGCTGTGTGGAGAAGGGGCTGGTCAAGGCCCTGCTCGGCAATACCGAACGGCCTGTCATCATCCCCCTCTACAGCCCGGCCGAGGTGACCGAGCAGTGTGCCGGCAGGATCTATGACTGGACGGGAGGTCAGGCCCTGGTCGTCAGCGGCAGTCCGCTCAACAGCTTCGAGTTCCAGGGCAACACCTGTTATGTCAGTCAGGGCAACAATGCCCTGATTTTTCCAGGCGTAGGGCTGGGAGTACTGGCCTCTGGCGCTCGAGAAATTCTGCCCGAATTCTTCACCGCCGCCGCCAGGGCGGTGGCGGACCACGTCAGCAGGGAAGATCTGGATAAGGGAAAGCTGCTGCCCGCTGTCGGTGATCTGGAGCAGGTCAGCAACAAGGTTGCCCAGGCGGTGGCCATGTGCGCGGTGCGGCGAGGGGTGAGCCGTCCCTGCGTATTCTCGACCTTCCAGCATCAGAATGAAGAGTCACGAATGTGGAAACTGCTGACCCGTATGCGCTGGACACCCCAGTACCTGCCCATCGTCGCCATGTAGTGGCTGGCAAGTTGCGGCGTTGGCTGCCAGGAAAAGAGTTTGCTCTGTGAGGAGGCCTGATCGGACGAAAATGGGGTGCTGGTGAACGTTTACGCTGTGTCTGGTGGATATTCTCTATCCGTTCATCCAAAACTCGTCAGCGCGGAGAGCTTTGGTCCCTGACCAAAGGGTTGATGTTATGCCGTGGATCAAGCTCTACGGAGTTTCGCTGCGCTCGCTTACCTTGGCCCAGCCTCTGCAAGAAAAAAAAGAGCCCTGCATCATGCAATGCAGGGCTTTGGGGACGAAATAGAGCGTTTGTCAGGCTCATTTCGCCTTGACGACATTGTCGGCAGCGGGTCCCTTGGGGCCATCGATGATTTCAAAACTCACGCGTGCACCCTCTTCGAGAGACTTGAAGCCGTCTGCTTTGATAGCGGAATAATGAACGAATACATCAGGACCCCCGTCCTGTTCGATGAATCCAAAACCTTTTGCATCATTAAACCACTTCACTGTACCTTCAGCCATTGTAACCACTCCTTTTGCAGTCAGGGCCCTTTGGAACCTCATAATAATTTTCCAGCCGGATGCGGCTGGTCTGCCATCTGCCGCCTTACACAGAGGCGCGCGACACCCATCGGTTGCCCGAATATACCACTCCGTATGCAGGCATCTACCTCTTTAAAAACGGGACGATAGTGGCGAATTAGCATATAAAGAATAATCTGGCAACACTTTTGTTGGAAAAAAATAACGAATTTGTGGAAATGTTAGGTTTTTGTCGTTGTTATCACTCTTGTAACTGTAATTGTATATTTTTTAGAATCGTGTTTTCTGGTACAATGGAGTGCGAAAGCGCTGGTCGAAGGGTTGGGGATGTTGGGGGCAAATTTCCGGGTCTAACCAGCATGGCTGGACCAGGTAACCTCAGCCACAACAAACGATGAAACTCCCCGGCGCGGCAACAGAGCTTTTTGCACTGGCGATTTTCGGATAAACTGCCAGGCGGAGAGAGGCCCGGGTTCGATGTCGGGTAAAAAGGTTGACACCGTTTCTTCCTTTTTGGTAGGTTTTTCTGCCCGCGGGCGGCCCAAACAGTGCGGTCCGTTGTCTCGTATTCATCTTCTGGATGAACCCGAGACAGTGTCCAGTTCTTTTTACGATGAGGCGTTATTTCCCGGTGTACCCTGAATATTCTTTTCCTTCGCACTCTCTGCAGCTTGGTCCGCACAGGATGCATTATATCGATGTGGGGGACGGGCCGGTTGTGGTCATGGTCCATGGCAATCCCACCTGGTCCTATTATTTTCGACGTCTCATCACCCGCCTGTCGGCCAATCACCGGGTGATCGCCCTTGATCACATCGGCTGCGGACTCTCCGATAAGCCGCAGAACTCTGGCTACTATACCCTGCGCCAGCACACCGACAATCTCGAGGCGCTGCTGCACTCTCTGATGGTCGTCGACTATTCGCTCGTCGTGCATGACTGGGGCGGAGCGATTGGTATGGGGCTTGCCACCAGGTATCCGGAGCGGGTGGCGAAAATCGTGGTGTTGAATACCGCCGCCTTCCGGTCGCGCCGGCTGCCATGGCGCATCCGCATCTGCCGTTGGCCATTTCTTGGGCCTTTTCTGGTGAGGGCCTGCAATGGTTTCGCCTGGCCGGCGACGTTTATGGCGGTAAGACGGCCGCTGGAAAAGGATGTCGCCGCAGCCTATCTCGCCCCCTACGATAGTTGGCGAAACCGGGTAGCCATTGCCGCCTTCGTGAGGGATATTCCAATGACACCGGCTCATCCGAGCTATGCGGAACTGGTACGTACGGAACAGGGGCTGCCCCTTCTCCGGCAGCAGTCTATCCCCATGCTCATCCTCTGGGGGGGGAAGGATTTCTGTTTCAACACCCCGATCTACCAGGAGTGGCTGCGCCGTTTTCCCGAGGCTGAGCACTGTTTTTTCGCCGATGCTGGTCATTATGTTCTCGAGGACAAGAGCGAGGAAGCGGGGCAGCGAATAGCGGATTTTCTTCTCTTGGCCCCGAGGTGAGCAGGGTGGTGTCCAGGTCGCAAGCAGTGGGTTGGACAAAATATCGAGTTCGCAAGGTAATAGAGAGACATGACGGTAAATATAGCCGAGACCCTGGCCGAGGTGGCGGCCCTGCACGGCGATAAAACGGGTGTCATCGAGGCCAGAACCGGCCGGCGGCTGAGTTTTTCCCAACTCAACGGTCGGGCCGATGGCTTTGCCGCCTATCTGCGCGATCAGGGGGTGGGGCCCGGCGAAAGGGTCATGTTGATGGTGAGCCCATCCGCCGATTTCATCTGTCTGGCCTTTGCGCTCTTCAAACTCGGGGTGACCATCATTCTCATCGATCCTGGAATGGGCTATAGGAACCTCTTGCGCTGCATCGCCGGGGTAAAACCCACGGTGTTTATCGGGGTGCCGAAGGCGAGACTCTTCGCCGCGCTGTCCGCCGGGACCTTTACGACCGTCAAACGCTGGTTTTGCTGCGGCAACTCCCTTGGCCTGTTCGGTCCGGATATTCGAGGGCAGCTGAACGCTGCTCCGGCGCCGTTTCCGGTCTACGCGCCGACCGCCGATGATCTGGCCGCCATTATCTTTACCACCGGGTCGACCGGGCCGCCCAAGGGGGTGCGTTACGAGCACGGTATCTTCGCCGCACAGCTGGCGCGGATTCGCGACTACTATGGTATCGATGGCGATCATATCGATCAGCCGGCATTTCCCCTTTTCGCGCTGTTCTCCGCCTCGCTTGGGGCCTGTTCGGTGATTCCCGACATGGATCCGACCCGGCCAGCGGCCGTCGATCCGGCCAGATTCGTCGGCTCGATCGAACGGTATGGCGTCACCTACTCCTTTGGCTCACCAGCTATCTGGAACGTGGTCAGCAGATACTGTCTTCATCGGAACATCAGGCTGAACTCTCTTGGGAAGGTGTTGATGGCCGGGGCTCCGGTGCCGGGCGATCTGCTCGAGCGGATGACCGCCATTCTGCCGGATAACGCCCGGATCTTCACCCCATACGGGGCCACCGAGAGTCTGCCCATCGTCTCCATGGAGGCAAAAGAGATTCTGCAGTCCACCTGGCCCCGCAGCCGCCGGGGTGAGGGCACCTGTGTGGGCCGGCCGTTGCCCGGTATCCGGGTGCGGATCATGGCGGTGCAGGACGAGCCTGTGGCGCTCTATGATGAGGCGCGGATGTTGGCGACGGGGAAAATCGGCGAAATCATCGTTCAGGGTGACGTGGTGACCAGGGCCTACCAGAACAATCCCCGGGAGACCGCTCTCGCCAAGATAGCCGATCCGGACGGTCAAGGTTTCTGGCATCGTCTGGGAGATACCGGCTATCTCGACGATATTGGCCGGCTCTGGTTTTGCGGCCGCAGGGCGCATCGGGTGGTCACTGCGTCAGGCACTCTGTACACCATCCCCTGCGAGGCGATCGTCAATGAGCACCCGGCGGTGTACCGGTCGGCGCTGGTCGGGGTCCGGCAGAAGGGTGAGTGCTACCCGAGACCGGTGATGATCGTCGAGCCGGTGAAGGGGTATCGCGGCACGAAGACAAAACTGCTGGCCGAGGTCGAGGAGCTGGCCGCGGCCAGTTCCTTGACCTCGGGCATCACCTGTTTTCTCATCCATCGCCGCTTCCCGGTGGATATCCGTCATAATGCAAAAATTTTCAGGGAAAAGCTGGCCGTCTGGGCGGCTCGACAACTGCGGGTGCGCTCATGAAAAAGGTTGTGGTAACCGGCGGTGGTGGCTTCGTCGGCCAGGCCATTGTCCGGCAGGCCCTTGCCGACGGGGCCGAGGTCAAGGTGATTGGCCGGAACCGTTATCGAGCCCTGGAGGCGCTGGGGGTCCAGTGCCTGGTGGGTGACATCCGCGATCTGGCCTGTATCGAAACGGCCGTCAGCGGGGCGGATACCGTTTTCCATGTCGCCGCCCTGGCTGGTATCTGGGGGAGCTGGTCGAGCTATGAATCCATCAACGTTCAGGGTACCGCCAATGTACTGACGGCCTGTCGCAATGGTGGAGTGCCAGCCCTGGTCTACACCTCCACCCCGTCGGTGGTCTTTGCCGGCGACAGTATTGGCGGTGGCGATGAGTCGCTGCCCTATTCGGCCAACGTTCTCTGCAACTATGCCAGAAGTAAAATAATGGCCGAAAGAGAGGTTCTTGCCGCCAACGACCAAACCCTTGCCACCTGTGCGATTCGTCCCCATCTTGTCTGGGGGCCGAAAGACCCGCATCTCGTTCCCCGGCTGCTCGATCAGGGCAGAAAAGGCAAGCTGGTGCGGGTTGGCAGCGGTGACAACCTC
>JBKEBZ010000011.1:0-3218 GCA_047973425.1 Desulfopila sp.
CCTTCCAGAAAATTATCTGGAAGGGCGAACCGGTGTGGTGCGTGCTGTTTACCGGAAATTCAGCCTGTGATAGTGAACTCCTGATCCGAATGGCTGAAAATTCCACGAGTCTGAGCCAGCGGCAAGCTGTACAACGGCAACCTGGCAGGATGAGGGCGGCGAAGGGGGGCCCGGTGCTGCCCAAATAGTAAGTTGCTCCATTAAAACGGGAATGTCTGCATGAACACCGGTTTTACCTCGGCACAAATGGAAAATTTCATTGCGGTTCTCAGCGCCAAGGTCGCCCCGGAGGTTGGCAGAAGCGCCCAGAAGGTGCTTACAGAAGTGCGGAAGACCAGGAAGTGACTTCATGGCTTCAAGTACGCCTAGCCGACCTGTACAAGGGTGATACTCTCGTAAAAAGTCGAATGTTCCACCGAGATGCGCTCGGGAAAAACCTTGCTATACGAGGCGTAGGTCGCAAACGGCAATTTGGTAGTACATATGGTACATCGAATGGTCGTTTGTGACCTACAACGAAGTAGAATCGGAGTTTTTACGAGTCCATCAACCTCGACACTCCCTGGCCTGGAGATCCCGACAAAGCCATCTAACCAGCACGGCTGGACCAGGTAGCCTCAGCCACAACGAACCATGAAACTCCTCGGCGCGGTAACAGAGTTTTCCGCCCTGGCGAGTTTCATATAAACCAGCATGGCTGGACCAGAAAGCCTCAGCCACAACGAACCATGAAAATCGTCGCCCCGGTAAAGGAATTTTCCGTGCTGACGATTTTCGGATAAATCTATACCGATTTCATTCTACCCGGCAATGGTCAAGCAGACAACAAACTGCAAAGTGCAACCCGCACCAACCGCCCGTTTGAATCAAGATCCTTTATTCGATGATATCGATACCGACTGAAAACGATTCTACAACCGCAACAACCGGGAAGACCAAGAAAAACCTGGGCATATCTCGACTCTTGAAAACGTGGTCTGTCCCTGTTTTTCTGTCCCTGTTTTTTCATTTTTTTCCAATAGGAGCAATTATTTATGGCTGAATCATTACAAGATCGTCTCATCGGGACATGGCAACTGGTCAAATACACGATGAAGGATGAACAGGGAAAAGAATATTTCCCCTTGGGCAAAGATTGCGAAGGCTTTTTGATATACACCGCTGACGGTTTCGTTTCGGCCCAGTTGACGGCCTCTGGTCGTCCGGTGTACCAAAGTGGAGACCTGCATAAAGGCACACCAGAGGAGATGGCGGCCGCGGCTGCTGGATATATGGCCTATGCGGGATGGTATCGTGTCGATGAAGAAAAGCAAACGTTGACCCATCAGATGAAGGTGAGTATGAATCCGACTTGGCTGGGGCAAATCCAAGAACGTTATCTTGCAATCGAGGGTGATATGGTCTCGATTACAGCAGCAGTCAACACGGCCGTACTTGTTTGGAAAAAGGCTGGAGTATAACGCAGAATGTCGTGAGGGAGAAGACCTGGCAACAGGTCACGGATGGCTATGCAACGCGTCAGCACGGAAAACCATCTTACCGTGCCGGCGCGTTTTCAATACCCGTTACAGGGCGGCGGTATAGATCGCCTTGACGTCGGCGTCGGTGGGACGGCGCGGATTGGTCAGGCCGCAGGCGTCCTTCTGGGCATTGCCGGTCATGGTGGCGATGTCCTCGGCCTTCACCTCTTTACCGTAGCGTTTACCAAGCTCGATCAGCCCGGCGGGGATACCGATATCGGCCGAGAGGTTCTGAATGGCCTCGATGGCCTGCGCCGCCGCGTCACGGGTGGAGAGCCCGTAGGTGTTCTCGCCCAGCAACTCGGCGATCCTGGCGAAACGCTCCATCTTGGCAATCAGGTTGAAGCGGCTGACATGGGGCAGCAGGATGGCGTTACACTCTCCATGAGGCAGGTCGTAGAAGCCGCCAAGCTGATGGGCCATGGCATGGACATGGCCAAGACTGGCGTTGTTGAAGGCCATGCCGGCCAGATACTGGGCATAGCACATACCCTCCCGGGCGACGATGTCGCTGCCGTTGGCCACCGCCGCCCGCAGGTGGGTGGCGATCAATTCGATGGCCTTTTCCGCCGCGGAATCCGTCATCGGCGTGGCGATGGTCGAGACATAGGCCTCCACCGCATGGGTCAGGGCATCCATGCCGGTGGCGGCCGTGAGCGCCGGGGGCATGCCCATCATCAGCATCGGATCGTCGAGGGCAACGCCGGGAGTGCAGCGCCAGTCGACGATCGCCATCTTCACCTTTCTCTTGGTGTCGGTGATAATGCAGAACCGGGTCATCTCCGAGGCCGTACCGGCAGTGGTATTGACCGCCACATAGGGGGGCATCGGCTTCGTCGACTTATCCACCCCCTCGTAGTCGTGGATGGTGCCGCCGTTGGCGATCACCAGGCCGACACCTTTGCCACAGTCATGGGACGAACCGCCACCCAGGGTGATCAGGCTGTCACAGCCTTGGCTCTTGTAGATCTCCACCCCGCCATGGACGTTGTTGTCGGTGGGGTTCGGCACGGTCTCGTCATAGACCACATAGGACATGTCCGCCGCATCGAGCAGGTCGGTGACCTGCTTGGTGATGCCGGCGCCGGTAATACCCTTGTCGGTGACAATCAGCGGCTTGCTGCCACCAAGGGCCTTGATCTTTGCCGGAATCTCCTTGGCTGCGCCGATACCGATCAGGGTCACGCTGGGGATAAAATAACCATAGACTTCCTCACGAATTGCCATAGTCGCACCTTCCTTGTCGAATGAATTGTTCTGGGGAACCTCGCTCTGCTCGGTCACCACATGCAACACTCCTGGATCACCACTGAATGAAAGCAGCATGAAGCTGTCTGCTCTCCCCCTATGAAGCAACTGCTGTGCCAATAGAGTTAATCGTAATATAACAAAGAGTTATACGCCAACCGATCGCCACGAAAACGATCATTTTGACCCAGTACCCACACCTGGGTTTGCGGTCTGTGGAAACGCGCCTCGTCGCCAAGCCATACAGAGAGCGGGTTTGCGGGTGAGGCAAAAAAATGGCGTGTGCCTACAAAATCACCGCACGTTTTCAACCGGCTTTATGCCGAAAACCTTTGCTGGTAGCTGGATTGCGAGCTTTCCCATGATTTCACGGCAGTCTTTTCGAGCCTCATTAATCTGAAAAAAATTGTACTTTGGGCTCCTGAATTCCGTTGCTTGAAGTTTTGATAG
>JBKEBZ010000034.1:0-63318 GCA_047973425.1 Desulfopila sp.
TAGATACAATCTGGCGCCATTATATCGTGCTTGAGAGAGGTTGTCCAGTATCAATGATAACCAACTGAATTTCTATCTGATTGGGGAGTAGGTAAATTCACCCTGGAATATGTTCACTACCACCAGCACAGCATAAATCTGCGGAAATTCAGGACTGATTTTTCAGTTTACTCTCATAATATTAAAATATGATTATCCCTTTATAATCTCACCTCAATAATATCTCAAATCTTCTCCATTTTTTCTCCACCTCTTTCCGGACCTCTCCGCTGACCAGCTCTGGTGAGTACTGACCGACCGTCATTGTCTCCCAATATTCTCTGTTTTTGTGTAATCGTTCACCGATGATACCGGGAATGTTCCGTAACCCGGATCCGTGTAAACGTTTATCCAGTACTCCAGATTCGTTCAAGCGGGCCGTTGCCCAAGAGTTTGCTCTGTGAGGAGGCCTGATCGGACGAAAATGGGGTGCTGGTGAACGTTTACGTTTTTGTTGTGTTCGTATACGAACAATGTTGTGTCGTAAATTGCGACAGAAGGTGTTCATATCTGAACACTTGCAGGAATGTGTCGTTCGAATGTTTGGTAATAAGTTGTATTCTATGCTGCATTTATTCATTATGTCTATGAGTTACGTTTATGAACAATATGATTGACATTGATGGCATTTAAATTGCTTGGAACAGCCAAAGAGATGAGGTGTTAAAATGAAGAAATATAAACTGAGAATACGTGTGTTTGATGCAGATATGGTTCGGTTAAGAAAGGCTTGTATAAATATAAATAGCGTAATGCGGAGTTATGACATTGATGCGCAGGTCATACCTATAGATGAACATCTTGAAATTTATAGAATGGGGTTGGCAGAGCAAATGCCAGCAATGGAAGTCAATGGACATATTTTAACTGTTTGTCTAACGTTGGAAAAAAACATTCTTCTGCAAATTTTCAAACCCTTAGCTGAAAACACATAATATTTTGTGTTTCCGGTGATATCAAACATCAAAAGT
The DNA here is from genome assembly GCA_047973425.1 of Desulfopila sp. Lineage (GTDB taxonomy): Bacteria > Desulfobacterota > Desulfobulbia > Desulfobulbales > Desulfocapsaceae > Desulfopila. The sequence goes on from JBKEBZ010000034.1 coordinate 1,011, forward strand.
AAAAGAGAGCAAATGACTAAATCGCAACATAAAAATGTAGTGTTTATCATGTTGGATACCCTTCAATTTAATTATCTTGGCTGTTATGGAAATACCTGGATACAAACTCCCAACATCGATCGCTTAGCAAAACAGGGAACGGTATTCGAAAATGCGTATACGGAAGGTTTACCAACCATCCCATGCCGAAGAGCCATGCTGACTGGCCGCTACACTCTTCCATCAAAGGGCTGGGGCCCTCTGGATTATGATGATACGACAGTTGCCGATATCATGTGGGGACGAAAGGTGCAAACGGCCTTAGTTTATGACACAGCACCAATGCGTATGCCCAAGTATGGATATTCTCGTAGCTTTGATTATGTATCTTTTTTCCATGGTCATGAATTGGACCATTATCATCATATAGGTGAAGAGCATCCCCAATTCAACGTCGAAGACTTTGTTGAAGACAAAGCTCTCTATGATGAAAACGGGAAATTACGAGACACAATGAGCAAATTTGTGACTGAAGAACTTAAATGTTATCTGGCTCGTAAAGAAAGATGGAGAGATGATGGTGACAGTTATTGTGCTCAGGTTATGAAGGGCGCGATCGACTATATCGAAAATAAAGTTGATCCCTATTATCCTTTTATGTTGTGGGTTGATTCGTTTGATCCTCATGAACCCTGGGACCCTTCTTCAGTATGGGAGGGGAGACCATGTCCATATGACCCTGACTATAAAGGAAAGCCGATGATTCTCCCACCTATGGGTGAAGTCGCCGATATGTACACTGAAGAGCATCTCAAACATATCCGCGCCCTCTACGCAGAAAAGGTGACTCTGGTCGATAAATGGGTCGGAAAATTGCTCGATAAAATCCAAAAACAAGGCCTCTGGGACAGCACCATGATAATTCTCACATCTGATCACGGTCAGCCTCTTGGTAATGGTGAGCATGGTCACGGCATCATGAGAAAATGTCGGCCATGGCCTTATGAAGAATTGGCGCATATACCGATGATTGTCCGTATTCCTGGTGTTGGTGCGGGGAAAAAAGTGAAATCATTTGTTCAGTCTGTTGATGTTGCTCCGACCATTCTTGATTGGTTAGGAACCGGCAACGACCCCATTTATTATGGTGGTGCCGATATGAATGCTCCAACAGGTGAAGAGATGCAAGGCTTGAGTCTCATCCCTCTTATCAAAGGGCAGAAAGAAAAACTTCGAGACTTTGCCATAGCTGGCTACTATGGTTTTTCGTGGTCTATGATAACTGAAGATTTCAGCTACATTCACTGGCTTAACGAAGTGAGTGATATTGATGAAGCTTTGACAAAAATATACGACGCCTCCGGTGGTGGAGGAGGGAAATACACCAAGAGCCTTCAGAATGAGGAAATGTGGACTTGTACTCCTGGAAGTGAAGTGGAAATACCGGCAAAAGATGAACTCTACAATCGAAAAAACGACCAGTTTCAACTCAAGAATATTATTGAAGAGAAACCAGAAGTCGCAAAAGAAATGATGCAAAAACTCAAACTGTTTATCGGTGAATTGAGAACATCATAAGTAAAATTCTACAGGGGAGATTCAATAAAGATCTCCCCATATAGAAAAATGAGGAGTGACGTCATGTTTACGCAGCTCACTAATGAAACATTTGCCCATGTTATCGCGGATACTCAGTATGGTGTATTACTCATTTTTAAAAATCTATGCCCCCATTGTAAAAATATGGAAAAAGTCCTTGAAAAATTTTCCAAGAAAGTAAGTGATGTGGCCTTCTACTGTCTTGATAGTGAACGTGACAACGTGGCGATGAAGGCATTAGAAGTGGAACGAGTTCCAACGGTACTTATCATAAAAAATGGGCACGTCATAAATAAAAAAGCTGGTCTGATGAATCCCAGAGAAATGCTCGAATTCTATAAACAGACACAGAGGTGAGTGGGATGAAGCAGAGGTACTGTTATGATCTCATTATTTTAGGTGGTGGGCCTGCTGGTATGACAGCTGCCATATATGCAGCAAAGGCTAATCTTAAAACTATCATTCTGGAAAAAGATATAACCGGTGGTCTCGTGAATTCGACCTGGTTGGTCGAAAATTATCCTGGCTTTCAATCTATTCATGGAATGGAACTGATGAAAACCATGCGGGCGCATGTCGACTCGCTTGCTATAGATGTGGAAGAGGTGTGTGAAATAGAGCGACTTAATTTGAAAAAAACGGAAAAAATGATTGAGACCGATGAGGCGGTTTATTGTGCTTCAGCCATCATATTATGCACTGGACGAAAACCTATACCTCTAAATATCGAGAAAGAATGTGACCAGATACATTACTGCTCTATTTGCGATGGAGGTCCTTATAAAGGGAAACGAATAGTAGTAGTTGGTGGTGGTAACAGTGGTTTCGATGAGAGTTTATATTTGCTGCATTTAGGGGTTGGGTACATTTTTATTATTGAAGCGACGGAACGATATTATGCAGCACAAAGTAGTCAGGATGCACTGCTGCAAAGCGGCAAGGCGCAAGGATTTAAATCAACCCAAATCGTTGACGTTCATTTGCGCGATGGAAAAGTACAATCGGTGCTGCTTGAAAATGTCAATACAGGAGATCGGCAACAAATTGAGGTCGAAGGGATTTTTGTTTTTCTTGGGCAAAAACCTAACAATGAACTGTTTAAAGATGTAATTAGTTTGGATAATCAAGGTTATATTGTTGCTGGACTGGATATGAGTACAAATGTACCGGGAGTGTATAGTGCCGGTGACATCAATCAGAAAATGTATCGTCAAATTACGACTGCGATTGCCGATGGAACAATTGCCGCCTTAAGTGTCCAAAGATATATCAAGAATTAATTTTATCATGCTGTGTTTCAAAACGGCGACGGGAGCAAGGAGAGTTTTATTGTCGATGAGCCGTTCATAATTTGAAAATCTGAACGCGTCATTTCAATACTAATGCATATAATAAAGGAACCATATTATGAAAAGTGCCCCAATTACTATGGAACCTCTCCTGGTTTTTGCCTGGGTGGCCTTATTTTTATTAATCGGTGTGATACTACGCGCTAAGGTTTCCTTTTTTAGAAAATATCTCATACCAGCTTGCATTCTTGGCGGAGTCACGGGTTTTGTTGCCAACTCACTCGATCTTTTTTCCTTTTTAGGGCTCGGAGTACAAACACAATCTTTCCATATTTTTATCTACCATCTTTTTAATCTTACATGGATTTTTCTTGGTCTGCAACGTCCAGCAGACAACCGCAACACGGGACAGGCGGCGGTACGTCGTCAGTTCTGGACCGCAGGAGTCATGATGAGTATCACCTCTCTCTGTTTTATTATTGTGATTCTCGGCGGTCTCTTGCTGCAGAATACCGGTGATAACGCTCCTGCGAGTCTAGGGTTGTTAAATGTGCTTGGTTTTAACAATGGTCCTGGTCAGGCTCTGACGATCGCCGCAATTTGGGAAAATAATACCGATTTTCTTACCGGGGTGAAAAGTTTTGCTCTGGCCGGATCGAGTTTAGGCTATCTTGTTGCGGTAATTGTGGGAATACCGATATTACGCTATTTTGCTAAATTGAAAAACATTCCCTGTGTCGCATCGCCGACAACAGTTGAACAAATTGGTATTTATGCGGCGGGACAAGGGCCTGCTTCAGGACAACAGACCACCCATCCCACCAGCCTTGATACGTTGAGTTTTCATGTCGCTCTGGGATTCGTTCTCTATCTCGTGGTTCTCTGTTTTTTTAAGGTACTGGAGAATTTTGCGCCTCCTGGTTTGATGCAAACGGTCTGGGGGTTGTTTTTTGTCATTTCTATGGGCGCGGGCATGCTGGCCCGGAAAATACTGAATGTGGCCGGTGTTCAATTTATCTGCTGTCGGAACACGATGACTCGTCTCAATGGTTTGCTCGTTGACTTTTTAGCGTGTGCCACTTTTATATCCATTCAGGTAGGCTCGGTTATGCATTTCTGGAAACCATTTGTCGTCTCTGCCCTCCTGGTAACTGTTGTTACAACCTTGGGGTGTTGGTACTTTTACAGAAATGAAGAGTTTGATGCTGTGCAGAGGTTCGCTGTCATCTACGGTACGATGACTGGTACGATCAGTACTGGTATGGTGTTGCTGCGCATGGTTGATCCTGACAATAAATCAACTGCGGCAATAGAACTTGGAGTTGCCGCATTTATTCAGACACCGTTTATTGCCTTTTATATGGCGAGTTGCCACTGGGAAATATTGAGTCATCAGTCAGCGACGAATATCATCTGGGCTCATCTGGTCGCTCTCACTCTTGCCGTGGGCGTCATATTGCTCTGTCGAACGAAAAAAGCGGAGTTGCAGGTTTCAACGGTCAATGATGGTGCATGAAAAGAGATTTGACTCTGCATAAACGCGATTGACAGTAGGGCAGGACGCAGGACTGCACCTGGCCGGTTCGTGGTGCAAGGGGGATGACGCAAAGCATTGCCGGGGCTGGCGCAATCCGCTACCATGGGAGGACTGAACCAAGAGAGGAGCAGACCGGCCTGGGTATTGTCGCGGTCTGCTCGATAACAACAAGCCCTCCCACCGTGAAGGAGAAGCCATGAAACTGAAATACCTGTCCCATTCATCCTTTCAGATCATCACCGATGCCGGCCAGACCATACTCATCGATCCCTTTCTTGACGGCAACCCCAACGCTCCGGTGAGTTCTGAGGCGGTGTCGGCGGATTTTATCGTTCTCACCCATGCCCATGGCGACCACCTCGGTGATGCCCTAAAGATCGGCAAGCGTTGCAATTCGCTTGTCATCAGCGTCAACGAACTGGCCATCTACTGTTCTGGCAAGGGGCTTAGCGCCCATAACATGCATATCGGCGGTGGACACCAGTTCCCGTTCGGCCATCTGAAATTCACCATCGCCCACCATGGCTCGAGCACGCCGGAGGGCGGCTATGCCGGCGAGCCCGCCGGGGTGGTGTTGACTATCGACGGCAAGAGTCTCTACCATACCGGCGACACAGGTCTTTTTTATGACATGAAGCTGATTGGTGAGATGACCCCCCTCGACTATATGCTTTTGCCCATCGGCGACAATTTCACCATGGGAATCGACGATGCGGTCAAGGCGGTGGAGCTTGCCAACCCCAAGGTGGCTATCCCCATGCACTACAACACCTTTCCGGTCATCCAGGCCGATCCTCAGCAATTTAAAAGCAAGGTCGAAGCCTTTGGCAGGACGGCTCGGGTCATGGAGTTTGGCGAAGAGATCGAATTATAACAAAACAGAGGAAAAAAAGAGCAAACCCGAATCTGTCATCAGATCCGGGTTTTGGTGGTGTCTGCGACTTCTTCGTTTCGCCTGGTTCGCCCCGGGTTGCCTGTTGTGGCCAAGGTCCCCAGGTCGGCTCTCGGCTCCACCGGGGCAGGGCGGTGATTCTGCCCCGGAAGTGGAGAAGGCTGTCACATATTGCGACGGTACTGGCCGCCCGCCTCATAGAGGGCAGCGGTTATCTGGCCGAGGCTGCAGTGCCGGACCGTCTCCATCATCTGGGCGAAGATGTTGCCCCCACTCAAGGCGACGTTTTTCAACTTCTGCAACTCTTCGCCGGCCTGATCGGCGTGCCGGCTGTGGAAAGCGGCCAACCGGTTGAGCTGGTCCTGCTTCACCTCGTCGGTGGCCCTGGCCAACTCGAGGGTGGCGTTGGTACTGTCGCCATTTGGATTACGAAAGGTGTTGACGCCAATGATCGGATATTCGCCGGAATGCTTGAGTCGCTCATAATAGAGCGACTCCTCCTGGATGCGACTGCGCTGGTATCCCGTTTCCATCGCCCCGAGAACACCGCCCCGCTCGCTGATCCGCTCAAACTCGGCGAGCACCGCCTCTTCGACCATGTCGGTGAGTTCCTCGACGATAAAGCTGCCCTGCAGCATATTCTCGTTTTTGGCCAGGCCCCACTCCCTGTTGATGATCAGCTGGATGGCCAGGGCTCGCCGTACCGACTCGGAACTGGGGGTGGTGATGGCCTCGTCATAGGCGTTGGTGTGCAGACTGTTGCAGTTGTCATAGATGGCGCAGAGGGCCTGCAGGGTGGTGCGGATATCGTTGAACTGGATTTCCTGGGAATGCAGTGACCGCCCCGAGGTCTGGATATGGTATTTCAGCTTCTGACCCCTCTCGGAGGCGCCGTAACGCATTTTCATAGCCACGGCCCAGATGCGGCGGGCCACCCGACCGATCACGGTGTATTCCGGGTCCATGCCGTTGGAAAAGAAAAAGGAGAGGTTCGGGGCGATGTCATTGATGTCCATGCCCCGGGACAGGTAGTACTCGACGTAGGTAAAACCGTTGGAGAGCGTCAGGGCCAGCTGGGTGATGGGGTTGGCGCCGGCCTCGGCGATATGGTAGCCCGACACTGACACCGAATAGAAGTTTCTCACCGTGTTGGCGATAAAGAACTCCTGGATATCGCCCATCATCTTCAAGGCGAACTCGATCGAGAAGATGCAGGTGTTCTGGCCCTGGTCTTCCTTGAGAATATCGGCCTGAACGGTGCCGCGGACATTGTTGAGTACCGTCGCCCGGATCCTGGCTGTTTCCGTTGCATCGGCACGGCGGCCGTGTTTTTCGGTAAACTCTTCGAGTTGCTGGTCGATCGCGGTGTTCATGAACATCGCCAGGATGATGGGCGCCGGGCCGTTGATGGTCATCGACACCGAGGTGGTGGGGGCCAGGAGATCAAAACCGCTGTAGAGCAGCTTGACATCGTCAAGCGTGCAGATGGACACCCCGGCAGTGCCGATCTTGCCGTAGATATCAGGGCGGAGATCGGGATCCCAGCCGTAGAGTGTGACCGAGTCGAAGGCGGTGGAGAGCCGTTTGGCCGCGTAGTTGGCCGAGAGCAGTTTGAATCGCTGGTTGGTCTGGCCTGGGCCGCCCTCGCCAGCGAACATCCTGGTCGGGTCCTCTCCGGTTCGTTTCAAGGGGAAAACCCCGCCGGTAAAGGGGAAGAAGCCCGGCAGGTTCTCCTTACGCAGCCAGGTGTAGGTGTCGCCTGGGTCGGTGAATTTCGGCAGGGCGATCTTGGGGATCTGCAGTTGCGAAAGCGAAGTGCTATAAAGCGGCACATGTATCTTCAGGTCGCGCACCTGGTAGGTGAGCTCGTCGCCTGTATACTCGCTACGGCGCTTTTCCCAGGCGGCCAGACTCTTGTGGGTCTCGGCTGCCACCTCTTCGTCCAGCTGTTCCAGCTTGGCGCCAATGGCGGCGACCAGCGCCTTATCGCCGCTGTTCTCTGCTACAAACAGCTCACTGGTTTTCCGCGCGTGCCACAGGGTTCGCACCGCCTCGGCCTGGCGAGCGGTTTCGGCATGGTAGTGGCGGAGGGTGCCGGCGATCTCGGCCAGATACCGGATGCGGTCGGTCGGAACGACGATGGACTTTGAAGAGGGAACCTTGTCGGCAGGTTTGGCTAACTGCGAATTGAGATGCATCCCCACCTTGCTGCCCAGCAACTCCACTATGCCATGATAGAGCGCCGTTACTCCGTCATCGTTGAACTTGGAGGCAATGGTGCCATAGACCGGAAAATCCTCGGGCTTGGTCTGCCAGGCCTTACGGTTGCGCATCACCTGTTTGCGCACGTCGCGAATGGCGTCGTCGCTCCCTTTTTTCTCGAACTTGTTAATGACGATAATGTCGGCGTAATCGAGCATGTCGATTTTTTCCAGTTGCGAGGCCGCGCCATATTCGCTGGTCATCACATAGAGTGAAATGTCGGCCAGATCGGTGATCCGTGAGTCGCCCTGGCCGATGCCGGCGGTTTCGGCGATGATCAGGTCGAAATCGGCCGCTTTCATGATCCTGATGATCTCCGGCAATGCCTCCGACACCTCATTGGCCGAGTCGCGGGTGGCGAGGCTGCGCATATAGACCCGCTCGGAGGTGCTGATCGCGTTCATCCGGATGCGGTCACCGAGAAGGGCCCCGCCAGTTTTGCGACGAGAAGGGTCGCAGCAGATAAGTCCTATGTTTATATCTTTGAAATCATTTAGAAATCGTAACAATAGCTCGTCGGTGAGTGATGACTTTCCAGCCCCGCCGGTACCGGTGATGCCGATGACCGGCGGGTTGTTCTGTTGGGCCAGCGGCTCGACCATCGCCATGATTTCGGGAAGATGGGCGCCGCCGTCTTTGGCCTCCTGGGCCAGGGTGATGAAGCGGGCGATCTCCTGTTTGTGGCGGTGGTGCAGTCCCTCGATGTTGAGATCATCAAAGGTGACGGTGGGAAAATCCATGCAGGAAATCATATGGTTGATCATTCCCTGCAGTCCCATGGCCGTGCCATCTTCGGGGGAGTAGATCTTGGTGACCCCGTACTTCTCCAACTCTTCGATCTCTTCGGCGACAATCACTCCGCCGCCGCCGCCGAAGACCCTGATGTGGCCGGCCCCCCGTTCCTGCAGCAGGTCGACCATATATTTGAACGATTCCATATGGCCGCCCTGATAGCTCGACATGGCGATCCCCTGGGCATCTTCCTCGATGGCGGTGTCGACCAGTTCCTGGATCGAGCGGTTATGGGCCAGGTGGATGACCTCGACCCCGGAGTCCTGGAGGATGCGTCGCATGATGTTGGTGGATGCGTCGTGTCCGTCGAATAGCGAGGTGGCGGTGATGATCCTGATATTGTGTTTCGGGGTGTACACTTCAACGCTCGAATTCATTGTTTTTCCTCTTTTCCTCATAGCTCGGAGATGAACCGACCTTATCGCCTGAAACCGGTTTCGGGTGCAAGGGGGCGAGCGTGGAAACATGACGTGTGCCCAAAGCCGGTCAGTTGTGGGTGGCGATCGTCTTCTGTTCCAGGAAACTCATTATAAAGTCAGTCTGCTGCTCGATATACTGATCAATCGTCAACTGTTTGGCAAAATACCAGCGGCGGAAGGCCCAGGTGTGGCCGATTACCGAGATGTTGTGGCCGATCAGCCGGATGGTATCGTCTTCGAGCCCTGGCAATGTTCCTGTCTGCTTGATCTGCTGCATGGCGCAGATGAAAAGATCGGTAATGCCGATCTCCGCTTCGAGCACCTTCTGTTGCCACTTGGGGGAGAGAAAATGGGTGACCTGGTACATCAGCAGCACATGATCGCTCATTCGTTCACAGACCAGAAAGTACTCCCTGATCACTTCGGCCAGGGCGTCCTTGCCTTTGAGTGGCCGGGCCAGCGCCTGTTTGACTCCCTGCTCGACCTCGGTATGGATAGCCACACAGACCAGATAGAGCACGTCTTCTTTGGTGGAGATGTAGTCATACATCGTGCCGATGGATAAGCCGGTGGCCTTGGCCAGCAGCCGGGTGGTGGTCTTGTGATAACCGTGCTCGATAAACAGTCGGACTGCCGCATCGACGATCTGTCGGCGGCGTTCCTTGACCAGGTCCTGGTTTTTTATCTGGGTCGCGACCTCTCTCGCTTTGCTCTCTTGTGTTTTCATGTCCAAGTTATCCTAATATTTTCGTAAGTTGCCTCATGTAACGGGCGGTGTGGATACTGTAGACAATATCAGGTGAGAACAAAAGGAAAAGATCCAGGTGTTTTCGGGTTAAAGCGAGATTGGCCGCCTGTCTGAGTCAACCCCGGCCGCAGCTGACCGTACCAGGTCAGGCGACCGGGTGCTTCCCGGTTCAACCGCCCTGCAGCCTCTCGGTCAATGCCGGGAGAAACTGTTTGACATCGGCAACCACCAGTACATCGGCGACCTCGCCGATGGGGGCGTCCTTGTCGGTGTTGATGGCGACGATAAACTCCGCCTTCTTCATTCCCGCCAGGTGCTGGATCGCCCCGGAAATGCCACAGGCGACATAGAGCTTTGGCGAAACGGTCTGCCCGGTGGTGCCGACCTGCCGGGCATGCTCCACCCATTCGGCATCGACCACCGGTCGGCTGGCCCCGTATTCGCCGCCCAGGGCCTTGGCCAGCCCGGCCACCAGCGGGATATTGTCCTTACTGCCTATCCCCCGGCCGGCACTGACGATAACAGACGCCTTGCCGAGATCAACCCCTCCTTTGGGGGCCGCTTCGTAGCCGAGAAAGGTGACCCTGCCGGCTGCGTCGCTGTCGATTTTCTCCAGGGTCGGGGTCGTGTTGCCAGGCTCCTCCTGGCTGAAGGCCCCCGCCTGCAGGGTCAGGATCGTCTGGGACGATTTTGCCGCAAGACGCCGGCGCAGTTTCGCGTTGCAGGCGGGGACAACGGGTGTGCCGTCGACAAAGTCGACGACCTCGGAAAACTGGGCGGCACCAAGGGCATGGGCCAGACGCGGGGCCAGATCCCAGCCATAGGACGAGTGGCAGAGAACCACCATATCCGGCTGCTCCTTCGCCACCACCTCGAGGATGAGCTGTTTGTGGACCGCTGGGTTGTATTCCCCGTATTTTGCGCTATCGGCGAGGTAGAGGGTGCCGGAATAGGCCGGCAGGCTGCTCTCTATACCAACCATGAACATCACACTCTCGCATCCCGTTCTGGTGGCGAAACCTGTCAGGTCGGAACTGCTGCCAAGGGCCTTGCCCTCACGTGATTCGGCTATCAGTAATGCTTTCATATCGTCCCCTGCTTCACTTGGCGAGTACGCCGGTTTTTTCTTTGAGGATTTTGATCAGTTGCTCGGCCAGTTCTGCCGCATCTCCTTCCAGTACCAGGCCGCCACCTTTTTTCTCCGGAGGCTGCATCGAGGTGGTTTCGACCCTGGCTTCGACGGTAAGAAAGTCCTTAACCGGCAGGGAGAGAAGTTCCTTCTTCTTGGCCTTCATGATATTGGGCAGGGTGGGGTAGCGAGGGGTGTTCAGGCCGAGCTGGCAGGTGAACAGGGCCGGTAGCTCGAGGGCTACCAGGGCCTTGACCCCGCCCTCGAGTTCCCGCTTCACCTTGGCGGTGGTGTTGTCGAGGCTGAACTCGACAATGGTGGTGACGGCCGGCAACCCGAGCTGCTCGGCGATGAGCACCCCGACCTGGGCGCTGCCCCGATCCTGGGACTGCATACCGGTGAGAATGATATCGAACCCTTTGTCTTTGGCGAAGTTGGCGATGATCGTGGCCATCTGATAGGGATCGCGACTGGCGTAATCGGGGTCGTCGATATGGACGCCCCGGTCGCAGCCCATGGCCAAGCCCTTCTTCATGGTTTCCTTGACCCGGTCTGGACCGATAGAGAGAATGGTGGCCTCGCCGCCGGTCTGCTCCTTGAGCTGCACCGCTTGCTCGACCCCGTACTCGTCATATTCGTTCATGCGCCAGACGAGTTCGGCGGTGTTGTACCAGGTGCCGGCGCTGTCAACGGTGAATCGGGATTCCATGTCCGGAACCTGTTTCATACATACCAGTATCTTCATAGCTTTCCCATGTTGCTTAGGGTTGAAAAAAAGAGGATGTTGCCCTGCGGCATCACGCTCATTCACTCTGTTGTCGAACCGTTGTCCAGACTCTGGCGATGATGCCGCTCAGCGGGTCAGACCTGTACCGATGACCAGCCGCTGGATCTCGCTTGTGCCCTCGTAAATCTCGGTGATCTTGGCATCCCGCATCATCCGCTCCACCGGAAACTCCCTGGTGTAGCCGTAGCCGCCAAGGATCTGTACCGCCTGGGTGCTGACTTTCATCGCGGTCTCGCTGGCCACCAGCTTGGCCATGGCCGAGGCCTGGGTGTAGGATTGGCCACTTGTGGCCCGGTATGCGGCTTGATAGACAAGCAGCCGGGCCGACTCGACCAGACAGGCCATATCGGCCAGTTGGAACATCACCCCTTGAAAGCTGGCAATCGGCGCGTCGAACTGTTTACGCTCTTTGGCATAGTTCACCGCCGCCTCCAGTGCGCCCTGGGCGATACCCAGAGCCTGGGCGGCAATGCCGATCCGTCCCCCGTCCAGCGTCTTCATCGCCACCTTGAAGCCTTCTCCTTCCTGGCCCAGCAGGTTGGCCGCCGGCACCTGACAGTTCTCGAAGACCAGTTCCATGGTGGGTGAGGAGCGGATGCCCATCTTCTGCTCTTTTTTGCCAAAGGAAAAGCCCGGGGTACCTTTTTCGACGATAAAGGCCGTTATGCCGTGATGCTTTCTGGCTTCCTTGTCGGTGCGGGCCAGAACCACATAGATTTCGGCCTCGCCGCCGTTGGTGATAAAGATCTTGGTACCGTTGAGGATCCAGGTATCGCCTTCACGCCTGGCGGTGGTCCTGGTGCCACCGGCGTCAGAACCGGCGGCTGATTCGGTCAGGCCGAAGGCTCCCATTTTTTCGCCGCTGGCCAGGGGCACGAGAAACCGCTGCTTCTGCTCCTCGGTGCCAAACAGAAAAATGGGCTTGGAACACAGCGACAGATGGGCCGACAGGGTGACACCGGTCGAAGCGCAGACCCGTGACAGCTCTTCGACGGCGATGGCGTAGCTGATGTAATCAGCGCCGGCGCCGCCATACTCTTCGGGAAAGATAATGCCGGTGAGGCCCAACTCGGCCAGTCGATCAAACATGAGCTGCCGATCGAAGCGTTCCTCTTCGTCGCGTTCCCTGGCCGAGGGGGCAATCTCGTTTTCGGCAAATTCCCGGACCATGTCCCTGATCAGTTTCTGTTCTTCCGTCAAGTCAAAATTCATGGTTTCTGCTCCCAAAGCGTCATATGGGTTGGTGGTGTTCCAGTTGTCTTGCACTCGGCGTTGGCCGGGCTATTTTCGTGGGCCAGAGCTTAACTCAGGGAAATTCCAGTAATAATATTCATGCTTGCTGTCCGGCTGACCCGGCTCTTCCCGCTCTGTTTCATGTTCGCGCAGTTCGACCCGTCTGATCTTGCCGCTCAGGGTCTTTGGCAGTTCAGGCACAAATTCGATAATGCGGGGAATCTTGAATTTGGCCAGAATCCTGATGGTATGCTGGAACAGCTCCAGTGCCAGTTCCGGAGATGGTTGGTAGCCCGCCTTGACGATCACAAACGCCTTGACCAGCTGGTGTCGTTTGGGGTCGGGAACCCCGACCACCGCCGACTCGGCCACCGCATCGTGTTCGATCAGGGCCGATTCGACCTCGAATGGGCCGATGCGAAAATCTGAGGATTTGATCACATCGTCGCTGCGGCCGACAAACCACCAGTAGCCGTCTCGATCGATGGCGGCTTTATCGCCGGTATAATAGTAATTGTCTCGAAAGACCGAGGCCATTTTTTCAGGAGTGCCGATGTATTCGGTGAACAGGCCGACAGCCCGCCAGCGGTCGAGCCTGACGACGATGTGACCAGGTTCGTCGAAGGAACTGATCTCCTGGCCGTCATCGTCGACCAGGATCACGTCATACATGGGAGAAGGGCTGCCAAAGGAACCGTTGCGCATCTTGCCGCCCATCCAGGGTCCGTTGCCGATCATTGCCGTGGATTCGGTCTGGCCATAGAAATCGCGGATTTCGGTGCCGGTCAGCTTCTTCCATTTGTTGATGACTTCGGGGTTGAGGGGTTCCCCCGCGCCGACTGAATAGCGCAGGGTGGAGAAGTCGAGCCTGGAGGTGTCCTGGTTGATGAACATCCGCCAGGCCGTGGGTGGGGCGCAGAAGGTCGAGACCCGGTGTTTGGTCAGAGTCTCAAGGTATTTGCCGCCATCGAGGGTGGCGAAGTTGAAACCGGTCGCCGTCGCTCCGACATTGAGCGGAGCGAAGAAGCTCGACCAGGCCCATTTTGCCCAGCCGGGGGCGCTCAGATTGTGGTGGATATCGTCGGGCCTGATGCCGATCATCACCGAGGTCGAGAGGTGACCCACCGGATAGGAGATAGCCGTATGGCCAACCCGCTTGGGCAGTCCGGTCGTCCCGGAGGTGAAAAAACAAAAGAGCAGATCGTTGGCCCCGGTCTTCGTCCCTTCGGCCTGAGTGGCTTCGTCCTCGAGTTCGGCATAGCTGACCCAGCCGTTTTTCTCGCCGACGACGATTTTGATCTTGGGGGTGATACCGGTCAGGGACAGGGCCTCGTCGAGGATGTCGGTGTACACCTCGTTGGCGATGATGCAGTCTGGCCTGTAGGTGGTAAACCGGAACTGCATTTCCCGAACCGTCATGGTGCTGGCGGTGGGGACGGTGATGATCCCGCCTTTGATGCAGCCATAGCTGGCAAACCAGGTCTCGGGGACGATCGCGGTCATCAGATACATGTTGTCGCCCCTGGCCATGCCGGCCTTGCGCAGTCGATTGAGGCATTTGTTGCCCTGGGCGGCGAAATCTCGATAGCTGAAGGTTCTGGTGGCATCGCTGTGGATATCGGCCCAGATGAGCGCGGTATGGTCGCCTCGCTCGGCTAGGTGCAGTCCTTCGAAGATCTCTTCGGCCCAGTTGAAGGTGTCGGGGAAGGGCATGGCGTTCAGCTTGGCAAAAAACTTTCCGGCTTGCGCCATCTTGCGGTCATCATCTTCCATCATGTTGAGATCCATGACCTCTCTGTACAGATCTACCATGCTCATAGTCGACTCCTCGAGTTCAGTTTTCCGATGTGGTTGCAACCCCTGTGCAGGCCATTGGTCTGTTTCCCCCCAACGAGTGTCCGTCCAGAAACGGCTCTTTTTCCGAGAAAAGCGTAGACTCCGATACCAGTATATGCCGGTGATAAAATCTCTCTCATCTCTCGATTGAGAAGTAAATATCCTGCTTTCTGGCTAGACACTGACTATCTTTACCGAGCGCTCGGTCGGTTTCCTTTTTCAACTTAAGAGGAAAACAAAGGCTTTGTCAAAACAATTTTGTGGGAAAGGAAAAAATAATGAAACTTTTACGATGTTTCAAGGTGATAATAGATTTTTGCAGCCGACTTCTTGCCGTTCTGGTTGGAGAAATCCGGGCTCTGGGCTCTTCTTTGCATTACCATCAAAAGTGGTAACGGCAGAAAAAGAAATTGACAAACCACCACCTGTGGGTCAAAGTCAAGTGTTACCGAGTGAGCGCTTGGTCGCTATCGTGTCTCCGGTACGCCTGCCATCCTTTGTGCGCGGTCTGGTGAAGGGTTGCGATGGCGACAGAAGAGTGCAGCGGTGCATCTACCGGTGAGACCAACGCGCGGATCGGACCATCGGCCCGGACAGGGGGGCTGCGCAAAACGCGAAAAGGGGTGTGCTATGAGGCAACCAGTCATTGTCAGTGCGGTGCGAACTCCGCTGGGGAGTTTTGGCGGCTCACTTGCCACGATCGGCGCCACCGAACTCGGTGGCCTGGTCATCAGAGAGGCGGTCAGGCGAGCCGGCATAGAAGGGGAGCAGGTCGACGAGTGCATCATGGGTATGGTCCTGCCATGTGGATACGGCCAGAATCCCGGCAAACAGGCGGCGATCAAGGCCGGCCTGCCCGATCTCATCGAGGCGATCACGGTGAACAAGGTCTGCGGGTCGTCGCTGAAGGCGGTCATGCTGGCCGCCCAGGCGATCCAGTGCGGCGACGCCGAGGTGATCGTCGCCGGCGGGATGGAGAATATGAGCATGGCCCCCTACTACATGGAAAAGGCGCGTTGGGGCTATCGGATGGGTCCGGGCGGAATCGAGGATCATATGGTCCACGACGGTCTGTGGGATGTAGTGAACGACTTTCACATGGGGATGTCCAACGAACTGATCTGCGAGAACTGGCGGGTCAGCAGAGAGGCGCAGGATCGCTATGCCGCCGAATCCTATGCCAGAGCGCTCAAGGCCCAGGAAAAGGGGCGCTTCGCCGAGCAGATTATACCGGTGCCGATTCCCCAGCGGGGTGGGGCGAAAACGATGTTCGACCGCGACGAGTGCGTGCAGCCCACCGATTACGCCACTCTGGCCAAGATGCGGCCGGCCTTCAGGAAAGAGGGAGTGGGCACCGCCGGTAACGCCTCGATCATCAGCGATGGGGCGGCGGCCCTGGTCCTGATGAGTCGGGAGCGAGCCCAACAGCTGGGTTGCCCGATCATCGCCGAGGTGGGAGCCCAGGCCGCTCATGGCATCGAGTTACGCTATGTGCTGATGGCACCTATCTATGCAATCCCCAAGGTTCTGAAAAAGGAAGGGATCTCCATCAAAGACATCGATCTGTTTGAAATCAACGAGGCCTTCAGCGGCACCTCTGTTGCCATCAACCGGGTGCTGGAACTGGATAGTCAGAAGGTCAATGTCAACGGGGGCAGTGTCGCCATGGGTCATCCCATAGGGGCCAGCGGCGCCCGGGTTCTGACCGATCTGCTCTATGAGATGGAGCGACGTGACCTGCACCGGGGTCTGGCCTCGTTGTGTCTTGGCGGTGGTGAGGCAGTGGCGCTGGTGGTGCGAAGGGTCTGAGTCCGAAAAGGAGGAAAGGGCGCGGACACCGCGTTGCCTTTTAACGAGACGGCGCCTGGCAGCGCCGGCATAACAACAGGGAGTGGGGCATGACAGTAGAGACTTTTGGGGTTGTCGGTTCGGGCCAGATGGGCAACGGCATAGCGCAGGTAGCGGCCGTTGCCGGTCTGCAGGTGATCATGAGCGACATCAAGATCGAATTTGCCGAAAAGGGCTTGGCGACCATCGGCAAGAATCTGCAACGACTGACGGAAAAGGGCAAGCTGACAGAGCAGGAGGCGCAGGCATCCCTGGCCAGGATCACCATCACCACCAATCTCGCGGAGATGGCCGGAGCCGACTATGTGGTCGAGGCGGCGACCGAGCGTGAAGACCTCAAGAGCGCCATTTTCAAAGACCTCGACACACTCTGCCCCGCTCAGGTCATTCTCGCCACCAACACCTCGTCGATTCCCATCGGGCGTATCGCTGCGGTGACCGGCAGACCGGACAAGGTTATCGGCATGCACTTCATGAATCCGGTGCCGGTGATGAAACTGGTTGAAGTCATCCGGGGGCTGGCCACCTCTGACGAAACCTTTCGACTCACCTGGGACCTCTGCGGGAAATTTGGTAAGACTCCAGCCCAGGCCAACGATTTTCCAGGGTTTATCGCCAACAGGATTCTGCTGCCGATGATCAATGAGGCCATCTTCTGTCTCTACCAGAGTGTGGGCAGTAAAGAGGACATCGATACGGTGATGAAACTCGGCATGAACCATCCCATGGGGCCGCTGGCACTGGCCGATCTGATCGGCCTCGATACCTGTCTGGCAATTATGGAGACCCTCTATGATGGTTTCAAGGATTCCAAATACCGGCCATGCCCGTTGCTGCGGAAGTACGTCGAGGCCGGCTGGCTCGGCCGGAAGACGGGCCGCGGCTTCTACCAGTACTGATCTGGCATATGAGTCGACAATCAGCTGACCGGCATGACTGGAGCAGATTGCCTCGACCACGACGAACGATGAAACTCCTCGGCGCGATGACAGCGTCATCCGTACCGAGGCGCGAAAGGAAGGAGGCTTCCATATGACCCTTACCTTCTCCTCGACCCCGAGTCAGGAACTGCAGGCTAGAAGGGAACAGTTGCAGAAAACGATGTCCGAGAAAGGGGTGGACGGAGCGCTCATTATCCAGAAGACCGATCTCTTTTACTTTTCCGGTACCGGTCAACAGGGGTGGCTGTACATCCCTTGTACCGGGGAGCCGGTACTGATGGTGTTCAAGGAGTATGAGCGAGCCAGGGCCGAGTCGCACTTGACCAACGTGATCTCGCTGGTCAGTCCGAAATCTATCCCGGAGGTGCTGCAGGAGCGGGGGCTGGCCCTGCCGGCTGTACTGGGGATGGAACTCGACGTCCTGCCGACGAACCTGTTTTTTCAGTACCAGAAGATTTTTCCTGCAGCCAGAATTATCGATATCTCCCTCGAGATTCGTTTGATCCGGGCGATCAAGTCTGCCTATGAAATCGAACGGGTGAAAGCCTCCTGTCAACTGGCCGACAAGGTGACCGCCAGGGTGGCGGATCTGGTGATGGAGGGCAAGAGCGAGGTGCAGCTGGCAGGTGAGGTAGAGGCCTACGCCCGCAGTCTCGGCCACCAGGGTATCGTGCGCATGCGACTCTGGGGCAACGAGCTGTTCTATGGGCATCTGATGGCGGGCCCTGCCGCTGCCGTCCCCAGCTATCTCGCCTCCCCCACCGGTGGCGAGGGGGTCAGTACCCTGGTCGCCCAGGGGGCCGGCTACCGGAAAATTCACCGTAACGAGCCGATATTGGTGGATTATGTCTTTGCTTTGAATGGGTATATTGCGGATCAGACAAGAATATTTTCGTTGGGGCAGCTTCCTGACGATCTCATGTGTGCCCACCAGGCGATGCTCGACCTGCAGGATACCGTGAAAAAACTGGCCTTGCCCGGAGTGGCCAGTGGAGATCTGTATGAGCAGATGCTGGAGTTGGTTGCGGCGAAAGGGTACAGCGAACATTTCATGGGTGTCGGTGAGCGCAGAATCCGTTTTACCGGCCATGGAGTCGGCCTGGAACTCGACGAGTTTCCCTTCATCGCCAAGGGGCAGAAGCTCAGGCTGGCGGCAGGGATGGTGATCGCCCTCGAGCCCAAGATGGTCTTTCCAGGCAGGGGGGTGGTGGGAATCGAAAATACCCACCTCGTTACCGACCAGGGACTTGAGACGCTGACCGTAACCGATGAGGGGATCTGCACCGTGTGAAGACCGTCACAATCGTTGCTCCAGAAAAGAGATATTCTCTGTATCTGGTGTCTTTCGGGCAAACGAATACCCCCATCCACATTCCAATGTGCCTCCATGGGGAGGCGTGAAGGAGAAGACGATGTCTGATCTGCAGAATGTTCGTTTACAGCAAGAGGGTGCGATAGCTGAAATCATTATCGATCGGCCCAAGGCCTTGAATGCCTTGAACCAGGCGACGTTACAAGAACTATTGCAGTGTTGTGCCCTGTTGGAAAACAACCGGGAGATTCGGGCGGTAATCCTGACCGGGGCAGGGGAGAAGGCCTTTGTCGCCGGGGCCGATATCAGTTTCATGAAGGAATTCGATCCGCTGACCGCCGGTGAATTTGCCGGGTTGGGGCATGCGGTGATGACGGCCATCGAGAACCTGCCTCAACCGGTAATCGCCGCAATCAACGGTTTTGCCTTGGGTGGCGGCTGTGAACTGGCTCTGGCCTGCGACATCCGGGTGGCAGGCGAAAGGGCGAAGTTTGGCCAACCGGAGGTCAACCTCGGGGTCATTCCCGGGTTTGGCGGCACCCAGCGCCTGCCACGGTTGATCGGCAAGGGGATGGCCTGTGAGCTTCTCTACACCGGAGCAATGATCGATGCCGCTGAAGCGTTACGCATTGGCCTGGTCAACAGGGTGGTGCCGACCGAGCAACTGCTGGCGGCCTGTCGGGAGATGGCCGCGATGATCGCCTCCAGGGGGCCTATGGCCGTTCGGGCCTGCAAAAAAATGGTGGTGAACGGGTTGGAAATGGATCTCGCTCGCGCCAACAGTTACGAGGCGATCCAGTTCGGACAGTGTTTTGCCAGCGATGACCAGAAGGAGGGCATGCAGGCCTTTTTAGAAAAGCGGCCGGCGACTTTTACGGATAGCTGAGTGAAGCCAGATGGGTTGCTTTGTCGGGAGGCTGCCTATTGGGCGCCGCGCCGTGTCGAATGGTAAAGGGGTGCTGGTATGTATCTTGATTTAACGGAAGAACAGCGGTTGATCCAGGAAACCACCAGGGATTTTGCCCAGGCGGAATTGGCCCCTGTGGCCGGCGAGTTGGATCGGGGGGAAAAACAGGATGTTTTTGCGGCCAACCTGAAAAGACTGGCCGAGTTGGGGCTGATGGGCCTCAATATTCGCGATGAATATGGCGGTGCTGAGGCCGGGGTGGTGGCCTTTAGTGTCGCCCTGACCGAAATAGCCAGGGCCTGTGCCTCGACCGCGGTGACCGTTTCGGTCAACAATATGGTCAACGAGGTCATCCAGGCCTTAGGCACTAGAGAGCAGAAACAACGATATATTACCAGGATCTGCAGTGGTGAGTACCAGGCCGGCGCCTTCGCCCTGACCGAAGCGGGAGCGGGTTCCGATCCGGCGGGCATGGTGACCACGGCCGTTCTCGAGAATGGTTACTGGCGGCTCAACGGCAGTAAAATGTTCATTACCAGCGGGTCGTGCGCCGGGCTCTTCGTGGTCTGGGCGGTCACTGACCCCAATGCCGCAAAGGGCCGAGGGATAAGCCTCTTTCTGGTGGAGGCCGGCACTCCCGGTCTTGAGATCGGCAAAAAAGAGGAGAAGATGGGCCAGTGCGCTTCCGCTACCAACGAAATTCTCTTTCGCGATTGCCGTATCCCGGCCGACAACCTCATGGGGCAGCTCAACGATGGTTTCCGGGTGGCGGTGGGCGAGTTGGCCGGTGGCCGGATCGGCATTGGTTCCCTGGCCCTCGGGGTCGGGTTGGCGGCGATGGACACGGCGACCCGCTATGCGCTCGAGCGGGTACAGTTCGGCAAGAGAATCAGTGAGTTTCAGGCGATTCAATGGAAGATCGCCGACATGTACACCAACCTGGAGGCCAGCCGGCTGCTGCTGATGAATGCGGCCTTTAAAAAAGAGCAAGGCAGAAACTTTGCCAAGGAGGCGTCGATGGCCAAGGTCTTTGCCTCCGAAAGTGCCAATACCGCCTGCTATGAGGCGATGCAGATCCTTGGCGGCTATGGCTATACCAGGGAGTATCCCATCGAGCGATACGCCCGTGATGCCCGGGTCACCACCATCTACGAGGGCACCAGCGAGATCCAGAGACTGATCATCGCCCGGGAGATTCTACGGAGTTTTTCCTGAAAATCCTTCTGACTGTCAGGAGGCCTGAAACCGATGTGGCTTGAAAAAAACACGCTATGGAGCGCGACACCTGCTCCGTAACCGACAGGGAGCAGTGATGGGCCTTTTTCTACTTATCTTTCTCGTTATCTACAGCGCCATTCATGGCCTGGTCTATTGGGGACTGCGTCCCTTGCTCAAAGGTCATGCAGCCCTGCCGACCCTGATGATCATCTGGATGGTGGTGATGGTTGTGGCCCCGCTTCTGGTCAGGCTCTGTGAACGCCAGAATTTCGAAGCCCTGGCCAGGGCGTTGGCCTGGGTCGGCTACAGCTGGATGGGCTTTGTCTTCATAGCCTTCAGCCTCTGCGCATTGCTTGTGCTCTGGGATATCGTGGTCAGACTGCTGGCCTTTGTCGCGCCGCCCCTTTCCGGTCTGGTCGCGCACGGGCCCATCAGCGCCATCTTGATTTTGCTGCTGTCCATTGCCGCCAGCTTCTATGGTCTCTATGAGGCCAATGACCTGCGGGTCGAAACGGTCCGTCTCAAGACCGCCAAACTTCCAGCCGGAACACCACCGATCCGGATCGCCCAGATCTCGGATATGCATCTCGGCCTGATTCATCGTGACGAGGCACTGGCACCGGTTATCAGCAGGCTGAAGTCCCTCAACCCGGATCTGGTGGTCGCCACCGGGGACGTCGTCGATGCCCAGATCAATCATCTTGAGGGACTGTCATCCCTCTGGCACCAGCTCGATCCGCCCCTGGGCAAATATGCGGTGACCGGCAACCATGAATTCTACGCGGGGCTGAATCAGGCTCTCGAATATCTGCATCAAAGCGGTTTTCAGGTCCTGCGTGACCAATCGGTCGACATCGGCCCCTTCCTGCAACTCGCCGGAGTCGACGATCCTGGCCGGGGGGCCAGGGGGGATGAAGAGGCTGGCCTGAGCGTCGCCTCGGAGCGCTTTACCCTGTTGTTGAAACACCGTCCGGATATCCTTGACAGCTCGTTACCGTCGTTCGATCTGCAACTTTCCGGTCACACCCACAAGGGTCAACTCTTTCCCTTTACCCTGCTCACCGGCCTGGCGCATTCTCGTCAAGCCGGTCTCTATCGACTGGAGGGAGACCGTTATCTCTACACCAGCCGTGGAACCGGGACCTGGGGGCCGCCGATGCGCATCATGGCGCCGCCGGAGATCACCCTTTTCGAGATCGGTCCGGCAGACTGAGCATCGCTTTTTGCACGACCATCAGTATCAGCTGCCGAAGCTGATTTTTTCAGGGATGCCTCGGCGCCTTTCGATCGCCTTCTCAAACTTTCGCTTATCGACTTCCAGCCACAAGCCTTTTTCGTCGATACGCTCGCGGGCGTATGCGGCCAGGTCCGGCTGGGTGCTGTAGATGTCATTGTGCACCTCGATGTAGAGGTCGGCCCCGATCTTGGCGATCTTCACCGGTTCATAGACGATTTCCACCGGGGTCCCCACGGGAACGATCTTGAACAGTTCGGAGATGTCCTCGGGATACATGCGGATACAGCCGTGGGTGACCTTTCTGCCCACCGACCAGGGAATATCGCTGCCATGAATGCCGTAACTGGTGTTTTTCAAGCCGAGCCAGTATTTGCCAAGCGGGTTGTCCGGTCCGGGGGGGATGCTCGTCACCTGGTACTTCTGCCGCAGCGAGGCCGGGATGTACCAGGTCGGGTCGATGGCCTTGTTGCCAATGGTGTACTTGCCTGGTTCCGTCTGAAAGTCCGTATCGCCAATACCGACGGGATGGCTGATCACCTCTGCTTTCTGGCCGCTGCCGCGATAGTAGTACAGGCGCATTTCCGGTACGTTGATGACGATACCCTGGCGACGGCCGTCTGGCAGAATCCGTTGGGTCGGCATCAACAGCCTGCTGCCCGCTGCAGGCACCCAGGGGTCGAGATCTGGATACATGTCCCGGATCTCGTTGTAGCCCAGGTCATAGCGGCGGGCGATGTCGAGCAAGGTCTCCTTGTTGCCGACCACATGATACCGCTCTGGGCCGATCATCTCGGTCGTCGGGGTCAGGGCGAATTGACGCTCGGTGGTTGTGGCCGTCTCCGGTTTGCCAATCTTTGGCGCCTGCTTGCTCTCTGTGGCAACGGATATCCTGGCGCTGGCCTGGTCAGGAGCCGGATCGTCACCGGCAATGGCGACAATCTCTTTGTGTCTGCCGGCCATCTTCCACCTGATCTCCACCTGCTCTCCTACCTTAAAGTCGGCGAGTTCGCACGGCTCTTTCCCTCTTGACAAGGTGGCATCCGCGGCAAGTTTGCCGCCAATGATCCGCGGCTTGTTCTTGTGGATCACCTCCACGGCGATGGCGCTGTTGATGGCCGAAACCATCAGGACCTCACCGGCGCCGCTCATCTCCTGCTGGGCAGCAGAGGTGTCGTCGATGCCAGTAAGGATGAGGAGGCCGAAAACGACACAGGAGGGAATGCTTGTCAGGCACTTGCTCCACGGCGATAGTCTGTATGGAGGGTGAGAAGGGGTGCTGGAGATCTGGAAACCTGGGGCCGTTAAACGATACAAGAAACGAAACATGGAGAGCATTGGATCCTGCCGCGGTGTGAGGGGCTGGCAGCCAAAACTGCCAGCCCCCTTGAGAACCGACAGATCATCGGCCTATTTTGCAGAGAAAATATCAGACGTCTGTCGTAGCGTTCTACATCTACTCCTGGTGTACTACTTCTTCATTTTCATCTCGAAAATGCGCTCTGCTTTTTCAGCGGCCAACTGGGCGTCGCTGGCGGCTTTTTCAGCGCGGGCAGCTGCGCTTTCAGCCTGTGAAGCGGCGGCCTGAGCCTGGCTTACTTCCATTTGCTCAGATTTTGAGGCGCAGCCACTGGCCAGCAAGCTGACCCCGAATACCGCGGCGACAAAAAGAGCGCTCAATTGATTTCTTCTCTTCAACATATTGTTCTCCTCCGATGGTTGTGGTTTACCCGGGATAGAGTTTACCCGCCTTGGGCAACCCCGGGTGTACAGATGCGCGCCTGGTGTCTGCGTGCATGAACTGCAGCGTAAAAAGCAGAACACGTTGACGATGAAAAATCTGTCATTAATCTATGCTGGGATTGTAAAATGTGCAAGCAGATCCGCCGCTGCCGGTTCTACCTTTCTTCTTTTGCTTCCAGCCATGCTGGTTATGAGAAACTTCTCGGCTCGGTAACAGCGCGCTCCGGGCCAGGGAGTATCATATAAACCATTCTATAAGACGCCTGGTGAAATTGAAAAGGAGAAAAATGTAGAATATTGTAAAGTTTTTCCACAATGGATCTGCTTCATGGCACCTGCTCAGACGGATATACGATGATTTGACCTTTTGAGCAAGTGGAAATACTTTGGAGATGTGGAAATATTTGGTGGCAGTGCAAAGGGTTGTCCCGGGTTGGGGCCATCGATGATGGCCACCGGCAAGGACGTTCGCGGCCATCCATGTGGCCTGCAGGGGTGTGGAGGTAAAAAGAATGACGGTAAACGAAAATCTGGTGGCCAGCGAGGTGATCGATTGGCGCGATCCTCGGGTGAGAGAATTTGTCAATGAGACAACGGCGGGCCAAGAGGACCCTAAAGAGAAGGTGGTGGCACTCTACTCTGCGGTTCGCGACACGATCCGTTACGATCCGTACCGGCTGGAGCTTTCGGTTTGCGGGATGAAGGCCAGCGCTACCCTGAAAAAGGGCTACGGCTGGTGCGTCTCGAAAGCGGTGCTGTTGGCGGCGTGTTGCCGTGCAGTGGGGGTGCCGGCCAGGCTGGGGTTTGGGGATGTGAAAAACCATATGTCCTCCAAGCGACTTATGGCAAGGATGGGGACCGATGTGTTTTACTGGCACGGCTATACCGAGATTCTGCTGGCCGACAGGTGGGTCAAGGCGACGCCGGCTTTTAATCGCAGTCTCTGTGAAAAACTTGGCATCGCTGTGCTCGAATTCGATGGGGAACGGGACTCCATCCTGCAGATGCATGATCGAACCGGGCATCGTTATATGGAATATCTGCGACAACGGGGCTCGTTTGACGATCTGCCCCTCAAAGAGATACGTGCCACCTTCGAGCGCCATTATCCGAGAATACTGGCCACAGAAGAGGCTGATTTTGCCTCTGAAGCGGCCGATTATTCCCAGACAATCAGATAATGACAAGAGAGTGGGGCTGAGCGGAAACAGTGCCGTTACGGGGCGGGTGCTGTGGGTGGCACGCTCGACAGTCGATTTTCCAATGCCTTGATATTGCAGGGCGAGAAAGGGAATTTAGTTGTACTGGAACCGCTCCTGCACTAAACTGCGAAACTGCTGTCGCCTGCAGGGTGACAGCAGATGTCGCGTGGAGTGGCGTGGTGGTCAGGGCGGGGGCGGTTGGTGGCGCTCGTATTCGGTACAGGCTGCGCTCTGATACAGCAAATCAGCAAATGAGCCGGCTGGCAGAGCCGGTGCAAGCGAAGGAAGCGAATATGCCAACTACCAAGTATTGGGCGGACAGTTATGTCGAGAAAACGGTCAGCGCCCAGGAGGCCATCGGAAAAATCCGTTCGGGCCAGCGGGTCTTCGTCGGTTCGGGCTGTGGTGAGCCGCAGGAACTGGTACGGGCCATGACGGCCCGGGCCGACAGCTTCAGCGGGCTTGAAATACTGCGGCTGCTCACCCAGGAAACCGCCTCTTTTGCGGCTATTGCCGACAGGACCCACGACGCCAGCCTCAATATCCGCTCCATCTATCTCGGCTCGACCAAGTCAGAGGTTCTGGCCCGGCAGAAGCGGTTCATTACCCCGATGAACATGTCGGATGTCCCGTCGCTGTTCACCACCAGGAAATTGCCGATCAATGTCGCCTTGATCCAGGTCTCGCCGCCAGACGATTTCGGCTGGATGAGCCTGGGCATTTCCGTCGATGTGACCCTGGCCGCGGCCCGGGCCGCGGAGTTCGTCATAGCCCAGATCAACCCGAAGATGCCCCGGGTGATGGGCCAGAGCTTCATTCATGTCAACTATGTCGATCTCTTTGTCGAGCACGAAGAGGATATTCTGGCGATTCCCTACCGCAATGCCCCCTCGGAGGTCGAGCAGCTCATCGGCCGGCATATCGCCCGGGTCATCGAAGACGGCTCCACTCTGCAGATAGGCTTGGACGCGGCCAGCCAGGCGACCCTGCAGGCCCTGTCCAACAAGAATGGTCTCGGGGTCCACTCCCAGTTCCTGACCGATGACATCATGCACCTGTATGCCCGAGGCAACATCACCAACCAGTGCAAGGGCTACAACGACGGTAAGATGGTGGCTTCGATGGCGGTCGGCAGCCGCGATCTCTACGAGTTTTTAAATGATAACCCTGCAATAGATTTTCATCCCTCGGATTACGTCAACGATCCGTTTGTGATTTCGCGCCACAACCGGATGGTCTCGCTCAACGTCGCCCATACCATGGACCTGACCGGGCAGACCGCTGCCGAGGCCTCGCCCACCTCACGTTTTGCCGGTATCTCCGGTATCGGTGACTTTGTCCGCGGCGCCCGGCGGTCGCCGGGTGGCAAGTCGATTCTGATGATCCGCTCGACCTCGACCACGGCCAATGGCGAGATGCGTTCCAATATCGTCCCTTTTCTCAACGATGAAGTCGTGCTGGTTCCCAGGGGCGATGTGCACTATGTCGTCTCGGAATACGGTATCGTCAACCTGTTCGGCAAAAGTCTGCAGGAACGGGTGATCGCCCTGATCTCGATCTCCCATCCGGATTTTCGCGAGGAACTGTTCCAGGCCGCCAAGGACCTCGGCCTCATCGGTCCCGAGCGCACCCTGGGGGAGGCGGCCAAGGCCGTCTATCCGGTCAAGCTCGAGGAGACGCTGGAGATCGACGATCAGAAAATTACCATCCGGCCCTCCAAGCCAGTGGACGAACGGCGGATTCAGGAGCATTACTACAACCTCGCCAAAGAGGACGTGCTCTCCCGTTTCTTCTGCCAGAAGAGTCACTTCACCAGGGCGGATATCGAGGTGCGGTCACAGACCGATTACGTCAACGCCCTCAGCCTGATTGCGGTCAGTGGTGAATTTGGTTTCGGTAAGGTGGTGGGGGTGGCGGAGATGATCCGGCTGCGTGGCGCCAATATCGCCGAGGTGGCGTTTTCGGTCAGTGATGAGTTCCAGGGCAAGGGGCTGGGCAAGCTGCTGCTGAGAAAGCTCGCCGACGCGGCCAGGGAAGGTGGTCTGGCCGGGTTGATGGCCTTCACCGCACCGGGCAATCAGGGGATGATTCGTCTCTTTCAGACCCTGCCCTATAAGGTGACGAAAAAACTCGAAGATGGTGATCTGTTGCTTAACTGCCGGTTCGACGAGCTCGCATGAGGCCGAATTGGCCGACTGCTGCAGCCGGGTCTCTGACGACGGGAGCCCGGTGAGTTGCGGCAAACGTGGAGAGAAGACCATGACAACTGCTGGTGAAGCCGGAACGCGAAACAGGGGCCGAGTCATTCTCAATACCGGCTCGGGCAAGGGCAAAACCACCGCCGCCCTGGGGACCGTCTTCCGGGCTCTGGGGCACGGTCAGCGGGTCTGTGTGATCCAGTTCGTCAAGGGCAAGGGCGATTATGGCGAACGGTTGCTGGCCGAGCGGTTGCCTGGCCTCGACTGGTTTGTCTGTGGTCGGGGGTTTGTGTTCACCAGCGAAAAGATCGATGAGGACCGGCGCATCGCTGAAGAGGGGTTTGTCCTGGCCCGGGAAAAGATCGCAAGCGATGCCTATGACCTGGTGATTCTCGATGAGATAACCTATCTGCCGTTTTTTGGCTTTCTCGAGGTGGAGAAGATTGTCGCGCTCATCCAGACCAGACCGGAGCGGCTCAGTATCATCATGACCGGTCGTCACGCTGACGAGGCCTTGATCGAGATCGCCGATACGGTTTCGGTGATCGATTCGCTCAAACACGCCTTCGATGCGGGCGTGAAGGCCCGGAAGGGGATCGAGTTCTGATTTCTACCGGAGAGGAAATGGGCTGGAAACAGTGGCGAACGAGAGCATGCTGACCCAGGGGGCCCTGCAGGGGGTGCGGGTTGTGGATCTGTCCCGGCTCTTGCCGGGGCCATACTGTTCGATGATCCTGGCCGATCATGGGGCTGAGGTGGTGGCGGTCGAGGACCGGCGGTTTGCCGACGATGACCTGTTCTTCCCCGACCTGTATCGCAACAAGAGACATATGTCGCTCAATCTGAAGGCCAAACAGGGGCTGGAGATCTTTTACAGGCTGGTCGAAGGGGCCGACGTGCTGCTGGAGGGGTTTCGCCCCGGGGTGGTTGCCCGCCTCGGTGTCGACTATGAAACCCTGTGCGCCAGAAATCCAGGCCTGGTCTACTGTGCGATCACCGGGTACGGCCAGAGCGGGCCGAAGCGGGCCGAGGCCGGCCACGATGTCAACTATCTCAGTTGCGCCGGCGTTCTCGACCTGATCGGTGAAAGGGGGCGGCCGCCTGTCATTCCCGGGGTGCAGATCGCCGACATCATGGGCGGGGCGATGCAGGCTGCCATCGGTATCCTGCTTGCCCTCTACGCCAGGGAAAGAACAGGGAAAGGCCAGTACATCGATATCTCGATGACCGATGGCATCGTCGGTCTGCTCACCCTGCCCCGGTTTTTCCGGCAGAGACGGGACGAGGGGTTTGCACGCTCCGACGCCATCCTCTCTCACCGCTATGGTTGCTATTCCACCTACCGGACCGCCGACAACAGGTATCTGGCCATTGGCGCGGTAGAACACAGGTTCTGGCGAAAACTGTGCGAGATCCTCGACTGTCCGCACTATATTCCGCTGCAGTATGATGACGATCGTCGAGAGGAAATCGTGGACTGGCTGCGGAACACATTTGCCGCCAAACCACTGGTCCACTGGCAGAAGGTGCTTGGCGCTGAAGATGTCTGTTTCAGTCCGGTGGCCAACTTCGAGGAGGTTCTCTCGTCGCCACTCTTCAAAGAACGGGAAATGGTGCATCCATATCAGAGAGGCACCGCAACCGACGAGGTCGCCTTCGGCATACCGATAAAGCTGTCGGCGACACCAGGCACTATCGCTACCCCACCTGCGGATTTTGGCGCTCATACCACAGAGATTCTCAGTCAATTAGGCTATACCGGCACAGAGATCGCCGGGTTCGAGGCAGCCGGAGTGATATGAACAGCTAACCAGTGCCATCCAGAAACGGCTCTTTTGTCCTCACTCTTCGTTGTGTTCGAAATTTTATCCTCGGAATATCGCTTATATGCCTGTGGTAAAATTTCTCGCACGCCTCGATTTAGTCCACAATATCTCGTTTCTGGATGAACACTAACCAGCATGGCTGGACCAGATCGTCTCAGCCACAACGAAGCATGAAACTCCTCGGCGCGACAACAGATGCAACCACACCGATCAGTGTCGGATAAACCAGCATGGCTGGACCAGGTACCGCAGCCACCAAACCATGAAAATCCCGAGGAAGTACCAACGACTCCTTGTCGGCGATTTTCGGATAAACAAACAAACGGCTGCCGTGCAATGCGGCAAATTTGTGCAAATTCCCAGTGTTTTACCGTTTCAGGTTTCTGCCGGTCGTGGTATCCTTGCCAGCGCCCCAGCGGGGGCGTTACGGACGGGCGGGCCAGTGTTTTGCCCCTCAATCGATGAAACGGAAGAAAGGACGTTTTTATGCAGATACTTGTCTATGGGGCGACTGATATCGGCTATATGATTGCGGCGAGACTCTATCTCGAGCATGACATTACCGTAATCGACGAGCAGGAGCGGTTGCCGGACAGGTTCAACAACCTGGACATCGGCTATGTCTGCGGCAGCGGCGCGGATGTCCTGGCCCTGGAACGGGCCAACGGCAAGAAGGCGAAGATGTTTATCGCCTGCAGCCTAATCGATGAGGCGAACATCGTCGCCTGCTGGACCTTCAAGAAGATCGTCAACGCCGAGACGGTCTGTTTTGTCTGCAAGGGTGAGATCCATCACAATCTGGTTTCCCCGGTACAGCATCAGTACCAGACCAAATACGATATCGATACGGTCATCTGGCCGGAGCAGCTGTTGACTCAGGACATCTTCCGGATAATCCTGGTGCCGGAGGCGATCGATGTCGAATATTTCGACGATGGTCAGGCCAAGCTGTTCGAATATCGGATCAAGGAGGATTCACCGTTGTGCAACAGGCGGATCATGGATTTTCCTTTCCCCGACGATGTGCTGATCGTCGGGATAACCCGGGACAATGTTCTGTTTATTCCCAATGGTCCCACCTACATCGAGGCCGATGACAAGGTGATCTTCATGGGGACCGGACCCGCCCTCGATCTGCTGGCGGTCAACATGTTCCAGCGCAGCGACCGGATAAAGACCGCCGCGGTGATCGGCGGAGGCAATGTCGGCTATTTTCTCGCCCATCAGATGGAACAGGCCAGTATCCGGGTGAAAATTTTCGAACAGAGCCTTAATCGCTGCAATTTCCTCACCGATAACCTGAAGCGCAGCCTGGTCCTCAACGGTGATGGTACCGATCTCGAACTGTTGGAAAATGAGAATATCGGCGATATGGACGTGGTGATCTGCGTAACCAACAACGATGAAAAGAACCTGCTCTGCTCGCTTCTGGTCAAACAGCTGGGGGTGCGGCGGATTGTCACCAGGGTGGGGAATGCCAGAAATGCCGAGCTTTTTGAACGGGTGGGGATCGATGTGGTGGTCTCCCCCCGGGATTCGGCGATGAAAGAGCTGCTCAACCGGCTCAATGCCAAAAACGTCAATATCCTGGCCCTGGTCGAAGGCGGCCAGGGGGAGGTTCTGCGTATCGAGGTGTCCGAGAACTTTCCTCCAACCCGGATCATGGACCTGGAGTTGCCCGCCAACGCCATTATTGGCATCGTCAAGCGCGGCCGGTCGATCATCATTCCCGATGGGCGGACCCTCATCAGCAGCGGCGATCAGCTCAAGGTCTTCACTATCGCCGAGAATACCTCGGCCTTGCGGGCGGTCTTTCACCGATGAGAAAAAGTACCATAGCCAACGCCCTGGGGCTTATCCTGATCGGTATCGGTGTCATTATCCTCACCCCGATCATCGTGGCGTTTATCGCCGGGGAATATTCCAGCGCCATGCCTTTTCTGGTGGCGTCGTTTTTTGCCCTGGTGACCGGGGTCCTCTGCCAGTGGTGGGGAGGGTGGGGGCACAACTTCGATACGGTGACCCGCAACGAAGGATTCCTGATCGTGACCCTTACCTGGGTGGTCATGGCGGCCATCAGCGCCATTCCCTACCTCTTTTACGGGTTGAGCCCCCTCGACGCCTATTTCGAATCGGTCTCCGGAATAACCACCACCGGTGCGACCATCCTGATCGACTTCTCGCTCTATCCCAAGGATTTTTTCTTCTGGCGGTCTCTCACCCAGTGGCTGGGGGGCATGGGGATCATCGTCCTGTTCGTCGCCATCCTGCCACAGTTTGCCGTGGCCGGGCGGAGGATGTTCTTTGCCGAGGCACCGGGGCCGACGGAAGACAAGATAACCCCGCGAATCGCCCAGACCGCCAAAGCCCTCTGGTTGATTTACGTGCTGCTGACCCTGCTCGAGATCCTGCTGCTGGTCCTTACCGGTATGCCGGTCTTCGATGCGGTCTGCAACAGCCTCTCCACCATGGCCGCGGGGGGATTTTCACCGAATCCACAATCGATTATGGGGTATAACGACCCGACCGCCACCTGGATCATCACCCTCTTCATGTTTCTGGCCGGGGGCAATTTCGCCCTTCAGTATCGGGCGATGGTCCAGTTGAAACCTCACTCGCTCTTTAAAAGCGAGGAGTTTCGCCTCTACCTGGCCATCGTGCTGGTGTTTTCCGGCTTGCTCGCCCTCAACCTGTTTTTCAGCGACCAGCTCGGCGCCCGAAGTAGCATCAGGGAGAGCATGTTTCAAATCGTCTCCATTATCACCACTACCGGGTTTTCCTCGGTCGACTTCGCCCTGTGGCTGGTCCCGGCGCAGACCCTGCTGTTTGCCGTGATGCTGGTCGGGGGCTGCGCCGGTTCCGCCGGCGGCGGCATCAAGGTGGTGAGGATTCTCTTTGTCGGCAAATTTCTGCGCCGTGAGGTATCGCAGGTGCTCCATCCCCAGGCGGTGCTGCCGGTCAAGATCGATCGGACCACGGTACCCGAGGATATTCAGCGACAGATTGTCGGCTTTCTCGCCTTCTACATTCTGCTGATGGTCGGTTCGGGACTGGTGGTGACCATTATCGAGGGCGATGCGGCGGTAGGCTTCGTGGGGACAGCGGCCACCATCGGCAATATCGGCCCTGGTTTTGGCGAGATCGGGCCCATGGGGAGTTTCGGCCTGCTTTCGGTGCCGACCAAAATTATTTTTATCGTCAATATGATTGTCGGTCGTCTCGAGTTGATCCCATTTATTGCCATGCTCCATCCGGATTTCTGGAAATTCCAGCGTCAGCGCTGAACCAGCGGCGGCCGCAGGGGTGACAGGCGGCGCTCGCCCGGCTTTTTTCTGACAGCCCCTGCGGGTGATCCGGCATACCATTTTCTCTTTTGGACAGGTGACAGGTAAACCGTGATTTCTCTCAAGCATCTGCAAAAAATAAACACCCTCAACGACGGCGGTCGGATGGGATTGGCGCGGCTGGTGCTGGCCTCTCACCTGACCCGTGTTTTCTGGCGGCCAGCCGTTGCCGGAATATTTCTGGGGAGCAGATACCGGAAAAAAAAGAAGTTACTCTATACCGTGATGACTGGTGGATACGACAATCTCAACGAGTTGCCCCGGCGGCTGGCTGGTTGGCACTGCATCTGTTTCACCGATAACCAGAAACTCACGAGTACAAGCTGGGAGATCAGACATCTCCGTAATGATCAGGGCCTCGATACCGTCCGTTTTGCCCGATACTGGAAGATCCATAATCATTTGGTCGATGACGGCTACGATTTGAGCGTCTATATCGACGCCAACATCCGCGTCCGCGGCAATCTCGACAATTTCATCGCCCACGCCCTGCCCACTGGCAGGAATTTCGCGACGCTTGAGCACCCCTTTCTCTCCTCGCTCAGCGAAGAACTGGAACAGTGTCTGGAAACGAATAAAGACGACGCGCGGCTGTTGACAGAACAGTATCGTTATTACGTCGATGAAAAAAAATTTACCGATCCCTACCCGCAGATCAACAGTCGACTGCTCATTCGCCGAGCTAAAGACCCGCACATCAGAGCGTTGATGGAGGGCTGGTTCGCCCAGCTGACACGCTGGTCCAGGAGGGATCAGATGGCCTTTAACTATGCCTTGAGCCAGCATCCGGCAGTGCAGCCGCATTATATTCCCTACTGGGTTTTTCGCAGGTATTTCCAAAGACTGGATCATCGATGATCACCAGTCGGGTTGGCGGGCAGGGCAATACGACCTGTAGGGCAGGGCGATGGCGCGTGACCTCTGTACCATGGCTGCAGAGATTGGCTGGGTGGTAAAGTTGATTTCTCGTTGCAGTGCAACCGCATGACCCGTGCCGGTGTCTCGGGACGGATCAACCGGATCTCCTCCCCTTACTCCTCTGCATCACTGTCGAGCATGTCCAGAATCTCTGCCTGGAACGGTTCGTCATGCATGAGCTTGGTGGCGATTGCCTCACATATCATAGCAGTGAGACCGCTGCGGTTACTGGTGGCGACGTTGACGCTTATCTCGCCCTGTTCGTTTTCCTCGAGAATGAGTGCCGACTGGTTGCTTTGAAGATGCATCGGACTGCCTCCCAAACCTTGGTTTGTTCTTGGATGGTTTTCATGTTGGGTCGAAATCACCGTGAGTTGCTGAACGGAGCAAAAAATGCTCCCCAATATATCGGTAAAAACCGAGCAGCGCTCATATTTTATTGATGCCGGGCCGGGCCGCGGACGGTCTGGTCATTTTTTCCCGGCCGGTGGTCGGAGTTTGGCCGGGCATTGCTGGTCAGCGCGCAAATAGCGATGGGTTCGCTCCCCGGTCCGCCTCTGCCATTCTGTCGACTATATCAAAAGAGGATCGTGTTATTACAGTTAAATAATGACATGAGTTGTCGATCTTTGTCAAAATATTCCCGCTTTGTCACGCCAGCTTGACTCTCAGGTAGCTTGGCTGTGCTCTGAGACCATGGTGGGTCCAACCTTGACAGATAGAGAGGGGCTGGGTAAGTATATTGCCGGTCAGGCGGCGGCTGGCACGTTGTGCGACAGGCGCCAAACCTTCTCAGCTGGCGTACTCCGTGTTGTTCCGGCTTGTAATTGGAGAACTATCAATGATTGCCCACTATCACTCATCGACGATGTCAAAACCGACTCTCTTGCCGTTCCTGCTTTTTTTTGTACTGCTCTCTTCTTTTGTTTTGACCGTCACCGACCCGTTGCGGGCTGAAAGCCTCTATGTCAAACCGAGAAGCGAAGCGGTGGTGCGTACCGGTCAGGGAACCCAGTATAAGATTGTGGCGACGGTCAAAGAGGGTACCAAGGTCGAAGTCCTGCAAAAAGAGAGTGGTTATGCTCTGATACGGTTGGACAACGGGGTGCAGGGCTGGATTATCCAGCGGTATCTGCATGTTGATCCCCCCCCTGATCAACTTGTCGAATCGCTACGCAAGGAAAAGGAAGAACTGCTGGCAAAAGACCAGGAGTACGCCAAGGAGATGGAGCAGGTCTCGACCGTGTTGATGAAAACCAAGACAGACCTTGACCTGATGGTCGCCCAGCGAGATAACATAGCAGCGGACTATCAGCAACTGCAGCTCGATACGGCCGACGTGATCGGCATGAAGAAGGAGATGGAGGAGATCGCCGAAGAAAACAGGGTGCTGGTCAAGAGTATCACCGGCCTGAAGGAGGAAAACGAAGACATGAAAAAAGACCGGACCGTCAACTGGTTTCTCGCCGGAGGCGGGGTATTGCTGCTAGGCATCCTGCTTGGTCGAATGCAATTTTCTTCGAGGCGGCGCAAATCTTCTCTGACCCTCTAACCAGCATGGCTGGACCAGATAGCCTCAGCCACAACGGACGATGAAACTTCTGGGTGGGGTAACAGATGCAACCGCAACCGAAGAGTTTCATAAACCAGCATGGCTGGACCAGGTAGCCTCAGCCACAACGAACCATGAAACTCCTTGGCACGGTGACAGATCTCTCCGTGCTGATGAGTTTCATATAAACCAGCATGGCTGGACCAGGTAGCCTCAGCACAACGAACCATGAAACTCCTTGGCACGGTAACAGCATTTTCCGTGCTGACGATTTGCGGATAAACCAGTGCCCATCAAGAGAACGGCCAGGGCCAGGTCAAACCCCGGCCGGTGACTGGAACGGGGAATATCGCCTTGTATTGGTAGGTTATGGCAAGCTGGGGGGCGAAACGGTGCTCGGTCTTATAACATCGCGCCGAGGTGTGATGGGATTTTCTTCACTCTATGGGTGATCTTCCGATATCTCAGACGATGGTCAGAGATATCGTCTGGGCAGAGCTTCTTCTTTGCCGCTCGCGGCTGGTTCTCGTTTTCACCGGTCACCGGTCATCCGCTGATAATGGGGCGATACACAGGAGTGGCGAGTGCGTCGTCTCCAGTGTATCGACCCATAGTCGATGCGGCAAGAGGACTGGTCGGGATCAATCGACCAGGTGGAAAACCTTTTGCAAGGCGCCGCAGACCGGACATTTGTCGGGTGCCTTGCCGAGTTCGATATAGCCGCAGATCGGGCAGAGATAGAAGTCACTGACATCGAGGTCCACCCCTTTTTTCACGGCCTCGAGGGCCTTGGTGTAGATCTCGGCGTGAACTTCCTCGGCTTCCACCGCAAAACGGAACATGGTTTTGGCGTTGTGACCGTCTGCCTTCGCCTTTTCCAGCATTGGTGGATACATCTCGGTGAATTCGTAGGTCTCGCCGTTGATTGCGGCCTGGAGGTTGTCGGCGGTGCTGGCGATCATCTCCATGGCCTTGAGATGGCCCTCGGCATGAATCCGTTCGGCTTCAGCAGTGGTTCTAAAGAGCTTGGCGATATTGGCGAAACCATCTTTTTCCGCCTTTTTGGCAAAGGCCCTGTATTTCTGGTTGGCCTGACTCTCGCCGGCAAATGCTTCTTTGAGATTTTCCGTGGTGTTTGCCATGTCGTTCTCCTGTTGTTTGTGTTGAGTCGATCGTCATCAGATAGGCAACGACTGTCGTTGCTGGGGACGGTTGCGGCCGCTGGCATTGCCTGCCGTTTCCTTTTGGCGAAAAGGTGGCAAAGCCCTTCTGGTCGGGCCGAGCGCGCCTGCTGGCTCGGCCATTGCCCCAAGAGTGGTCGTTACAAAGTGGATTGCTGTACATAGTATAATATTCCCGATGATGGCGCAATGGCTGGAGTGTGTTTACCGGGTCAGGCACCGGCAACTTCGCCGGAATGCCTTGAAATTCGTTGAATTAGCGTCGTCAGAAGGCGGGCGCCGTCGTGGATCTGGATGGTAATGGCCGGTGCGTGACTTCGTCAGTGCCCATCCAGAAACGGTTATTTTCCCCCTCACTCTTGATGCTCTCGTAAAAAGTCGAATGTTCCGCCGAGATGGACTCAGGAAAAACCCTGATATACGAGGCGTAGCGTCTCAAACGGCAATCTGGTAGTACATATGGTACAGCGGATTGTCGTTTGTGACCTACAACGAAGTAGATCTGGGTTTTTACGAGTCCATCACTCTTTATTGTATCCGAAATTTTTTTCCTCGTAATATCATCTGCATGTCTGCGATGGACTTTCTCTCAGGCCTCGATTGAGGAGAAACTGTCCCGTTTCCGCAGAGACACTCGTTAACCCGTCCAGCGGGTTTTGAGAAAGCAGTTGCGCCAGCGTTACTATTGCGTTAGCATGATTCCGTTTAAGGAAAGTGTATGATGCTATGGACGTTCAGGTATGTCGTGGACAATGATGAACGAAAATGGAGAACACTATGCCGGTGATCAGTATTTCTCGAGGAAGCTATCATCGAGGTCGAGACGTGGCGCATGCTGTCGCCGAGATGCTGCGTTATGAGTGTATATCGCGTGACTCTCTTCTGGAAAACAGCGATATCTACGATACGCCGGAAATCAGGCTCTTGCCGAACGTCAAGCATGCCGCGCAGGTGCTTGAACATTTTTCTTTTGGCAGAGAGCGGTATGTCAATTACATGTCTTCTTCGGTTTTACGCTTTTTGAAGAAGGATAATCATGTGTACCATGGCCTTGCCGGCCAGTTCTTCGTAAGCGATGTCAGTCACGTCATCAAGATCCGGATTATAGCGGATCTCGGCGAGCGGGTCGCGGCCGAGGCCAAAAGAAGCGGTCTCGACCCGGACCGGGTCAGGGACCATCTGACGGCAGATGACGAAGAGCGGCGAAAATGGGCGAAGCTCCTCTACGGTATAGATATTTCCGATCCGCAGAACTATGACATGGTGCTCAATATCAGTACCATGTCCGTTCAAGATGCCGCGGCTCTCATTGCCCAGGCGGCCTCCTTTCCCTGCTATCAAGCAACAGCGGAGTCTATTCATCGTATAGAGAACCTGGCGTTGCAATCGGAAGTGAAAGCTGCATTGTTCGATTATCCGCAGGCCAAGGTCATAGCGGAAGACGGACTGGTTCATATTCATGTCAAGGCGCCTGCCGATCAGGAAGAGGCGGTGCGGCAGCGGATAGAGACGGTGCTTGAGGCTATACCCGAAGTGAAGAAGCGTGAAGTGACGATAGCGCACTATTATTGAGCGTCAGGTACCGAGGTGGTGTCCATCCAGAAACGGCTCTTTTGTCCTAACCAGCATGGCTGGACCAGGTAGCCTCAGCCACAACGAAACATGAAACTCCTCGACACGGTAACAAAAATCTCCGTATTGATGAGTTTCATATAAACTCTTTGTTGTGCTCGAAATTTTATCCTCGGAATATCAATATATGCCTGTGGTAAAATTTCTCTCACGCCTCGATTGAGTTCAAAATATCTCGTTTCTGGCTGGACCCGAGGTAAAACCAGACGCACCCTGGAACCAGCGAGGCCGAGGGACGGTAGCTGGGTCGACCGGATGGTTCCTGCGGTGAGTTGAAGAGTTGCTTTCCGATGACAGGTTACTCTGTCGTATATGCTGTTTTTTCTACTGAAAATAACAATTATTCTCATGAGTTGTGCTGGTGCTTTTCTGCCTTTTGGCTGCAGCCGATGATGCTCGGGGAGAGAACTGAAAAACAATTCGTGCGAGATATTGATTTTTCACCGGTTACAAGGTAAATGTTGCGATGTCGATATAAACGCTGAGGACGAAGGATGGTGGAGTTCTACCGGGAGTCCATCCGGAATCAGGATATTTTTTCCTCGATCGAGGCGTGAGAGCAATCCCGCGTTGCCGGGGCCGGATTATTATTACGCGAAAGGGAAATTGCGAAAATTACTGAACCGTCATTCACCTGCACCCTGTGTTGGTGGAAGTGGGGCCATATGAAACGAGTGGTTGCTGATGGTTGATGCCTCTGACAGACTGCACACAGTGCATTTTTTACCGCATGACCGGAAGGTTGCGGTTGAGCAGGGAGAAAGCCTTATCCGCGCCGCGTTGCAGGCCGGGGTTCATATCAACGCCTCCTGTGGCGGTGGCGGCCTCTGTGGCAAATGCCGGATTCTGGTGGAGCAAGGGCAGATCGCTGGCGGAGTCTCGGAACGATTGACCGAGGAGGACCTGGCGAAAGGGTATCGGCTGGCCTGTCTGGCGCGAATCGAATCCGATGTGACGATACGGGTTCCGGTCGAATCCACGGTCGATGCCTTTGCCTTGAATCAGCAGGTTGCACCGCGTCGAACCGCGACGATAGCCAAGGTCGATTTCGACACACTCAAGGAGCAGGGGCTGTTCCTGCCGCCGGTGAGCAAACAATACCTTGAGATTCCGCCGCCCGATACCCAGAACAATATGCCCGACGTCTCTCGATTGATCGAGGAACTGCGGCAGAAATCGGAATGGCACAAGTTGGAGCTCACCCTGCCGGTCATCCGCAAGCTGCCCTCGGTTTTGCGGGCCGATGACTTCAAGGTCACCGCCACCCTGATAAAACCTGTTCGGGATGACGGAAAAACCCTTATCACCTCCATTCAGGCCGGTGACACCTCGGCCAGTAGCTACGCCATCGCTCTTGACATCGGCACCACCACGGTCTACTGCCAGTTGATCGATCTGATCAGCGGCGAATGCCTCGGAGAGCAGGGCGAGTTCAATGGTCAGATCAGTTACGGCGAGGATGTGATCAGTCGGATCATCTACGCGGAAAAACCAGGTGGGCTCGCCACCCTGCAACGGGTGGTGGTGGAGACCATCGATAAGGTGGTGCAGGCGGCGATAAAGAGATCCGCTGTCGACAGAGAAAATATCTCGACTATCACCATCGCTGGCAACACCACCATGACCCAGTTGCTCTTAGAGATCGATCCGCGCTATCTGCGGC
This sequence comes from Desulfopila sp., assembly GCA_047973425.1. GTDB lineage: Bacteria > Desulfobacterota > Desulfobulbia > Desulfobulbales > Desulfocapsaceae > Desulfopila. The sequence goes on from JBKEBZ010000034.1 coordinate 40,232, forward strand.
GCTCGCCCTATGTTCCTGCCTCGACCCTCTATCCGCCATTTCTGGCGAGTTCCATTGGCATCAACATTAACGAGCAGGCTATCGCTCTGGTATTCCCTCAGATTTCCAGCTATGTCGGTGGCGATATCGTCGCTGGTATCATGGGGACCGGGATGTACAGAAACGAAGAGCTGACCCTGTTTCTTGATATCGGCACCAACGCCGAGCTCGTTATCGGTAACAAGGACTGGCTGGCCTGCACCGCCTGTTCCGCCGGCCCGGCATTCGAAGGCGGCGGTATCGAGTTCGGGATGCGGGCTTCCAAGGGGGCGATCGAAGACTTCCTGATCGATCCTATAACCTTTGAACCGATGATCTTTACCATCGGTGACGAACGCCCCAAGGGGATCTGCGGCTCGGGTCTGTTGACCATGGCCGCAGTGATGTTCGAGATGGGGGTCATCAACAACAGCGGAAAATTCAATCGCGATCTGGGAACCCCGCGGATACGCAGCAACGGGGGGATCTGGGAGTATGTGGTTTCCTGGCGGGAGGAGACCCAGATCGACCGGGATATCACGCTCTCCGAGGTGGACATCGAAAACCTCATTCGAGCCAAAGGGGCCATCTATTCCGGTTGCATGACCCTGCTCGAAGAGGTGGGATTGACCATGGACTCGATAGAGAAAATCATCCTCGCTGGTGGGTTCGGCAGTTATATCGATCTGGAAAAGGCCATGACCCTCGGCCTGTTGCCGGAGATCGATCCGGAGCGGGTGACCTATATCGGTAACGGGTCTCTGCTCGGTGCCAGAATGAGTTCGCTGACCAACACGATCCGTAAGGATGTCGTCGAGGTAACCCGGCGGATGACTAACTTCGAATTGTCGGAAACACCCTCGTATATGAACAATTACATTGCCGCGATGTTCATCCCTCATACCGAGATCGAAAAGTTTCCCCGCCTGAAAGAGCGGATGATGAACCGCAGGGGGGGAAACGGTTCCCGCCAGTGAGGTTGGTGTTCAACCAAGCGACTGGAGGCGGTGGCGAGAATCGGCCTTGCTATGAGTAGGAAAAAAATAATCAGAAATACTTGAGGAGATAACGGCGAAAAGGATGGACCGTGGCCGATACTCCTTGGAATATAGCTATGAACCTCTCTATTTGAGTAAAAAAAGGGAAGATTGGAGCCATGAAATAACGGCAATCTTCAAGTCAAAAACTCACCGTGAAGGAGGCAAAAGTGGGATTTGAAATCAAGAAGGAATCCTATTCTGGTGGTATACGGGAAATAACCATTGGCAAGGGCGACAAGGCGATCACCATCGGTGGCGAAACATCGTTTCCCTTTTATACCTTTGAAGGGAAAATGCCGAACAAGCCCGTGATTGCCATGGAAATCTGGGATATGAAGCCGGAAGACTGGCCAGAGGCAGCTACGGCTCCCTTTGCAGGCGTCCTCGACAATCCCGCTGCCTGGGCCAAAAAATGCGTTGAAGAGTATGGCGCCGAGGCGATCGTACTCCAGCTCAAGTCCACCGATCCAAATGACAAGAACACCAGTGCCGAGGCTGCCGCTGGCACGGTCAAGGAGGTGCTGGCCGCAATCGACGTGCCACTGATCGTCTGGGGGAGCACCAATCCCGAGAAAGACGAGGAGGTCATGAAGGTGATTTCCGCAGCCTGCGAAGGACAGAAACTGGTGCTGGGCCCCGTGGAAGAGAAGAACTACAAGGGTATCGGTGCGGCGGCCATGGGCTATGGCCACTCGCTCATTTCTTCGTCGCCGATCGATGTCAACCTGGCCAAGCAAGTGAATATCTTACTGGAAAACCTCGGTATGCCGATGGAGCGGGTCATTGTCGACCCCACTACCGGTGGCTTGGGCTATGGTCTTGAGTACACCTACTCGGTGATGGAGCGGTTGATGCTCGCCGCGATGACCCAAGGCGACGAAAAGCTGCAGTACCCGATGATCAACAACCTCGGCAACGAGGTGTGGAAGTGCAAGGAGGCCAAACAGACGGCGGAAGAGGCTCCTGTACTTGGCGATCCCGAGCGCCGTGGCATCCTGATGGAAGCCATCGGCGCTGTTGCGTATTTGATGACCGGCTCAAATATCATGATCATGCGTCACCCGGAAGCGATTCGGCTGGTCAAATCCTTTATCGGTGCCCTGGTCGATGGCGGAACCCTGGCCGATGTCGGGGCAATCGCGAAATGTCTGGGGGATGTCAAGGTTGATTTCGCCGCCTTAGCCCCTGCGCTTGACCTGACCATCACCGAGGAGAAGAAGGCCGCTCCGGCAGCCAAAGCCGCTCCGGCTGCTCCGAAGGCTGCGGCCGCTCCGGCTGCTCCGAAAGCTGCTGCCGCTCCGGCTGCTCCGAAGGCCGCGGCTCCTGTACCACCCGCTGTAGATCCGGCCGTCGAGGCCAAGGCCAAGGCAGAGGATGAAGCCAAGGCCAAGGCTGATGCCGAAGCCAAGGCCAAGGCCGCAGCCGAAGCCAAAGCCAAGGCTGAAGCCAAGGCCAAGGCCGATGCCGAAGCCAAGGCTGCAGCGGAAGAAAAGGCCAAAAAAGAGGCCGAAGTGAAGGCCGCAGCCGACGCCAAGGCCGCGCGTGAAGCAGATGAGGCTGCCCTCAGAGCCAAGCGAGCCAAGGAGCGCGCCGACCATGCGGCGGTCAGAGCGAACGCCCCTGGCCACGAAGATAAAATGACTCCAGCAGCCGTGCAGATGACCGTTCAGGAAAAAATCATCGACATGCTGAACAGATTTCACAAACGGTAAGCGCTGGTGGTTGCCACATCATGACAGTGAAAGCGATTCAACCAGCATCGCTGGGCCAGATAGCCTCAGTCACAACGAAGCATGAAACTCCTCGGCGCGGCAACAGATGCAGCCACACCGATCAGTTTCATATAAACCAGTATCGCTGGACCAGGTAGCCTCAGTCACAACGAGCGATGAAATTCCTCGGCGCGGCAACAGTGGTATCCGTGTTGACGAGTTTCATATAAAGAACACATTGAGGAGGAACCTCTCATGGCAGAAGTAAAACAAGCACCCGCTAAAGCTCCCAAACTGGTGGATCCCATCGAGGCTTCGATCGAAGCGTCAACTCAGGAAATGATTCGGCGGGCTCAGAAACTGCAGATAGATACCGTTTTCGATCGTGCTGTGTCGATGAAACCCTGTGCCATTGGCATGCAGGGCATCTGTTGTAAGAACTGTGCTATGGGGCCATGCCGTCTGCCGTTGCCCAAGGAGGGCATCGTCGGCGAAGACACCCGGAAAGGGTTGTGTGGTGCGACGGCCAACACCATTGCCGCCAGAAACTTCTCCAGGATGATCGCTGCCGGCTCGGCGGCCCATTCCGATCACGGCAGGGCGGTGGCAGAGACCTTTCTGTCGGTAGCTCGCAAGGAGACCGATGATTACACCATCAAGGATCCGGCCAAGCTGATCCAGATCGCTCCCTATTTCGGTGTGGCCACCACGGTCGAGGTGGACGGTAAGACCATGGACCGGGATCTCGATGAGATAGCGCTCGGCGTCGCCGAAGCCGCGGTGCAGGAGTGGGGCAAGGTCGGTCAGAACGTTTCCTATATCAAGCGGGCGCCTCAGCCCTTACAGGATAAATGGAAAGAGCAGGGTGTCGTGCCGAGGAATATCGATCGCGAGGTGGTCGAGATCATGCACCGTACCCATATGGGTGTCGATCAGGACTACAAGAACCTGATCAAGCAGGGTGTTCGTTGCTCGCTGGCCGATGGCTGGGGCGGGGCGATGATCGGCACCGACCTGCAGGACGTGATGTTCGGTTCACCGACGCCCCTGCAGTCTGAGGCCAACCTCGGGGTGATGAAGGAAGATCATGTCAATATCATCGTGCATGGTCATGAGCCGCTGCTCTCGGAAATGATCGTCGCCGCCTGTCAATCCCAGGAGATGATCGACCTGGCCAAGGAAAATGGCGCCAAGGGTATTCAGCTGTCGGGTATCTGCTGTACCGCCAACGAGATTCTCCAGCGTCATGGGGTACCGCCGGCAGGTAACTACTTGCAGCAGGAACTGGCAATCATCACCGGTGCCTGTGAGGCCATGATCGTCGATGTCCAGTGTATTTTCCAGAATCTGGCCAATGTCGCCAAGTGTTTCCACACCAAGCTGATCACCACCCATCCCATCGCCAAGATGGAGCAGGATAACGTGGTGCATATCGAGTTTGACGAGCACTACGCGATGCAGGACGCCAAACGGATCGTCAAACTGGCCATCGAAAATTTTAAGAATCGTGATGTCGATGTGATGATTCCCCGGCACAAGACCAAGCAGATCGCCGGCTTTGGGGTCGAGTCGATCCGTTATCATTTGGGTGGCTCTTTCCGCGGTGATTACTATACCTTAAACGATAACATCATCAACGGCCGTATTCGTGGCATTGCCGGTGTCGTTGGCTGTAACAATGCCCGTACCAAGCATAACGAAGAGCACATCGTCATTATCAAGGAACTGATCAAGAACGATGTGCTCGTGCTGACTACCGGTTGCAGCGCCATTACCGCCGGTATTCATGGACTTCTGACCCCGGAATCCGCTGCCGTACACTGTGGCCCCGGTCTGGCCGAAGTCTGCGAGGTCGTTGGTATTCCGCCGGTGCTTCATCTCGGTTCCTGTGTCGACAACAGCCGCATCCTGCTGGCCGCCACCGAGGTGGTCAAGGCCGGTGGGCTTGGTAACGACATCTGTGATCTGCCGGCAGCTGGCAGCGCCCCTGAGTGGATGAGCGAGAAGGCCATCGCCATCGGTCAGTATTTCGTCGCCTCCGGCGTCTATACGGTCTTTGGCTACCATATGCCACTTGATGGCGCTCCGGTCTTCAGGGATTATCTCTACAAAGACATGGAAAAAATTTATGGCGGCAAATGGGATTGTGAGCCCGATCCGATCAAGCATGCCCACAAGATGATCGCCCATATCGATAAGAAGCGCAAAGAGCTGGGTATCGATAAGGCGCGCGAGAGGGTACTGATGGATATGGCCGACAGGCAGGCCCTGGGTCTGGACTAACCAGCATGGCTGGACCGGCTGACCTCAGCCACAACGAACCGTGAAACTCCTCGGTGCGGTGACAGAGCTTTCCGTGCTGAAGAGTTTCATATAAAACCAGCATGGTTGGACCGGATGACCTCAGCCACAACGAACAATGAAACTCCTCGGCGCGGTGACAGAGCTTTCCGTGCTGAAGAGTTTCATTACCCAACATGGCTGGACCAGGTAGCTTCAGACACGACGAACAATGAAAAGCCCAGCGGGCCGATTGTCGATTGCCGGCTGTGCCATTGATCTTCATTGTTCAGAGTCCATACTGATTACGTGATAAATTTCATCCTCAAAGAAGGAGGAACGCATGTCTAGATTAGTAGCATTTGCAGCGATACAGGGCGGCTATAAAGTCGTCTCCCAGGTTGAGGGCGAGTTGGAAAAAGCCTTGCAGAGCTATGACGCCTCAACCAAGATCGGGTTCGGCAACACGGCCTACTATCTACCGGTCATCTACTCGCTTACCGGTATGAAATGTGAGACCCTCGAGGATCTTCGGGAACCGCTGAAATTCGCCCGGGGGCTATTGCCGCCGCATCTGAAAGGCGTCAACCATCTGCCCTATCTCGGACCCCTGCTCGATGCTGGTATGGCCGGTATCTTCGCCTATGAGGTCAAGGAAGCCCTCCGTATCCTCAATGAACCGGAGTTCTACACCTTTACCGAGGACCCGGATTTGGATGCGGGAAAGATCTGGGTCGGTCCCGCCGATGACAACATTCTCAGAAAGCGTGGTGTCGAATTCGTCGACGGCTCCGCTCCAGGCTTTGCCGCCATTGTCGGTGCGGCACCGGATGCAGCGACCGCCAAAATGATCATCGAGGACTACCAGAAGAAGTCGCTCTATATTTTCTGTGCCGCCAACCACAATGGTAAGACCGCCATTGGCCAGTGTATCGAAGCCGAAATGCAGATCGGCTGGTCTACCCGTATCGTTCCTTTTGGCCCCGATATCTCTGCTGCGGTCTTTGCCCTCGGCTTCGCCAACAGGGCCGCGATGGCCTTCGGTGGTGTTCAGCCGGGCGATTACCGTAAGATGCTGATGTACAACAAGAACCGTATCTTCGCCTTTGTCAACGCCTTGGGCGATGTCGGCACCGAGTGGGCGGTTGCCGCCGCCGGTGCGGTCAACTGGGGCTTCCCGACCCTGGCCGATACCGATATCCCGGAGATATTGCCCACCGGTATCTGTACCTACGAGCACGTCGTTGCCAACGTTCCCCACGATGAGATCTGCCAGAAGTCTGTCGAGGTCCGCGGCCTGAAGATCAACGTCACCGAGATCGCTATTCCCTGTTCCTTCGGCCCGGCCTTTGAGGGCGAGCGGGTACGCGGCGGTGATCTCTTCGGCCAGATGGGTGGTGGCAAGACCCAGTGTACCGAGCTGGTGAAAATGGCCGAGATGAGTGAAATCGAAGACGGCAAGGTGATTGTCGTCGGTAAGGATGTCGGCGATATGAAAGAGGGAGACACCCTGCCGCTCGGTATCTACGTACAGATTGCCGGCCGGGAGTTCCAGCCCGATTTCGAACCGATCATGGAACGACAGATCCATCACCTGGTCAACTACATTCAAGGCATCATGCATATCGGTCAGCGTGATATCTCCTGGGTCCGCATCAGCAAGGCGGCAATCGAGAAGGGCTTTACCCTAAAAGATATAGGTGTGGTCCTTCATGCCAAATTCCATCAGGACTTCCAGAAGATCGTCGACAAGGTTCAGGTAACGCTCTATACCAACAAGGACGACGTCGACAAGCTCACCGAGCGGGCTCGCGCCGAGTACAAGATGCGTGACGAGCGGGTCGACACCATGACCGATGAAGATGTGGAGACCTTCTACTCCTGCAGTCTCTGTCAGTCGTTTGCCCCGAGCCATGTCTGTACGGTCAGCCCCGAACGGACCGGCCTGTGTGGTGCCTACAACTGGATGGACTGCAAGGCCTCGTACGAAATCAACCCGACCGGGCCGAATCAGCCGGTTAAAAAAGGCAAGGTGCTCGATCCCAAGCTCGGCCGTTTCGAAGGGGTCGACGAGTTTATCAAAGGCGCCTCCAAGGGGGCCATCGATACCTATAACTTTTATTCGATGGTCCACGCCCCGATGACCACCTGTGGCTGTTGCGAGTGTATCGCCGCGATGCTGCCGAGCTGTAACGGCATCATGACCGTTGGTCGTGACTATGCCGGCGAGACCCCATCCGGGATGAAGTTCACCACCCTGGCAGGGGTGATGGGGGGTGGCGCGTCATCGCCTGGTTTCGTCGGTCATTCCAAGTTCAATATCACTCAGAAGAAGTTCATCCTTGGTGATGGCGGACTGCTTCGTATGGTCTGGATGCCGAAAATGCTGAAAGACGAGTTGCGTGACCGGCTCAACAAGCGTGGCGCCGAGATGGGCGTGGAAAACTTCTGTGACTTGATCGCTGACGAGACCGTCGGCATCACCGAAGAGGAGATTCTGCCCTGGCTCCAGGAGAAAGGGCATCCGGCCATGAATATGGAACCGCTGATTGGATAACTCACCTCGCCGGCTGCCAGATGGGGCAGCCGGCGCGGATAAACGTATAAGGAGAACGTACTTATGGCCTTAACAGGTATTCAGATATTCAAACTCCTGCCGAAAACGAACTGCAAGGAATGCGGTGTCCCCACCTGCCTGGCATTCGCGATGAACCTTGCGTCTGGCAAGGCAGAACTCGATTCATGTCCTTACGTGTCCGAAGAGGCGCGGGCTCAGTTGGCCGAGGCCTCGGCGCCGCCCATTCGTCCCGTTGTCGTCGGCAAAGGCGTGCGTAAAGCCACCACCGGCGGTGAGACCGTGATGTTTCGGCATGAGAAGACCTTTTACAATCCGACGCTGTTTGCCGGGACGATTGCCTCGGATGCGGCTGCAGCCGATGTCGAAGCCAAGCTCTCGGCCTGGAACGCCCTGCAGTATGAGCGGGTCGGTCTGAATCTACGCCCCGAACTGGTGGCCTTACAAGACGTGGGCGGCGATGCCACCGCCTTTGCCGCGCTGGCCAAGCAGATCGCCGAGACCTCCGAGTTCAACCTGATCCTGATGAGTGAGGATCCGGCAGTGATCGAGGCCGGCGTGGCTGCCAGTGGCTTCAAGCGGCCGCTGATCTACGCTGCCACCGAGGCCAACGCCGACGCCATGGGAAAGATCGCCGCTGACAACGATCTGCCTCTTGCGGTCAAGGCCGGTGATATCGATGGGGTGATAGCCCTGACTAACAAGCTTACCGCAATGGGGCTCAAGGACCTGGTGATCGATTCCGGCAGTCGTGAGTTGAAAAAGGCCCTGGAGGATCAGGTGGCCATTCGCCGTTCAGCCTTAAAAGATACCAATCGTGCCATAGGTTTTCCGACCATCGTCTTCCCGTCGGAGATGTGCGACAATGCCGATATGGAAGCGCTGGTTGCCGCGATGTTCGTTTCCAAATATGCCGGTATCGTTGTCCTTTCCGACCTGCAGACCGAAGTCATGTTCCCGTTGCTCCTCGAGCGCCTGAATATCTTCACCGATCCGCAGCGGCCCATGACCGTGACCGAGGGGATTTATCCCATCGGTAACCCGACGGAGAATTCACCGGTCCTGGTAACCACCAACTTTGCCTTGACTTACTTTATCGTTTCCGGAGAGATCGAGGCCAGCAAGGTTCCTGCCTGGCTCCTGATCAAGGATTCAGAAGGCCTGTCGGTTCTGACCGCCTGGGCCGCCGGGAAGTTTGGTGGTGACGATGTCGGCATCTTCGTCAAGAAAAGCGGCATCGGCGACAAGGTCAAGCATACCGAGCTGATCATTCCCGGTTATGCTGCGGCGAGTGCCGGCGATGTCGAGGAGGAACTCCCCGGCTGGACCATTACGGTCGGTCCGCGTGAATCCGCTCATTTGGCCGGTTTCCTGAAAGCGAAGGTCTGATCTCAGATGAAATAAACTGATCCCGCCGGAGGGAGTGTCCGGCGGGTGAGATGATATTGAGGCACGCCTCACAAGGGTAAACGTGTCCATGAGGGATACGGAGAGGAACTCAGTTACGGAGGAGTACAATGATACTTTTTGGTGAAAGCTTGAATGTTATTTCTAAAAAAATTGGAAAGGCATTCAGGGAACGCGACCCGAAACCAATCCAGGAAGAGGCTCTTGAGCAGAAGGAAAAGGGCATGGATTACATCGATATCAACCTCGGCCCGGCCAAGAAGGATGGGCACGAGTTGATGCCCTGGGTCTGTCAGGTGGTTCAGGAGGTGGTGCCGGAAATTCCACTGTTGCTCGACACCTCCAATATCCAGGCGATAGAGGAAGGGCTCAAGGTGCTGAAACCCTGCTCCAAACCGCATGTGGTCAACTCGATCATGGCCCGGGCCGAGCGCTACACGGTCATGCTGCCGATGGCTGCCAAATACGAGGCCGACATTGTCGCTTTGATGTGGGGCCCAGATGGATTGCCTCGTGACGAGAACGAGCGCGCTGCTCTGTGTGTCGAATTGCTCTACGCTGCCAACGAGGCCGGTATCCCCAACGAGAAGATCTGGGTTGACGGTATCGTCACCCCGGTGAATATCCAGCAGCAGCAGTGTATGAGCCTGCTGAATTTTCAGATGATGCTCGAGGATATCGCCCCCGGTGCGATGTCCACCTGCGGTCTGTCCAATATCTCCAATGGTCCGCCAGTGCACCTGCGGCCGATTATCAACACCACCTACATGATCATGCTTGGTCGCTATGGAATGAAGGCGGTTATCTCCGATCCTCTTGATGAAAACCTCACCGAGATCGCCAAGGGCAAGCGTCCGGAGATCGTCGATGCGGTCTACCAGGCTATGGATGGTACCGCTCCGGATCCATCGACCCTCGAAAAAGAACTCGGTGACTATGTGAAGACGGTCAAGGTCATCACCGGTGAGACCCTGTTCTCCGATTCGTATCTCGAGATTTGAAGGTTGACCGATAACGGTTGTCAGGCTCCATCCCTGCCGGGATGGAGCTTTTTTTATGGTTTCGTCCGGTTGGTGACCAGGAGAAAATGGTCTGTAACGCATTGCTCTTTCAAGGCAAGGTATTAAGGTATAAGCGCGTTGCCATAGCTTTGACCGAAACGGTCGGTATATGTCGGTATATATGCAAGGTCGGTTGTTTGATGTCAAAATAAAATAAAATATCGGGTATCTATGGTTGCTGATCAGAAGAATAAAGACTGGGTGTATGTGATTGTTGGCAAGGATGGAGGAAAGGAGAGTTTTCTGGGGCTTTTCGATGAGACGACCCAGATGAATTTTATCCCGTCGTTTGTCAGCAAAGAGGCCGCGCAGGACTGCTTTCTTTCCTTGCCCCGGGAAAGAGGTAAAAAATATGAAGTGCAGGCCGTCCATATTGACGAGCTCAACGACCAGGCGGCTCGCCATGAGTTTGTGGTAGCGACGGTCGATAAGGATGGCAGAATTCTTCGATAACCAGCTCGGCTGGACCAGAAATCCTCAGCCGCAATGTGTTATGAAACTTTTCGGCGCGGTAACAGAGCTTTTCGCACCGGCAATTTTCATATAAACCAGCATGGCTGGACCAGGTACCGCAGCCACAACAGACCATGAAAATCCCGAGGAAGTGCCAACGACTCCTTGTCGGCGATTTTCGGATAAACCAGCATGGCTGGACCATAGCGCCTCAGCCATAACGAACCATGAAAATCGTCGCCCCGGTAAAGGAATTTTCCGTGCTGACGATTTTCGGATAAAACAATACATTTCTTACAGGAGTGAAGCTGTGAGCTTGAAAATAGCTGTTGGTGGCAAAGGCGGAGTGGGCAAGACCACGGTGACGGCTCTCTTGGCCCGTTGTCTGGCCATGGATACGGCAAATTCGGTCATTGCCATAGATGCCGATCCCGTGGCAAATCTGGCGGCCGGCCTGGGCATTCCCGAGGATCAGCCGATTACTCCCATCGCCGAACTCTCCGACCTCATTGCCGAACGTACCGGGGCCAAGCCGGGAACCATGGGAGGGTTTTTTACCTTGAACCCCAAGGTTGACGATATCCCTGACCGGTTCTCGCAGGAGCGGGATGGGGTCAAGTTGCTGGTCATGGGTACCGTGCAGAGTGGTGGTTCCGGTTGTATCTGTCCGGAGAGCACAGTGTTGAAGGCGCTGATGACCCATCTGGTGCTGTACCGAAAGGATGTGGTGCTGATGGATATGGAAGCGGGTGTCGAGCATCTCGGCCGGGCGACTTCCGGCTCGGTGGATGCCTTGGTGGTGGTGGTCAATCCTGGCGCGCGCAGTCGAACCGCGGCGCAGAAGATTAAAAAACTCGGCCAGGATATCGGGATCAAGAACATTGTGGTGCTGGGAAATCGTGTTCGTTCCGCTGAGGATGAGGAGTTGATCCGTTCCTCTCTGCCCGGTTTCGATATCCTGGGCTTTCTCCCCGAGGACCCGGAAATTGCCGCTGCCGATCGTGATGGCCACCGACCCTTTGACGAGATCTCCACAGCTCCCCGAGAGCTGTTCACGATTGCCGAGAAGTTGCTGGACTATCGTAAGAAGTAGGCCGTACCGCCTTCTTTGCCAAAGAGCGGTTCACATCTCTTTGGCTTAAATCAAAAGCCTCCGCTGACCGGATAAATTGTAAGCATTCCGATCAATGTGAGGCTTTTTAGTCTTTGTTTCATTTTTTATGCCCGACCGGTATGCCTGGCCCGTTCAACAGGTAGTGCGAGACTCTGGAGAGCCTCGACTACGATGAGCCATGAAACTCCCCGCGCCGGTAACCGTGTCTTTCCTGCCAAGACCTTTCCCTCCAACCAGTGAATATCGTTAACTTGTCGTGGGAATGTATTTTTTTGCTGGCAATAAAGAGGGAATGAAAATCATTCTTGCCATTGACAACCCCACAATGTAGCGATATATCTTGAGTAGTAATGAGATATATTCCCATTACCTCACTGGTGTTGTTCTGCTGATGGCTGATTGTTTCCCAGAGTCTTCGTGAAAAACGATCATATCTTTTCATCCAGACGAATCGACAGGACTGGGCGTCTTGTCTGCAGAATGTACGCTGTGTTGATCCGAAACTCGCCAGCGCCGAAAGCTCTGTTGCCGTGCCGAGGAGTTTCGTCATTCGTTGTGGCTGAGGGTAACTGGTCCAGCCATGTTGGTAAGCTCAGAAAACAGTTTTGAGGAGGAGTTCATGGCAAAACTCAGTGATTTGATTCGACCCGAGGATATTACAATCTGCGAATCCACCCAGCAGATGATTCACAAGGCGCGTAAGGATGGTGTCGAGCTGTTTTTTGACCGGGCGGAGAGTATGCGGCCATGCCCGATAGGCAGTGAATCCGCCTGTTGTAAACACTGCTCCATGGGGCCATGCCGGCTGAACACCAAGGATCCGTATGCCAGGGTTGGCGTCTGTGGCGCCACCATTGACACCATCGGGGCCAGGAACTTTGGTCGGATGGTCGCCGCGGGTACCGCCGCCCATACCGACCACGGGATGGCGATGCTCGAATTGTTTCGTGGCGTCATCGAGGGTACGGTCAAGGATTTCGAGATAAAAGACCCTATCAAGCTGCGGGAGGTCGCTGAGTCACTGGATATTCCGGTAGAAGATCGTCAGCTCGACGAGATCGCCAGAGATCTGTACAAGGCGCTCGAGCTGACCTACACCCAGGTCGAGGGTGAGATCCCGTTGGTAAAACGGGTTCCGGCCAAGACCCTTGAGACCTGGCGCCAGGAAGGTATTGTCCCGAGGGGTGCCATGCGGGAAATCATGGAGATGATGCACCGTACGGCGATTGGCGTCGATCAGGATTATGAAAATATCACCAAGCAGATCTCCAGAACGGCCCTGGCCGACGGTTGGGGTGGTTCGATGGTCTCCACCGACATCTCGGATATCCTGTTCGGCACCCCCTCTCCCATCGCGGTGGAAGTTGACATGGGAGTTTTAAAAGAAGACCATGTCAACATTATCGTCCATGGTCATGAGCCGATCCTGCTGGAGTCGATGCTCGTCTCGGCCGATTCGCCATCACTCAAGCAGATGTCCATCGAGGCGGGAGCCAAGGGGATCAATCTGGTTGGAATGTGCTGTTCCGGTCTTGATGTACTGTCCCGTCACGGTGTCCCCCATGCCGGCAACTTTTCGACCACCGAGGCCGTCCTGGTCACCGGTGCGGTCGATGCCATGACAGTCGATATCCAATGCATCAAGCAGGATCTGGCCAGAGTCAGTGAATGCTATGAGACCGTGTTCATCACCACCAACTATCGAGCGAAGATCGAAGGGGCGGTGCATGTGGAGATGGATGAGCATGCCCCGCTGGAATGCACCGACGAGATTGTCATCAAGGCGATCAGCCGGTTCAAGCATCGTAACAAGTCCATTCAGATTCCCCGTAACAAAAACAGAGGAATCCATGGATTCTCCCACGAATATATCAAATATATGCTGGGTGGCTCGTTCCGCAGCGGCTATGAGCCGCTCAACGAGAATATCATCAACGGACGTATTCGTGGCGCCGCCGGCGTTGTCGGCTGCACCAATCCTCGCTCAAAGCAGGATTTTTCCCATGTCGAGTTGGTCAAGGAACTGATCAAAAACGATGTGTTGGTCGTGCAGACTGGCTGTTCGCAGCTGGCCCTGGCCAAGGCTGGCCTCACCACTCCGGGTGCAGCCGCCCTGGCCGGTCCCGGCCTGGCCGAGGTGTGCGAGACGGTGGGCATACCACCTGTTCTCGGTCTTGGTTCCTGCGTCGATAACTCCCGGATATTGATGATCCTGGCCGAGATGGTCAAAACCGGTGGTCTGGGAGAAGCCATTGCCGAGCTGCCAGTGGCGGGTTGTGCACCGGAGTGGATGAGTGAAAAAGCCATCGCCATCGGCCAGTATTTCGTGGCCTCCGGTGTCTATACGGTCTTCGGGCACACCTTCCCAATCACCAGGGGAACCAAATTCGAAAAACACATCTTTGATGAAATTGGTAACAAGGGCTTTGGTAAATGGGGCTTTTCGGACGAGCCCATCGAGATGGCCAGGATGATGATCGCCCACATCGATCGAAAGCGAAAGGATCTCGGTATCGACAAGAGCCGGGAAAGGGTACTCGTCGATATGGCCGATCGTCGGGCGCTGGAAGTCTGACCGCTGAACCTTCCCGGGGCCAGGAAGACCCTTGGCCCCGAGGAAGGACGCTGTATCGCCGGGTGGAGCGTGATGGAGCACGAGGTAAGGAATTATGAAGATATTTGCCGGGCGATATAGCTGGGATGGCAAAAAGCATGACGAGAAAGAGCCGATTGCCTGGTTTCCCGGGGCGTATGACCTGAAGATTTTTGATCTGACCCGCCAGGAATCTGGCATAACCCACCTGAAGCCGTACCTCTGCATCTATTCCCAAACTGGAGAAGGAATTTCCATTTCCGCCAATCCCGAAAAGTTCGTCAGACGAATCTGTGATGAATTTTCCCTGGAAATAGACAGGGTTCTGTGGGCCGAAGAACTGAAGAATCACTCCTTGGCCTATGAAGTCGTGGTCTTTACCAGGGGAAGAAGGTTGGGGGAGCTGTACTTCTACTCCATGGACAAACGTCAGCCACTGGCAGGTGAACGAAGAATCATCGAAAAAGCACTGGCTGGCTTGCATTAACCTCGCAGTTTTTCTATTATCACAGGGAGTGATCGATGATGTGATGATCGCTGCCTGGTGAAGACTTTACCTGAAAGCGCATAACTGAAACTGCCAAGGTAAACGGACGGTGTCATCCTCTGACCCAGACTGGCTCGCTCCTGCCGGTTTTCCGGGAAGAGATGGCGTGGTGCATTGCTGGGGAACCTGGAATGACGGAATCGACAGTTGCAGGTCGGTCTGGCAAGAACCCGATATTCGCCAAGACCTACCATCAGTATCTGCGGCGGATCGGTGAGATCGACTATCTGGCCAAGGCTGAACTTCTCGGGGCGACGGTTGAGGGGAAGCAACTCGTTATTCCCTTTTACCACCGCAGCTATCTGGTTTCACCAGAGGGGATTCGTGCCTGCGACGGGAAGAGACCATCAGAGCGGGCCAGGGTGATTCTGGCCAACTATGTGCTCTACTGTGATCATGGAGTCGCCGACGGAGCTGACCCCTACCGGTCGTTTCGTGATTTTGCCGATGCAATGCCACTTCTGTCCTATTTTGCCAACACTGTTTCCCAACCGTTGATCGCCGGGTTCAGCGGAAAGCGCGAAGAGTTGGAAAAAGCCGCTCTGGCACTGGGTGGGTTCAGCCAGGAAAATGCTGGATTTGACTGCTCCATGCTGTTTCAAGCCTTGCCAAAAATACCGGTAATGCTCAACTTTAATGACGCAGATGAAATGTTTGCCGCCTCCTGTTCGATTCTTTACCGAAGGTCCGCGGCCCGGTTTCTCGATATGGAGTGTCTGGCCGTAACCGGAACCGTGCTGACCAGCAGGCTGCTGGCTATTTCAGAGGTGTATCGAGGATGAAGTTGCTGCCTTCCTGGGGCTACTATGTACCTGTTGTGTGTGCTACAGAGGATGTTGTGGATTTGGGCCTGTTCTTTCTGCAGACCCATCGGCGACGCAAACGGGAAAATAACATCGTGCAAAAAGGAGATCACACCATGTCGAACCAACATTGTCCCGGATTTGAAGCGAACAAAACCTTGAGTGAGGTGAAAGTGAAGTGTCCTGACTGTGCCAAGGAGTTTGATGTCTTTTCCGACGAGATGGAAAGTAAGGTAAAATGCCCGGCCTGTGGTAGCCGATTCGATCCCAAGAACTGCACTGTCGATTCCGTCGGCTGAAAGTACCACATATCTCGTCAGCATGGCTGAGCTAATCTGGTCCAGCCATGCTGACAGACCAGTAGGCTCTACGCATATTGGCTGGCGAGTTCCGCTGCCAGCTTACGGGCCGTGTCGGTGTGCAGGATCGCAGAGAGTTCCTGTTGTTGTCGGGTCCCTTCTTGTTTGTACGACTCTTCAAGTTGGGCCAGGTTTCTGGCATCTTTCAGGATAGACAGTTCCCCGGCCAGCTCCCCGTTCTCACCGGTTTGGCCCAGCAGGAGCAGGGTGACGGCCTCAAGCATCGCTTGTTTGGCGTTGAGCCGGCTAAGTATCTCTTTGCCGGCGGCCACCGTCTGCTGCCGATCGAGAGAGCTATCGCCGGGATGACCCACATCGTGGAGATAGGCGGCACAGAGCAAGGCGGCCAGGTTGCCTCCTTCTGTTTTACCGATCGCCTCCGCATATCTCGCCACTCTGGTGGTATGGCCTATGCGGTGAAAATCACTTTTGAAGTACCGTTTCATTTCCACTGCGACCTTGTCTTTGAGGAGGCCATCCTGGGCGCCGACGAACTCTTCCGGCAACGTTCCCAGACACTGTTCCGCGTAGGGGCAATAGGCGGCGCAGCCGAAATCCATTTTCGGGTTGACGAAACGGTGGCCGCAATGATTACAGCGGCGATTGGTGTCGTCTTTATAGAATTCGACCGGCTTCTGGCATTTGGGGCAATCGACCTCAAAAATGGCTTCCGCATTCCAGTACTGCATGTCCTGACCGGGGCATTTCATCGTGTCTACCTCTTGTTGTTCATCTCAGGGCTCGTTAATGGTTCACTGCATATCCGTGACAGGGTGACTGCGCGCCAAATCGACAATACAGTCGCGATAGACGAAGATGCAAGGCGTTGCCAAAGCTCAGTCACACCGAAGACTACGCATCCCGACTGGGGGGGCTCGTTACTCGTGCCCATCTCGTGCCCATCCAGAAACGGCTCTTTTGTCCTAACCAGCATGGCTGGACCAGGTAGCCTCAGCCACAACGAAGCATGAAACTCCTCGGCGCGGTAACAGAGTTTTTCGTGCTGACGAGTTTCATATAAACCAGCATGGCTGGACCAGATAGCCTCAGCCATAACGAAACATGAAACTCCTTGGCTCGGTGACAGATCTCTTCGTGCTGATGAGTTTCATATAAACTCTTCGTTTTGCTCGAAATTTTGCCCTCGGAGATAAGCGGTGAATCCGATATCATGCATGTGAATGATCGTGGCAAAAAAATCTCTGACACCTCGATTGCCTTGGCTGGCGATGTTCACTGACTACAGGATAGCACAGCGAAGTGGACGCCGGTTTGACTTGGGTCAAGTACGCTGAGAAAAACATGCAAAAGGGCAGGCGAAGCAGGTGTTGATTCTGTCTTCACCTGCACGAAGTGGTTCAGGCCGTTACCGGCGCCGCCATGATCTCACGTACAGCCTTGACCGACAAGGCATTATCGGGAAGATCCAGCAGTGAGCGTTTCTCCATATCGAATTCCAGGAGGGCCGGATCGTTGGGAATGGTCCCTAGAATGGCGACCCCGATCTCCTCGACCTCGCTCATGAAGGCGTCGCTGAGCTGTTCGGGGGCCCTGGTAACCAGGATGCCCATGTGCTTCACATCCAGCTTGAGACTTGCCAGCATCTGGTGAATCCGCTTGACGGCACGGAGACCACGCAGAGAGTAATCGGTCACCAGATAGAGCATGTCGACCTTGCCGGAGGTGCGCCGGCTCAGATGCTCCATGCCCGCCTCGTTATCCACCACCAGATACTTGTAACTCGCTTCCAGCCGGTCGGTGAAATTGTTGAGGATGTTGTTGACCATACAGTAGCAGCCCTGGCCCTCTTGCCGGCCCATGACCAGCAGGTCGAAACTGGACTTTTCGATCAGAGCCTGCTCGACCAGAGTCTCTAGATAGTTGATCTTATCCATACCGGAGGGGATGCCCTGGGGATCGCGCATGTAGTTCTCGCGAATGTCACCTATGGTCGACTCGATTTCGACTCCGAGGGTCTCCCCGAGGTTACTGTTGGGGTCGGCATCGACGGCCAGTATCGGCGTTTCGCCAACAGCTGAAAGATGACGAATGACAAGCGCTGCCACCGTGGTTTTACCAACTCCGCCCTTTCCTGCAAATGCTATTACTTTGCCCATGTTTACTCCGTTTGTTGTCGATGAAATGGATCCTGGCAAGGAAATCCCTGTCGTCACAGCAGTATTTTCATTGTCCGTATGGGGATACCAACCATGATAGATATAATCATTTGTCGAATTTATGAAAGAAAAAAGCCGCTATCGAGAGAGGCTGCGATAGCGGCATGAGGGCTCTGCCGAAGAAATTTGAGCTATGTCGTCAGGCTGCTTCCTCCATCTTTTTTCGGCGTTTTTGCTTTTTCTCTTCGGTCGGAGGGCCGAGGAGGGCGGGGAGACCGGTCAGATTGGCTTCGCTGATGGTCTGGTTTTCGCCGATACCGAGGGCCGTGGCCTCAAGGCCGAGACAGAGCCCGAGAAGCTGCGGATAGAGAATAACCGGCAGTGGCGGAGCCGTTTCTGCTGCCAGATTCTGCTGTTGGCCGGCATCGAACTGGAGATAGCAGTAGGAGCAGATCGGGGTGATATAGTCAGCGCCGGTGTTTCGGGCGCCGATGAGCTTTTCTCTCAGTAGCTGCGAAGATACCTCGTCGTTGAATCCGGCAAGAGCGGCGCCACAGCACTCCAATTGCCCCTGCCAGTCAACACTGGTTGCCCCGATGAGCTCCATGAGTCGGGCAGTTATGCCTGGTACAAAGGAGTTGTCGAACTGGGTGATTTCCCGCGGCCTCAGCAGGTGGCAACCGAGAATCACTGCTGTTTTCAAACCGGAAAATCGATGGATCAGCTTCTCTTTGATCACGGCAAGACCAATGTCCTCGTGGAGCACGGTCAGATAGTGTTTGACCTGGGTCTGGCCCGTATAGCCCAGACCTTCTTTTTCGAGCATGGAATTGAATTCGGCGGTGAGCGCGGCATCGTTATGGAGGACGGCTTCGACCCTTTTTAAGCTGTGGAAGCAGCAGTTACACATCACGAGAATGTCAAGACCCGCCCTTTCGGCCAGAGCGAGATTGCGGACCGACGGCAAGAGATAGGCCTTCTCGTCGACATTGCGCATCGGGTAGCCGCAGCAGTTGAAATCACGCATCTCCTTAAGTTCGACCCCGAGGGCATGAAGTACCCTTTCGGTCGCCCTGGCGTATTGCGGAATACGGACTGGAATATTGCATCCTTGAAAAAATGCGTATTTCATGAAAGGTCTCCCGAATCAATTTTCTTCAGAGCCCGATTTTTCAGCGAGTAGAAGATATCCGTCAACTCGACTTGATTGGGGCAATGCTCCTGACAGAGATAACAGGTCGAACAACTCCAGATCATCTGTGCGCCGGTGGCCAGTTCGACATTGCCGATACCAAGACTGTAGATCAACTGATGGGGCAGCATCCCGAGAACTTCCATCGGATTGTCATAGAGGCGGACCACCGGGCAGATGTTGGTGCAGCGCTGGCAGGAGTAGCAGCTCTGGTAGCTGAGATTGCCCATCTCGGTGTTACGGGTAAGAGCGAGGGGTTGCACCAGATTGGCAAACCTGGCAAGCGATTTCCTGAAAAATTCCTCGACACGTTTTAAGGCCAGCAGATGGTCCCCCCGGTAGCGTTGGGCCAGAGCCAGGGGAAAGGAGAAGTGACTCAGCAGCGTTTTTTCCGGCGCGCCATCTGTCAGCAGGGCATAGCGGGCACTGACGAATATTTCCTTGAGATTGATCCCCGATGGACAGATGTCGGTGCAGCGGTCACAGCTGGTGCAGACATAGAGCCCTTCCTGAAGGCGCTTACGGGTGCTCGGATCCACCGTATCTCCCGCGGCCAGCTTTTTCAGGTACTGGACCTTTTCCGAGGGGAGAATAAAGTCATTGGCAAAGGCCGCAAAGAACATACCAGAAGAACACTCCAGCGAACAGGCGCCGCAGTGGGTGCAGGCTGAGAGACCGATCATCTGTCTGTTGGCCAGATTGATCTCTGCCGGATTTCCCTTGCCTATGATGGCGTTGATCAGAAGACTCACCGGGGCGGAAACGATATGGAACATTTTGCCAAACGGCAGCCAGATCAAAAAGGCCAGGCAGAATGCAGCATGCAGCAAGGTAAAGGTGGTGACGGCGGCCTGGTCGCCAAGCAGCCAGGCGAATGGCCTGGTCAAGCCGCGCAAGGTGAAGCTGGCAAAGGCCGAGCTGTTGCCGGCGTGACATTCTATACAACTGGTACTGTTGACTTCCCGTCCTGCCTCGATCTGGTCCAGATCGATGGGAACGGAGATGTTGGGTGAGCTCAGGCCGTTGTCGGCGACCCAGTAGGCCTCGAGTGCCAAAGTCTCTTCCTGGTCAAAGGCGCCATATTCATCGACCATCTCCTGGAATATGGTATAGGAGCTGATACGGGAACCCTCGAGCAGGATACCAGAGAAAATGATACCGCCAACCAGAACAAGGGCCACCCAATCGCTTGGATAGGTGACGAGTCGCCTGTTTCTGTAGGTTAGCCGACGGTAGGCGGCGATGCCGATGCCGAGAAGAACCATCACCGCAAAGAGATTGCGGAGAAAGAGATACGGATTGAGGGTGGACTCATAACCGGCGAACAGTTTTTGACTGACGACAGACTCCATGCCATGCATCAGCAGCAAGAGAATGAAACCGAAAAAGATCAGGGTATGTGCCGTCCACCGCAAAACTGATTTCTGGACAATTCTCTTCTGAAAGAAGAGATCGGTAAAAAAAGAGTAAACCAACCTGATGATATTGCCAGAAAAAATTACGTTCAAGCAGCTCCGCAGTCCAGCGGATAGCCGTTCGGTCGGGGTCGAGGGAGTGGAAGGTGGATGAAGGGCTTGGGAGAACCAGATACGGAATCGTAAAAACAAACCGAGCAGACAGATAAGAACAGATAGGGTCAGGAGTGTACTGAATACCATGATACGTTTCTCTCTCCTCTGTGATGTTGTTGAATTTGTCGGCCGAATGTTCCTGCGAGAGCCACATGCATGGCGGCCTCGCCAGACCGTAGGTTCCGGATCAGCTGAACAGGTATTCCTCCTTGAGGTGAGGGCGCAAGGCACCTTGGTGAGATGGTGTGGGGAGGGTGATGTGGGGCGTGTTTCCCCTCCGATCGAAGACGCTTCCTATCTTATACCTGGTATCGCGGGAGAATTCCACCCTTCTTCTTCAGGAAAAAGGGCGGAAATCCGGCGCTGATATGTCTGTATTCCTCCAGGCAAACTCTTGTCTACGCAGCCTAAAAAAATGATTCAGCCAATAGAGACAAAGGCGAAATCGTCGGTGATCGGTTCTTCCGGTAATTCCAGAACAATGGTGGTTCCTTGAGGTCCCGTCGACTTAATGGCGATGGAACCTTGATTTTCCTGCAATATTCCATAGGCCATGCTGAGGCCGAGCCCGGTCCCCTTGCCCAGGGCCTTGGTCGTGAAGAAGGGATCGAACACCTTGGAGAGATTTTCCTCGGGGATGCCGCTGCCGGTGTCGCTCACCTCGACAAAGGCGCGATGGTTTTCCGCATCGCGGCTGGTGGTGAGGGTGAGGATACCGTTGTGTTCCATGGCATCGAGGGCGTTGATAATGAGGTTGATCATCACCTGGCAGAGCTGCTTCTTGTCGGCGTTGACCAGTATCTGGTGTTCATCAAAATTCTTCACTACCTGCACATTCATGAACAGCTTCTGATCTCGGATGAGACCCAGGCTCTCGTTCACCATGTTGTTGAGATAGAAGATCGCCTTGGAGGGGGCGGATTGGCGGGAATAGGCCAACAGATTCTTGACGATTTCCGAACAGCGCTGGGCATCTTCTAAAATAAATCGCAGGTGCTCGGTAAGGGGATTTCCCGTCTCCAGTTCTTCATACATCATGTTGCCGTAGAGCAGAATCGAGGTAAGAGGATTGTTGATCTCATGGGCGACCCCGGCCGCCAATTTACCGATGGAGGCCAGTTTTTCCGAGTGGACTAACTGGACCTCGGCTTCTTCGAGCTTTTTGACCACGGCCTGCCGTTCTCGCAGGTCGTTGAAAATCGCGGTGGTCGCCGCCTCCTTGCCATCTTCGTAGATGATGGCTGCGGTCATCTCTACCGGCACCTCCTCCCGGTCACGGGTCAGGATGCTGACGTTGGTGATGGGAAGTTTGCCCTTGCCGCCGATTGACTCGTCACGCAGTTTGCGCATGATCTCCCGCGCCACTCCTGGTGGATAGAAATCCTCGATATTGATATCGTTGGTGTCGAGCAAGGTGTAGCCAAACAGCTTTTCCGCGGCCTCATTGATGAGGATGATATTGCCGGCGCGATCGGCCGCGAGTATGCTGCTGACCGAATTCTGCACCACCTTGTCCATCAATTCCCGCATCTCGCTGTATTTCCGTTCGAGATTCTTGACCCGGGTGATGTCGCGGATCGACTCGATGATATATTTGACCTCGTTGCTGTCGTCGATGATGGGGGAGAAGACCCGTTCCTCCCAACTGATATTCCCCCGGCTGTCCTTGATGGGGGCCTGGATGGAGTGAGATTGCTTACTCCGCAAAACAGTCAGGTGCGGACAGCGTTCGTCGACGCAGGAGATACTGCCGCCAGTGAGACTTGGCAGGTCGGTGTCCAGGCACTTCTTGCCGATCAGCTGTTCTTCGCTGGTGTTGTATTTGCTGAGAAAAATCTTGTTGGCTGCGATGATGCTGCGATCAGGGGCAAAGATCAGAGTGGGGTAGGAGAGCGCGTCGAATATCCGGATTCGCCAGTCCAACTGGCTGAAAAACATTTCCATAATCTTCGTTCCATCCCGAGGGGCATGAAGGTGGATCTGACCAGATTCGCTTTAATTCTACTTTGTTAGTTCTGCCGAGTTAACTATCAACATATTTCGCCGTTGTTTTTCGAATGCATAATCAATTGAAGCTTGCCGTTTCGCGTGTCGTACTTGGAGCTGTCTTAAAACCTCCTCTTCGGTGACGTCACGACGTGGCAGAAAAAATCTGAGCAACTCGACTATATCGGTACAACTCAACAGGCTCACTGTTTCCTTATGCCGCAAGCGTTCTTGCAACATAAACAGCATGGCCATCAAA
>JBKEBZ010000133.1:0-26216 GCA_047973425.1 Desulfopila sp.
ACAAAGTGGAACGGTCGGCAGACGGCACGTAGTAGCCGCGTGCGGCGAGGCGTTTTTGAAAGACGAACTGCGACATTTTCATAGTGGTTCTGTACTTGGTCTACTCGACCCGGTGATACCGGGAATTTCCATAACCCGGATCTGTAAACGTTTATCCAGTACTCCAGATTCGTTCAAGCGGGCCGTTGAACAAGAGTTTGCTCTGTGAGGAGGCCTGATCGGACGAAAATGGGGTGCTGGTGAACGTTTACGTCTATTCTGTCCGGGCCGGTGCCGGTCATATCGGTGGACGACGCCTTACCCTAGTGCATCCTCAACCTACCAGATCCAGACACAATTGGCATCGTCTGGATCAGCTCGAATCCTTCTGTTTACTCGTAGACAGCGGTGAGTGTTTACGGTATACTCCCGCTTTTCAACCGTTTTCCATCGTTGAGGCGTTGTGGCTGTTTCTGGAAGGTGTTCGGTTACCACCAAGAGCGGTGTGGAGCCCGATCGCGGCCCATGCTGCTGACCACGGCTCAGCCAGTCGTCTCGATGATCACCACCCTGGAGCCCTGTAATGTCTGCTGAAAACGCCTTTGACAAACGCTATGTCGACCCAAAAGATCAGAGTAAAATTGAAGGGTTGCTGGAATTGTTCAATCTGCCACCCAAGGTTATCGCCTTTCTGCGCGTCTACAGATGGCCTCTCCAGATCGGTCTGGTGGCTGCTGTCATTGGTATTGTCGGCTGGTCAGTCTATGGCTCATACCGTGAACGGCAGATTGAAAATGGCGCTTCGGCCTTGAGCCTTGCCCTGCAGGAGGTGGGTCCGATGCGAAAAGAGGCGCTTGACCGCGTTGTCCAGCAGTTCGATTCCACCTCGTCGGCCACCTGGGCCCAGGTCGAACTGGCGAACCTGGCTATGGCCGACAAGGATTTCGCTGCAGCCTCGGCTGGCTACACGGCTGTCAACGAGAAAGTCGAACGGGACAATCCGCTTTTTGCCTTGACGCTCTACGGAATCGCCGAGTCTGAAGAGGCGCGGGGAGGCAACGATGCCGCCTACGCGGCCTTTGACCGGCTCAAGGCTGTACCGGGCTATGAGTTGGTCGGTTACACCGGCATGGCTCGAATCTACCTGGCCAAGGGCCAGGTGGAAAAGGCTCTGGGCATTTATGGCCAATATCTGGCCATGCTCGGTGATTCCCCGGAGGATGGCAGCAAGAAGGCGTTTATCGAGGCAAAGATTGCTCAAATCAAGGCACGCCAGTGAAGATTGTCCAGGAGATACCCTTACTGCGTGCCACGGTCGAAGAATGGCGGCGGCAGGGGCAGAAGATAGGGCTGGTGCCGACCATGGGTTTTTTTCATCAGGGCCATCTGGCGCTGATGAAAACGGCCAAAAGCTGCTGTGACAAGGTGGTCACTTCACTCTTTGTCAACCCTCTGCAGTTTGGTCCAGGCGAGGACCTTACGTCCTATCCCAGAGACGTCGCACGGGATAGAGGCCTGGCCGAAGAGGCCGGTGTCGACATCCTGTTCTGCCCCCAGCCCGAGGCGATGTATGGCGGCAATTTCCAGACCCGGATAACTGTCGAACATCTCTCCCAGGGGCTCTGCGGAGAGGATCGACCCGGCCACTTTGACGGGGTGGCCACGGTGGTCAGCAAACTCTTTCTCGCCGCCCAGCCCCACGTGGCGGTGTTCGGCCAGAAAGATTATCAGCAGCTGGCGATCGTCAAACAGTTGGTGAACGACCTCAATTTCGGCATCGAGATCATCGCTCACCCCATTGTCCGGGAGGACGACGGGCTGGCCATGAGTTCACGGAACAAATACCTCACCCCCCATGAACGAAAGATCGCGGTCTGCCTGTATCAGGCGATCTGTGCCGCCAGGAAGTTGTATCGACAACAGGGAGAGCAACTGCTGGCAGACGAGGTGGTCCAGTTGGTGCGCTCCCAGATCGAGCACTATCCGGAGTGTGGGATCGACTATGTCGCAATCGTTGACCAGACGACATTGCGCCCAACTGAAAAATGTAATAAATTCAGTCAAATCATGCTTGCCGTAAAGATAAACGGCAGGGTCAGGCTGATTGACAATGCCCCGCTTGACGAGACGGCCTGACTGTCTGCCCAAAAGCGCACGGTTTGGCGACGGACCAGCATGGCTGGACACGAGATCGCAGCCACAGCGAACCATGAAAATCCCAGCAGAAGGTCATTTCTCCGCAATGGCGATTTTCGGATACATACAGAACGTAAGGAGTGGACCATGCCCGGGTTCGAGGTTTTTGGTGACGAGGAAAAAAGGGAAATACAGGACGTCCTGGATAACGGCGTGTTGTTTCGTTATGAATTTGCCGAGCAGCGTAGAGGGGTCTACAAGGTAAAAGAGTTTGAAGAGCGGTTCGCCGCCTATTGCGGCACCGGCTGTGCTCAGGCGGTCACCTCCGGTACGGCTGCCCTGAAGGTCGCCCTGACCGCGCTGGGAGTCGGCCCCGGAGACGAGGTGATAACCCAGGGATTCACCTTTGTCGCCACCTGGGAGGCCATTCTCGATGTCGGGGCCATACCGGTATTTACCGAGGTCGATGATACCTTGAACATGGACCCGGTGGATTTGCGGAAAAAGATAACCGCGAAGACCGCCTGCATCGTCCCGGTGCATATGCTCGGCGCCCAGGCCGATATCGCAACCATCGTCAGAATCGCCGCAGAACACGACATCCCGGTGCTGGAAGATACCGCCCAGGCTGCAGGAGGGCATATTGGCGGTAAAAAGCTCGGTACGTTCGGGGCTTGCGGTACGTTTTCGTTTGACTCGGTCAAGACCATGACCACCGGAGAGGGTGGCATGATCATTACTGGTGATGAGCAGCTGTGGCGGAGGATGTCGGAATACCATGACCACGGCCATGATCATCAGGTCAATCCTGGCGCTCGGGGTGGCGAGGGCCGGCGTTTTATCGGCTTCAATTTCCGAATGATGGAGTTGCAGGGGGCCCTGGGGCTTGCCCAACTCGCCAAGCTCGATGCGATGATCGCTGCCCAGCAGAAGACCAGGGATGCGATTCTCGAGGCCGCCCTGCAGATCCCGGAGACGACGGCCAGAAGGGTAATGGATACTGCCGGCGATACGGCCACATTCTGCTGTTTTACCTTTGCCGAGCATCAGCGGTCTCAGCGGGTCAACGACATTCTCCGGGCCGCCGGCTGCGGGGCGATAAATTTTGCCGAAAACACCTGGCACTTCTATCCCCGCTGGGAGCACCTGCTGGCCGGCAGCTCACCGGTACACTCAGGCTGGCCTTTCAGTGAACCCGGAGGGAAAAGGAGAATTGTCTACGACCCCAAGGCACTGCCTAACTCCGCCGATTTGATCAAGCGGACCCTGGTGATACCGATACCGGTTATTCTGCAGCCAGAGCGGTTGCAACTGCTCCGCAACACCCTGAAAAAGGCTGCAACCATTTGATATCCAGGCGTTCTCATTTCTTTTCACGGCCCCCGTCGGCCAGAACGGAAAAGGACAGGCCGGTCTCTGCCGAGAGACCGGCCTGTTGTCGACCTGGTGATCACGATGGGCTCTTGAAAAACTTTGATATACGAGGTGCCGGGGTATCGGCTAACCAGTGCCCATCCAAAAACGAGATATTGGGGCTTAAATCGAGGCGTGAGAGAAATTTTATCACAAGCATATATTTGATATTACGAGGATAAAATTTCAAGCACAACGAAGAGTCAGGACAAAAGAGCCGTTTCTGGACAGGCACTAACCAGCATGGCTGGACCAGATAGCCTCAGCCACAACGAAGCATGAAACTCCCCGGTGCGGCAACAGAGCTTTTCGCACTGGCGATTTTCGGATAAACCAGCATGGCTGGGCCAGATAGCCTCAACCACAACGAAGCATGAAACTTCTTGGCGCGGTAACAGAGCTTTTCGCACTGGCGATTTTCGGATAAACCAGCATGGCTGGACCAGATAGCCTCAGCCACAACGAAGCATGAAACTCCTTGGCGCGGTAACTGCGTTTTCCGTACTGACGAGTTTCGGATAAAAGCGAAGAAACATGTGCTGCGTCGAACAGTGGTCGATCCCGTTGCAACGCAGGAGATCGAAATTTTTACGACGCCATCACTACTTGTAAAATTTATGTGAGCCTATTTGGCGTACATAGGTGAAATGCGAGGCCCAATCGGGCTTGATCGATTTCAGATGATAGTGGGTCGCCCCGTGGGTGATATCATTGGTCTGCAAAGCGACATAGACAGAGTGCAGGCATTGCAGAAATGCCTTGGTATCTTCCGGAACATACGACTTCTTTTGCGATGTCCAGCTGAACTGGTAGGGCTGGGTGACCACATCTTTGATGGGCAGATGCTGCTCCTTGGCCCGATTCAGGGTGACGTTGACGATGGCCACCTGACCGGCCTGTGGCTCTGAACGCGCTTCGTGATAGACGTTGAGCGTGAGCCAGAGCAACCCTTCGATGAGTGACATGATACGAACCTCGTGTTGGAGTAGAAACCATTCCCCTGCTGCGGAAATGATCGTTATAATGCGCAGCTCCCTCTGCCTGGATCATTGAACCTGCCGGGAAACGGCGTAAAATAAAAAATTCTGCCGCTGTGCATGTGATAGAATCTGAGCTCTCCATTGTCCCGACAAAAGAGAGCATCTTCAGTTGTCTGTTAGGTAACTCTTTGAATCGACACCTGAAAGAGCAGGGCGCCAGCGGCAATCACTGTCACTGGTCGTTTGGGCCCCTCCGGTTCTTTTACCTGGGGTAAAACGACCGTTCAACCTCTGTCGCCACCCGCGCTGTTCTGTCCTGCGCATGTCGTCTCTTGCGAGATGTCGCGTTCTACAACGCAAACACATGCGCACAGTGTTCATGAAAAATCCCTGCTGGTGATACGATTTTCTGGGTCGCCTGACAAAATTCCCCGCTGTCAGGCTCGAGCTATCGCGGCCCATGACGGTTCCGTCCGCTGCGACAGACAGGCGGACGTTCATCGCCCCCTGTCCTCCTTGTGAAGAGTCTCGCTGCCTGTGGCTATGCCAACTCCCTGGCAGCGCGCGTGCAAATCGACTCTATGGTATGCTGTGCTGTGTGTTCTTCTTTACTACAGAACCGTTCCTTTTTCAAGCGGCGGCGGTTAGGGCCGGGTTGCCAGCGAACGGTATCAGGACATCGGCTGCCCTCTGGCCGACGCTGTCCCTGTTGCCCCAGACGCCATATGCCCCATTTTTCTTCATTTCAATCAGTTCCCAGCAGGCCGGGTTTTCGGCAATAGCCTTCATCAGGCCGAGGTGCTGGGTATGTCCCGCCTTGAAGGCCTCGATATGACCCAGCACCGGGCAGCCGAGCAGGGCTATGTCCCCAAGCAGGTCGAGAACCTTGTGACGGATGAATTCGTTTTCAAAGCGCAACCCATCCTCGTTGAGGATCGATTTACGATTCCAGTGGATGGCAATGACATTCTCCAAAGTCCCGCCGAGGGCCAGGCCATTGGCCCAGAGTTCCTCGACCTGCTCGACGTAGCCGAAGGTTCTGGCCCGAGCGATCTCACTGGCGAAACAGTTGTCCTCAAGGCTGATGGAATAGCTCTGACTCTTGATCAGCATATCGTCGAACTCGATCTCTCCGGTGATCCGCAGGCCGTTGAAAGGACTGATGCTCAGGCGCTTGTCACCCTCTGTGTAGGTGATCGGTCGGGTGATCCGTAAGACCTTTCTCAGCCCGGCCTGGCGACGTTTGCCTGAATTTTTGATCATCAGAAAAAAAGGCTCGGCGCTGCCGTCCATGATCGGCACCTCGGCAGCGTCGAGTTCGATGTCGGCGTTGTCGATACCATAGGCGTGCAGGGCCGCCATCAGATGTTCTGTGGTAGAGACCGTGCAGGAATCTTCACCGATCGTGGTAGCGAGACGGGTGTCGACGACCTTGTCCATATGGGCTCTGATCGGTTTACCCGGAGCGAGGTCAGAGCGAAAGAAACGAATGCCATTGTCCACCGCCGCCGGCCTGATCGTCAGATGAACGGTTCTCCCTGTGTGCAGGCCGACTCCGCAGCAACTCACGGTCTTTTTCAATGTACACTGATATGGCTCGAGAGGTAATGACATATGTTTCCTTGTGCTTCCTTAGCTGGTAAAAAAAATTATACTTTCTATTCGCACTCTAGCAAGTATCATGCCATAGATGTTACATGTAAGATTATTTTTCATATTTACCATGAAAACAATTATATATATTTTTATTGATGATGAGTGGTATTTTGATTATTTGCCGAAACTGTGGTGTTTTTGCCGCAGTGAGTGAAAAAAGCCATGGTATAAATTCTTGAATTTCTGGCGGCGTTTTTTTTGCTAACCAGCATGGCTGGACCAGGTAGCCTCAGCCACAACGAAGCATGAAACTCCTCGGCGCGGTAACAGATGCAATCACACCGATCAGTTTCATATAAACCAGCACGGCTGGACCAGGAAGCCTCAGCCACGACGCATCATGAAAGTCCTCGGCGCGGTGACAGAGCTTTCCGTGCTGATGCGTTGCATAGAAACCAGCACGGCTGGACCAGGAAGCCTCAGCCACGACGCATCATGAAACTCCTCGGCGCAGTACCAGCGTTATCTGTGCTGATGGGCTGCAGGTGAAAAATGGCTGAGTCGGCTCTGCAACTGCTCAAAAAAGAGCGGTTCCGGTTGGAGTTCGAGGCCAAGATAAAACGTTGGCAAAGGGCAGGGGATATCTTTGATCTTGGCCCAGTCCTTCTGGGTGGTTATCAGGGCGGTGGCGTCTCTTCTTCTTGCTCTTTCAGCCAGAGAGCTCAGGATACCGGGAGAATAGCTGGCGTGGTCGGCGAACCGGCTGTGGCCGGTGATCTCGACCGCACACTGTTGCAGCGAGGCGATGAAGCGATCTGGGTGAGCGATGCCGGAAAAGGCATGAAAGCGGCTGTAGGGGTAGGGCGGGTCGACGGGCCTGCCGACCATATCGAAGATGCCGCTGATCCGGTTTTGGGCGGTAAAGACCGGGCCATGGAAGTAGCCCCGCTGGTGGAGCCATCCGGCAAAGGTTTCGGCCTTGTCCCGGTTGACAGGCGCCACCCCGGTCAACATGATGCAATCGGCACGCTGCAACGCGGCGAGCCCCTCCCGCAGTTCGCCACCGGGAAAGACGTGGCCATTGCCAGCCAGGATCGTGGCATTGAAAAGAACGATGTCAAGGTCCCGACGGACCTGCAGGTGCTGGAACCCGTCATCGAGGACGATGATATCACAACCCAGATGTTCACAGGCATACCGACAGGGGAGAATTCTCTTTTTGCCGGTGATGACAACAAGCCCGGCGACGGCGGTCGCCAGCATATACGGTTCATCCCCGGCGGCGGTGGCGTTGAGCAGTATCCGCCTGCCGTCGGCCACCACATTGACAGCCTCCGCCGCCGTTCCGCCATAGCCCCGACTCACCACCGCCGGTCGGTATCCCGCCCCAAGCAGTGTCTCGGCAAGATAGCGGACGGTCGGAGTCTTGCCGGTACCGCCCATGGTCAGGTTACCGACGGAAATCACCGGGACGGGTAAGCTGTATGAGGTCAGTATTCCTCTGGCATAGAGCGAGGCCCTCAAGCGCATCACCATTGCGTAAATGGGGCTGAAAGGCCGACCGAGAAGAGAGAGATGAAGAAGGTCGCTCATTATTGCCAGAAGTATGCCGAAGTGTTGAAAAATGAGACGTTAAAAGAGTTTTCTCTTTCTTTTTTCCTCAATGCTTCGTAAGAATAGTCCATGTTTATACGCGGTACGTGCCCGCTTTGCACGTGTGTTTTGCTGAAAAGACGAAGAGAAGGTGAGCCGTTTTTTCGAAAAATTTTCATAGAGGGAGGGGAAATCAATGAAGAAGACGATCTTTCTGGCGGCTGCCACACTGCTGGCTGTATCTCTGCCGATTGTGACGGTGGCTGCTGATGATACTATAAAATTTGGTGTGGCTGGCGCACATAGCGGTGACCTGGCCTCCTATGGGCTGCCGTCGGTCAACGCTGCCAAACTGGTTGTCGACAAGGTGAATGCCAATGGTGGAATCAACGGCAAGCAGGTCGAACTGCTGATTGAAGATGACGTCTGCAAACCCGAAGTCGCCACCAATACCGCGACCAAGCTGGTCTCCGAAGGCGTCGATGTGGTGCTTGGCCATATCTGTTCCGGCGCGACCAAGGCGGCTCTGCCGATTTACAAGAACGCCGGCATCCTGGTGATGTCGCCTTCGGCGACCAACCCGGATCTGACCCAGAGTGGTGAGTATCCAAACTTTGCCCGCACCATCGCTCCCGACGATGCCCAGGCCAAGGTCGATGTCGATTTTGTTCTGAACACGCTTGGTTATACCAAGATCGCCGTTGTTCACGATAAAGGCGATTACGGTAAGGGCTTTGCCGAATATGCCAAAAAATTTCTCGAAGACTCCGGTAAGGCGGAAGTCGTCCTCTTTGAAGGCGTGACTCCGGGGGCAGTCGACTACTCGGCCATTGTCCAGAAGATCAAACAGTCTGGCGCCCAGGCGGTCATGTTCGGGGGGTATCATCCGGAAGCATCGAAAATCATTGGTATGATGAGGAAAAAACGACTCAAAACCGATTTCATCTCCGATGACGGGGTAAAAGACAACACCTTTATCAAGGTCGCCGGCAAGGATGCCGAAGGGGCGTATGCCTCCGGACCAAAAGACACCACCAAAAATCCGCTCTCCATCCAAGCGGTCAAAGAGCACAAAGAGAAATTCGGTACCGATCCCGGGGCATTTTACGAGAATGCCTACTCGGCGACCCTGGCCCTGCTCAACGCCATCGACAAGGCCGACTCCACTGAGCTCGAGGCCTTGAAAAAAGCCCTGCAGACCAACACGGTCGATACCCCGATCGGCAGCATTTCCTTTGATGACAAGGGAGATGCCATCGGTGTCGGCTTCTCGGTATATCAGGTGAAAAATGGTGAATTTGTAGAGATGTAACCACCGGTTTTGACCAATCTCCGCCTGCCTGAGACAGACCTTTCCCTGGCCTGGTCTGTTTCAGGTACTTTTTTTGTGGCAACATATGGATTATTTTATCGAGCTTTTTTGTAGCGGACTCTCTCGTGGAGCGATTTATGCCCTGATTGCTTTAGGTTACACCATGGTGTATGGTATCATAGGCCTGATAAATTTCGCCCATGGCGAAATTTACATGATCGGGGCCTTCACCGCCTTTATCGTGGCGACGGTACTGTCCATTTATGGCTTTCCTCTGCTGGCGATCATTGTCATTGCCGGCGTCGCTGCAGCTGTCTGGGCTGCCGCCTATGGCTATACCGTCGAAAAAATCGCCTACAAACCCCTGCGACACGCCCCCAGGCTGTCACCGCTTATCAGCGCTATCGGCATGTCGATTTTTCTGCAGAACTATGTTCTGCTCGCCCAGACCTCTGACTTTCTCCCCTTCCCCGAATTGATACCTGACTTTCCCTTCATGGAACCGATCGCCTCCGTGGTTGGCTCGACCGATCTGGTGATTCTGATCACCACTGCAGTGGTGATGGTGATACTCACCTATGTGATCAAATTTACCCGTCTGGGTAAGGCCATGCGGGCCACCGCTCAGGACCGGACCATGGCCATGCTGGTTGGCATCAACGTCAACAACATCATCTCGGCGACCTTTATCATCGGTTCGGCATTGGCCGCGATCGGCGGCCTGCTGATAGCCTCCCATATCGGTCAGATCAACTTCTACATTGGGTTTCTTGCCGGTATCAAAGCGTTTACCGCTGCAGTCCTTGGCGGTATCGGCTCCATTCCCGGAGCGGTGCTGGGCTCCTTTATTCTTGGCCTGACCGAAAGTTTTGCCACCGGCTACGTCTCGAGCGATTATGAGGATGTCTTCGCCTTTTCCCTGCTGGTGCTGATACTTCTGTTCAAGCCATCCGGATTGCTGGGCAAGGCTGAAACCGAAAAAGTGTGACGGGAGGAAGCGCTATGTCACTGTTCAAAACTCTTCGGACCGGCCTCCTGATCTCTCTGTGGTTCGTCTTTCTGACCTTTCCGCTGGTGGTGATCAAGGTCGACCCGCTGGAACGAATCATCCATTGGCGCTGGGAAAATGCGGTGATGATGGCTATCGGCTCGTTTCTTGTCTTTCTGCTGGTGCAGTTCATCAACTACCGCAAGGCGCACAGGCCGATAACGGCCGGGGCCAACCCGAAGGGGATGGTCGAGCTCTTCGGCACCTTCATTGCCGATCCCAGACGGCGGGCGATTCTGCTTGCGGTATTGCTGGTTATCGCGGTGATTTTTCCTTTCAAGGTCTCCACCTACCAGACCAATATCATGATCACCGCCCTGATGTATGTGGTGTTGGGATTGGGGCTCAATATCGTCGTGGGGATGGCGGGCCTGCTCGATCTCGGTTTTGTCGCCTTCTATGCCGTGGGGGCTTACTCCTATGCACTGCTCAACTACCATCTCGGTATCGGCTTCTGGGCCGCGCTGCCCATTGGTGGGGCGCTCGCGGCAATGGCCGGCATCCTGCTCGGCTTTCCGGTATTGCGGTTACGCGGTGATTATCTGGCCATCGTCACCCTCGGCTTTGGTGAGATTATCCGCCTGGTTCTAGAGAACTGGGGTGAGGTCACCCATGGGCCAAGTGGTATATCCAACATCCCTCGGCCCGGGCTCTTCGGGCTGGAACTCTCCTTGAACACCTCGATTCTCTACCTCTACTTCATCATGATAGCCTTTGTCATTTTTACTATTTTCGTGGTGAATCGTCTGCAGAATTCTCGACTGGGCCGGGCCTGGATAGCCCTGCGTGAGGATGAGATCGCCTGCCAGGCCATGGGTATCGACAAGCAGAAAACCAAATTGGCGGCCTTTGCGCTCGGCGCCTTCTGGGCCGGGCTGATGGGAGTGGTTTTCGCGGCGAAAACCACCTTTATCAACCCGGCGAGTTTTACCTTCCTGGAATCGGCGATCATTCTCTCCATCGTGGTGCTGGGTGGAATGGGGT
The DNA here is from genome assembly GCA_047973425.1 of Desulfopila sp. Taxonomy (GTDB): domain Bacteria; phylum Desulfobacterota; class Desulfobulbia; order Desulfobulbales; family Desulfocapsaceae; genus Desulfopila. The sequence goes on from JBKEBZ010000133.1 coordinate 11,042, forward strand.
CCATTGTCGGGGTAATTATCGGGGCAATGATCCTTATCCTGCTGCCGGAATACCTGCGGGCGCTCTCCGAGTTCAGGATGTTGGCCTTTGGCGCGATTCTGGTGGCGATGATGGTGTTCAGGCCCCAGGGACTTATCGCCAATGTCCGCCGCAGCTACACCTTTAAAAAGACCGGTTGATTGGTCTCGCATGCCGTGTCGTGTCATTGTAACATCAAGAATTCAGCAAGAAATCGGTAATGAGTAAACCTATCTTACAGGTCGCGGAACTCACCATGGATTTTGGCGGGATCCGGGCCTTGAACAAGCTTGATCTCGAGGTGAGCGCCAGGGAGATCGTTGCCCTGATCGGGCCAAACGGCGCCGGTAAAACCACCTTTTTCAACTGCGTCACCGGGATCTATACCCCCACCGGCGGCGATGTGCTCCTGACCCGGCCAGGGGAGACCAGATCTGTCAGCCTCAAGGGCCTCAAACCGAACTACGTGACCCGAAAAGGGCTGGCCCGGACCTTTCAGAATATCCGCCTTTTCCCAAAAATGACCGTGCTGGAAAACGTCATGATCGGCCGTCATTGCCGGACCCGATCCTTTATTTTCGGGGCAATATTCAGGCCTCCCGCCACCCGGCGGGAGGAAAAACAGATTGTCGAGATGAGCTATGCCCTGCTCGAGAAGGTGCGGCTCGACAAGTATGTCAATGAGCTGGCGGAAAACCTTCCCTACGGCGCCCAGCGTCGACTGGAGATCGCTCGCGCTCTGGCTACCGAACCGCATCTGCTCCTGCTCGATGAGCCGGCGGCAGGAATGAACCCCCAGGAAACCCGGGAGTTGACCGAGCTCATCCGGGAGATATCCGCCGACGGCCAGGCGATTCTGCTGATCGAGCACGACATGAAACTGGTCATGGCCCTTTCCGATCGCATATACGTGATGGATTACGGCAAAAAGATCGCCGAAGGCAGCCCGGAAGAGATCCGAACCAACCCGGAAGTCATCAAGGCCTATTTGGGGGAAGATGTCGATGCTTAAGCTGGAGAATGTGCAGGCGGGATACGGCAATATCCTGGCCTTGAAAGAAGTCAGTCTCGAGATCAACCAGGGGGAGATCATCACCCTGATCGGTGCCAACGGCGCCGGGAAAAGTACCACTCTGATGACCATTTCCGCCGTTGTCGCCTGCAGATCCGGGAAAATCATCTTTCGTGGCGAGGAGATTCAGAGAAAAAGCTCGGATGAGATTGTCAAAATGGGAATCTGCCAGGTTCCCGAGGGGCGACACATCTTCCCCCAGCTGACGGTCAAGGAAAACCTGGATATGGGCGCCTTTTTACGTAACGACAAGGCGACAATAAAAAAAGACATCGACTATGTCTTTTCCCTCTTTCCCATCTTGGCGGAACGCAGACATCAGGACGGCGGCACCTTGAGCGGTGGCGAACAGCAGATGCTCGCCATGTCGCGGGCTCTGATGGCCCGGCCGAGTCTGCTGCTGCTCGATGAACCGTCGATGGGCCTGGCCCCTCTGGTTATCAAGCAGATCTTCGAGATAATCAAACAGATAAATGCGGAAAACGATACGACGATTTTTCTGGTGGAACAGAATGCCAACCAGGCCCTGCATATTGCCGACAGGGGCTATGTCATAGAAAACGGCGAGATTACCTTGAGTGGGCCGGCCAAGGAACTGTTAGCCAATCAGGCGGTCCAGACCGCCTATCTGGGGATCTGATCTGCCCTGTCGGCAGGCTGCGTGAGCGCGGCGCATCTGAGGCAGAGAACGGGTGGGAGGAGCACATCGAGCATGGGGAAAAAAACAGTTCGAGCGGGAGTGGTGGGCGTTGGCTACCTGGGCAGGTTTCATGCGGAGAAGTACGCATCGCTTGCCGGGGTCGAACTGGTCGGTGTCGCCGATCCCGACAGTGAGCAGGGACAGCGGGTGGCCAAAGCGTGCGCTTGCGACTATTATCCCGATTATCGCCGGTTACTCGCTGATGTCGACGCCGTCTCCATTGCGGTGCCCACCAGCCTCCACCACCTGGTTGGTCGGGACTGTCTGGCGGCCGGGGTCGATATTCTGATGGAAAAGCCGGTAACGGTCACTCTGGACGAGGCGGATGAACTGATCGCCATGGCCGAGGAGAAATCCCTCATTTTCCAGGTGGGGCATCTCGAGCGTTTCAACCCGGCGGTCCAGGCCATGATCCCGTTTCTGACTCAGCCGCTGTTCATCGAAAGCAACAGGATCTCAGTGTTCAAAAAGCGGGGAGTGGATGTCGATGTGGTCCTCGACCTGATGATTCATGATATCGATATCATTCTTAATATCGTCAAGTCACCAATCAGGCAGATCCACACGGTCGGCGCACCGGTCGCGACCATGACCACCGACATTGCCAATGCCCGTCTGATCTTTGAAAATGGCGTTACCGCCAATGTGACCGCCAGTCGCATCTCCCGCACCAATATCCGCAAGATGCGCATTTTTCAACCCGGTTCCTACATCAATGTCGACTTTGCCAACCGCAAGATTATGACGATTCGCCTCAAAGACGAGCTGATGGCCTCCGGCATGCCGCGACAGGATGTCGCGGTCACCACCTTTGCCGAGGGTGACGCGCTGAAAAGCGAGATCAGTCACTTTATCGAAAATGTACGGAACAGGACCCAACCGTCCGTTTCCGGTCAGGAGGGGAGGCGGGCGCTGGCCGTAGCCCACGAGGTCATATCGCAAATCAAGCAACATCAGCGTCTCCCCGCCTTTCAGGGGTATTTTCAGAAACCTTGAAAACATCGATGCAGGCTGCAACGGTGATGATCGTAACCGGCGAGGCCTCCGGCGATGTGCATGGGGCCAACCTGGTGAAGGCGATGCGGAACCAGGATCCCGCTCTCGGCTTTGTCGGTATGGGGGGGGAGGAGATGGCGGCGGCCGGAGTTCGGCTCCTCTATGACGCCGCCAGGATTTCGGTGGTGGGGGTGGCCGAGGTCGTGGCCCATCTTGGCGATATCTTGAAAGCCCAGCGGGTCTTGAAACAGTATCTGCTCGACCATCGGCCCCAACTGTTAATCATTATCGATCTCCCTGATTTCAATCTGCTTCTGGCAAAATTCGCCAAAAAACTCGGGATCAGGGTCTTCTATTATATCTGTCCCCAGGTCTGGGCCTGGCGATCCGGAAGGGTGAAAACCATTCGACGTCGGGTCGATATCTGTGGGGTGATTCTGCCCTTTGAGGAACAGTTCCTGCGGCAGCGGGGGGTGGCCGCAACCTATGTCGGTCATCCCTTGCTCGACTCTGTCTCGGTCAGCTGCAACCGCGATGAATTCCGCCAACTGCATGGCATAGAAAAAAACCGGCGCTGTATCGGCCTGTTGCCTGGCAGCAGGAAAAGGGAAGTCGCCATGCTTCTGCCGGTCTTTCTGGCAGCGGCTCGGCAGTTGCAGCGGCGCTGCCCTGAGCGGCTCTGCTTTCTGCTTCCCCAGGCTTCGACCATCAGCGACGATGACCTTAAGCAGGCTGGGCTGGGCTGTGGCAGCGAGCAGAGCGAACTCGATATCCACACCATCAAGGGTGATCGGTATAACCTCATGGCGGCCTGCGACGGCGCTGTGGCCGCCTCCGGCACGGTAACGCTCGAACTGGCCATACTCGCTGTGCCCATGGTCGTGACCTACAGGCTAGCACCACTGACCTACCGGTTGGGCCGCTTGCTCGTTGATCTGGACTATTTCTCTCTGGTCAATCTGATCGCCGGCAGTGAGGTCGTCCCGGAACTGCTCCAGGACCAGGTGACGGCCGAAGCCATTGCCGGCCATCTCCAGAACGTTCTTTTCAATCGACAAAAGCGGGCCGCCCAACTGGCAGGTATCGCCCGGGTACGGCAACAGCTGGGTTCTGGGGGGGCGTCCGACCGGGCTGCCCGGCTCGCCATCCGGATCCTGCAACAGGAGAGGTGTCATGGACGATGATGGTGAGTATGTGGAGATACCCATCGACGGTACACTCGATCTGCACATGTTCGCGGCAAAGGATCTGAAGACCCTGGTCCCCGATTACATCGAAGAATGCAGGGCAAGGGATATCCTGGAAATCCGGTTTATCCACGGTAAGGGTATCGGCAACGTCAGACGGTCGGTGCATGCCTTGTTGAAGCGCAATCCCGCGGTATGCAGCTTTCGCCTGGCAGGCGACGAGGCGGGAGGCTGGGGGGCGACGATCGTTCTGGTCGAACCCAAAAGCGGCTGATTTATCCGAAAATCGCCGACAAGGAGTCGTTGGCACTTCCTCGGAATATCGCTTTATGCCTGTGGTAAAAGTTGATAGACTCGTAAAAAGTCGAACGTTCCACCAGGATGGGCTCAGGAAAAACCCTGATATACGAGGCGTAGTGTCTCAAACGGCAATTTGGTAGTACATATGGTACAGCGAATTGCCGGTTGCGACCTACAACGAAGTAGATCTGGGTTTTTACGAGCTCATCAAAAGTTCTTTCACCCCTTGATTTAGGCCAAAATATCTCGTTTCTGGCTGAACACTGGTCAGCCGTGAAAAAAATACCTCGAGGGCTGGCGCCCCGCTTCGCCATCTGGCTGACAGGGCGCGTCAGCCACTTCGCCTTACAGACTGCCGTCGACCTGATCGCGGGGGAAGATTGATTTGACGTCGTAGATGACCGAGCGTTTACGGCACAACCCGCGGATTTCGATGAGACCCATCTCCAGGTACTGACGGTGGGCGACGGTAACGATGATCCCGTCATAGTTCGCCGGTTTGAGCTCTTTTAAGAGATGTATGCCATATTCTTCATCGGCTTCGGCGATATCCGCCCACGGGTCGTGGACATCGACCGCCACCCCGTACTCTTTCAGTTCGTCGATGATATCCACCACCCGGGTGTTGCGCAGATCCGGGCAGTTTTCCTTGAAGGTCAGGCCCATGACCAGCACCCGGCACGAGGTGGTGTCGACTTTTTTCTGCAGCAGCAGCTTGATGACGCTTGCGGCGATATGGTGCCCCATGTTGTCGTTGGTGCGCCGGCCTGCCAGGATCATGCTGGGGTTGTAGCCAACCTCCTGGGCCTTGTGCGTGAGATAATAGGGATCGACACCAATACAGTGTCCACCGACCAGACCAGGACGGAACGGCAGAAAATTCCATTTGGTGCCGGCGGCCCGCAGCACCTCTATGGTGTTGATCCCCAGCTTGTTGAAGATGAGCGACAGCTCGTTGACCAGGGCGATATTGACGTCACGCTGGGTATTCTCGATGACCTTGGCCGCCTCGGCCACCTTCATGGAACTGGCCCTGAAGGTGCCAGCGTCAATGATGGCCCGGTAGAGCTGATCGACGAATTCTGCCGTGTCCGGAGTGGAGCCGGAGGTCACCTTGACGATATTGGTCAGCCGGTGTTCCTTGTCGCCGGGATTGATCCGTTCCGGTGAGTAACCGCAGAAAAAATCCTTGTTGAAGGTGAGACCGGAGACCTCTTCGAGGATGGGCACGCAGACCTCTTCGGTGGCGCCGGGATAGACGGTCGACTCGTAAATGACCACATCGTGTGGCCGCAGACAGGATCCAACGGTGCGGGACGCGCCGATGAGCGGGCGGAAATCGGGTCGTTTGGCCTTGTCGATCGGGGTGGGAACGGCGACGATGTAGACGTTGCAGTCGGTAATGTCTTCGAGGTTGGCGCTGTATTTCAGCCGTCCTTTCACCTGGGCCAGGTCATCCTGGGAAACTTCCAGGGTCGAGTCGTGGCCAGCCTGCAGCTCGGCCACCCTTTCCGCGTTGCGATCGAAACCGATGGTAGTGAATTTCCCGGCAAACTCCACGGCCAGAGGCAGGCCAACGTAACCGAGCCCAATGATACAGAGTTGCACATCCTGCAGAGCGGTCATACGCGATTCCCTTGATGGTGAGGTGGTACCTGAAGATACCACAATGAGGCCTGGGTTGTCGTGCTATCCTTTATAACCAGTGCCCATCCAGAAACGGCTCTTTTGCCCTCACTCTTCGTTGTGTTCGAAATTTTATCCTCGGAATATCGCCTATATGCCTGGGGTAAAATTTCTCTCACCCCTCGATTTAGGCCAAAATATCTCGTTTCTGGATGAACACTAACCAGCATGGCCGAGCCAGGTAAGCGAGCAGAATAAGACTCCGGAGAGCCTCAGCCAACAATGAACTATAGAACTCTTCGGCACGGTAAACAAGGTGCCCGCCTCGACGAGTTGTATAAAGAATACAATGAGATATATGCCACATCGCGATCTCGTGTCAAATAAAAAGCGGCCTTTTCGCCAAGGCTGCGGCCATGGCGAAAAGAAGGTATTTACCGTCGCGATCGGGAATGGTGGCTGGTCTGCCGGTACACTCTACCCGTAATAGACGAGCCCCTGCTTGTCGGTTTCCCGAACCTCGATGGAATAGAGAGCGTGGCGCTCGTGTTTCACCTTGTCGACCAGCAGTTCGAACAGGTATTGGGCGATATGTTCAGATGAGGGATTGCGGGTTTGGAACGCTGCATGCTCATTGAGGTCGCAATGGTCGATGGTGTCGATGGCCTCTTTGACATGTTTTTTCAACACGGTGAAATCCATACCCATACCGAGATGATCGAGTTCCGTGGCCCGTACCGTGACCTTCACCTTCCAGTTATGGCCATGCGGCTTTTCGCAGTCGCCGGGATAGTCCCGCAGATGATGGGCGCCGGCAAAATGAGTTTTTACAAAGATATCGTACATGCGTTGACTCCTGAAACGAGAGGATGATCGAGACCTTCACCGGGCCTCACTTGCACTCTTTTTTAAAAAAGATGTGACGAAAAGGTGTTGAATTTCATATTATAGTAGGGATGTGCGCAGTCGGCCGGTCACGACGAAGCTCTCTTGCGGCTGATCGGGGCCGATCTGAACTCTTGTACTATATAATATTCATTGTGAAGTTATTCCAGGCAAAATCACACTACAGAAGAGGGAAGAGGCCCGCATGTACCACCGCCTGTCATAGCGGAAACGTACCAGTGGAAAAGACGAAGCTCCTGGATACTGCAGTTGCAGGGTTGCAGGTGACCTCCTCAATGGTCCGGCCATGCTGGCATCTGTCTGCGGGCGGGAGAGGCGCTGACCGCTGTGGACCTCGGGCAAGGTATGCGAGCGGGGAGGCAAATGTGACCATGGGAGATGAAACGGGTGGCTGCGACAGCCCGCCGACCACCAACGATACACTCTTTGCCGGGGCCTTGCGCTGCCGACAGCATCGCCGGGGCTATCGCTTCTCGGTTGACGCGGTCCTGGCCGCCCATTTTCACCGACCGGCCCCAGGAGAAACCGTTCTCGATCTCGGGGCGGGTTGTGGTATCATCGCTCTCATCGTCATGTACAGATGGGGTGAATTGCTCGAAAGGGTTGACGCCCTCGAATATCAGCCGCAACTCTGCCGGCTCATTGAGGAGAATTTTCGGCAGAACGACTTCCTGCCCAGATGCCGTTGCCTGCAGGGCGACGTCAAGGATATTCTCGCCTCCGTTGGGGCGGAATCGTATTCGACTGTCATCTGCAATCCTCCGTATTATAAAGAGAATTCCGGCAGAAAGAGTGTAAATACAGAGTGTCTGATAGCCAGGCACCAGATCGCTGCCACCATAGACGATTTTATTGGCGCGGCCTCGCTTGCGGTAAAAAACAGGGGCGTGGTGGTTTTCATCTATCCCGCCTCCCTGTTGGCCAGTCTCTGTGCCTCACTTGAGCGGCACCACCTCGAGATAAAGCGACTGCAGTGCATTTACAGTTACCCGCAGCGGTCGGTCACGGCCCGGCTGGTACGGCTGGAGTGCGTGAAAAATGGTGGTCCGGGGGCTGAGATTCTGGCGCCATTATATATATATGAGGCTGTAAATGGCCCGTTCAGCAGCCAGATGCAACGACTCTATGCGCCATGAAGATCTCTGTGAGAGGGAGAGGGCGAAGCGATCAATGTTCTTTTCAGGTCAATGTCCACCATGCTGAGTAAGGTTCAGAGTTGCACTCCCATTGGGGTGGGCGGACTGCCCATCGATGTCGAGGTGGATGTCGCCCTTGGTCTGCCAACGTTTGTCACGGTGGGCTTGCCAGACAGCGCTGTCAGAGAAAACAAGGACCGGGTCAAAGCCGCGATCAAAAATTGTGGCTATGAATTCCCCAACCGGCGAATCACCGTCAACCTGGCTCCGGCCGATGTGAAAAAAGAGGGGGCGGGGTTCGATCTGCCCACTGCGGTCGGTATTCTGGCTGCCACGGGACTGTTGGCCAAGGAGGCGTTGCAGGATGTCTGCATCGTTGGCGAACTGTCGCTTGGCGGCAAGGTGCGACGGGTCAAGGGGCTGTTGCAGATGCTCATCGCGGCCAGAGAGCGGGGGGCAAAACGTTTCATTCTGCCCGAAGAAAACAGGGAAGAGGCCGCGATAGGCGCCCATGGGATAGAGGTCATCGCGGTGACCAGCCTGCCGCAGACCATGGAATATCTGCTCGGTCTACGTGAACTCCCTCCCCTGGTTCCTGCCTCTTTGCAGGAGATGGTCTACAATGCCGACTATCCAGTCGATTTCGCCGAAGTCAAGGGGCAGGCCCATGTCAAGAGGGCGCTGGAAATTGCCGCCGCCGGTGGTCACAATCTGCTGATGCAGGGTGCGCCGGGCTCGGGAAAAACCATGCTGGCAAGGCGGCTGCCGACAATCATGCCGGCTATGAGCTATGAAGAAACCATCGAAACTACCAAGATCTACAGCGTCTCTTCGCTTGGTCGCAATGACGTGGGACTGCAGGTGCAACGACCGTTCCGCGCCCCCCATCACACCATTTCCGATGCCGGCCTGATCGGTGGCGGCACGGTGCCGCGACCCGGCGAGGTGTCGCTTGCCCATAACGGGGTGCTCTTTCTCGACGAATTGCCCGAGTTCAAAAAGCATGTGCTCGAGGTGCTGAGGCAACCCCTGGAGGATGGTCAGGTGACCATCGCCAGAGCCCACATGGCTCTCACGTTTCCGGCTCGATTCATTCTCATCGCGGCGTTGAATCCCTGTCCGTGCGGTTACCTCGGCGACCGGCGCAACAGCTGCAGCTGTACAGCGGCCCAGATTCAACGCTATCAGAGCAGATTGTCGGGACCACTTCTTGACAGGATCGATCTCCACCTCTCCGTGGCGGCCCTGCAATTCTCAGAGCTCGCCGCTACAGAGGCGAAGGAGTGCTCCGCCGTTATCCGCGAACGGGTCAAGAGTTGTCGGGGCCTGCAGACAGAGCGGTTTGCCGCTCATCGCGGCATCAACTGCAATGGCCAGATGAGCGCCAGAGAAATTGACAGGTTCTGCGTGCTGGATCGCCCTTCCAGGCGCATCCTGGAACGGGGCATGGAAAAACTCAATCTCTCCGCCCGGGGCTACCATCGCATTCTCAAAATCGCCAGAACCATTGCCGATTTGGCAGAAAGTGGTGCCATTGGACCCGCTCATGTCGCCGAGGCGATCCAGTACCGGCGAAATTCGTTGTAGCCAGTGTCCAGCCAGAAACGAGATATTTTTGCTTGAATCGAGGCGTTTGGTTGTGGCTGAGGCTACCTGCTCCAGCCATGCTGGTCAAGATTGATGGCGTCGTAAAAAGCCCGATCTCCTGCGTTGCAGCGGGATCGGTCAATGCTCGGCGTACCACATGTACGCCTGTGCTTGACCGACACCACTGCGCCTTGTATATCGACCTTTTGTACTTAGCCATCCTGTATGCACACTTGAGGTTTTTACGAGAGCCATCAAGATTGATAAACCCGTAAAAAGTCGACTGTTCGACCAGGATGGGCACGAGCAGAGAGAGGCTTATCTATGAAGATTGTCAACATCCTCTTGTTTGTTCTTATCTTTTTATTGGGAATTTTCATTCTCAACGAGGATGAGCAGAAGCAATGGTCTCTTTCGGCTTTTTTGCCCACCGATACGCAAGTTTATTTCGAACAGAGTAACGGTCAGGAATTTGTCGAGCGGTTCCGTCATTCACGGCTTGGTCGGGTAGTACGCTCACTTGACTATCCACAGATCCTCAAAGATGCCGGGCTCGACCAGCGCATTACCCTGTTTCTCCAGGTGCAGCGGCGCACCCTGGAGGCGCTGGCCGACGATCGCCTGGTCACGACCCTGCTCGGCAGAAAATACGCTCTCGCCCTGCTGGGGCCACGGGAATGGTCGGTGGCCACCAGTGAGCCAATCAGATATCTCAAACAGCATCTTCTGCTCATCAGTCGACCACTGGTCAGAGGAAGATCGTTCAAGGGGCTGCTAAACGACTATCTGCACAACCGATCCGTCACCACAACTCGTTATGGCCGGTACGAGATCCAGCGCATAGTCCTTGCCGGCGGCGATGTCCTGGCACTGGCCGAGGTGAGTGGCTTCGTGCTCTGTTCTCTGGAGGAGCGGGTGGTGCGGGAATCACTTGATCTCCATGACCGCAAAAAGCCGGCCTTGAACACCCAGCCGGCTTTTCTCTCCTTTTCCCAGGAAATGGAAGGGGCCGAACTCTTTGTCTACTGTGCTGTGGCCGCGCTGCAAAGACAGGCCCAGGCCCTGGCGCAAGACGGTGCGACGATTCTGGGAGACGGTGGCCGGGAACTGGTGTCGTTAACCGGCATCCGGCGGGTGGCGTACGGGGGATGGAGACAGCCAAATCTCATGAAAAAACGTATTATTATCGGGCTCAATCATGAAACGATGGATGCGCGTCTCAGACAGATGATGGAGAATACGCCGACACTCAACTTTTCACTGCCCTATGTCAGCCGCGACGTACTGCTCTATTACTGGTCCAACAGTCTCGAATTGAAAATGCTCTGGGACATGTATACCTCTCGATTCGGGGCAGACAGCCGGGAAGTGGTGGAGATGGAGAAAGAGATAACGCGACTTTTCGGCCATGACGTCGACGGGCTCATCCAACTGCTGGGCAGTAACATCGCGATCATGGTCCGGGAGAACAAGAATGAGAATTTCGTGCCGATTCCCGATTTTGCCATTCTGTTGAAACTTCGCGACAGCCAGGCGACCGGAAAGGCCATGCGCCAGGCCCTCAATAAACTCGATATCAAGACCAAGGCGGGTACCTATCGCAAGGTCAAATATTTCTCCTGGGGCATCGATCCCAACGAGAGCCTGCAACCGGTGTACGCTATCCATCGCGATTATCTCATCTTTGCCAATACGCTCAACATTCTCCAGATCATTCTCGACACGCCCGTCAACAATACCAGGCTGGTTGCCTCAAAGGGATTCAAAGCGATCGATCCCGGTTTTCAGACCTTGAATAATTCTGTATGTTACATTGATCAGGTCAGGTTGTTGCGGCGACTGCAGGAGTTTGTCGGCTGGGCCGGATTGATGCTGGCCATTCAGGACCGCGAGGCGGCCGAAAAGACCAAGACCCTGATCGATAATCTCCTCGATCCGCTCTTCGACGGCCTGAGCATGTATGAACAGTCGGCTACCCGTACCTACCTCAAGGGCGGGCGGGTCTATATCGAATCACAGATCCGGTACGCCAAGTAGGTGGAGGTGTACCCAAGACAGGAAGTGTATGGAACGTTTTGTCCAAGAACTGAAAAAACTGGTCCCCTTGAAAGATACCACGGCAGCAGGCGATATTGTCTTGATTGCCGCAAAAGAACCGCAAATGCTGATGTATGCCAAAGTCAACGGCATCGAACGGGATTCGAGCCGGCGGGATGAGTGGTGGCATCTGCATCTGTCGGTTCTGTCCATTCCACTGCAGAAGATGGTCTGGACGCTGCGAACAGCGCAGATGACCGGTGCCGAAATCTTCACCATGGGGGGAGAAGCGAGGTTTGTGCAGGCGGTGGACTTCAGCGAAAAAGAGGACGTCTCTCCTGACCGACCGGCGAGTAACTCCACCGGCAAGATCACTCCTTTACGAAGAGTAAAATAATCCTTTGGGTTGCCGTCTTGTCACCTGGGCGACCTGATCAATCTCCTCTCTCTATGCACGAACGGAAGCTGATTCAATCCATCCTGGAGCAGGCCCAGGTCCATGGGCCTGCGCCGCTGTTGAAGAAGGGCATCGGCGACGACTGCGCCATCTTCGCCAATGCCACGGCTGCCGACTGGCTGGTCTCGGCAGATATGCTGGTGGAGGACGTGCATTTCAGCACCAGTTGGCATCCACCCTTTGTGCTCGGGCGAAAATCTCTGGCGGTCAATATCAGTGATATCGCGGCAATGGGCGGTCAGCCCCGTTTTGCCCTGCTCTGTATAGGTCTGCCGCCGACCTGCGAAGAGGCCTGGACCGCAGCCTTTATGGCCGGGGTCTTTTCCCAACTGGCCGAGCAGGGTTGCACACTTATTGGCGGCGATACGGTGGCAGCGGCGAAAATAACCATTTCGGTCACCGTGCTCGGCACAGTCGGTGCGGGAGGGGCTCTGACCAGAGACGGGGCACATCCGGGTGATGTGGTGTACGTCTCGGGCACGCTCGGTTCGGCGGCAGCCGGCCTGTATCTGCTCAAGAACGGCCTCACCGACCATCTTGGAGAGCCCAATAACCGATACCGGCGACTCACCGAACAGCTGCTCGACCCGATGCCGCAGCTCGAGCTGGCCAGAATATTGCAGCAAAGCGGCATGGTTACCGCTATGCAGGATATCTCCGATGGGATTGCCACCGACCTCAGTCATATCTGCACGGCCAGCGGCCAGGGGGCGAGAATCTTTGAGCGTGCCCTGCCTGCAGACGAGGAACTGCTGGCGATGTGCCGCGAGTTTTACCTTGAGCCGACACCGTTCCAGGTGAAGGGCGGAGAAGATTACCAGTTACTCTTTACCGCTCCCAAGGAGTGCGGTCCAAAACTTGAGCGGCTGGTCAGCGCCCAATGCGGCAGATCGCTGTACCGCGTAGGGGAAATCTGCCCAGGGCAGGGGGTGAGCCTGGTCAATCGATCAGGCCTGGTCGTCGCTATCGACTACCAGGGATATGAACATCGCGCCTGACCAGCATGGCTGGACCAGAGCGCCTCAGCGACCATGAACCATGAAACTCCTCGGCGCGGTAACAGGGTCATATTTGTGCCGACGAATTTCATCTTAACCAGCACAGCTGGATCAGAGCGCCTCAGCGACCATAAACCATGAAAGTCCTCGGCTCGGTAACAGGGTTATATTTGCGCCGACGAATTTCATCTTAGCCAGCATGGCTGGACCAGAGCGCCTCAGCGACCATGAGTCATGAAACTCCTCGGCGCGGTAACAGGGTCTTTCTCGCTGGCGAGTTTCATATAAGCAGCATGGCAGGAGAAGCCGTCGATGCCGACACGGGCCGGCGAGAGCCAGAAGGTGAGCCCGGAGGAAGGGGCGGGGAGCCCATTCAGGTTCAGTCTTCCTCTGGCAGGGCAAAGCAGAGGTGGATGCTTTCTTTGAGGGGAATGAGCTGGCGGTAGGAGACCCCAGCCTTGTCCAGCATGATTTTCGAGGCCCGTACCTGGTCGGTGTCGCGATATTTGTCCGAAAGATAGATGATTTCGCCTATGCCTGCCTGAATGATGACTTTCGTACATTCATTGCAGGGAAACAGGCCGACATAGATTCTGCAGCCCTTAAGATCGGTGGAGATCGCATTCAACACCGCATTGAGCTCGGCATGGCAGACGTAGGGGTATTTGGTGTCAAGAAAGTGTCCTTCCCGGTTCCACGGCAGGTCATCATCTGAGCACCCCCGGGGAAAGCCGTTGTAGCCCACCCCGACGATCTTGTTGCCGGCGTTGGCGACACAGGCGCCGACCTGGGTGTTTGGGTCCTTGCTGCGCTGGGCCGAGAGCAGGGCGACAGCCATGAAATATTCATCCCAATGCAGATAGTCGGTACGTTTCATGCGGGTATCCTGAGTCATGCATCCGTGTTTTGGCCGCGTCGTCTCTTCTTGTAGGTCCAGTGGGTTACGCCGCAGGCTTTGTCGATGAAGGCTTTGATGGTCGAAAAGTAGGTGTCGCCGCCGGTGGCGATCATGGTGCTGTGGGCTGCGCCGGGAATGAGCAGGAACTGTTTGGCGCGGGCCCCGCTGCAGGCCTGCAGCTTCTCTGCCAATCTCGGCAGAATCAGAGTGTCGGCCGCACCGTGGAGAATCAGCGTCGGAATTTTGATTTCCTCGATTTTTTCACAATTCCTGAAACAATCTGCCTCGGTGATGTCACTGTTCTCCGTGTCGATGCCAAGACTTCTGGCCAGGGGCAGGGTATCGCCGAAACCGCTTTCGATGATGAGTGCCTTTATCAGGTCCTGGTGTCTGGCTACCAGATCGATGGCGCTGGCCGAGCCCAACGAACGGCCCATCACGCAGAGTGGTCCGTCAAACCCTCTTTGCGCCAGCCAGACAAGGGTCTCCTGCAGGATGGTCTCGGCATCTTCAAGCATCGTACCGACACTCGGCTGGCCTGTGGACCAGCCGTAGCCCCTGTAGGTGGCCATCATCAGGTTTATACCGAACTCTTTGTATTTGCTGGCAATTTTATCATAGTCGCCAACCGTTTCCGCGTTGCCATGAAAAAAGAGAAGTGTCGGCGCCGTGGTCGATGCCCTGTAGAAGCGACAACCGATCAGGACATCCTTTGCGACCATGAGGTCGACATCGGAGCTGCCAGGCGGCGGTGCTGGCCGATCGTAACGGCGGGGACGAAAGATGTAACTGAGTATTTCGGGGTGATCGAGTTTGGCGTAATCTGACATAAATACGGGGTTGGGAAGAAGGATATGAAATGTTCCAGTTGTATCGATTGCCGCCAGTCTACTGTAAGAATAAGGGAATTGCTACAATGAGATGCCCTTCAGCGCTCCGTGTGGGAAAAACAGGTCTCATAGCTCGAGTTGGCTATGCGATGAGGCCTGATCGGACGAAAATGGGGCGCTGGGTCGAGTAGACCAAGTACAGAACCACTATGAAAATGTCGCAGTTCGTCTTTCAAAAACGCCTCGCCGCACGCGGCTACTACGTGCCGTCTGCCGACCGTTCCACTTTGTGTACTGTACTCAGCCCCTCACAGAACCGTGCTTGCGCTATTAACGCACACGGCTCCTCATCATTACATTCACTTCAAAGTGAGAAGATTCACCATAATACGCGGTCTTGGCAAAGGGCACTTCCTGAGCAGTTTCT
>JBKEBZ010000012.1:0-46644 GCA_047973425.1 Desulfopila sp.
GTTATTACATAGAAAGATCGCGAACATCCCTCATCGGGTTTGTCAAGCAAAAAATGTTGGTTAATTCATATTTATCTTGCTGTATTTACATTATATTTCAAGCTGCCACCCCTAACATGTGATCCGGAATGTTTGCGAAATCGATTTTGTGAAATCACGGAACATAGCATAGTTAAAGGCATAGCGGGAATTGCTGGTGTTCATGGCGGCGCCGAAGTGGAAGAAGAGCTGGCCCGCCGCCCCGGAGAGGTTGGCCAGGGCGGAGATGGTCACCAGTTCCCGATCCTGGTGACTGAGCACGTCGCGAACAAAGATATCGCCAAAGAGGTGCTCCTTTAAAAAGGTGTCGATAATCGGGGTAAACTCCTGCCAGGCAGCACCGGAAGCGTCCTCTTTACGCCCGGAGAGTTGCGCCCGAATCTTCGCGCCATAGGCATCCGCGTCATAGCCTGTCGGCAGCGGACTGGCCTCTTTGCCGACAACATCTTCTTTTCCCTGCTCTTTTCGTTCTTTAACCACCTTCATGAAGGTGGCCAGGGCATTGAGGCTGCGGGGAAAGCCGACGTAGGCGTACAGTTGCACCAGCGCCTCTTTTATTTCATTGACTGTCAGACCGTTCTGCAGCCCTTCGATCAGTGCTGGTCTGAGACGGTCGAGGTTGCCATCGGCGGTGAAGGCGGCGATGGGAATGAAGGCTTGCTGGCGTGGACTGAGATCACTCATGGCGTTTTCCTCCGAGCCGAATGCGAAAAATGGGGTGCAAATACATACCAATATAGCTGATATAATAAAACAATGTTTCATCGATTGCTCCTTGGTTATCGGGCTGCCGTGCAGTGGTCATCCTTTTGTGGCAGCTGACATTTTCATTTTCCCTGGTGCTGGCCATAACCAGCTGGAAAACCGTGGAATGTAGCGCAAGATGGCTGGTGCCGTTCTCGGTCGAAGAGTGACCGGGAGGCCTGGGCAATGGGCGGTATCGATGTGCCAGAGGCCAGATCCATCGTCTGTCGTGCATCTCAATATACTCAACTTGCTGACAAGCCGTTTGGCAGATCGTCCACAATCCTTGCCTGATTCTCCAGACATTTATCCGAAAATCGCCGACAAGGAGTCGTTGGCACTTCCTCGGGATTTTCATGGTTCGTTGTGGCTGATCCCGCTGCAAGGCAGGAGATCGGACGTTTTACGACGTCATCAGAGCTGGGCATTCAGAAGAGGGAGGGGGAGAGGCCTTCTCAGTGAACATAAATTGGTGGCAAAAAGGGGATGATTGAGCTAGGGTTGTGCCGAAAATGCTTTGCCAAACAGCTGGAAAACGGGCAAATCCGTTCCCGCTGAGAACCCGATGACCTCTCGTCTTGAAAGAAGCTACAGCCTCTCACCATATACCGGTCAGGAAAAAACTCGGCCTGCATCGCAATCGAGCGATTGCCCTGCTGCTGATTTTTTCCATGGCGCTGCTTGCAATTGTCTCGCTCTCTCTTGGCGAATATGCCATTTCGCCTTCACAGATCAATGAGATCATCCGTACCGGCATAACCGGCCAGACACTTGCTGCCGAAAACCAGACGGCTTCGACTGTGCTGTCGTTGATCCGCATCCCCCGAATCGTCCTGGCGGTCCTGGTCGGTGCCGCCCTGTCGGCATCGGGAGCCGCGTATCAGGGACTTTTCAAAAACCCCATGGTCTCTCCGGATATCCTGGGTGTCACCGGCGGCGCCGGAGTTGGCGCCGCTCTTGCTCTGCTCTTTGATTTTCCAACTATCGGTGTCCATGCACTCTCCTTTCTGTTTGGAATCGGCGCTGTTACCTTGGTACTGCTTCTTTCCCGACTGGTCGGCAGAAGTCAGGGGACACTTCTCATCATGGTGCTCTCCGGGGTGGTGATCTCCTCTATTTTTTCAGCTTTGACCTCACTGATCAAATACCTGGCGGATGCTGACGACAAACTGCCGGAAATCACCTTCTGGCTGATGGGCAGTTTTGCCCGCTCCGGCAATTACCAGAATATCCTGATCATGGGTGGTGTCCTGCTTGTTGCCGGAATCCCGCTGTTTCTTACCCGCTGGCAGATGAACGTCATGACCTTTGGCGATGAGGAGGCACAGTCCATTGGCATCGATGTTCGGAAAACCCGGTTGATCATTATCGGCTGTGCCTCGCTGCTGACCGCCTCTTCGGTCTGTCTGTGCGGCACCATCGGCTGGGTCGGCTTGATTATGCCGCATATTACCCGGATGCTGGTCGGGCCCAATTACAAAATCCTCTTGCCGATGACCCTGCTGAGCGGCGGGCTCTTCATGCTGATCGTCGATAACGTGGCACGGCTTGTCGTGCCGGGAGAGCTGCCGATCGGCATTCTCACCTCACTGATCGGCGCTCCGCTGTTTATCTCCATGCTGTTCAAAGGAAGAAGTGATTGGTCGTGAAGCTGGAAATCAACCATCTGCAATGCGGCTACGATGAACACGTCGTCGTTGAAGATTTTTCGGTCAATGTCGAATCCGGCCAGATCCTCTGCCTGCTGGGACCGAATGGAATCGGCAAGACCACGCTCTTTAAAACGATTCTCAGGTTTCTGCCGTTTCGCAAGGGGTCGATCGTGATCGATGGGCGACCGATCGACAGCTATTCCAGAAGAGATTTTGCCCGCCTGATCGGCTACGTTCCCCAGTCTCACACCCCGCCATTTGCCTTTTCCGTGCTGGATGTGGTGGTGATGGGACGTACCGCCCATCTGGAGTTCTTTGCCTCTCCAGGAAAAAAAGATTATCACGTTGCCGCGGCGCTTTTAGAAAAGCTGGATCTGACGGATCTTACCGATCGGAAGTATACCGAACTCAGTGGCGGCGAGCGGCAGATGGTGTTGTTTGCCCGGGCGCTGGCCCAGGAACCGGCTTTTCTGATGCTGGACGAGCCCACCTCCAATCTGGATTTCGGCAATCAGGTCAAGGTATTGCAAAATGTCAAAAATGTCTCCAGGCAGGGACTTGGCGTCATCATGACCACCCATTCGCCGGATCACGTATTTTTATGCGATGCCAATGTCGCCCTGATGATGCAGGATAAACGTTATCTGACGGGACATGTTGCAGAGGTTTTAAATGAAGAGACGTTGTCGGAAGCCTACGGGGTGCACATTGCGCTTCTCGAGGATCAGTACCGGCAGCGGAACTACCGTTTCTGTCAGCCGATTATCGACCCTCTCCCTTGATTTGCGGAGTATCGGCAACTATTCAATATCTTGTAACCGTTCAGCGGTATGCCCGAAAAGAGAGCACTACCACGGTCTGTAACCATTCATCCAGTGCACCAGATTCGCTCAAGCAGGGCGCATAGCTCTAGTTGGCTATGCAATGAGGCCTGATCGGGCGAAAATGGGGTGCTGGTGAACGGTTACAATATCTTTGCAGGGAAAAAAGAGATCATGGGGAAAAAGAATTTTTTCGACCGTTTCGTTGTGATGCTTCTGTTGGTCGTACTCTGCCTGGCGGGGTGCAGCCCGTCAGCGGAGAGAGAAAACACCACCCGGACGGTCACTGACAGTGAAGGTGTCGAGATTGAAGTTGCGGCGGATATCACCAAAGCCGCGCCAGCCATTGGCGCCTTTGCCCAGATGACCGAAATAGTGGCCGGCCCCGGTAAGATTGCCGCCGCAGCCACCAAGAGCATTTCCGCCACGTTCACCAATGTCTTCCCGGATTATCTGAAAAGTAATCCTGACGGTTACGACGCGAGATCGGTGGAAGGTCTTATCGCTTCCGGCGCCCAGGTCGTTTACGGACCGAGCAGTGTGTTATCTGATGAGCAGAAAGATCAGCTTGCGGCAGCCGGCATTCCCTTTGTTGCCATCAATGCTATCAAGAGCGTTGCCGGCATGTGCGCATCCTTTATGATCATCGGCGACATTTTCGGTGAGCAAGGGCTCGAACGGGCGAAGAATTTCGTCACATACTACCGAGGAAACATTCAGAGGGCAAAGGAGCTGACAGCTTCTGTCGGTGATGCCGACAAGGTCTCGATCATCTGTCTGCGTCATTCCGGCGGTGCCTACTCGACCATCAACGGCAAAGACATCTGCAATGAATATTTCGAAGCCGCCGGCGGGATCAATGTGGCCAAAAACTATACCGCCCGTTCAGCTGGAACCGGCTTGACGGTCAACCAGGAACAGATTGTGACCTGGAACCCGGCAGTGATCATGGCCTTTACTCAGTCTGCCCAAAAAGCGATCCTGGCCGACCCGGCTTTAGCGCAGGTGGATGCGGTCAAAAACCGGCAAGTCTATGTCTGCCCATACGGGGTGTATAACTGGTCCGTGCGCAGCGGCGAAGGCGCCATGCTGCCCCTCTGGCTTGGAACCATCATGTATCCGGACCGGTTTGCCGATATCGATATGGCTCAGGTCGTTAAAGGGTTCTTCAACGACTATTATGCCTATGCTATTTCGGATAAAGAGATTGCAACGGTATTGGCCGGAAGCGCCAATTGAACCTCTTTTCCGGTCTATTTTCGAATGGATGGGTACGAGCTGGTGTCTCCAGGCAATGACAGCACTGCCAGAACACCGCCCTCCGGGCGGTTTTCCAATTCGATTGTTCCACGATGTAACGTTGCCACCTGCCGGACGAAGTTGAGTCCGAGCCCCGTACTCTTTTTACCGGTTTGCGGCCGCTCGAGGGAATAGAATTTCTCGAAGATCCGTTCCTTGGCAAATACCGGAATCCCTGGGCCCTGATCGGCGATGCCTATCGTCAGGTTGTGGGTGGAGTGCTCGACCGTTATCGTAATGGTTCCGCCAGCCGGGCTGAAATCGATACTGTTGACCAGAAGATTGTTGAGAGCCCGCTGCAGCAGAAAAGAATCTGCGGTGACGGTCGCGCCGCTGTCAGGGGGCAGAATGAGGCTGATCTCTTTTCGCTCCAGCAGCGGCTGCACCGATTCGGCAAGCTGGCCGAGCAGTGCCGATACCGCGACAGCGTCGAGCCGCGGGGGGGCCTGTCGGTTCTCCAGCGCGGCGAGTTCCAGCATCCGGTCGATCATCTCCTGGAGGCGGCGGGTATCCTCGAGAATGTTTTTGACGAACCGCTGTTGCATCTCCGGGGGCATCGGTTCATTGAGCAGCTCTGCCGCGCCCCGGATCGAGGAGAGCGGGCTCTTCATTTCATGGGTCAGATTCTGGATATACTGTTCGATGTAATTTTTCCCCTCCAGGGCCTCCTGCATCTGGAAAAAGGCCTCACCCATGGCCGCGATTTCTCCGCCGCCCAGCTCAGGTCGTCTGGCTGGCTCTCCGTCCTTTACCCTCAGTGCATAGGCGGTCAGGCGCTGTATCGGCCTGGTGAGCAGCACCGCAAAGAGATAACTGAAAAACCCGGCGACGGTCAGGGTGAGCAGTGAGGTGACGATAATTCTCGGTCGGGCCTGCTGGAGAAAATAGATGACGTTGCCCGTCGGCTTGGCAACGGTCAAGACCCCGAGAAGCTTGGCCTTGTCGCCAATGATGGGGGCGGATATATGCAGAACCGACGAGGCCTGGTCGGTGGTGGTCAGGCGGCTGGTTCGGGCCCCGTACTGGCCGGCCAGGGTCAGGGAGATATTGCGCCATTGGGAAAAATCGCTGCCTGGCGGCAGCAGACGTTGTGAATCGAAGAGCAGCCTGCCGGCGGTATCGGTGATATAGACCCGCATATCCACATGGGTTTTGGTCAGGGCGTAGATGGTGGCCTGAAAGTGCTGCTGGTAGACCTGGTCAAACCAGGTATGCCAGCTCGGACTGAAGGGACCCTCTCCGGTCATCTGTTCCTGGGCCAGGGCGGCGAGGATGTAGGCCTGATCGACCAGCGAGTCCTCGATACCCTCCAGATACCTGATGCGCAGGGTGCCGATAAATTGATTGATCGGGTAATAGAGGCTCAGGCTGATCAACAGCAGGGTGGTGCAGAATATCTTGGTGCCGAGTTTCATATCGTGTCGTTGAAGGCGTAACCGATACCCCGATGGGTGATGATCACCTCCCGGTCCGGCTCTACCTGCCGGCATTTGGCCCGGATATTCTTGATATGGGCATCGACGGTCCGCTCCATGCTGGCATCGGGCTCGTCCCAGGTCCTCTGCATCAGCTGCTCGCGGGAAAAAACCTGGCCCGGTCTGTCGATCAGGAAAGAGAGCAGATTGTACTCATAGCGGGAGAGTTCGAGCGGGTGGCCGAAAAAGTAAATCTGCCGTTTGCCGTGGTCACAGGAAAAGGTGGCCTCGTGGCTGGTCGCCGGGGTGACACCGTCGCTCTGCCTGCCGTCGCATCGCCTCAGCACCGCCCTGACCCGGGCGGTCACCTCCCGGGGACTGAACGGCTTCACCACGTAATCGTCCGCGCCGATTTCCAGGCCGACCACCCGATCGATTTCCGAGTCGCGGGCGGTGAGAAAGATAATGGGTACGCTGTATTGGCTGCGTATCTTCCGGCAAAGTTCAAGCCCGCTGAGATCGGGCAGGCCGATGTCCAGAATGATCAGGGCGAAGTTCACCTGTTGCAGACGCTGTAGCGCCGAAGAGCCGGTGCTGGCGTGTTCGGTTGTGTAGCCATCGGTTTTCAGGGCATACTGCAGCGTTTCGGCGATAGAGCGTTCATCTTCGACGATGAGGATCGTTGTTGTCGTCATGGCGGGTCTGCGGTCGTTGAAAGAGGTGTTGCCGCAGTGTGGCCAGTGGCGTTCCCTGGAGCAGAACGGTCAGTGAACCCGCCACAACGGCGACAACGAGGCAATGTTCCCAGAACAGTGTATTGAAGGTCTCCCGTGTCAGTAAGGGGACGACGATGGTACCGGCAATATAACAGAAAAGCGGCAGGAGGGCGATAACCCGTCTTGTGGCCTTCCGGTCATCTTGTCGTATGGACGCAAGTACGCTGCCAGCACCATAAAAGATGAGTAAGAGCGCGGAATAATAGAGGACGACACCGCAGAGTCGATGGAGACGCTCCATGGTCAGCAGGCCATAGGCGATCTGGTGCTGGTAGAGCCAGATGGAACAGAGGATCCGAGCGCCATTGACCGTCACCGTGACCATGAAGGAGAAGACCGCGCTTGCCAGCAGCCAGGCGAGACAGAGCGACCAGCGCTTAAGCGCCATCAGTCCCTGCACCACCAGCATCAGGAAGGTTATCAGCAGGAAGTTGATACCGCTGCAGGCCGGAGCGATGATGGTGGCGCTGGCGATGTTCACAAAGCCCTGCTCCGGGTCGAGAACGAACTCATAGCCGCTCACCTGGTGGACGAGACCGGCAACCGGCGCCAGAATCCAGAGCAGGTCGCCGACGGAGGCCGTGGCGAACCAGTGCTTGAGCCAAAAAGCACTGGTCACGGCCAGGCCGGCCACAGTCAGAACGGGGGGATGCGGCAGGGCCAATTTTCTGTTCATCGTTCCACCTTGTCGCTGGCTTTCTCTTGCTGCCGGTGGCGCACGATCAGCAGAAAAAAGAGCAGCAGCAGAGTGATGATGCCAGGTTCCGGAACCTGGTGAAAACCGTTGGTGGCGATCGCCGCATTGCTCACCCCCTGGGGCAGGGGCAGGGGCTGGGAGACATCGACCGTCTTCTGGCCTGTATTGCGGATAAGCTCATCCACCGCGACGAAGCTGGTGTAGCGGGTGAGGAGGTTGTGCGTAAGGCCAAGGGCGGTAATCGCTTCTTTGTACTGTTCGCTGCCGGTGGATCCATCGCGAAAGGCCAGACGGGCCACCCTGGCCCTGGCCCAGAGGTACTCGAGCCCGGGGTCATCGATGACCGATGCGGAGCTGACCTCTACTGTCTGGGCGAACGGACCTTCGCCGCTGACGCCCTTCAAGGTGATGGTTCCCCGTTGTTCTCCGGTCCATTTACCGAAAACGACCATCGGGCGCTGGGCGAAGAGATCGGCCAGGTGCGGTGGTTCGAGTTCCGTGCCGGCAAAGCCGTCCATGACCAGGTCGATATCGGTCAGAACCGGGCCGCTGATATATTCACGGAAGCGGCTCGCGGTCTTCTCGGCGTTCTCGGGGCTGGTAACCACAAAGGGCTCGCCCTGGCCGGCCTGGGCCATCTGCTCGATGAGATGGCGGTTGACGCTGGTGCCGATGCCGAAGGCAAAGAGATTGGCCTGGTGCAGATGTGTGGTGATGGTTTGAAATATCGCCGGTTCAGTGGCAATGTAGCCATCGGTCAAGACGACGATGGTGCGTGCCGCCGCCTCCTGATGCGGCAGGGCGATGGCCCTGTTCAGGGCCGGCAGCAGTTCGGTCGCCCCGCCCCCCGCTTCCTGATCGATAAGACCTATGGCCTGGTCGATATTGGCCCTGGTGGCCGGCAACGATTGTGGGGCCAGCAGGCGGGAGTCGCCGGCAAAGAGCAGCACATTGAACCGATCCACCGGCTGCAGGCCGCCGAGCAGTTCACCGATCATCTTTTTGCCAAGATCGAGCGGAAAGCCGCGCATCGAGCCGGAGACGTCGACAATGAAGATGTATTCCCGGGGCGGAATCTGCTCTGGCCGGACCAGGGCGGGCGGCTGGGCCATGAACAGAAAATAGTTTTCTCTCTCTCCCTTGTGCAGCAGCAGGCCGCTGGCAATCTGTTCACCTTCGAGTCGGTAGTTGACAATGAGGTCGCGGTTGGCGGCAGATGGTCCGGGATCGCGTAACTGGATCGTGGCGCTGTCTTTACCGGTAAAGGTGATATCGATGGCATGGGTGTCGGAGTGGATATCCTGCAGCGGCAGGCCGGTCGCCAGCTGGAGAGAGAGCGCAAAGGCGGCCTGGGGCGGCGAATTTTCCGGCAGATAGGGGTTCTTTAACCACTGGTCGGCCGGAGGACGCCCTTGCGGGGTGATGGTGGAGTACCGTGGACCGACCACCGCAGGAAAGACGAAACTGTACTGACCATGGTCGGGTACGAGCAGTTCAGAGTAGGTCAACTCGAGTTCGATGGTGTCCCCCGGCATGATATTGGCCACATCCATGCTGAAGACATTGGGCCGGTGCTGCTGCAGGAGAGAGCTGCTTTTTCCCTCCTTTTTGGCCTGTTCAAAGGTCTGTATAGCCTCTTCCTTTTCCTGGATTCGCGCCGTGATGGTTCGCTCACCGCGGCGCATGGTCATCCCATGCACCGCGGCCCGGGTGGAGCCGGGAAAGATGTAGTGGCCGTTGATCGGGGTGGCGCCCATATTGGCATAGGTCTGCTGGATGGTCACGTGGGCGATCACGCCACTGATGACGACATCGACCCTGGTGCCCTTGAGTGGAAAGTTCTCCACCGGGGAATCCTTGCTCAGAACCAGAAAATAGGGGGCGAGAATCTCGTTGTCTTCTGGCGGGGCCGCCGCCTGGCAAAATGAACCGGAAAACAGAATGGTGAGCAAACAGAACAACAGGGAACGTGACATGGCCATATCGACCTCCGTGGTGGGTGAAAAGGGGCTTTGCAACATGCAGGATGCTCTCGACTCTTATAGCCCACCGTACAGAAAGCATGTGAACCGGTTGTGAACCGTGGATGAAAAGTTGGTGAAATCGGCACGAAGACCAACAGGGGCGACCGGTTCTGCCGTGCCACTTTGAGGCCAGGCATGACGCCTGGTCGGAGACCGGGACCGGCAAGACGCCATCATCTTTTACTTGTATTTCAGCCTGCTTTTTTTTATCTTCGCAGCCTGTATCGCGCCCATTCCCCACTGCCGGCGCCAGCGGCGGTACCAGAACAACCCGCCATGACAATCAAAACTGGAGCGCACAATGAACGAACTGTTGTGGTTTGCAATGCTCATTGCAAACTTCCTGCTGATCCTTTTCCTCTATCGCTTCGCCGGTCGAACCGGTCTGTTCCTCTGGGTGCCGATTGCAACCATCGTCGCCAATATCCAGGTGGTGAAGATGGTCAACCTCTTTGGGGTCGAGGCGACCCTCGGCAATATCGTCTATGCCTCCTCGTTTCTGGTCACCGATATCCTCTCTGAGAACTACGGCAAAGCGGATGCCAAAAAGGCTATCTACTGCGGTTTCTTCTCGATGATCAGTTTTGTGCTGTTGATGAATATGGCGCTCTGGTTCACTCCGTCGGCCCACGATTTCGCCCAGCAGTCGATGGTCACCCTCTTTGGCCTGATGCCCCGTATCGCCCTGGCGAGCTTTGTGGCCTATGGGGTCTCCCAGTTTCACGATATCGTCGCCTTCGAGTTCTGGCGCCGTCACTTCCCTCAGGACAGATATCTCTGGCTGCGTAACAACCTGAGTACCATGGTCTCCCAGGCACTCGATACCGTCGTCTTCACGACGATCGCCTTTACCGGGACCTACCCGTTCGCCGTGCTGGTGGAGATCTGTCTGTCCGCCTATCTGCTCAAATGGCTCGTCGCCCTGCTCGATACCCCCTTTGTCTACCTGGCCAGGTGGTGCAAGCATCGTGGCCTGGTGCGGGAGCTGTTCTGATGCGAAACCGCTACTCCGTCATTGCCGGCAATGGCCTGGCCCGGGAAATGGTGCTGTTGAAGAGCCTGCCGTGTATCTGGGGCAAATGTTCGTTTTGTGATTATATTGCCGATAATTCCGAGGATGTTGCCCTGATCGATAGCGAAAATCTGGCGACCCTTGACAGGGTGACAGGAAAACTCGGAGTGCTCGACGTCATCAACTCCGGCTCCATCTTCGAGCTGCCTGAGCGCAGCATGAACAGACTGCGGGCGGTGGTGCGGGACCGGAACATCGAGGAGCTGTTCGTCGAGTCACACTGGTGGTATCGCCGGCGATTTGCAGCACTGCGCGCCTCTTTTGCCATTCCGCTCCATATCCGGGTGGGCATCGAGACCTTTGACGCGCATTTTCGTAACGAGGTGTTGCGAAAAGGTGTGCAGTTTGCCAATGTTGACGAGGTCAGGGCCTTTTGCGATGCCATCTGCCTGCTGGTCGGTATCAAGGGACAGACACGGGAGATGATCGCCCGCGATGTGGAGTTGCTCACCGCCAATTTCAGCTATGGGGCCGTCAATATCTTTACCGCCAACACCTCGAGGCTTGAGCCGAACCACGAGCTTGCCGCCTGGTTTCTGCAAACCTACGGCACCCTGGCAGAGTTCCCGGGCATAGACGTGCTTGCCAGCAATCTTGCCTATGGGGTGAATGCCTGAGCCGGGCGGCTTGCAGCATTGCCGCTGATGCCATATAAACCAGCATGGCTGGACCAGGTACCGCAGCCACAACAAACCATGAAAATCCCGAGGAAGTGCCAACGACTCCTTGTCGGCGATTTTCGGATAAACCAGCATGGCTGGACCAGATAGCCTCAGCCACAACGAACCATGAAACGCCTCGGCGCGGTAACAAAGCTTTCCGCACTGACGAGTTTCGGATAAACAAAAAACAAAATCTGTTTGTTGACGCTGCAATCTCTGGTTCAGCCATGCTGGTTGAGTAGGGGAGAAACCATGAAATTTTTCACGACACTTCTTTGCGCCGCGGTCGTTCTGACGGCCTGTAGCTCGAATCAGGACTGGCGGACAGCACGCCGCGACTCCGCCGGTCTGGCGCCGGACCCGCGTGTTGCCACCGAGGCGATCGTCCAGGTCTACGGGGCCGATGCCTGGGGCTGGCGGGGCTGGTTTGCCATACATACCTGGATAGCCACCAAGCGGACCGGCGAGGCGTTCTACACGGTCTATGATGTGGTGGGCTGGCGGGCGCGACACAGTGCCTCGGTAATGCGGGCGACGCGGGATATTCCCGATCGCTACTGGTATGGGGCGAAGCCGCGGATCATCAGGGACTATCGGGGGGCTGGCACCGATGAACTGATCGAGGCCATTGACCGGGCCGCCCGGGCGTATCCATGGAAGACCACCTATCAGGCTTTTCCCGGGCCCAACAGTAACACCTTTGTCGCCTGGGTCGGTAGAGAAGTCCCGGAGCTGGATCTGCATCTGCCCTTTTCCGCGATTGGCAGCGGCTATGGACGCTGAGTCGAGTCCAGCAAATTTCGAGCACAACAACGAGTGAGGATATAAGAGCCGTTTCCGGATGAGCACGCTTCTTCTGGTCATCCCTTACGGCTGCGACCACTACCCGCCATGTCAACAAATCTTTATATTACAGCCACAGAGGAACGGAGCGGCAAATCGACCATTATCCTGGGGGTGATGCAGATGTTGCTGAAATCGATCGATCGGGTGGCGTTCTTCCGACCGTTGATCAACGAGACGGAGCCGGGCTGGGAAGATCCGGTCATCAATCTGGTCCTGGAGCATTTCGATCTCGATATCGAGTACGAAGATACCTTCGGCCTCACCTTGCCGGAGGCCCAGGAGCTGGTCAACTCCGGGCAGGAAGCGCTGCTTCATGATATCATAATAAATAAATACAATCTGTTGAAGGCTGAGTTCGACTTTGTGCTCTGTGACGGCACCGACTTCAGCGGCAAGGACATCGCCTTTGAATCGAACATCAACGCCGACATCGCCGCCAATCTCGGTGCGCCGGTGCTGCTGGTCTCTTCAGCCCGGAAAAAGGAGACCGACGAGCTGGTGCGGCTGACCCAGCTCAGTATCGATATCCTGGTCGACAAGGGGGCCGACATCATGGCCTGTATCGTCAACCGGGCGGCCGCAGGGGTGCACGTCGAGGATTTCTCCCGAATCAGGGCCCGGGTAAAGGGGGTCGAGGGGGCGAAGCTGCCGGTTTACCTGATGCCGGAAAATCGCGAGCTCGCCAATCCCACGGTGGGAGATGTCCGGCGCTGGCTGGGGGCCCGCCTGCTCTCCGGCGACGAGGGGATGACGACCCTGGTGGAGAACTATGTGGTCGCCGCCATGCAGATCGCCAACTATCTCGACTATATCACGCCGGGGGCCATGATCATTACCCCCGGAGACCGGTGTGATATCGTCCTGGCCACCATCGCCTCGCGCCTGTCCACCTCCTGTCCCGACATCGCCGGCATCATCTTGACCGGCAATCTGCTGCCGGCCGAAAATGTGCTGCGGCTGCTCAAAGGCTTGAGTGGTACCGTACCGGTGCCGATCCTGATGGTCGCAAGCCATACCTACCAGACCATTGAAAAGGTCGGCGAGCTCCATGGGCATATCGAGCCGCATGACACCCGGCGGATCGCCACCGCTATCGGTGAATTTTCCAAACATATCGATACCAAAGAGCTGAGTCGCAGGGTGGTTTCGGTCCGCCCGAGCCGGGTGACCCCGAAGATGTTCGAGTTCGCCTTGATGGAAAAGGCCGGCCGGAATCTGCAGCGGATCGTCCTGCCGGAAGGGACCAACGATCGCATCCTCCAGGCCGCCGATATCCTGTTGCGGCGGGGGGTGGCGAACCTGGTGTTGCTCGGCGACGAGGAAGACGTGCGGCTGCGGGCCTCCGGCTGCGGTCTCGATCTCAAATGGGTGGAGATCATCGATCCCGCCCGATCGAGTCTGTTCAACTCCTTTGTCGCCGAATATCTGGAGCTGCGCAAACACAAGGGGATTATCGAGGAGGTGGCCCGGGACCTGATGGCGGATCCCACCTACTTCGGCACGATGATGGTCCACAAGGGGCTGGCTGACGGGATGGTCTCCGGGGCCGAGAACACCACGGCGCATACCATCCGCCCCGCCTTTGAATTCATCCGGACCAAGCCGGGTATTTCGGTGGTCTCCTCGGTGTTTATCATGTGTCTGAAAGACCGGGTGCTGGTCTATGGCGACTGCGCGGTCAATCCCAACCCCACGGCCCGGCAGCTGGCGGAAATCGCCCTCAGCTCGGCTGAGACCGCCACGGTTTTCGGGGTTACGCCACGGGTGGCCATGCTCAGCTATTCCACCGGCAGCTCGGGCAAGGGGGAGGATGTCGAGAGGATTGTCGAGGCCACGGCCATCGCCAGGCAGCTGATCAGTGAACGGGGGCTCGAACTGTACCTGGAGGGGCCGCTGCAGTATGATGCCGCCATCGACCCGGAGGTCGCCGCCACCAAGATGCCGGGTTCGGCCGTGGCGGGCCGGGCCACGGTCTTTATCTTTCCCGATCTCAACACCGGCAACAACACCTACAAGGCGGTGCAGCGTTCTGCCAATGCCGTTGCCATTGGCCCGGTTCTTCAGGGCTTGAACAAGCCGGTCAACGATCTCTCCCGCGGCTGCACGGTGGACGATATCGTCAATACGGTGGCCATTACCGCCATTCAGGCGCAAGCAGAAAAAGGGGTGAATACGTGAAAGTTCTGGTTATTAATTCAGGAAGTTCTTCCATCAAGTTCCAGCTTCTCGATATGGTGGATGAGTCGGTTCTCGCCTCGGGCCTGGTCGAGAGAATCGGCGAGGACGAAGGCCATGTCACATGCGAGCTGCGACCTGGCAGCGATGGCGAAGAGGTGATCGAGCTCACCGAGCCGGTGGTCGACCATGAGCATGGCATGCGCCTTGCGGTCGAATTGCTCAGCGATGCGACCAGAGGCGTCATCAGGGAGCGCGGCGATATCGACGTCATCGGCCACCGGGTTGTGCACGGTGGCGAGGAGTTCCAGCGGCCGACGCTGATCACCGACGAGGTGATAGCGGTGGTGCAGAAGACCATTCCCCTGGCGCCGCTGCACAATCCCGCCAACCTCGATGGCATTCGGGTGGCCCGGGAGCTGTTCCCGGCCGCGCCCCAGGTGGCGGTGTTCGATACCGCCTTTCATCAGACGATCCCGCCGCAGGCCTACCATTACGCCTTGCCAGCCGAGCTCTATGAACAGCATCGGGTGCGCCGCTATGGCTTTCACGGCACCTCGCACCAGTATGTGGCCGGCGAGTGCGCGAAACTCATGGGCCGCGCGCCCGAGGAATGCAATATCATCACGGTCCACTTAGGCAATGGCTGTTCGATGACCGCGGTGCAAAACGGCCGCTCCATCGACACCACCCTGGGGTTGACCCCGCTGGAAGGGTTGGTGATGGGAACCCGCAGTGGCGATGTCGATCCCGCCATCTATCCTTTTCTGGCCCGTAACTGTGGCATGGACATCGACGCCATCGATGAGATGCTCAACAAGCAATCGGGGCTCAAGGGGCTGTGCGGCATGAACGACATGCGCGACATCCATGCCGCCATCGCCGAAGGCGACAAACGGGCCGAACTGGCGCTTGCGGTGCAAACCTACCGCAATCGCAAGTACATCGGAGCCTATATGGCCGCTCTTGGCCGGGTCGATGCCATTGTCTTTACCGCCGGTATCGGCGAAAACGACGCCATTGTCCGGGAGATGTCGGTAGCGGGGCTTGCGCCTTTTGGCATCGTGATCGACAAGGTGGTCAACGCCCAGAGGGTGAAGAGGCCGACCCTGCTCTCGACCGGGGAGAGCAGCGTGCAGATCTGGGGTATTCCCACCAACGAGGAACTGGCCATTGCCCGTCAGGCAGTGGGGCTTGTGGCTTGACCACAGTGGCGGTCTTTGGGTCGAGGGGGGGGCTCCTGTCAGCGGGTTTTGCTGCCAAAGATGCCGCCAAGCACCCCCCGCAGGATCTGGCGGCCGATCTGGCTGCCGATGGTCCGCGCCGCCTGTTTGGCCATGGTCTCCACCATGCCCTGCCGGCGCTTGTTGCCCCAGAGAAACTCGCTGAGTAGGCTGCCTTCCGCTGCGGCTGGCCGGCCTTCTGGTGCGACAGGGGGACGCGCTGTGGCCGCACCTTTTTTTTGCAGGGTTCTCCTGCCGAGTATCTCGCAGGCCGACTCCCGGTTGAGTGGGGTGTCGTATTTGCTGCCAAGGGGGCTGCGGGCCCGGATTGTCGCCCGCTCCGCCTCGGTGAGGGCGCCCATCCGGCAGCGGGGCGGACAGATCAGGGCCCGCTCGACCGGGGTGGGAATGCCGTTTTCGTTTAAGGTGGAGACCAGCGCCTCGCCGACTCCGAGCCGGGCAATCGTTTCGGCGGCATCGAAGGCGGGATTGGCGACGAAGGTTTCCGCCGCGGTGCGCACCGCCTTCTGGTCCCGGGGGGTATAGGCGTGCAGGGCGTGCTGGATACGGTTGCCGAGCTGGCCGAGAATCTCCCCGGGCAGGTCGTCCGGGTACTGGGAGCAAAAATAGAGCCCTACGCCCTTGGAGCGGATCAGGCGGACCACCTGTTCCACCCGTTGCCGCAGCAGGGGCGGCGCGTCATCGAACAGCAGATGGGCCTCATCGAAGAAGAGTACCAGCCGGGGCTGGTCGAGATCGCCCACCTCCGGCAGATTTTCAAAAAACTCGGAGAGCAGCCATAACAGAAAGCTCGAATAGAGCCGAGGGCTCTGGATCAGCCGGTTGGCGGCCAGAATATTGATGATGCCGCGGCCGCTCAGGTCGCAGCGCATCAGGTCGGCCAGCGCAAGTGCCGGTTCACCCAGAAATGCCGCGCCTCCATCGCGCTCGAAGACCAGCAGGGCCCGCTGGATGGCGGCCACCGACTGGCTGTGCACCAGGCCGTACTCGGTCGAAATTTCCTTGCGCTGTTCGTTAACCAGGGTCAGCAGGGCCTTGAAGTCATCGAGATCGAGCAGCAGCAGCCCCTGGTCATCGGCCAGCTTGAAGATGATGTCGACGATCCCGGCCTGGGTGTCGTTGAGGGCGAGGATGCGGGAAAAGAGCGTCGGGCCGATCTCGCTGACGGTGGTGCGCACGGGGTGTCCGTCCTGGCCGTAAAGATCCCAGAATACCGTTGGATTCGCCTCGTTGGCATAGCCCTTGACGCCGATTCTGGCAGCGCGCTCTGTCAGCTTTTCACTGGGGTTGCCGGCCATGGCGACCCCTGCTACATCGCCCTTCACGTCAACCATGAAGACCGGGACCCCCAGTCGGGAGAAGCCCTCGGCCAGGACCAATAGTGAAACGGTCTTACCGGTACCGGTCGCCCCGGCGATCAGGCCGTGGCGGTTGCCGAACCGGCTCAGCAGCTGGACCTGTCTTTCACCCTTGCCAATCAATATCTGCTGCATTGCTATCCCCTTGCATTGTGGCTGTTCGTGTCTGTGCGGCGCGGCCAGAGGTGAGGGCCGTCATGGTTGGCGTTGTAATCGCCAGGAGCGGAAAGAAGAGTGCGCTCGACAGAGTGTTCAATTATGCTGTGCCGTTCTGCTGTTCGCAAGCGAATAATGGCCACAGACCACACGACAGGGGCGGCGGAAACACCGCCCCGGGAGAGCTCATGAAACGGTTCTGACCAGCTCTCTTTTCCTTTCGTCTGAACAGTATGTCCGCAATTTCGGAATATCGAGATCGCACCAACGGGTGTTTCTTGGTAATATGTTGATTATAAAAAACATTTCATTCTGGTTTAGATGTTGCAAAGTCTTTGCCGTTCTGGTATCACGGCGGCAATAGTCGCATCACTCCAACTCGAAATCTGAGGACATCATGAAAAAAACGAATTTGGCCGTACTCACCGTTGCGTCAACACTTTGCTTCACAGGCACTGCTTTTGCCGATACCTACACCTTCGATGATACCTGGACCGACTGGCCGGGGTATACCTCGAATCACTCGGGCACGGATGCCCTGGGCAATCCCGCCATTGCCAATATCACCGGGCTGACCGTCACCTTAAGCAATGACAATGCCTCCCTGCAGAAGGTGGAAATCGCTCTGAGCTCGAAAAGTTATCTCAACTTCAATTCCCTGTTCATCAACACCGGGTACACGAGCGGTTCGACCTGGGACGCCTGGGACTACCTGGTCCATGACGGGGGGAGCGGCCAGAGTGGTGTTTCCTACAACGGTACTCTGGTCGACGTTGATGGTTTGTACTCCGTCGATGCGACCTATTCCTATACCTCGGCCAACGACAACAGCCGGTGGAACGTCAGAGAGGGCAATCCGAACGGTATCGATGCCGGCGACCTGACCCTGACCGCTCTGCCCTACAGCCTGAGCCTTGTCAACAATGTCCTCACCTATGATTTTGGTAATGGTCTGGGGCTGACTGGCGGGTTCTTCGTGGCCTGGGCCCCCTGGTGCGCCAATGATGTTATCGGCGGCGGTCAGGCGATGGACCCGGTACCGGAGCCGGCGACCATTCTGCTGTTCGGTGCCGGCTTGAGCGGTTTGGCCAGTATTGCCCGCCGTCGCCGTAAAAGCTGATCCGACACCCTCTCTGGTGATGAAAAAGCAGGCTTCGGCCTGCTTTTTTTGTGGTGATACTTTTGAGTACTGTCTCAGCGCGTTACCACAGAGGAGGCGATGGACTCGAGTTCAGGGTGGTTTCAGGCAAGGAGGGGGGGCCGGAATGGCTCGGCGACGACTGTGGAACATGCGAAAATTCTTGAGATATCGACTGCAAACGGATAAAATTCTGCCTATCAAGCTCTCTGAGTCCCTCCCGGAAAACATCACCTCATCCAGGCGACCCACAGGGCGTCTCTGTTGTTGTCGACTCTCTGCATGAATGGCCACTTTCCCTGTGCGGTTGCCGGTGGCCGGAACCGGGTGGTCGCTGTCAACGACGGAAAGTTTACAACCAAAGGGTGATGGCGTCGTAAAAAGCCCGATCT
This sequence comes from Desulfopila sp., assembly GCA_047973425.1. Classification (GTDB taxonomy): domain Bacteria; phylum Desulfobacterota; class Desulfobulbia; order Desulfobulbales; family Desulfocapsaceae; genus Desulfopila. The sequence goes on from JBKEBZ010000012.1 coordinate 18,511, forward strand.
CCTGCGTTGCAGCGGGATCGGCCAATGCTCGACGTACCACATGTACGTCTGTGCTTGGCCGACACCACTGCGCCTTGTATTATCAGGCTTTTGTACTTAGCCATCTTACGTGCAGGTTTTAGGTTATTACGAGTTCATCAAGGGTGATGCTATGATATGCAATCGGAACATTGTGCTTCTGGCCGTACTTGCCGGCGCTCTGGCTCTGGCCGCGCCGGCCTTGGCGCAGGACGAGCCACAGCCGGGCGGCACACTCCGCATTCTGGGTACCGGTGAGCCGGATCATCTCGATCCGACCACCGGAGCGATGGTGACCACCAACAACTATATGCGGGCCGTCTCACGCCAGTTGATCAGCTATGTGGCCGCAAACGATACCGAAGTCGCCATGACGCCGGTGGGTGATCTTGCCATCGAGGTGCCGCGTCCCAGCGACGACGGGCTGACCTATACCTTCACGATCCGCGATGGCGCAAGCTGGAATGCGCCTTCGGGCTCGCGACAGATCACCGCAAAAGATGTGGCGCGTGGCATCAAACGCATGTGCAACCCAGTGCTCGGCGCCTTTACCCTGACCTATTACACCGCCCTGATCGACGGCTATGCCGATTTCTGCGATGGTTTCTCGAAGATCGAACCGACCGCCGCGGCGATAAAAGCGTATATGGAAGGCACCGACATCCCCGGCGTCACCACACCGGATGAGTGGACGGTCGTCTTCCACTTGACCCAGAAGGCGGGTGATTTCATCTCTATGCTCTCGCTGCCCAACAGTGCGCCCGCCCCGATCGAGGCCCTGGACTACCTGCCGGACAGCCCCGGTTATCGGGCCAATTTCATCGCTTCTGGCCCATACACGATTGGTGAATACATACCCGATACCTTGATCCGATTGGTGCGCAACCCCTCGTGGAACAGCGACAGCGATCCGCTCCGTAAGGTCTATGTCGACGAGATCGAGCTGACTCTTGGCCTGCAGGCCGACGGGATCATGCAGCAGGTGCAGTCGGGCGATGCGGACCTGGCCTTTGACATCAATATTCCGCCGGCGATTCTGGCCAGGCTGACGGCGCTTGACGATAGCAAGCTGGTGGCCCTTTCGGCCGGCAACACCAACTTCCTGTTCATCAACACCGTCTCCGACAACAACGGTGGAGCCCTGAAGGATCTGCGAGTCCGCCAGGCGCTCAACTACGCGGTGGACAAGGCCGCCATCGTCCAGCAATGGGGCGGCCCCGCGGTGGCCGAGCCGGTCAACGGCATCTTCGGTATCGGCGTTCTGGGCTATCACACGTTCAATCTCTACCCGACCCCCGAAGACAGGGGAGACCCGATAAAAGCGAAAAAGCTGCTGACCGCGGCGGGGTATCCTGACGGCATCGCCTTGAAGATGCCCTATCGTAACAAGGATCTCGAGGTCGCCACCGCCCAGACCATCCAGGCCAGCATGGCCCGGGCGGGCATCAGGCTCGAACTGATCCCGGTGACCGCGGCGGACTATTATGCCAAGTTCATGACCAACGTCGCCAACACTAGGGACGGCGTTTGGGATATCGCCCCGGTGGGGTGGACGCCCGACTGGGTCGGCGGGGCGGCGCGCTCGGTGTTTCAGCCGCAATTCACCTATGACGGCACGCACCAGACCTATAACTATACCGATTACAACAATCCGGCGGCAAATCGTCTGGCCCAGGAGGCGATCAATGCGACCAGCGTCGAACAGACTGCCGAGCTGTGGGGCAAGGTCGATGAGCTGGTGATGGCCGATGCGCCGGTGGTGCCGCTCATTGCCAACAAGAATCCCCGCTACCATGGCGAGGCTGTTCGCAACTATCTGGTCTACGCGCTCGGCGTCGAGGGCGACTGGACCAATATCTGGCTCGACCGATAGGGCGGCGGGCAGGGCCTCGTTTCGCTGGGCTCCTGCCTTGTGCTGAACAGAGGACGAGGAGCGTCGTGGCTTTACTCGATGTCAGGGGAATATCGGTGGAGATTCCCACCGAGGATGGAATCATCCATGCGGTGCGCGATGTCAGCTTTACCATCGAGGCGGGATCGCTCTTTGGTATTGCCGGGGAGTCCGGCTCGGGCAAGAGTGTGCTGACCCAGGCGATGATGGGTCTTCTGGCCAATGCCCGGGTCCGGGGCGAGGCGCTCTTTATGGGTCGGGATCTGATCGGCCTGCCGCAACAGACCCTGCGGGGGCTGCGTGGCGAGCGGATCGGTATGATCTTTCAGGACCCGCTGTCGAGCCTGCACCCCTATTATCGGGTTGGCGCCCAGATCGCCGAGGTGATCTTCACCCATCAGAAGACAACGCGCAAGAAAGCCCGCGCCCGCGTGGTCGAGATGCTGGCCAAGGTCGGCATTCCCGATCCCGCTGCGCGCTACGACGACTTTCCGCATCAGTTCTCGGGCGGAATGCGGCAACGGGTGATGATCGCCATGGCGCTGATTCTGCAACCTGCACTCATCATCGCCGATGAACCGACCACCGCGCTGGATGTCACCGTGCAGCAGCAGATCGTGACCTTGCTCGATGCCATGCGTCGCGAGTCTGGCACCACGGTCATCATGATTACCCATGACCTTGGTCTGCTCTCATCGGTAGCCGACGATGTGATGATCATGTACGGCGGCAGGCGGATGGAATATGGACGCGGTGCGGCGGTGTTTCGTTCGCCTGCCCATCCCTATACCGCGGGGCTGCTGCGTTCCTCTCCCTCCAATTACGAGCCGGGCAGTACGCTGGCGCCGATCACCGGCCGGCCGCCCAGTCTACTGCTGACGCCACCCGGCTGCATCTTCGCATCGCGCTGCACCGAGGCCTTGCCTCGCTGTGGCGAGCACTATCCGCCGCTGCGTTGTTTTGACGACGGGGTACAGTCGCTCTGCTGGCTCGATAGCGCCTATCGTCCGGTCCCGCCGCCGCAGCCCTTGTCCCCGGCGACACAGCTTCCGGATGACGCCGACCCCGTGGTCGCGGTCGTGGACCTCCATCAGAGCTATCCTCTTCGCGGCATGCTTGGACAAGCGAGATATCTCGAGGTGCTGCGAGGTGTCGACCTGACCATTGCCAGGGACGAGACGCTGGGGCTGGTGGGGGAAAGCGGTTGTGGCAAATCTACCCTGGCCCGGGTCATCGCCGGGCTCGATCCCGCCACCTCCGGGCAGGTGCGTTTACTGGGGCGCGAGGTGGGCGGTCTCTCTTCTGCCGCCTGGCGGGAGATGCGGCGGCATGTCCAGATGGTCTTCCAGGACCCGTTTGGCTCTCTCAATCCGCGGCGTCGGGTCGGATCGATTATCGGCGACCCCTTCCGGCTGCATGGCCTGGCCCGTGGCGCGCGTCGCCAGGAGAAGGTCTGTGGGCTGATGGAGCTGGTGGGACTCAATCCCGAACATTACAACCGTTTCCCAGCCGAGTTCTCGGGCGGTCAGCGGCAGCGCATCGGCATCGCCCGGGCCCTCGCCCTCAACCCGGCACTGATCATCTGCGATGAACCGGTCTCGGCGCTGGATGTGTCGATCCAGGCCCAGATCCTCAATCTGCTTCGGCACCTGCAGAAAGAGCTCGGCCTGACCTATCTGTTTATCAGCCACGATCTGGCGGTGGTTCGTCATGTCTGTGATCGGATTGCGGTCATGCAGGGCGGTCGCATCGTCGAGATGGCCGCCACCGAGGAGCTGTTCGCGGCACCGCGCGATCCCTATACCCGGGTCCTGCTCGAGGCGAGTACGGCCCCGCCCCTCCTTGCCGAGGGTGGGGACCGTCGTTTGATCGAAACTCGTGAGGTGGGCTGATGGACGGCATCGATCGTGATGATATCATAGAAGAGATTGATATTGTTCAGCGTTCCAGCCTGCAGCTCACCTTACGCCGGCTCTGGTATGACCGGAGCAGCATGATGGCCCTGGTGGTGATAGGTGCCGTGGTGTCGATGGCGTTCGCGGCACCGATGTTGGCGGCGATCACCGGCCATTCACCCATCGAGCAGTTTCGCGAGACCGGGCTGTCGCCGATGGGTATCCCGGTCGGTCCGGGCAGCGAATTCTGGCTGGGCACCGATCAGCTTGGCCGGGATCAGCTGGTCCGGCTGGCCTATGGTGTGCGGGTCTCGCTCCTGGTGGGGGTGCTGGCATCGCTTGCCGCCTCGACGATTGCCGTTATTGTCGGCCTGACCGCAGGGTATTTCGGTGGCTGGGTCGATACCGTGCTCAGCCGGTTGATCGACCTGGTGATGAGCGTGCCTTTCCTGCTTTGTGCGCTGGCCCTGGTCTCGGTGCTGGGGCCGAGTCTCTTGCTGTCGGTCTCGGTGATTGTCTTCTTCAGCTGGGCGGCGATGGCCCGGGTGATTCGGGGGCAGGTGATCTCGCTGCGCCGGCAGGATTTCGTGCAGGCCAGCCGCTCGCTGGGGGCGGGGCATCTGTCCATCATGGTGATTGACATCCTGCCCAACCTCACCGTGCCGATCATTGTCTATGCGACGATGATGATCCCTTCCGCCATCGTGTTTGAGGCGACGCTGTCCTTTCTCGGTATGGGGATCGTGCCGCCAACCCCGAGTTGGGGCGGGATGCTGGCCGATGCCTCGGCAAACTCGATGTATCTGGTTGCCTGGTGGATGGTCTTTGTGCCCGGAGTCGCCCTGCTGGTGACCACTCTGGCCTTCAATATCTTCGGTGATGGCCTGCGCGATGCGCTCGACCCGAAAAGCGCGCGCACGGCGGCACGGCTGTGGCGCCAAAGAGCAAAGCGGGATGGCAAAACGAAAACGGAGGCCGGAGGATGATCCGCTTTCTCGCTCGCCGCCTGGCCTTCGGGGCACTGGTCCTGCTGGCGTTGTCCAGCTTTGTCTTCCTGCTGTTCTACGTCGCCCCCGGCGACCCCGCCCGGATGATCGCCGGTGACAAGGCCACCGAGCGGCAACTGGAGCAGATTCGCCGGAACATCGGCAGCGATCTGCCGATGCACCAGCAGTATTTTCGCTTTCTGACCAGGGCGATGCAGGGCGATCTCGGCTACTCCTACCGCAGCCGTCGGCCGGTGCTCGATATCATCGCCCGGCGCATTCCGGTGACGGTCTCGCTGGTGGCGGGGGCGGTGGTCTTGTGGCTGGCGCTTGGCCTGCCCATCGGCATCATGTCCGCCCGTCACCCCGGCAGCCTGCGTGACCGGCTGGGGCAGGGCTTCATCCTCGTCGGCCTCTCCTTTCCGACCTTCGTGCTGGGCATGATGTCGCTGTATCTCCTCTATTTCCTGCCTAAACAGGCAGGATTCACGCTTTTCCCTCCCGGTGGTTACAGGCCTTTCAGTAAGGATCTGCTTCTTTGGGCCTGGCATCTGTTTCTGCCCTGGACCACCCTGGCGCTGACGATGGCCGCCTTCTACGCCAGGCTGACCCGGGGGCAGATGCTGGAGGTGATGGGGGAAGACTACATCCGCACCGCCCGGGCCAAGGGGCTGAGCGAGCGTGTGGTTACCGTAAAGCACGGCATGCGAGCGGCCCTGACCCCACTGGTCACCCAGCTTGGCGCCGATATCGCCCTGCTTCTGGGCGGGGCGATCGTGATCGAGCAGGTCTATGGCCTCAACGGTGTTGGCGCGCTGGCGGTGCAGGCGGTGGCCAATCAGGATCGGCCGATCATTATCGGCGTGGTCCTGCTTGGCAGCGTCTTCATTGTGCTGGCCAATATCGTCGTCGATCTGTTGTATGTGCTGTTAGATCCCCGTGTCCGTTAGAGGTTCGACCATGACGCCCATTGAATACACCTTGCCTGGCCTGCGCATCCGCGACCATGAGATTGCGGTTCCGCTCGACTGGACCAGGCCCGAGGGGGAGACCCTGCGAATCTTTGCCCGCGAACTGGTCGATGCCACCCGGGCCGATGAGGATCTGCCGATTCTCTGCTTTCTGCAGGGTGGTCCAGGCGGTAAAGCGCCCCGGCCCCGGATTGGCGGGGGCGCTCCCTGGATTACCGAGGCGCTGAAGACTCACCGCCTGATTCTGCCAGACCAGCGCGGCACCGGCCGGTCGAACCCGATTCTGCCGCAGGTGATCGGGGCGATGTCAGGTGAGGAGGCGGGGCGTTATCTCGCGTTTTTTCGTGCCGATTCCATTGTCTGCGACCTCGAGCATCTGCGGTGCAGCCTGTTCGGAGCCCGGCGCTGGCAGACGCTGGGGCAGAGCTATGGCGGTTTCCTGACCCTGACCTATCTGAGTCGTGCGCCCGAGGGGCTTGCCGCGGCCTATATCGCCGGGGGCACGCCGGGACTTTCAGCCAGTGCCGAAGATGTCTATCGGCGGACCTATCCGCGGGTTCTCGCCAAAAACGAGGCCTATCTGCGCCGCTATCCCGACGATGCCGCGCTGTTGGCCAGGCTGGCTGAGCGGCTGGCAAGCGAGGATGTCCGTCTGCCCGATGGTGACCGGCTCTCGGTGCGGCGGTTGCAGAGCATCGGACTCGAGTTGGGCATGCAGGATGGTTTCGAGACGATCCATTGGCTGCTCGATGAGGCCTTCGACGGCCAGGATCGTCTGACCGACACCTTTCTTGCCGGGGCGATGGTGGCGACGAGCTATCATGGCCGTCAGCTCTTTGCCGCGATCCATGAGGCGATCTATGGTCAGGGCACCGGCGCCACCGCCTGGGCTGCCGAGCGTCTGCGTGGTGAGTTCCCGGCCTTTGAACCCACGGCCCGGCCCTGCCGGTTCACCGGCGAGATGATCTATCCCTGGATGTTCGAGGAGATCGCCTCCCTCCGTCCTTTTCGAGCCGGGGCCCTGGCCCTGGCCGCGCGCACCGAGTTCCCCGCGCTCTACGATTGCGCGCTGCTCGCGGCAAACGAGGTGCCGGTGGCCGCGGTCATCTACCATGACGATATGTTCGTCGATCAGGGGCTGTCCCTTGATACCGCCGCCCGCGTCGGCAATTTCGACTACTGGCTCACCAACCGCTACCAGCATGACGGCCTCCGCCAGGACGGTGCGGTGATCCGTCGGCTCTTTCGTCTTGTCGCCGCCAAGGGTGGTCCGCGTTCCGCCGGCCCCAGAGGGTGAAGCCATGACCGATTTCCGTCATCTTCACCTGAACCGACTGCGCAGCCTGATGGTGGCTCTGCAACTCGACGGGCTGCTCGTGCCGCGAACCGATGCCCATCAGAGCGAGATCACTCCAGAGCATGATGCCTGCCTGGCCTGGCTCTGCGGCTTCACCGGCTCGGCCGGGATGGCCTTGGCGCTGCTCTTTGTCGACGGCCGCTACCAGGTGCAGGCCCGGAACGAGGTGGATCTGACCGACTGGCAGATCCACCACCTGCACGATGCTCCGCCCGAGGTCTACCTCGCTACCCATGGCGCGCCGAGGCAGCGGATCGGCGTCGATGCGCTGCGGGTCAGCCTGGCGCAGTTTCGCCGGATCGAGGAGGCCTGCCGCACGACCGGTGCCAGGCTGGTGGCGCTGAACGAAGACCCCTTCGCTGCATCTGGCTCGATCGTCCCGCTCCGCCATGTGGACCTGTCCGCGAGATATCGCGGGCGCTTGCCGCCGAGGACAGTGGCAGAAAGCGTAGCCGCATCGGTGCGGGACTTGCCGGCGATTTTCTGGTCGAAACGCTGCCGGACAATATTGCCTGGTTGCTCAATGTGCGCGGCTCCGACGTGGCGATGAACCCGGTGCCCCTGTCGTTTCTGCTCCTCGATGCAGACGGTCGTGCAGAGTGGTTTGTCGATTCCGGCAAGCTTGCCACTGTCGATGTTTCCCTGCTCGCCGCCGGCGGTGGCCTGGCGATCTCGTCGCCTGTCGACTTTCTGCCGCGCTTGGCGGTGCGAGCCGCCGGCAGGGCCGTGGTCATCGATACCGATTTCGTACCCGCCGCGGTGGCCCAAGCGATACGGGCCGCGGGCGGGCGACTGGTCGAGGAGGCCGATCCGATCACCCTGGCCAAGGCATTGAAAACAGAGAGCGAATTGCAGGGATACCGCGACTGTCATCTGCAGGATGGGGTGGCTATGGTCGAGTTCCTCGCCTGGCTTCAGGAGCGGGTCGCCACGGGGCGGCCGCCCAGCGAGTTACACGCGGAGGAGTGCCTGCTGGGCCTGCGCTCGGCTCGTCCCGGTTTTCTGGAAGCGAGCTTTCGGACCATCTCCGCTGCCGGAGCGAATGCGGCCATGTGCCACTATACCGCCAGGCCGCTGAGCGATGCGGTGCTGGTCACCACCGCGCCCTATCTCGTCGACTCCGGCGGGCAATATACGACGGGCACCACCGATGTCACCCGCACGGTGATGTCCGGTCCGGCCTCAGAGGAGATGCGCCTCGCTTATACCGCGGTGCTGCAGGGGTTCATTGCCCTGCATGACGCGCGCTTTCCGGCGGGCACCATGGGCCACCAGCTCGACGTGCTGGCGCGGCTGCCCCTGTGGCGGCTTGGGCTCGATTATGATCACGGCACCGGGCATGGTGTCGGCTGCAACCTTCTGGTCCATGAATATCCCCACCGCTTTGCCAAAAAGGCCAACCCGTATGGGCTGGTGCCCGGCAACATCATGACCATCGAGCCCGGTTTCTACCGGGCCGGGAGTTTTGGCATGCGGATCGAAAATCAGGTCGAGGTGGTGGCCGATGGCCCCGGATTCTGCCGGTTCTCGGCACTGACGCTGGTGCCGATCGACCTGGCAATGGTCGATTCGCAGGTCTTGTCGCCCCGGGAGATTTCCTGGATCGATCGCTATCATGACCGTGTCCGGGATCGGCTTTGCGATCTGGTCTCGACAAACGCGCGGGATTACCTGATTCGGGCGACCCGGCCGCTGCGCAAGCGATCCGCAATGGGCTGAGACACTGCCCGCAACGACACATTATCTTTGATGGACTCGTAAAAACCCAGATCTACTTCGTTGTAGGTCACAAACGACAATCCGCTGTACCATATGTACTACCAGATTGCAGTTTGAGACACTACGCCTCGTATATCAGGTTTTTTCCTGAGTCCATCTCGGCGGAACATTCGACTTTTTACGAGAGCATCATCTTTTCACATCTCACCCTGTGCAGCTGGGTGTTCCTGCCAGCCTTTTTCCTGGCGCAAGGGCAACAGCGGCACGGGTGAGACCCTCTCCTGACGTACCTCCTTTGCCGGGCAGTGAAGAGCCGGCAGTGATGTGCTAACTCGTTACTTTGTCACAGAACTTTTCTCTCAAAAAAATTTGACTTGTCCGTTGCCGTTATGCCATCATTGTCAGTGGCAGTGTAGAGTGTTGAAATGCTTGACTTGCGTCGTTTGATAGTCAGGGTATTTTCCTCACGGCAGAGTATCGCTGAAAACGACAACGAATCGGCTTTTTTGCTCATCAATCGATTTCCTCTTTGATTCACTCTTCGTTGTCCTGGCTCAACAGTGGGATTGCTGGCCATCCGTATCACCGCCATTTGCCTGTCAGCGGCAACGGTGGAGAAAGGGGGAGTCGGACTGTCTTCAGGTGGCGGTCTGATATGAGATAAATGAATGCGCAGTCGGTCAACCCAGTTTGGTCGACCGTGTGATTGAAAAGGTGGCAAATGGGAGAGAGTGCATTGGCGACAGGAGACATAGGCCGACCAACCTGTCAGGTTGCAGTGAACATGAAAGTCGGTGGCAAGAGCGGTGGGCTTGCCGCCGAAAGAATGCGGTGGGGGGGAGTTCACGCCGTCGGGGCGCTGGGTTTTGCCCTGCTGGCAGCCGTTGGCATGCATGAACGAGCCGAGGCTGCCGGTCTGCCCGGGGTCAACGCCGGCAGCCTGCAGCGGCAGAGCGATGTCACCGAGCGCCCGCTTCCCCAGGCGGAATCGGCGACTCCAGGGACAATTCTCCTCGACGGTGTCACTGTAAAGTCTCTGACCGAAGAGGGCGATGACCCAAACGCCCCCAAGCTCTATCTTGCCAACTGGCAGTTCCGGGGCAATCGACTGTTCGATGCGGCCGCGCTGCGCCAGGTGTTGTCCGGGGTCACCGGTCGGCAGCTCAGTTTTACCCAGATCGAGCGTGCCGGCCGGATGATCGAGGCCTATTACGCCGAGAACGGCTATGTCGCCCGGGTAACCCTTCCCCAGCAGGAGGTGGTCGACGGGACGGTGCTCCTCGATATCCAGGAGGGGAGATATGCCGGGGTGGCCTTTGAGGGTGAGCCGCCCAAGCGGGTCAAGCCCGAGGTCATCAAACGAATTTTCGATGGCAATGTCGAGCCCGGCAGCGAGCTGCGGCCCGAGCAGCTGGACAAACCGCTGCTCATCGCCAACGGTCTGCAGGGGGTGGCGCTGAGTGGCGCCCTGGCTCCCGGTGATGCGCCGGGCGAGACGGTGCTGCTGCTGCGGGCCGAAGATGAGCCCCTGCTGGCCACGGAACTGTCCTTTGACAACTTCGGTTCCCGGGCGATCGGCGAACCGCGGGCCAACGTGCAGGTCGGTCTCTACAGCCCCTTTCATCTCGGCGATATGCTGCTGGCCCGGCTGGCCGCGACCGAAGGCAGCCCCGAGGGTATGCTGCGCTATTCGTTGCCCATCGGCAATCGTGGCGCGTTTCTCTGGGCCGATGTGGGCTATATGTACTATGACGTCGTCACCTCCGAATTCGACAGCCTCGACCCCACCGGCCACAGCTTCACCCGCAGCATCGGCGCGTCGTATCCCCTGCTGCTTGACCGCAGGAAGAATCTCAATCTGACCTTCTCCTATGGCCGTGACGACTTGAAAAACAAGATCCGCGGCGAGAGCGTTTCCGACTACCACGTGTCGCGCGGCGTTTTCGGCCTGACCGGCAACCTCTATGACGATTTCGCCGGTGGCGGCTTCAGTACCGCCGCGCTGAGCTACTCGAGGGGCAAGGCCGCTGGCGACGATATCGGTGGCGATTTCGCCGATACCTTCAATATCGGCCGGTTCAATTTTTCCCGGTACCAGAATCTGCCCGCCCGGTTCAGTCTGCTGACCCAGGTCTCGGGCCAGAAGGGGCCGCATGGGCTGGACAGTGCCGAAGAGTTCTTTCTCGGCGGGCCGTACGGTGTACGCGCCTATCCGCTCGGCGAGGGCGACGGGCCGAGCGGCGCGATCCTCAATCTGGAGTTGCAGTACCGATTGACGGAACACTGGGACGTTGCCGGATTTTACGATCATGGCTGGATCGCTGATCGGACCGTTGCCGGCGAACCGTCGGATTACCAGCTCAAGGGGCTCGGGGCCCGGCTCGGCTGGCAGCATTCCGCCGGCTGGGGGGCGGACCTGACCCTGGCACGGCGGCTGGGCAGCAACCCCAACGAGATCGACGATCCCAGCCATCCGTCGCGTAACGGCAAGGACCAGGACGGCAGCCATCACACGCTCCGTGTCTGGTTCGAGCTGCGTAAATCTTTTTAGGATATCCGGACAATAGCGCGGCCCCAAGAGTTTCCATTGTCAGAACAACATGAAACGATAACGTAGGCAAGGTTTTCGATGAACAGGATCTTCCGAGTGATATGGAGTACAACGCAGTACCGTAGGATAGTCGTCCCCGAAGTCGGCAGCACCCGTACGGGAAAATCTCCGTCCCGCAGGCGACGCAGGCAGGAGGAGCGGCGAGCGCAAGGTGCGCGGGCGCTTCTCTTTGCTGTCGCGCTGTTGACCGGCGGCATCGCCGGCCTGGCTGAGGCCCAGACCGCCTCGCTGGCCCTGCCGCAAAACGGCAAGGTGACGGCGGGCAAGGCGAAGATCGGCGCCTCCGGGCTCGGGTCGATGGTGATCGAGCAGCAGAGCAAACGCGCCGCGATCAACTGGCAGAGCTTTGATATCGGCCGAGATGCCAGTGTGCAATTTCGCCAGCCCTCGGCCGACAGCGTCGCCTTGAACCGGGTGACCGGCGGCAGTCCGTCGCAGATTCTGGGGCAGTTGAAGGCCAACGGCCAGGTCTTTCTCAGCAACAAGCGAGGGGTCTATTTCGGTAAATCCGCTCGGGTCGATGTGGGCGGGTTGGTCGCCACCACCCATTCGATGTCGGACGAGGAGTTCATGGCCGGCAGCACCACCTTCAGCCGTGACGGGGCGATGGGCACGGTGGTGAACGAAGGGCGGCTGGAGACGATGGGTGGCTATATCGCCCTGCTGGCCCCCGAGGTGCGCAACAAGGGGGTTATCGTCGCCAGGAAGGGAACAGTGGCGCTGGCGGCTGGCGAGGTGTTCAACCTGGAATTCGATGAGGGCGGCGCGCTGATGAACGTGCGTGTCACCCCCGGTCAGCTGGCAACACTGGTCGAAAACGGCGAGTTGATCGAGGCCCCGGGCGGTCAGGTGATCATGAGTGCCGGGGCGGCCAATGCGATCCGCTCCGGTGTGGTGCGTAATTCGGGCACCATCGATGCCCGGGGGATCGACCATGCGGACGGCCGGGTCTTCCTTGGCGGCGGCAGGGTCGAGACCACCGCCAACAGCCGGATCGTGGCCTCGGTAGCGCCGCAGGGCCCGCCCCTGCCGGTACTGCGGCCGGAACACGCCAAGGTGTATGTCAGCGCGGCCGAGGTCGAACTGGCCGGGACGATCGATGTCGGCGGCGTAACCGGTGGTACCGTGGCGGTGGAAGGTGAGCGGATCACCCTGACCGGCACCTCCGTGATCAAGGCCATCGGTGCCCAGGGCGATGGAGGCAAGGTGCTGATCGGTGGTGACTGGCAGGGCGGCGCTACCAGCGATCGGAGGGTCTTTGCCAGCCCAGACGCCATGCGACAGGCCAGGCAGGTGACCATGGCCGAGGGGGCGCGGATCGATGCCTCGGCCACCGGCGTTGGCGACGGGGGAACTGTCGTCCTCTGGTCCGACGTCAAAGATACCCGGTCGCTGACCAGCGTTGCAGGCGAGCTTTTCGCCCGTGGCGGGGCGATGGGAGGTGATGGTGGCGCCATCGAGACCTCGGGCCACACGCTGGTAACCGCCGGTGCCATCGGCTCGGCCGCGGCACCCTTTGGCAAGGCCGGCGAATGGCTGTTCGATCCGCCGACCATCACCGTCACCAACGATACGACCACCGGCGGCGGTATCGCCGGGACGACGGTCACCTCGGGAGAGATCGCCGCGCTGCTCGGTGGTGGCACCAGCGTCACCCTGACCGCCGATACCGACCTGACCTGGAACAGTAACGCGGTGGTCAATGTCGCCCCGCCAAGCGAGGTGGATCTCAGCCTCAACAGCCTGGGCAGTAATGTTGCGCAGGTCACATTCGGCAGCGGGGCGCGGGTGCAGTCGACTGGAGCGCCGCTGAATTTTTCGATCAATATGCAGACGTCCTCAGCGGCGCAGGGGGCGGTAGTCGACCTTGCCAATCTGACCGCGATCACCAATGGCGGTGACTTCACCGTTGCCGATTTCGGCTGGTATGGCACAGGCGCCGCCCTGAACCTGACCTCTACCACCTCGATCAGCACCGGCACGGGCGACATTTCCCTCAACGGTACGACCTACAGGACGGGAGGTGGGGAAGCGGTCGTTTACGGGGTACGGATCAACGGTGCGACGCTGACCGCCACCAATGGCAACATCACCGTCAGCGGCATGATGCGTGGCACGGCCGCCAATGTCCATCAGGATTCACGTGGTGTCAGGATCGATCCGGGCACCACGATCTCGACGACCGGGGGCAGCGGGAACATCGCCATCACCGGCCTGGCGACAGAAGACACCAGCGATGGGCTGTACGTCGTCGATATCGCGGGAACCGCCGGTAACACCACGATCAGATCAGGGGGGACGCTTGACCTCTCGGCAACGCGAACCGTTGGCAACGGCCGAGCGCTTTTTACCGGCGAGGTCGGCCTGTTCGCCAATAACGACGTGAATATCTTCGCCTCGGAAAACACCACCAGGAACTGGACCTACACCATCGCCGGAACCGATATTTCGAGCAGCACGGGAAATGTCGAGATCGCGGTCGAAGGGTCCGAGCTCAACATCGGCGGCAGCGGGACGATCACGACCGGGACCGGCGGCGACCTGACGTTGAGAAGCGATCTGTATTATCGTGACAGCGGGGCGTTGACGTTGAATGTCGGCGGCAACCTGGTGATCGAGCCGTACAGCGCCTCGTTCCCGTCGTCGTTCATCTTCCGGGGCAGCATGTCAGGCGAGAACTTCACGGCCACGGACGATCTGACCGGCCTGGTTATCAACAGGATCGCCAGCATGGATGGCCTGACGCTTGGCAAGGAGAACAACCTGGCGCAGATTTCGCTCATCGGGCCTCTGTCTCTGCCGGGTGCGGTTGCGGTCTATGCGGGTCCGATCCTTCTATCGAACACTGTCACCTCGTCTGGCGATGGCGACATCCTGCTCAGGGCCTACGCCACGGGAAACTCCCAGTTCATAACCAACGGCACCATCACCAAGTCGGATGGCACGGGTACCTTGACCATGCAGGGCAACGCCCGGATAACCCTGAACAACACAGGCGCGATCAACACCATCAATGACGGCCAGCTCAACGTCGTGCTGTGGTCGGATTACGATAACAGTAACAACGACGGCGGGGTATCGATACTCGGGCCAATCTCCACCGGCGGCGGTCATGTCTGGATCGGTGGCTCGAATTCCGTCGGCGGCAGCTCCACCTGGAACGACTTGACAGTCGGCGATGGCCCTTCGATCGGCAGCACGGGCTACAACAACAACGCCCTCGATCTGTTCTCCAACATAACCACCAATGGCGGCGACCTGTTGATCTGGGCCGGCGACGGCTACAACGGCACCGCCACTGGTGGAATTACCACCAATACCGCCGGGGCGCTGCTGGACCTCGGCAGCGGCGACGCAACCTTCATTGCCGATCAGTTCGTCGGCGCCGGTGCCATCAGCGTGATCTTGACCAGCACCGGCCACCTGACCCTGGCCCCCGACAACGGCGCCTATACCAGCACCCTGGATTGGCTGCATAATGGCGTCAACAGCGCCTTGAACTTCGGCGGTCTGTACAACTATCTGCAGGTCAACAACTTCGACCAGTTGGCCGGCCTGACTATCGGCAGATACGACGGCATGTCCGGGGTGACGATTGGCAATACCAGCAATGTGACCTTTACCAATGGGGCAACGCTTGCCGGGCCGATCTCGGTCTATGGCGGCGATATCGCCATCAACGCCGCCCTGACCGCGACGGGTGAGCGAATTTCCCTGACCTCGAACGGGGCCGTGAGCCAGAGTGCGGCGCTGACGGCGGATGAACTCCTGCTGCATGGCACCGGAGCCTTCACCTTAACCAATGCCGGCAACAGTGTCGGCACTATCGCCGGGGGCAGCACGGCAACCCGGCTGGCCAGCCTGTCCTTCACCAACGCCGGGGCGCTGACCATCGGCGCGGTTGGCACCACCGATGGCATTACCGCCAGCGGCGATGTGCTGGTGGAGACCCTGACCGGTGATCTGACCCTGGCCAAGGGGGTTGCCACCGGCAGCACCAGCCTGGGCGCTGTCTTGCTGAATGCCGGCAAGCTCGCGGCGGCGGGAACCGCCACCGGCGGCAATATTCTGGTGACCGGCAGCCCGACCGTCACCGCCGGCACCGGCGGCACCATCCGCCTGCTGAGCGGTGGTATCGCCGGCAGCACCGGTCTGACCGACCTGGTCGGTTCGGGCAGCGGCAACTTCCGTTACAACTCCGATGAGACGACCACCCACTACACCACCGCGCTGGCCACCGATACGCTCAACGCGATCTATCGTCAGCAGCCGCAGCTCAGCGGGACCATCAGCAGCGAGACGATCACCTATGGCGACGCCCTGCCTACCTTCACCCTCAGTGGTACGGGGCCGGTCAATGGCGATGACGTCTTTGCGATCGTTTCGGCCACGACCTCTGGCGCCGGTCTTCTGAATGCCGGCACCTATAATGTCAGTCCCCAGAGTTTCGCGGATCTCGGTTATTTTCTGAATTCCGTGATCGACGGCGAGTTGACCGTCGATCCGAAGGCGTTGACCATCAGCGGCCTCGGCAGTCAGAACAAGGTCTATGACGGGACCACCACCGCCACGGTCAATGGCGCGGCGGTGCTGAACACCGCAGTCGCCCCTGGTAGCGGTACGGCCAGCGACGGCACGGCCTATACCGGTGACACCGTCAGCCTGAGCGGCACCGCCACCGGCACCTTCAACGACAAGGACGTGGCCGAGGCGATCCGGGTCAGTTTTGCCGGGCTGAGCCTCACTGGCGCAGATGCGGCGAACTATACCCTGACCCCCCATGCCGATGACCCCGCCGCCCGCATCACCCGGCGGGTGCTGACCCTTGCCGCCAGCAAGAGTTACGACGGCACCACGGGTCTGGCCGGGGCGGTGACCCTGGGCAACCTGGCGGGGGCGGAGACCTTAAGCTACACCGCCGCGGCGGCCAGCAACGCTCATGTGGCAGCGCCTGGCAAGTACATTGCGAGCATCACCCTCGGTAACGGTACCGGCGGCGGCCTGACGGGCAATTACCAGCTGCCGGTGCTGAATGCGACCAACGCGCCGGTGACGATCAACGCCAGGCTGCTGACCCCGACCCTGACCAACACCGGGGTGACCAAGGTCTATGATGGCACCGTCGCCGCGCCCGCGGGTTTTACGCCGAGCTACAGCTTCACCGGCCTGATCGCCGGCGATACCCGTGCCAACCTCGGCGCGGCGGGCATCGCCTATAACGATGCCAATGTCGCCCTGGCCAATACGCTGACGACCTCGGGGCTGGCAATTACTGGTATTACCGGCACCAACGGCTCCCAGCTGACGGACTACCTGCTGGATGCCGCCAGCAAATCGGTGGCGGCGACGATCACCCCGGCCTTGCTGACGGTGATGGCCAACAACGACGCCCGGTTCGTCACCCAGAGCGATAGCCCCGGTTACGCCGGCGTCAGCTATGCCAACTTCGTCAATGGCGAGGATGAGACCACGGCGGTCGGTTTTAGCACCCCGACCGTGAGTCGGACCTCGCGAGGCCCGGATGGTAACGAGGCCGGGGCCAATACCCTGGCCGGCACCTATACCGATCAGCTCGTGGCCAGCGGTGGTGCGGCCGGCAACTACAGCTTTATCTACCGGCATGGCGACTATACCATCGTGCCGTCGGGTGAACTGCTGGTACGTGTCGACAATGCCAGCGATACCTATGGCAACACCGTGCACTACCAGATCGCCAGCGTCGAATACTATGACGGCGCCCAGATCGTTCGCCTCGACGACGGCAGCGTCCCGGGCTCGAGCGTGCTGATTGGCGCGGATAACAGGGTGACGGTCGACGATGGGGCCTCTGGTCTCGCGAACTTCCAGCTGGCGCCCCAGGACGGAGTGTATTCCACCGCCCAGCTGCTGGCGGCGGGTAGCTATCAGCTTGGCACCAGCGGGGCGGTGACGGAAAACAGCGTCAACTTCAGTGACATCATCAACGTGGTCGGGGCCCAGGAGGTTACGGCCAAGGCGGTCAGCGCCAGCACCTCGGCCGGGGTTGCCAAGGTCTATGACGGGACCACCGACATGACCGGGGTCGCTCTGGCCCTGGCCGGGCTTGCCGCCGGCGATCTGGTCCTGGCCAGCGGTACCGGGGCCTATGGCGACCGTAATGTCGGCGTGGGCAAGAGCTATACCATCTACAATCTGGTGCTGGAGGGCGTTGACGCCGGCAATTACTACCTGAGCGGCGCCAAGAGTTTCAGTGGCGGCAACGGTGTCATCACCCCCAAGGAGCTGACGGCGTTCTACTCGGCTGCCGACAAGGTCTATGACGGCAATCGTCTGGCAGACGTCACCGGCGGCTCGGCCGATATCGTCAGTGGCGACCAGGTCGACTTCAGCCAGACGTCGGCCCTGTTCTCGGACAAGAACGTTGGCTCCGGCAAGACCGTGGCGATCAGCGGTATTGCCCTGACCGGAAGTGATGCGGGCAACTATCTGCTGCAGAACACCACGGCGAGTGCCACCGCCAGCATCACCCGGCTCGATCAGGTGGTCTGGGTGGGTGGCGAGTCCGGTGACTGGTTCGATCCGGCCAACTGGGCCGGGGGCGCGGTGCCCGATCTCGCCAACGTCGCCAACGTGGTCATCCCGGCTGGGGTAGAGGTGGGTTTTGGCGACAACGTGGTGCCACCTGCCGAGGCCGGCCCGGTCGAGGTCGACTCGATCGGCGTGGCTGGCTCCCTCAGCCAGACCGGTGGGGATCTCAATGTCGGCGAGGGCGGCATGACCCTTGACGGCTACAGCCAGTCGGGCGGAACCTTTGCCTCGGCGGGTGATGTGCTGGTCGGTGACTTCGAGCAGACCGGTGGTGATTTTGCCACCAGCGGTGGGGCGGATTTCACCGTCACCGACAATTTCAGTCAGAGCGGCGACGGCTCGGTTGCGGTCTCCGGCGATGCCGATATCACCGATAACTCGGGCGGTACGGTGCTGGGTAACCTCACCGTCGATGGCATGCTCGGGGTGACCAGTACCGATGGGGCTATCAGCCAGGTCGGTGGCACGACCCTTGTGGTCGGCGGCGAGACCACCCTCGCTGCCGCACAAAACGGTCTACCGGCCGACATCTCCCTCGCCGGCGACAGCAACGACTTCGGCGGCCGGCTGAATGCCGATGGCAGCAATATCACCATCAACGATGTTAACGGGCTGATCCTGGGAGAGGTGAGCGCCAGCGGTCTGCTCGACGCTACCGCCGGCGGCAACCTCGATCTCCTCGGCAGTATCTCCGTCGACCAACTCGCGCTGACAAGCACCGGCGGTGATGTCAGCCAGAGCGGCGGCTCGCTGACCGTACGGACAGGGCCGAGCCGGATTACCGCCACTGGCGTGGTGGATATCGATCAGCCCGGCAACCGTATCAATGGCGGGCTGACGATTGACAGCCCCGGTGAAAAGAAACGGCAGGAGACGATTGCCGGGGCCAGACGGGTCGAGGTGCAGATGGCCGCATGGTTCGACGGCCTGGCCAGCTTCAGCGACTATCTCACCGATCAGATCCTGCCACCACCAATCGAGGACAGACGATAGCCTTTGCCTCCCCTCTCTGACGACACGCCCCGTTCGTCGGCCCGTCAGGCCGGCGAACGGGTTTTTTGTGGGTTGTCAGTGGAGTATCGACTCGGGAAATAGAGCCGTTTATCGGGAAACGACGAAGATTCGCTCGAGATAGGCCCTGAAAAAAGGTTATCCGCCCTTCTCGCTGACCCGGCCTCGACCTGTTCCATTATCTCCTGCGCCGCACTGCTGCAAGCCCCGCAATGCCTGCGCCAAAGAGCAGCATGGTCGCCGGTTCGGGAACGGGACCAGGCTGTACTGCCGGTGATTCTGTAAAGATCGCCCAGACATTGTCGCTGTTGCTGGTGTAATACTGTTCATATATCGAGGGGCTGTAATAATTCCCGCCGCCAATGGCCATATCGGTACTGTTTGCATATATTGAAATGGAGCCAACCAGCATCTGCCCCAGACCGGCGGAATTATAGTTGTAGAGCGAGAGAATCAAGCCATACTGAAAGGGGTCGACCGTATCGTTGATACCATTGATCAGCCGTGGATCGATATTGGGGGTCGATAACCCGTGTAAATAGGAATGAAGCGCCCCCATCTGCTGGGCGACAAACCATCTGGCGTCCGGATACAGTTCGCCGCCGCCAAAGGATGAGTCCAGGCCATATATCGGCAGGGGATCGTAGCCATCGACGAAGGTGACGTCGTAATAGGTAGTTGCCGGAGCGACATAGAGCTTGTCGATCCCCAGGATGACCCCGTTGTCCCAATCTTCCAGATCATCCTGCCACCGCAGTGAGGCGGCATTGCTCGGCCGGGCGAGGCCCATCATGAAAACAGTGAAAATGAAGAGATGCAAGGCGTAAAGGGTGCGTGTTTTTCTCATGGTTGTCGTCCTTTGAAATTGTGATTTGACTGAAGCTGCAACCTGTCGTATCGCTTGATGGTCACTGTAGTGGTACAGTAAGGGAAAGCGCATGCAACTGGACCTCTATCCGCAACTCCCTTGAAGCCGAAAGCTCTGTTTCCGGGCCGAAGAGCCGCCTGGCGGCATGGCGGTGTCATCGTTGTGGCGACGATCCCGTCATGTTGCCTGGAGGCGCCAATCTGTATAACCACTCTATAGAGCATTTCATTGCCGGGACACTGTGGAGTTCCACAGGTGGGTGGTGAAATTCTACCGAAACATGTATTGGTTATGGATCTGTCGAAAGCGGAGTTGCTGTTGATCCTCGAGATACTTCACTGGTCACTGGCGTGTAAAACCCGGGAGGATTTTATCGCGCTCGTCGATCAGGTGAAGAGATTGGTGCCGTTTACGCATACCCGCAGTCTGTTTGGTGATGCGAAGGAGTATCCCCGTAAACAGATGGGTGCGTTCACTATGCTTACCGCCTTCCCCGAGGCCTGGGAAATGCGCTACAACGAACAGAATTATTTCCTTGACGACAATGTGGCCTTTGCGGCCTTCAGGGAAAAGGGTTTACTCTACTGGGGAGACTGTGCGCGGATAAAAAGAGATGATGAAGCTCAGGACCGGAAAAATCAGGAGATACTGCACGAGGCGAAATCGGTGGGATTGGCGGATGGCTGGATCTTCAGCATGCAGGGCCGACGGTCGTCGGAGTGTACGATCATCAGTCTGGCAGGTGAGCGTTCCTTTGCCCGATCCGCCGCGCGTATGCAGGGTATATTGGCACATCTCCTGCCCCACCTGGCCCTTGCGGTGCGAAGGGTCATTGCCGCAAGCCTCAAGATATCCGTTCAGTTGACCCGGCGGGAGCGTGAGATTCTGTTATGGACCGCGACAGGGAAGACCGCCTGGGAGACTTCCGTCATATTGCATATCAGCCAGCGCACCGTCGAGTTCCACCTGGGCAATATCTTCAGAAAACTCGACGCCGTCAATTCACAACAGGCGATCGCCATCGCCTGTTCACAAGGTCTGCTTGACGATTGAAGCCATTGCTGCCAGAGATCTGTCTCGACAAGAAACACCTGGTGTCATGTCAGCCCCCGTTTCCCTCCGATCAGCTCATTCTGCCGAGCACAAATCGAGTGAAGCTGTATACGCGTACCAGTCTCTGGCCCGCTTCGCGACAGCCTCTTTGTCAGAGACGTGCCGTGACAAAATGAAGATGTCGTTTCATGAGCATGGTGCCACCCCCCTGCGAGATGATCCGTTTGAGGGGTTCGCTGTTCCTGACCATTGCGCCGCTGAGCTGAGTCAGCCGGCTGGTGGCGAAGGCCTCCGGGCAGAGCGGAGTGGACGGCCCGAGCAGCACTGCGGCCCGGTTGTTGGTCAGGCGGCTAAGGAGGCCGTCGATGGTCCCGTTGATGATGCTGGTCGCGGTGATGATGGCCACATCGCAGGCGGCGAGCAGATCCGGCCCCCTGCGCAGATCGACGATGCCCGGCTTCGCGGCGTTGAGGTCGAGCACGTCGAGGGTACAGCCCGTTTGCTGCAACCTGGGGATGATGGGGCCGAAATGACCGACCATGACCACCTTGTCGGTTGGCTGTATGCCGAGCGTGGTGATGGCTTCGTCATCTTCGAACTGTCTCTTTTGCCGGGAGTTGACCGCGTTGAAGGCGGCGAGGCCAAGGGCCCGTTCCAGTGAGTTGTCGCTGGCCAGCAGGCCGAGGATGTCACGTTCGGAGCGCTCTTGAATCGTTCCGGCCTGGGAGAGATGGGTGCAGGAGGAGCCGCCATCGGCTCCGGGAGTCCAGGCTATTCCGGTGGCTCCGTCCCGCAACTCGATGCAGGTATAGCCCAGGCCGATCCGCACATCGGCCAGAGTTTCGTTCATACAGATCTTCTCTCCAATTTCGAGGAGGTTCATGGCGACAGTCATGCAAAGACTCCTTCTTTTGTGGAATTTGACACAGCGCCGGTGATTCTGGTCCAGCTACCGTGAGGCCTGCAGTGCTTTGGCGCAGGCGAGATAATAGTGCCTGCCGTTGGCGCTGGTCTCCAGCTTGGCCAGGGCCAGCAGGCACCGGCCTTTCAGCTCCTTGGCCACCGTACTTTTTTTCTCTGAATAGATCAGTATATCCGAGAGTTCAAGGGCGAGTTGCGCATCGCCTCGTGCCAGGAGCGCCTCGATACGAACAACAAGGCCCTCCTCATCGCCGATCTGGGCCAGCAGCTCCCGGGCGAGTCGTTCTGCCGGCGCCTGGTTGAGCTTGGCCGGGTTGCCATCGAACCAGCCGAGATAGCCGGCGAATATGCTCCGCACCGTCCAGGCGACGGTGCCGTAAAATTCCCCGAGATAGGGGGAGGAGGCAAATTCCGGCGGCAGGGTGACGGTCTCGGCCAGTTGGTCGGCGGTCAGCCCCCTGTTCATCCCGGCCAGCGTCTCGGTCAGGACATAATCGAGGGCGTCTTTATAGAGCGACAGCCTGCGCTGTATCTCGTCCCGGCCGAATATCGGGCCGAAATGCCCTGGCAGCAGGATCTCCGGCTGATAGGAGAGTATCAGCTGCAGGGAATCGATCCAGGCGCTGACGTCGCGATACTGGCCACCGCGCAAGGGATAGATGTTGGGCCAGCATTCGTAGTAGGTGTCGCCAGAGCAGAGGATGTTGTGGGCCGGCAGCCAGACAAAGAGCTGGTCATCGGTTTCTCCGGGGGCGGCGACCAGTTCCAGGGTGATGCCGTCAATTTCCCGAACGATCTTTTTCTCGTGGTACACCGTGGTCGGCGGCAGAAAGGCATATTTTCCCTCCCCCGTGGTGAAGCCTTCCCGTCTGCCCAGGCCCTGGGTGATGAGTTCCTTGTCCGTCAACTCGTAGCCAAACTGAGAGGTCGTCCGCTTCCAGAGGATATCCCGCAAGACCTCGGTGCGATCGAGGACCGGCTTGGTGGGGGCGAAGGCGAGGACCTCTTCGGCCGTCTCCGCGAAGGCGGCGGCTCCGCCGCGATGATCGGGGTGGTGGTGGGTGTAGATAATTGTTTTCACAGGTTTTGGTGTGTTTCTCCTGATCGTCTCTTTCAACGCCTCTCCGCGAACATCCGAATCCGGGGTGTCGATGAGTATCACGGAAGTCCGGCCTTCGATGACGATGGGATTGCTGTGGCCAAGGCCCCTGACATGGTAGATGCCTGTGGCTGCCTCGGTGGTGCCTTCGATGAGGGTCCGGTGAGCGAAATCTGTGAGCATTTGTTCGGCGTCGGTATGGAGCATGCTGTCCTCTCAGTCGTTGCTGGTAGCGTAATGGATGAGCCCCGGAGGGCTGTGTAGATATCCTGTTCTGACCCGGTAGCCGCTCTCGCGGCCCCGGGGCTGTCTGTTATCGTTGCCGGCCGGATGGATCTTCTGCCGGCGGAGGCCGTGGTATCAGACTCTCGAGTCGACGGGTCATTTCCCCATAGATGGGGGCGATTTCGTGCCGGGCCCGGACATGGTCGGCGGCCTGCTGGCCCAGCCTCTGCCGCAGCGAGGCATCTTCGACCAACCGCTGGAGGTTGTCGGTGAAGCGTTCAGGCAGGGCGGCCGGGGACAAGAGGCCAGTGACCCCGTCGACGACGGCCTCTGCCGCGCCCCAGTCGCCATAGGCGACTACCGGCAGCCCGCAGGACTGGGCCTCGAGGTAGACCATGCCGAGCGACTCCTCGATACCGGGGAAGGCGAAGATGTCGGCGCCGCTGTAGAGCGCTGCCAGCTCGTTGCGGGAGATCTGGCCGCAGAAGGTGAGCCGCTCGTCCAGCAGGGCGTGGCCGTATTCGCGCAGTTTGTGGCGTTCCCTGCCGTCCCCGACAATGACCAGACGAATCGGGTATCCGCGTTGCAAAAGTGTGGCGCAGCTGGCCATCACCCGCCTGAGACCAGCGCTCTTGACCCCGGGTCGAAACATCGCCGCGGCCATGATCACCACCTCGGCGGTAACGCCCCATGAACTGCGCCAGCGGGTGCGAGCCAGGTCGTCGAAGGTGAAGTCGGCGGTGTGGATGCCGGGGGGGATATAACAGACCCGGTCTGGTGGCAGCAGCCGCAACAGGTTCTTTTCGTCACGGCGTTTGTTGGTAAAGACCAGTCGTGCGGTGAGAAGCGCCCGTCTGTTGAGGTAAAAACCGGGCCGGGTCAGCAGGCGACGGCGTCGTTTGGTGGAGTAGATGCCCTGAAAAATGACGTAGGGGATGTCGAGCCGACTCGCGCACCAGGGACCGAGCAGGTCGGGGGCCTTGTAGTAACAGTGGTAACTGAGCCAGAGGTCCGGTTTGTCGTTTTTGAGGGTGGCGAGGATGCGCCGTCTCTCCCGGAACAGCAGGGTGAGTTTGCCGGGATGCAGGTAGATCCAGCGGCAGCGGAGCCTGCTGGCCAGACGGCATTGCCAGCCATTGAGGTTCAGATGCCGGTGGATCTCGGTGCCGAGGATGAGGTCGCCCGAGGGGGTGGGGTGGCCAAGGGGCTTGAACGGCATGTAGTAGGCAATGTTCATCTTCGCTGTGGCCCGGCACTGCGGTGTGAGGTGACGTTTATCCAAAACCCGTCAGCGCGGAGAGCTATCCTGCCGCACCGAGGGGTCTGATGTTTTGTTGTGGCTGAGGCTACCTGGTCCGGCCCTGCTGGTTTATCCAAAACCCGTCAGCGCGGAGAGCTATCCCACCGCGCCGAGGAGTTTGATGTTTCGTTGTGGCTGAGGCTACCTGGTCCAGCCCTGCTGGTTTATCCAAAACCCGTCAGCGCGGAGAGCTATCCCACCGCACCGAGGAGTTTGATGTTTCGTTGTGGCTGAGGCTACCTGGTCCAGCCCTGCTGGCTGGTAAAGAAAACAGATCCTGGCTGAATATGCATGGGAAAAATACGCCGCTTTCGAGTAACGTGGTGGACTATGAATACGTCTCGTCTCGATATACTCCTCTATGGCCACGACGGCCGGGGTCTGGGTCATGCCAGCCGCACCATCGCCATCGGCATGGCCTTGCGTCGTCTCTTTCCCCGGTTGCGGGTGCTCTTTGTTTCCGGCTGCAGGGTCAGCCGGGATCTGATTGGTCAGGCCCCGCTGGACTGGCTGAAGCTGCCATCCTATGCCACCGAGGTCGTGGCCGGCACATCCCGGGGGGCCACCGGCAGTTCGATGTTCAGCGACCAGGAACTGGGCCGGCTGCGGACCCGGCAGCTGGCTCAGATCGTCAGCCTGTACCGACCGCGGCTGGTCCTGGCCGACCACACTCCCCAGGGCAAACATCGCGAACTGCTGGAGGCCCTGCAGCTCTCGAGGCAAACCGACAGCACCTGGCTGCTCGGAGTCCGCGGGGTGGTGGGCGAGGTACGCCAGGCCGGTTCGGAGCTGGGCCGACAGCTCTTTCGCCAGCATTATCACGCCATCTACTGGTACGGGGACAGTTCGGTGCTGGGGGGCTCTCATCAGGAACTGCTGCAGTCCCGGTATGGGAGCGTGCCGACCGAATGTGGCTACGTCTCCCGGCTGAGAGAGCTGCTGTACTGGCAGGATGGACGCATCGATCCTGATTCGGCCGTTGCCGGCACCATCTCGATCCCCTGGCTCGGTGAGCACTCTTTGGTGTTTTTGAGGGTGCTGGCCGAAGCGCTCGATTCTCTCGGCCCCGGGCCCGGGGTCTGGCAGCTCTTTATCGAACCGGGCACGGCGCAGGCCGCAGCCGAGATCGATACCCTGTTTGGCCGGCTGACCTCCTGCCGTCTCCAGCCCTTTTCCGGCACGGACTATCTTCGTTCACTGTCCCGTTCGCGCTGTGCGGTGGTGTATGGTGGCTACAATAGCATCATGGACGTACTGGCCCTGCAGCTGCCGGCGGTGGTAGTGACCCGGGCCATGGAGGATAACGAACAGCAGCAGCATCTCGGTCTGCTGCTGGGGGCGACCGGAGGACTCTTGACGGGGGTTGACGAAATCGGAGTGACGCCGCGCGCTCTGGCTGCACTGCTCGATTTTGCACTGGCGGCCGGGCCTGGACAGACCCATGGGATCAACCTGGACGGGGCCCGGCAGACAGCGATCCACCTTGGGCGATTGCTCGAAGACCTCGGCCACCGCTGATGGCCTGGCTGCTCTTTTCCGCCTCGTTTCTGGCGGCGACCGTGCTGCCGTTTTCCTCGGAGGTCATCCTCTATGGCCTGCTCAGACAGGGCGAGTCGTCATGGCTGCTCGTTGTGGTCGCCACCTGCGGCAATACCCTCGGGGCCGTGGTCAACTGGGGGCTTGGCCGCTATCTCCTCCGCTACCGCGATCGCCGCTGGTTCTATTTCAGTGGTGAACAACTGGCCAGAATGCAGCTCCGCTTTGGCAGATATGGAGTCTGGAGCCTGCTGTTCTCCTGGCTGCCGCTGGGGGGAGACGTGCTCACCTGCGTCGCCGGAGTCATGCGGGTGCCGCTCATCGTCTTTGTGCCGCTGGTGGCTCTTGGCAAAGGAGGACGATATCTCGCGGTGTTCTATCTCTCTCAGACCCAGCTGCCCTGACTGGTCAGGATCAGTCTCTGTCGGAATGCAGTCTGGAATAGGCTGGCTGGTTTGGGCTGAGAGCGGGAGGAGCGACGACGATAGTGTTGCTGTCGGGGGTAGTAAACCAGGCAAAGAGCTGGTAATAGCGGGAGATGATGTAACCTACCGTTTCCCCGGTCGACGAGATGAGGGCCTTGGCCCTATAGTCGTCTTCACTGAAAAAGGTGGAGGAGTGGTAGGCCTTACTCCACAGGGCTTCACTCATCGATGTCTTGTACCAGAAACGGGTTTCGAGGGTGTATTTCTTGTCGAGCGCCAGATAGGCGGCCGGCTGCTGACCCCAGCCATTGTAGACATAGAAATTGTAGTTGTCCTTCTGATCTTTGTCGAGAAAGCTGCCTTCGGCATCGCTGCGGAAAGAGAACACCACGTTGTCTCTGGTGGAGGCGCAACCGCCGAGAAGAAGGAGCACGAGCAGTACGAGCGGGTATTTTTTCATGAGGTCCATCCTGTCAGAGTAGTGGAGGAGGTGAGGTAGTGTCCAGCCGCAAACGGCCTTTTTTTGCCTAACTCTTCGCTGCTCTCAAAATCTTATCCTCGGAATATCAAATATATGCCTGCGGTAAAATTTATCGAGCGCCTCAATTTAGACATAAAATTCGTGTTTCTGGACGGACACGAGGTAACCAAGACAACCAAATGCTACATTTACGATGCCAAATTACCGGTAAGAGCGTTTTTTGTCAAGGAACTCAGGTACTGTCAACTGCAGGAGGACGCTGGAAAAAGCAGGGCACAGCTGTAGTGAGGCGGGATACGTGTACATTGTACAGTCGATGACTCGTAAAAACCTAAAATTTTCAGCGAAGATGGCTCAGCACAAACGTTCGATATACGAGAAGTAGTGTTTCAATCGGCAATTTAGTAGCACACATGGCACAGCGAAGTGTCGTTTGTGACCTGCAACGAAGTAGAGCGGAGTTTTTACGAGTCCATCATGGTTTATAATTTCTGTAAAGCCGTTTCAGTGTGATGCGGGCATGAGCTGTTTGCCAATGCCAGTCGACCTTTGTTTCCCGGTTGTTTCTCTCATCATTTCAGACCAGCACTTCTGGCCGTATTTTTTTCAATACTATCGATTCGAACGGAAAGACACTGTCGTTTTAACACACTGAGCTCAATCTCTGCGATGTTGAGCCACCGTAATCGTTCACCGGTGATACCGGGAATTTCCATAACCCGGATCTGTAAACGTTTATCCAGTACTCCAGATTCGTTCAAGCGGGCCGTTGAACAAGAGTTTGCTCTGTGAGGAGGCCTGATCGGACGAAAATGGGGTGCTGGTGAACGTTTACGAGCCACCTCCCAACATACTGTGCTACATAAACGGTTGCCAACTGCCCCCAAACTATGGCTCTTTGCGACATACTTGCTTTACGTAGCGCGGAAATCTGGTATCTTGGTCTTCAGTGTGGTACTGGTCGTGCCTGTCATAATTGATGGCGTCGTAAAAAGGTCGATCTCCTGCGTTGCAGCGGGATCGGCCACTGCTCGGCGTACCACATGTACGCCTGTGCTTGACCGACACCGCTGCGCCTTGTATATCGACCTTTTGTACTTAGCCATCCTGTATGCACGCTTGAGGTTTTTACGAGTTCATCATAATTGTTCGTTTATTTATCTGAAACTCGTCAGTACGGAAAACGCTGTTACCGCGCCA
>JBKEBZ010000144.1:0-7630 GCA_047973425.1 Desulfopila sp.
CCACTGAGTAGTGAGTCCTTGGATTCGAGGGGGTGACCCCGAGGATTAAGCGTAGGACAGCAAGCCGGCAGGCCGTAAGCCATATGGCTGAAGTGATTGAGCCCCGAAATTACCAATGGGAAGGATGACGCCTTTGAACGAGCGGAAATCAATATGGTCCAGGCGTTATATTGGCGAGTCTGGTACCGCCTCCCCGGGGTCGGAGAGCATGGCATGTTGGACATGGCGAATATGTGGCAACCCGGGAGACCCTGATGCCTCTTGCAAGGATGCGAGTATGCCGGACAACTGATAACAAAGGGAGAAAGGCAAATAGGCTTCAGGGAGTCGGATGGCGCAATAGTACCAATGAGAGCGGGTAATTCTGCTGGAGGGAAGGGCGCCACATCATAACAACCGTTATCAAGGAGACACAATCTGTGCCCAGAAACAGAGAACCAGTGGGAACGAAATTGTTGCGGATAGCAGAGAAGGCCCGCGCGGATCGAGGCTGTAAATTCACCAGCCTGTTTCATCTTATGAATGAAGATCTGTTGGGGGAATGCTTTGAGGGACTGCGCAAGGATGCCGCCTCGGGCATTGACAAGATAACCAAGGAGGAATACGGCGAGCATTTGGCGGACAATTTGTGCAATCTGGTAAATCGTCTGCATAGGCTGTCGTATATACCTCAACCGGTACGCAGAGTGTATATCCCAAAGCCTGGGAGCAGCAGACAAAGGCCATTGGGGATTCCTGCGTTGGAAGATAAGCTTGTGCAGGCTGGTTTGGCCCGGATCCTTGGCACGATCTATGAGGCAGATTTCATAGAAGACTCCTATGGATTCCGACCGGAACGTGGCTGCCATGATGCGCTGCGCGCGTTGAGCCTGGAGGTGGAGACGGGACGGATTCATTATATCGTTGAGGCAGATATCCGAGGCTTTTTCGATAACGTCCAGCATGACTGGCTGATGAAGTTTCTTGAACACCGGATTGCCGACAAACGAATGCTGCGCTACGTGAAGCGTTTTCTGATAGCTGGAATGCACGAAGATGGGATATTTGTAGAAACGGAAGAGGGAACTCCGCAAGGCGGAGTGATTTCGCCCCTGCTCGCAAATATTTATCTTCATTACAGCCTGGACTTGTGGCTTACCCGAAGCTTTGTCAGAATGTGTCGGGGCCGGGCGCGGATGATCAGATATGCTGATGATTTTGTAGTCTGCTTTGAATTGAAAAGCGACGCGGTGAAGTTTCGAACCGAGCTGGACGGTCGGCTTGGAAAATTCGGACTGCAAGTGGCGCCTGAGAAGACGAAAGTTCTGGAGTTTGGCCCAGGTGCTGAATTTGGAGCAAGAAAAAGAGGGGAAAAGCCTGAGAGCTTCGACTTTCTTGGACTCACTCATTTCTGTAGTCGGTCGCGAGATGGCAGGCGCTTTCGTATGAAACGCGTCACCGCCCGGAAGAAATTTAAGGCTAAGCTGCGAGATATTAACTTGTGGCTGAAAGAGAACCGCCCGTTGCCCACTCCGGAACTGTTGAAGAAGGTCTCCTCGAAGCTGATGGGACATATAGCCTACTATGGAGTGACTGATAACTCCGTAGGAATCAACAGGTTCGTCTATGAGGTGCGGCGACTGCTGTTCAAATGGCTTAACCGGCGGGGAAAGAGGGGGTGTATGACCTGGGAAAAGTTTGAGAAACTGCTCAGGAAGTGCCCTTTGCCAAGACCGCGTATTATGGTGAATCTTCTCACTTTGAAGTGAATGTAATGATGAGGAGCCGTGTGCGTTAATAGCGCAAGCACGGTTCTGTGAGGGGCTGAGTACAGTACACAAAGTGGAACGGTCGGCAGACGGCACGTAGTAGCCGCGTGCGGCGAGGCGTTTTTGAAAGACGAACTGCGACATTTTCATAGTGGTTCTGTACTTGGTCTACTCGACTTGGGTCGCAGGCGAAGTGTGGTTTGCGACCGAGGTCGAGGACGGCCCGTCGGTATCGACCTCTTAGGTGGTCCGGCGGGCGAGGTCAATTCGCTTCAGATCAGCAGCGATGAAAGAACGTACCAAAAGATAAGGGAAATTGCATCTGACCAGGTAGTGCCCATCCTGAAACGAGATATTTGGGCCTAAATCGAGGCGTGGGAGAAATTTTACCATAGGCATATATTTGATATCGGAGTCTACGCTTACCTCCGAGGGTAAAATTTCGAACACAACGAAGAGGTTATATGAAACTTGTCAGCACGAAAAACGCTGTTACCGCGCCGAGGAGTTTCATGTTTCGTTGTGGCTGCGGTACCTGGTCCAGCCATGCTGGTTAGGACAAAAGAGCCGTTTCTGGACGGACACCAGGTAAGAGCCCGTGGCAACCGGGACCTGGGTGAGGAGGGGGCATGTGCAGGACGACACCACAGCCAGCCGGCCGGACCTGGTGGTTGTGGTGTCGTACGCTGTGACGTTTTTTTGCCAGCGGGTACATCTTTTCAAAATGATGACCAGCGTTCTGAATGCGCGTTACTCGACTTCTCCCCAGGCCTTGGCACTGCGGCGGATCTTCTTGCGTACTGTCGGCCAGGCACCGTCAACGCTGAACATCGATTCGGGCAAGGTCTGCAGCATCTTCTGATACAACTCCAGAGACACCGTGAAGGTCAACTCATCTGCTTTCATGAATTTTCTGGCCGAAGGGTCAAAACCACCAATGACCGCCTTTTCCACCCCTTGCTCCTTATAGTGCAACGGCCAGCCGACGATGTTGGTGCAGCCAGCGCCAAAGGGTGTGACGACGCTGTTGGCCTCTCCGGTGGTGAAGACGGTATGGGTAAAGAGACCAGTCAACACTTCAGGCCGAACGAAAAAGGTGATGAATTCTGGTTTTTCATTCTTTGTGAACAAATCCAGTGGCTTGAATATGCAGTATTTTCCGGGGGCCTTTCGTGGATTGACCTCGTCGAGAAATTTGCGCATGGCCTCCGGTGAGGGCAGATATCTCTCGCCGTGAACGGGTGTGTCTGTAAATCCCGTGGTCACATAGTGCTCGATGAACCGGAGGTTGGGCTTTATCATCGAAGAGTAGAAGACGCCTCCCAGGCAGCCATACTCCTTGGCCGAAATATAGGCGGCACAGTGTTTTTTTCTGGCCAGCCAGATATTGCCGATAATGCAGGAGAAATGTTTGAAAACCTCCTGCATGTCCACCTTTCCCTGCTCTTCTAACTCGCGCGAGATAGAAGGGCCCGGTTTGGGGCCGTAGGCATTTTCCGGCTTATCGTTATCGTAGTAGATACCAAAAGGTAACTCGTCGAGACCGAGAAGTTCCAAAAAAGCGTTGGTGCTTTCGAGCAGGGACTGTTCACTCATTTTTTCTCCTGTCATTATCATGGATTGGACGTCGTACATCGAGAATGGACGATGAGGCTGAATCTGCCGCAGCGTCTGTTGTATATGCAACCATTGGGGCGAAGACAGTAGATATTCTCTACCAGTCCATGGCAGGTAAACAAGCGGAGCGAGACTCCGGGCAAGAGCGTTTTGCCACCGGCGAGTTTTGGATAAAGCAGCATCACTTGGCGATCACCCGCAAATTGCCGATGATCCGCAAGAGGAGGGTTTTGACGAGCAGTCTCTCCTCTTCGGTCAGGCCCAGTTGGGCTTCCTCCAGAATCGTTCGGGCGATGTCCGCGCAATGCTCCACGGTACCCCGAGCCTTCGCCGTCGGTTCAACGATCTTCTGACGGCCATCTGTCATATCATTGGTGCGGATCAGCCAACCCCGTCGTTCGAGCCTGTTTATCAGGCGACTGACGCTCGACTTCTCGAGGTGGAGACGCTCGCCTATCTGGGCCTGGGTCAGCGCCTTATCGTTCATGAGCACCAGGATAGCGCCCCATTGCTCGGCGGTCATGTCGATGTCCGCGTTCTGAAACCGGCTGGTGAGCATATTGCTTAGCAGCCGACTTGTCAGCGCGGTCAGATATCCCAGCGACTGGTTGTGGTCATACGAAAATGTCATGCAGTAGTTGTGTATGCAACTACACGATTCTGTCAAGCACTTTCGTAGCATGCGCCAATGAAAAACACCAACGTACCGAACTCGCGGTCTCGCTCCGCTCGCTTACCTGCTCAAGAGGCATGCCGGCTCCCTGGAAATTCATCAGACAGAGCCGGCCGCTGTGTACAGGTCGGCGCAGAGCCGCGGGTCACCGGCACTATCGACCCAGTAGCTCCTTGGCGATTTTGACACCTTGGCCGGCATCGACGCAGTAGGCGTCAGCGCCCACCTCGTCGACCACCATGGGGGTTACCGCGGCCCCACCGATCAAGACCTTGCAGCGGTCCCGCAGACCGCGCGTCTTCAGCATCTCGACCGTCCGCTGCATATTGGGGATGACGGTGGTGAGAATGGCCGACATGCCAATCAGTTCGGCGCCATTTTCCACAGCCTCGCAGAACCTCTCCGGCGGGCAGTCGACATCGAGGTCTTCCACCACAAGGCCCGCGCCCTGCATCATGGAGATGACGATATCCTTGCCGATATCGTGGAGGTCGCCCATGACTGTACCGATGGCGATCTTACCACGACTCTTCTTCTTCCCGTCATTTTGGGCCAAGAGCGGGGTGAGATGGGCCATTCCCAGCTTGGTACATTTGGCGGCCATCATCATTTCCGGGATAAAGATCTCTCCTTGCGAGAAGAGGCTGCCGACCCTGTCCATACCAGTGATGACACTGGTGTCGAGAATCTGCTGGGCGGATATCCCTTCATCGATGGCATCCTGGACCAACTGTTCAATTTCAGCGAGGTTTCCGACTATCACGGCCTGTTCGATCCTGGCAAGAATGGGGAACTGGGCATGTGCTGCCACTATCTCTTCGGCTGTTTCTGCAGGTTTTGGCGCGCCGGTTGTGGCCACAGAGCTTTCGACATAGGGCTCAAGCGAGAGAATCTGCTCTTTCTGACCGTACAGGGCGGTGGCCCGGAGCATCGCCTCGATATTTTCTATCGGTGTGCCCTCATCGATATAGCCGCCGGCGGCAACCACCAATCCGCCACCGTGTCCGGCCTTCTGAATGATTTCCCTGACCTCTTTGGTCACGGCTTCCGGGGTGCCATTGCGCAGCACCTCGAGTGGGGTGACGCTGCCCATCAGGCAGACCCGGTCGCCGATCACCTTCTTGATATGAGCCGGATCGACCTGATACCCATAATGAAACATCTGGATACCGGCTTCGGCGATCGCCTCGAGGATATGGGTGGTGTCTGAATCGTTATGGTACCAGCGTTGACAGTCGGGGAAGGCCTGATAGATTTCCCGATAGATAGGCAACACATATTGCCGAAAGAGTTCAAGATTGACAAAGCCGGACAGATCGTCGAACAGCAGGATGCGGGTGAAGCTCTCCGGCGGAGAAATTTTTTGCTGGTGGCGCAGATACATCAGAACCAGGTCCGTCACCTTGCGCAACAGTTTGCGGGCAAAGCGGGGATTGAGCACCAGATCGCCGATAAATTCACTGGTGCCCCGCACCAGAGCCGCAATGGTGAAGGGTGAGTTGGCCGAGCCAAGGGTGATCGGTATCCCGCTGCCAGCCAGCTTTTTGGCCATAAAGGCGTAATAGTCGAAAATTCTGGTCATGTAGCCGGCGTCGTCCAGGTCCGGCAGGGTCAGGTTGTCGACATCGCTCTCCGTGTGGATGAAGGGTTCCACCCAGGCGGTGCCATCCTCTGACCAGTTGATTGTACCGCCTAAGGCAGAGGCCTCGGGGGCCAGACTCATCTCCGGCGAGATGGTGGTGACCCTGCCAAAACGATGGTAAACCGCCAGCTGGGCGTTGAGCATCACCTGGGAAGAACCGTAATAGTCGTTGGCGCAAATACCACAGTAGTACGAAAAGAACGGACCATTGACATTGAGGGTGAAGGGCAGTTGGTCGGCCACTCTCTGCTGCATGGCCTCCTGGATGCGCCGCATGTTTCGAGGACCGAGGCCATGATCGAGAGAAAACGAGGCGGCGCTGGCCTGAGAGGGCTGTTTCGTCTGCTTTTCTTTTCGGCCGGCGAGGTAGTTACGGCAGAAATCATCTTTGCCGGCCAGCGTTTCGGTGGCCTGAATCACCTCCATCATCTGGCCATCGAGAGGATCGATGATGGCGCCATCGAGACCTCGGCCGATGGCCATCGCCATAAACTGCCGGTTGACCAGCTGACGGTTCGGCAGGCCGTATGAGATGTTGGAGAGGCCGCAGATGGTGTGGACGCCGGCGAATTCGTCCATGATACGTTCAACCGCGGCCAGAAATTCCTGGCCAAAGTGCTGGTTGACGGAGATCGGCTGAACCAGCGGGTCAACATAGATATTGTCGAGGGCGATGTTGTTTTGCACCAGGCCATTGATCAGCTTGTAGGCGATACGCAACCGCTGCTCGGCTGTTTCCGGCATGCCGTCCTCGCTCATGCAGAGGGCGACAATCTTGCAATCGCTGCCGGCAATCACCGGCAGCAGGCGCTGGTAGCGGTCTTTTTCCAGGGAGATCGAGTTGATCATCGGGGTGCCACGATGGGCCGTCAAGGCCGCTTCGATAGCCAGCGGGTCGGGGCTGTCGATGCAGCAGGGGACGTCGACCGCCTCCTGGACCTGGGAAATGAGCCATTTGAGATGGTCGATTTCGCTCCCCACGAAGATTCCGGCATTGACATCGATATAGGTCGAACCCGCTGCATACTGGTCATGGGCCAGTTGCCTGATAGCCTCGCCATCCCGGGCGCGGATGTGGCGGGCAACGGTTTTCCTGCTGGCATTGATGAGTTCACCGACGATGATCATATCTCCCCTCACATACATTGCTCGTAAACGAGCAGCTCTGGGCCGGCCTGGCTCGAACATCGCACTTCACCGGGCTGGTCGGCTGGGTAAATTAACACAGAACTGAAATTTAATTGATCAATACTGTATCAGTTGTGGCCTGTCAACGTTTTTATAGAACCATACCCAGGCTAACCAGTGTTTATCCAGAAACGAGATATTTTGGACTAACCAGCATGGCTGGACCATAGAGCCTCAGCCACAACGAACCATGAAACTCTTCGGCACGGCAACAGAGTTTTCCGCACTGGCAAGTTTCATATAAAATCGAGGCGTGCGAAGCATGAAACTCCTTGGCACGGTGACAGAGATCGTCGTGCTGATGATTTTCGGATAAAACGGCGCCATCAAGGGGGGAAGCGTGGCCTGCTGATTGGCCAAAATGTCAGTCGACCCTCTTGGCGGAGAACGCCTGGTGATTGACACCTGATGTGAATTTGATTAATTCTGTGTAAGCGTTCAGCAGGTCTTGAGTAAAGTTTGGTAAACCGCCAGCTGTAACCGGTCCCCAGTGCTCCATGTTCGTTTAGGCAGACCGCTTTACTCGAGTTGGCTCGGTAAAGCGGTCTGATCGGGCGAAAAAGGGGTGCTGGTGAGGTAAAATGAGAAGGCTAGTTCTCCCCCGAGCTATGATATATTCACGCTCAACCTTAATTTAACGCAGTCACAATGCTGCAAAAAAGGAGGAGAACTAGCCGTGAATAACATAACAATCGGAATGGACCTTGGCGACAAGAATAATGCTGTTTGTGTGCTGAACGAATCATGCCTCATTGTAAAAAA
>JBKEBZ010000030.1:0-55018 GCA_047973425.1 Desulfopila sp.
GCATAAGGAAACAGTGAGCCTGTTGAGTTGTACCGATATAGTCGAGTTGCTCAGATTTTTTCTGCCACGTCGTGACGTCACCGAAGAGGAGGTTTTAAGACAGCTCCAAGTACGACACGCGAAACGGCAAGCTTCAATTGATTATGCATTCGAAAAACAACGGCGAAATATGTTGATAGTTAACTCGGCAGAACTAACAAAGTAGAATTACTCACCATCGATTTATCTGGTACAATAGTCCCATCCCTGTACTCAAACGGCATCGACCGATGCCGGACCGTATACACCACGTCTTGCCCCACGATCCCCCCCGGACCACCGTAACCAACCGTGTTACCGAAAAAGGAGGAAGACCATGCGCATTCCAGGGTTTGAGCTCATCGATCGAATCACCTTTATCGGCGCACTCACGCTGCTGCTTGTCGTTACCGTACCGCTGGCGATCTGGCCCGAGGCGGGCGCCCGGGCTGTCAGTTACGCCCGGTTTCTCATGACGGAACAACTCGGCGGAATCTATCTGCTGATGGGGCTCGCCGCCCTGTTTTTCATGGTGTACATCGTCTTGAGCGAGATCGGCAATATCAAGCTGGGCGAGCCTGACGAACGTCCGGAGTTTGCCACC
The DNA here is from genome assembly GCA_047973425.1 of Desulfopila sp. Lineage (GTDB taxonomy): Bacteria > Desulfobacterota > Desulfobulbia > Desulfobulbales > Desulfocapsaceae > Desulfopila. The sequence goes on from JBKEBZ010000030.1 coordinate 623, forward strand.
GGTTCCTGGGCGGCCATGCTCTTTTGCGGCGGCATCGGCGCCAGCATCCTCTACTGGGCCCCCATCGAGTGGGCGTTCTATGTCAACGATCCACCATTTCAGGTGGAGCCCGGCAGCAGAGAAGCCATCCACTGGGCGGCGACCTACGGACTCTTCCACTGGGGTCTGATTCCCTGGTGCATCTACCTGATTCCGGCCCTGCCCATTTCCTATTTTTTCTACATCCGCAAACAGCCGGTGCTGAAGATTTCCACCGCGCTGATGCCGGTCATCGGCCAGCGTCGAGCCGAGGCGCTCTCTGGCAAGCTGCTGGATATATTATTCATCTTCGGCCTTCTCGGCGGCGGAGCGACGACCCTCGGCCTGGCGGCGCCACTGATCAACGAAGGTCTGTCTTCGCTTTTGGCCATCCCCCAGACGATGACCTCGCAGATTGGGGTGCTGCTGGTCTGTACCGCGATTTTCGGCTATTCCGCCTATGCCGGGCTGGACAAGGGAATCAAGATCCTGTCCAACATCAACTTCTGGGCGGCGATGGTTCTTTTGGCCTTTGTGTTTCTCGCCGGCCCCACCAATTTCATCTTTGAAACCAGCCTGGACAGCCTCGGACGGATGCTGACACATTTCTTTGAAATGGCGACCTGGACCGAACCTTTCGGCGGCCTGGCGAGCTTCAGCGATACCCACTTCCCCCAGGACTGGACCATCTTCTACTGGGCCTGGTGGCTGGTCTTCGCCCCCAGCATGGGCCTGTTTATCGCCCGAATCTCCCGGGGGCGAACGATCAAGCAGATGGTGGTGGGATCTGTTTTCTTCGGCTCGGTCGGCTGCTTTCTGTTCTTTATGGTCTTTGGCAACTATGGTCTGCACCTGCAGCTGACTGGTGAATTGGATGTGGTCGCCACGCTCAGAGAGCAATCACCGACCGCCGCGATCTTCGCCATCCTCAAGACCCTGCCGCTGGCCCCGCTGGTCATTCTGCTCTTTACTCTTCTTGCGGTGATGTTCACGGCAACGACCTTCGACTCCATCTCCTACATTCTGGCCTCGGTGGTGCAAAAGGATATCGAAGGCGAACCGTTGCGCTGGAACCGTCTGTTCTGGGCCTTCGCCCTGTCGATCATGCCTACGACCCTCCTCTTTCTGGGTGGGCTTAACACCCTGCAGACAGCCGCTATCGTCAGCGGCGCACCCCTATTGGTCATTATCGTCATGCTGGCGGCCTCGGCGGTCATTGCCGCCAATTACGACCTTTTCCATCATCCGGCCTATCGGCAGCCGGTATTCAACATGGACGAACTTCCGGATATCGATCCCTGGTCCGAAGAGGGGCTGGCTCGCAAACGCTTTTACGGTGCCAGAGATCGGGCCCAGGAAGCGGCGGCCGAGCAGCGGGAAGCCCTGGCGGCCCTGCTGGATCACAAACGATGTATGCGAGAGAGTGAACCAGACCAGGAGATGGCGCAGCAGTTGATGGAGTTGGAGCAGCGGGTCACCGATGCCGCTGAACGTAAAGCGGAGACCAGCCACCTCGCCCAGGCTGCACGGGAAGATTTCGCCCTGGCCATGGCGGAACGAAAGGAGCATTGAGGCACTGGTTCTCAGGTGCGATCATCGAGCCGTTGTGGTGAGAGAACCAGCTTTCGACAACACCTGCAGCAACGAGCGCCTCGAGGATACAGAGAATTATCTGCGCAAGACCTCTTCATTTTTGCACGCAGGCGGCAACGGTGGCACCGGTGGTGTTATCGGCGTTGTGTTGGTAGAGCGTGCCTTCGGCACCTGCGCCGATCCCTTTTGTCCACCATTCAAGTTCGGACCCGACGTAACGTGCGCCACTGGCGGAGATGGCGATACGCATATCGTAACTCTTCCCCCGATAGGCGACGCTGGCGGTGTCGGCGCTCAGATAACGGGCCGACACCGTCTCACCGCCGGTGCAGAGATAGATGGCGGTCGATGGTTTGAATGTATCCTCATCGGCGGTGTCGATGACCGCGCACCCTGCCAAAAACATCATCAATACAGCGCTGTTGAGTAGAGAGATGTTCATAACTGTCTCCAGTTCATCGGTGCCCGTCCGGAGCGGCTCTATGGTACGGCGAATTGCCGGTTGCGAGCGAGAGCGCAGGAGATCGGGCTTTTTACGACGCCAGCAAACGTGCAGGTTTGAGGTTTTTACGGGTCCATCACGTTTGCTGCAAAGGATGTACGGATAGGCGTCAACTACTCTCTATCGTACAGAAAATATTACTGAAATCGCATTTTGCCAAATCACTCTTATGTATGACAAAGGCCAGGTCTCCGGCATCTCCCCATTGAAAATCGGCCGAAGAGCTTACCTGTAACAGAATGATCCAGTCGCCGGGGTTGCCTTTCAATTTCAGCGAGGCCTGCAGTTCCGGACTTTCGTGCTGGGTAAACATATAACTGTTGATCGCATAATTATATTCCTTCAGCTTCTTGACCGGGGCGACAACAAGGTCGGCCACCCGTCCTGAATCGCCATACTCTTCCTCCGCCAACCTCTGGTACAGCCTCTCACCGCCCTCCCCGGCAAACCAGTACCTGTTCTGGGCATACGCATACAAATCGGGGACGTCGACCATGGCGAAAGCCTCGACGGTGTGGGGGGTATAGGGCGGCATGGCAAAGACTTCAAAGAAGCTATCCTGGTCAAAATGCAGGTGTTTCCCCGTCTGCAGATCGCCTTCGTCACCATCGAACCAGATCACTTTGGCGGCCTCTCGTCCATCATACACCATATGTACTGAACCGAGGAAAAAGTAGAGCATGCCGGTACGAGGGAGATAGTTCTGCAGATGGGCAATAGCAGAACAGTTTACCTGAGCAATAAACTCATAGAAAAAATTTCTTGCATCATACGCACTGTAAAATTCTGGATACGGAATGGATCGAGGCAAATCGGGAAAACCACCACAACGGGTATTGCCAACGGTTGCGTAGTGATCGACCATAACCTCTTGAAAACCGATCGCCCTCTTGCTCATTGCCAGTAAAGAAGCCTGATATTCTTCAAGGTTGTTTTTCTGAACAATATTTTTGACTGGCCTAATGAGTTGCGCATCACTGCCGGCGCGAAATACGCTATCATCCCAGGCCACTGTTCCCTTACCGTCGGCCCCTTTATAGCTGAAATCAAGAAGGCGCTGCTTCTCTTCAATGGATAACTCCAGTGAATAACGGCTGTCACCCAGGGCCTGGGGCAAACTCTGCCATGGGTTGCCCTGCAGGGAGAGAGAAGTAAGATTGGTCTGCTGACAAATACTCTCCGGCAATGTTGTCAACGTATTTTCCTTAAGATGAATGGACCTCAATTCCGGCAGGTCTATCCGCGGCGGAAGCTGCTGGATCGCTGTCTTCCCAATAGACAAAAAGCGTAAGCGGGGCAGCTGGAAAATAGAGTCGGGAAGAGAATTCAACGTGCAGGAATAAATATGCAGTTTTTGCAAGTTGCGTAAATTACCCAGGCTTTCCGGCAACGAGGTTATGCCCAGATGGGTCATCGTCAGCGAGGTCAGGTTCTCCAGCCGCCCCAAGGCCTCTGGCAGTTGCGCAACGGGCGAGAATGTGCTGACAAATGCGTTGCCGCGCCACTCCGTCGTTCCTCCATGCAAGGAGAGTTCAACAAGATTCTCGCATGCTGTAATTTTTTCAGGAAAGCTGGTAATACGCTCTTTGCTGTAGTTCAGATAACAGACATATTCCGGCGGAGCGCATTCACATTCATCGACGCTGAAACGATACGCCGTCCAGTCGATGATGTCGCCGGCAATGTTTCGATAGACCTGGATGCGAAACGCATGCCTCGTATCGAACTCGTCCTGCAACCAGCCATCAATACCGATCCAGCCCTCCTGCAGGTAAACAATACCGTCAAATCCCAGGCTGTACTGAAAATTATCACTCTGCAGGCGGGCCTGGTTCCCATTTGCCAACTTCCCCTTTTGCAGCTGAAAGGCTCCGGTCGGCATGCCATTGTCATATATCTCGCTGGCCTGGAATTTGAGTTCCACCACCCCATCCTCACCTCTCCAGTCACTCAGCAACTCCTTGCGTATTGCCTCCTCAATCTCTTTGATTCGTAGAGAGATTTCGACATGAAAGAGATGATCCAACATGCCGACAAACACTTTACAAGCGTCCGGGACAAAGGATACGGAAAACCCCTCGATGGCAGCGAACTCGTTGGTCTCAGCGGGCGGAGAAAAGGACAACTGCCGATATCTGGCCTCCGCTTCGTTCTGCACTGGCATATCTCGTCTTCCTTGCATATCCCTGCCTGCTCCTCTTTCCTTGATCCTTCCGCTCTCCGGGCTGCATCCAGACAGACCCGATCGGCCCAGGAGAGCGTTTTGCCACGACGCGTCGCCGATAACGGCGACGTCTTCGACACTGAGATCGACAGCGTATTGCCGGTTGCCGGAACCCGGACTACGACCTTCTCACCTTGCCGATCTGCAGATACACCTCACTGAGCGGAATGTCGTGCCGCCTGGCCAGTTCCCGGCAATCTTCGAGTTCTGGCTTGGCGCGAAGAATCCGCCCGTCCAGCATGGCGTTTTTCATTGTCACCGCCCCCAGTGGGGTCTGCAGCTGTTCAAAGGAGATGTCGAGAACGGTCTTCTGAATGGGAATGCTCTTGATTCCCAGGGTCGAGGTGTGCCGGAAGACAAGCCGTTTGAAGCGCTCTTCGTCTTCGGCTGCGCACAGCACCGAGAGGGTCGTGGCCGGACGGTTCTTCTTCATCACAATCGCGGTGAAATGGACGTCCATGGCCCCCGCCTCCATCAGCCGGTCCATCGCGTCACCGAGCATCTCACCGGTCATATCGTCGATGTTGCATTCCAACAGACAGGCCGGCACCGTTTTCAGCCGACCTGGCGACTCTTCGCTACTGGCGAGACTGACCCGCAGCACATTGGGGATTTCGGTATCGCGGTGACCAATGCCATAGGCGGTTTTCTCCACCGTCAAGGCGGGAGAGGAGTCGAAACGTGTCACCAGTTCGGCCAGGATCGCCGCCCCGGTCGGGGTCGTGGTCTCCTTCTGTACCGCGCCGCGCCTGGTCGGCATCCCCTTGAGGATCTCCAGAGTGGCCGGTGCGGGCACCGGCATCAGGCCATGGGCGCAGCTGACAAAACCGCCGCCCAACTCGATAGCTGAGCACCAGACCTCGTCGATCTCCAGGGCATGGAAGCAGATGGCGGCGCCAACGATATCGACGATGGAGTCGATGGCCCCCACCTCATGAAAAGTGACGGCATGAAGTGGTTTGCCATGGATTCGGGCCTCGGCTTCGGCAACTCGGCGGAAGATGGCCAGGCTCGTTGCCTTCACCTCGTCGCCAAGCCCGCTGCCAGTGATGATATCTTCGATATCGCTCATGGTGCGGTGGGCATGATGCCGACCGTGATGCCGCTGGTGGTCGTGCGGGTCGCCAGGGCAGTGGCTCCTGTCGTTTTCGAGCACCACCTCCACCCGGGTTCCGTGAATTCCCTTGCGCGCGTCCGCTGTGACCTGCAGAGAGAACTCGTCATCGATACCCAGTCGGGCCAACTCTCCGGCCAGATACTGCGGGTCCACTCCGAGATCAATCATCGCCGCGAGATTCATATCCCCGCTGATCCCGGAAAAACAATCGTAATAGAGAACGTTCATAACACCGTCGCGTGCAGTCCCCAGTCGGCATCTGCACGTGTCTCCTCCCTCCTCTTATTCCATATTTCCGGAAAGTGCCGCTTTGACGGATTCGACAACGCCATCGGCTTCACAGTAGGCGACCACCTCCTTGAGCCGGTCGGGAATCTCGATATGCTGGGGACAATGTTCCATGCACTCGCCGCATTCGACACACTGCGAGGCGTAGGTCTGGTTCCCTCTGACCCCGCCATTGCGGACGGCATAGGAGAACTGGGTCCGCTGCTGCGGCTCTTCGAACATTTTGCCGGTATTGTAGACTTCGAAACACCCCGGGATGTTGACCCCGGCCGGACACGGCATGCAGTACTGGCAGCCGGTACAGCCGACCGGCATCAGCTCATGGTACCTGTCGGCCACCTGGCCAATAAGGGCGAGTTCTTCGTCGCTGAGCGTGTTGGCGCACGCCTCTGCGGCGATGGCGAGGTTCTGCTCGATATGCGCGTCCTCGTTCATCCCTGAGAGCACCACCGTCACCTCCGGATGATTCCAGACCCAGCGCAGGGCCCATTCGGCCGGGCTGCGCCGGGCTGCCGCGGTCTGCCAGAGCGCCTCGATGGCGGGAGGCGCTTGAGGCCGGGCCAGATTGCCGCCACGCAGCGGCTCCATGACTATCACCGCGATATCCTTGGCCGCGGCATGCCTCAGCCCCGCGGTTCCGGCCTGGTTCTGGGTATCGAGGAAATTGTACTGGATCTGACAGAAGGTCCAGTCGTAGGCATCGATAATCCGGGTGAATTCGTCATTGTTACCATGGAAGGAAAAGCCGATATTGGCTATCTTGCCCGCGGCCCTGGCATCCTCGAGAAATGCGATCACCCCCTGGGAGAGCAGCTGGTCCCACGACTCGCCCTCCAGGGCGTGCAGCAGGTAGTAATCAATGGTATCGATCCCAAGCTTTTCCAGCTGCCTATCGAGAATGGCGTCCATGTCGGCACGATTCTTGACCGCCCAGGGTGGCAGCTTGTCGGCAACCTTGACCTTAGCGCGGTAGCCGTCCTGCAGGGCCTTCCCCACCACCACCTCGCTCTGGCCATCATGGTACGGCCAGGCGGTGTCGACGTAGTTGACACCGCTGTCTATGCTCCGACGGATCTGGGCTATGGCCATGTTCTCGTCGATGCTGCCATCCTCGTTGACCGGCAGACGCATCGCGCCAAAGCCGAGAATCGACAGGCTCTCGCCATTTTTAGGAACGGTTCTATACAACATTTCAAACTCCTTGTGATTGGTCTTGTTTTTATATATATGAAACTCGTCAGTGCGGAAAGCTCGGTTACCGCGCCGAGGAGTTTCATGATTCGTTGCGGCTGAGGCTACCTGGTCCAGCCATGCTGGTTAGGACAAAAGAGCCGTTTCTGGACGGGCACTACCTGGCCCAGCCAGTTCCGGATAGGCACGAGATAGGCGAAAATTACGCCAGAACCGGTGTCCGCCGGTAGTCCGATCCTGCTCTTTTCTTGCCTATTTCTGTCAATTCGAAGAATACCACGCCGTACCCCGGTCCCTTCTGGCCAGGCCAGGGCAATTCTCTTGCCACAACAGCATATAGAGAGTAGAATGTAAAGTTTATTGTGCGCACCAGACCAGACACAGGCGACCGATCTCCCGACGGTACGACCCGTGTCGGCAGACAGTACACGGGCAGCGATTGTCTGGCCATCGTTTTCTCTCACCCCTCTTCGTCTGGATTTCCCCGGGTTACTTCTCGTTTCGGGTCAACCCGCTTCATCGTCTACAGGATAATATATGTCACAGAATCATCCCACCGGCTCCCTGGCCGGTTTTGCAGAACTCGGCCTGATCGAACCATTGCTGCAGGGTCTCAAACAGGCCGGCTACCTCGAACCAACCCCCATCCAGGCCAGCATCATCCCCCATATCATGACGGGCCGGGACGTGATCGGTCAGGCCCAGACCGGCACCGGCAAGACCGCCGCCTTCGCCCTGCCGCTCCTCAACCGGCTGCGGACAACCGGCAAGGCTGTGCCCACCATCCTGGTCCTGGTACCGACCAGGGAACTGGCTACCCAGGTGAGCGAATCCTTTGTGGGCTACGGCGCCCACCTCAAGCGGCTTCAGGTACTGCCGGTCTTCGGCGGCCAGGAGTACACCGGCCAGCTCCAGCAACTCGACCGTGGCGTCCACGTCGTGGTCGGCACCCCGGGACGGGTGATGGACCATATCCGTCGGGGCAGTTTCAAGCTGTCCGGAATCCGTTCCATCGTCCTCGACGAGGCCGACGAGATGCTGAAAATGGGTTTTCTCGAAGATGTCCAATGGATTCTCGACCAGGTACCACAACAGCGGCAGATCGCTCTGTTTTCCGCCACCAGGCCCGCTTCGATCCGGGCCGTGGCCGCCACCTATCTCGACGATCCGGTGGAGATCGCGCTCCAAGAGGAGACGGCGACGGCCCCGACCATCGAGCAGCACTACCTCTTCACCAGCGGTATCGCGGCCAAACGGCAGATGCTCGCCACCATCCTCGAAGCTGAACCGACCGATGGGGTGCTGATCTTCGTCCGTACCAGAATCCAGACCGTGGAGCTTGCGGAATACCTCGATCAACGCGGCTACGCGGTGGCCGCGCTCAATGGCGATATCGTCCAGAGCCAACGGTTGCGCACGGTCGAACAGCTGAAAAACGGCAAGCTCGACATCCTGGTGGCCACCGATGTCGCCGCCCGCGGCCTCGATGTCGAACGGGTCAGTCACGTGATCAACTTCGACGCCCCCTTCGACCCGGAAAATTACATTCACCGGATCGGCAGAACGGGCCGAGCCGGCCGGCAGGGCCGGGCCATCCTCTTTCTCGGCCCCCGGGAGAGGGGGCTGCTGAAAAGTATCGAACGGACGACCCGACGGAAAATCGCCCCACTGCAACTGCCCACCGCAGCGGACATCAACGTCAGGCGGATAGCGGAGTACAAGAAAAGGATCAGTCAGACGCTGGCCACCGACTGCTCCTTTTTCGCCGGGCTGATCACCGATTACTGCCGGGAGCACCAGACCTCGCCCGAGACGGTCGCCGCCGCCCTGGCCAAGATGGCCCAGGGCAAGACGCCGCTGCTGCTGCCGGAAAATGACCGGTGCAGCCAACGCCCACCCAAAGGGAAAGGGAAGACCAGTGAGCGCCAGAGCCAGCAGGGGCCGCCGCGACGCCGACCCCTACCCCGGCAGCAGGCCAGAAAACCGCTGACGGTCCCGCCCGAGGAGGGCATGGAACGCTACATCATCGAGATAGGCGAGAGCCATGGGGCCAAACCCGGCAACATCGTCGGCGCCATCGCCAACGAGGCGGAGATCAACAGTGCCTATATCGGCCGCATCGACATCTTTGCCGACTACAGCACGGTGGATCTGCCCTATGGCATGCCCGGACAGATTCTGCGAACTCTGCAGAAAGCGCGGATCAACGGGCGGATGATGCGTACCCGCCTCGACGACAGTCTCTCCACCGACCCGGCGCTGAAAAACGAGGCGCCGGCAGACGAGGCTGAGGCTGGCCGGCGGGCCAGAAAGGGCAAGGCGCCCAAGATGCGCGGCCGACAACGGACCAAACGACCGGCAGCCACCGCTGCCAATCCCAACGGACGCTGATCTCCAGACGGGTAACCGACGGCCCGATCCGCCGCCCCGGCTGATCGGTACCGCCGGGCAAACCTTCTCTTTCCGTTATGCTTGAAAATACCTTCTGCCATATCCCCGGCATAGGCGCCGCCACCGAGAAACGTCTGTGGCAGGCCGGTGTCACCAGCTGGGACCAGTGGCGGGAAACCGTGCCGCTGCGGCTGCCAAACAGCAGCAGGCAGGAGGTTGCCAAGCTGCTGGCCCAGTCGAACCGCGCCCTGGCCGACGATCCCGCCTTTTTCACCAGCCGGCTTCCCGCCCATGAGGTCTGGCGTATTTTTCCTCAGTACCGTGACACCACGGCCTTTATCGACATCGAGACCACTGGCCTTGGTGAAGGCGCCGAGGTGACCACCATCGCCCTCTACGACGGCCAGACGATACGGTATTACGTCAACGGTCACAATCTCGACCAGTTCATCGAGGATATCGGCAACTATACCGTTCTGGTAAGCTATAACGGCAAGGCCTTTGACATCCCTTTTTTAGAGCGGCATTTCCGGATTGACCTGAACCAGGCCCAGATCGACCTGCGCTATGTCCTGGCCCGTCTCGGCTTTAGGGGCGGGTTGAAAGGCTGCGAAAAGATGCTCGGCATCGATCGGGGCGCGCTCGATGGGGTGGACGGATATTTCGCGGTACTGCTGTGGAAAGAGTATGAAACCTACAATGACCGCCAGGCCCTTGCGACCCTGCTGGCCTATAATATCGAAGACACCGTCAATCTCGAACAGCTGATGATCGAGGCCTACAATATCAACGTCGCTCGCACCCCCTTTGCCAGGGAGCTGAAGCTGCCCCGAGCCATCCCGCCCCGACTGCCCTTTCAGGCCGACGGACAGTGTGTCGCCCGGATCAAACGCCGTTACGGCCTGTAGGCCCCGTGTAGACACTATCTGTTTTTTCCGCCAACCCGTGGAAAGAGCAGAATGATCGGCACGGTGACAAGCGGCACCACGGTCAGGGCCATCAGTACCGGACCAATGCCATAGAGGTCGGCAAACCGGCCGATGATCGGCGAGATGATACCACCAAGACCAAAGGCGAAACCCATCATCAGACTGGCCACCATCGACCGCCCCTTCGGCGCCAAGCGCTGGGCCATGGCGACCCCGAGCGGCATCGGCGCCAGAACGAACGCGCCGGCCACGAAGGTCGCGCCGTAGACCCAGAGCCCCCGGCTCTCGAGCAGCAGCCACAGGGCGGGGGCCATCCCCAGATAACAGAACAGAAAAACAGGCCTGAAGCCAAGCCGGTCCGACATGTACCCGGCCAACAGACCACTGAGGGTGCCGGCGATAATGAAGAGCGAATAGATCGAGCCCGCCGCCACGACCGAGAACCCCTGCTGCACGTAATAGACCGGCATGAAGGTGAGATAGGCCTGGCCGACCGCGGCCCGCAGAAACATCACCAGCCAGATCAGCGCCACCATCTTCCAGACATCGCCAAGACTCTCCTTTAAGGCGCCGAGAAAACCGAATCGCTGCAGGCCTTCACTCTCAGGTCTGGGGATAACCAGCGCCAGATAGCCAAGCACCGCCAGCCCGCCCAGAGTGATGGCAGGCATCTTCTCGAGCCCGAACGTCGCGACATACCAGGTGATGAACAGCGGTCCCAGCCCCAGCGCCAGCGTCCCGCCGGTATTGAAGATCGACATGGCCAGACCGCCCCTGCCTCCGGCATAGACCGGCACCATGCCGGTGGTCGGCGGATGAAACATCGACGAACCGACCGAGCCCAGGGCCACGCAGGCCAGCAACAGCCAGAAGTTGGTCGCCAGACCGCTCAAGGGGATGCAGACGACTCCCAGCAGCAGACCGATAAAGATAAAGCGGCGGCCGGGATAATGATCGGCCAGGTACCCGACGGTCGGCTGGATCACAAAGGCCAGCAGGCGCATCACCCCGGTTATCAACCCGACCTGGGTCAGGCTCAGACCGAGTTTGCTAACGAAGACCGGGAACAGCGGGCTGACAAAGGAGCTGAAGAAATCACCGGTGAAATGGACCAGGGTGAGGGCAAAGAGTATTTTGATATTCTGGGACATGTGCGCGAAAGAGCCAGGCGAAAAGAGACGGACTCGAACAGGGTTGACCAACGTGAGGAACCGTTTGGTGAACAAACAGCACACCAGCGGCCGGTTTGGGCGCTATCGACGGACATAGCCGGGTCGGCGCCACTGGGCGCACGCCCCACCAGGCAGGGTCGGAACGCTGCCTGGCTCAAACGGAGATCAGCTCGCCCTCCCGGGCGAAGAACACCTCGGTATCACCATATTTTCCCGGCTGACAATAGCCCTCGGCCAGCAGATCGAGTTGAGCGTCGGTCCGGTCCGGATCGTGATGAAAAAGGGCCAGCCGCTTCACCTCGGCCCGATTGGCCGCGGCGATCGCATGCTCGAAGGTGGAGTGGCCCCAACCCAGCTTACCGGCACGGTACTCTTCATCGGTATACTGGCAATCATGCACCAGCAGATCGGCGCCCCGGTAGAACTCCTCCTGCAGCTGCATCTGTTCCCTGGCGACCTCTTCCCCCTCCAGGGCCATGGCCTCGTCATAGAGCGGATGCTGGGGATCGGTGATGAACAGATTGCGGAAGGGCTCGGTGTCGTAACAGGTGCAGATCTTCTTGCCGGCGAACTCGAAGCGGTATCCCAGGGCGGTAATCGGATGATTGAGAATTTTCGTCGCCACGGTGAGACCACCGCCGAGATCGATGCCCGGCACCTCGCGCAGACGAATATACTCGATAGCGGATGCCAGCTCACCAACATTTACCGGGAAGTAGCGATATTTCATCTGGCCGCCGACCACATCCTCGAGCGGATCGTCCTCGAAGGTGACCGGCCCATAGACCTTCAGCCTGGTTCCGGGGATATAGATGGGAGTGAAATAGGGGAAACCCATGATATGATCCCAGTGGGTGTGGGTCAGGAAAAGCGAGGTATCGATGGCCCCCTTCGACAAATCGTTTTTCAGCAGAAAGGTTCCCAGGTCCCGGATGCCGGAGCCCGCATCGACAATGATCAACCGGTCGTCATCTCCGACCCGCAGCTCTATGCAAGCCGTATTACCGCCATATTTCTTGGTATTCTCCCCTGGGCAGGGAATCGAGCCACGTACACCCCAAAAGCGGATTTTCATCGCGTTCCAACTCTCCTTTAAAAAACATCTTCAGAATACGCACCGGGCGGATGCGCCCAGAAAGTTTTCAGCCTTGCGAATCTCTTCCCGAACCTCGGAACCGATCTGGCTGAAATCCTTTATACCCAGGTTGACGACATCGAGGTACTCGGCCACATCGCTTTCCGGTGGATACAGGTTGCCGGCGAAGCCGATCTCGAGAATATTCGAGTAGAGGTTGCCAAGGGCGACGTAGGCGACCTGGGTCCGCACCTCCCCCTTCACCTCGTGAACGTTATGGTGTTGACTGATGCAGGTGGTGATCACCTCGTTGAGTTTCCACTTTTCAGCGATCATCAGGCCCACCTGCTGATGATCGATACCCATCAGCTCGCGTTCCACCTCGATCAGCGGCAGTTGATGCTCCTTGGCATGACGCAACACCTCGATATACTCGTCGCCAAAGGGAATCTTGCCAAGATCGTGGAGAAGACCGGCCACGAACAGCTCCTCTTGCTCGACGATCGGCACACTCCTCATGTTGGCCAGAAGCTTGGCGCTGACCCCGGCACTGATCGAGTGGGTCCAGAAGCGGGTGGCCGGCAGGGCCAGCGACTTCCTGGTCCCCGATACGGTGCTGATAATGGCGGTGCTCAGGGCCATGTTCTTCACCGTATTCATACCCAGCATGGTGATGGCCCGGGTCAGGGAGGTGATCTTGGAAACGAGCGAGTAATAGGCGGAATTGACGAGTTTGAGAACCTGGCCGGTAAGGACCGGATCCAGGGAGATGACCTTGTTCAGTTCGTTCGGCGAGGCATCGGTGCGGCTGCAAATCTCCATGACCTTGCCGACCGTTGTCGACAGGCTGGGCATTTTTCTGATGAATCGCTCTATATCTTTCTGATGTTTTTCTCTCGTGAGGTTCATGAATCCCTTTTTTCCCAAAGCACCTGAGATCTCGACAAATCAGTCGTCCTTGCCATCCGTGAAAATTGTAGCGAAAGATCCACGACAGGTCAAGGCAACCACCCATGATCGACGAGAGGCCGACACGGCGGCCGGCCCTCCCGCTCAGGCGTTTTGGCAGAATGCCACGGCCTCGGCATATCTCAGGGTCGAGCCGCCGAAAATATCGAGGGAGCTGCCGGCCGTAACATCGAGACGCCCCCTGCCCAGCTCACCAATACGAGCCAGGTCGCCGAGGTCGCGCACCCCGCCGGCATAGGTCGTCGGAACCGGCGACCAGGAGCCAAGCTGTATCACCAGCTCCTCCTCGATCCCGGCACATTTGCCCTCGACATCGGCGGCATGGATGAGAAATTCGTCGCAACAGCTCCCCAGATCTTCAAGAACGGCCGGGCCAATCTCCACATCGGTAAACTTCTGCCAGCGGTCCGTCACGATACAGTAGCCGTTGCCGCGCCGGCGGCAGCTGAGATCGAGCACCAGCCGCTCTTTGCCCACAGCCCGCTGCAGCCTGGCCAGCCGCTGCCTGTCGATGACGCCATTGGCAAAGACATAGGAGGTCACGATGACATGGGAGGCACCGGCATCGAGCCAGGCCCCGGCATTTTCGGCGGTCACCCCGCCGCCCAGTTGCATACCGCCTGGCCAGGCGGAAAGAGCCTGCCGCGCCGCCTGGTCATTGCCCGGACCGAGTTTGATGATGTGCCCCCCGGTCAAGCCATCCACCCTGTACAGTTCGGCGAACCAGGATGGGGGGTTGTCGGCGGTAAAATTGGTCTGCAGCCCGCCGGGGTCGTCATCGACAAGCGTTGAACCAACGATCTGCTTGACCTGTCCCTGGTGGAGATCGATACATGGCCTGAACTTCATACGTTCACCTCATAACCAGCATGGCTGGACCAGGTAGCCTCAGCCACGACGAAACATGAAACGCCTCGGTGTGGTAACAGAGCTTTTCGTGCTCACAGGTTTCGGACAAAAAACGGGAGAACCACCCCAGGGCGACTCTCCCGTTTGCAATGACAGTACCGGCCTGTTCGGCCGTGGGCCGCACCGGCAGCCCCATTCGGCTATTTCTGCAGGATCAGCATGGTGGATGGATCGAGTTTGAGCTTGGTGCCCGGATTGGCGGTGCAGCCATCGCATTTGACGATCTCCAGGTTGATGCTCTCACCCTGCGGATCGATAAGCAGCACGGTATCGAACAGGTCGTCAATCTCGTGACAGGGCGCCGGCACACCGGCAGCACTCTTTCTCGAATCGTCACGGTGGCGGACCGCCGAGAACCAGATCATCTTCAGGCCGCAGTCCTTCATGAAGCCACGCATCTCCTGGATAGTGGCACGATCTGCGGTGGCGAAGTCAAAACCATCGATGATAAGGCACTCGGGCTGATAGATATCCTGCTTGACCAGGTCATCGAGACGCTCCTGGAGCTTGACCCGGGAAAAGTTGGTCTCCTTGAAGGTCATGATCATCCTGTTCTTCATGACCTCGGGAATCGACTCGATCTTTTCGCCATCGGTAATCACCGAGAGAATATCGTCGTACCAGGCCCGGGTCTTGTCGACGGTCTCGCCGATACTGACATGGAGCACCTTGTTACCAAGCAGCATGCAGTCCAGCGCGAGCTGAACCAGTATCGCGGTCTTGCCCAGACCGGCCCGGGACATGACCAGCCCCATACTGCGGATTCCGTCAGCACTCTTCTTCTCCAGGCCAAGCGCCTTCAGCGGATTGTTGACTACCAGATCGTTGTTTGCCATGGCAAATCACCTCATATTCTATCGTGTCGGTCGGCATCGGCTGGGGGATGCAGCATCCCCTCCACCCCGATATCTTTTTCTAGTATGTTCGGTACAGAGATTCAACTAATTGTTCTTCTGCTCATTTTGATAGGCCTTGACCAGTTCTTCGCTGACGTTTTTCGGCACGGGCTTAAACGTTGAGAATTCCATGGTAAATTCGGCCTTGCCCTGGGTGAGCGAGCGGAGCACGGTGGAATAGCCGAACATCTCCGACAGCGGCACCTCCGCCTCGATCACGGTATACAGCCCCTCTTCCATGGTGCCGATGATCATGCCGCGGCGCTGGTTGATCGAACCCATCACCGCCCCCTGAAACTCGGATGGTCCCTCGACCGCCACCTTCATGATCGGCTCGAGGATCTGCGGTCTGGCCTTCATGTACCCTTCCTTGAAGGCGCCGATGGCCGCGAGCTGGAAGGCGACGTCGGAGGAGTCGACCGCATGCGAGGCGCCATCGTTGATGGTGACCCTGACCCCGGTGATCGGCGCGCCGATGAGTGAGCCCTTGGCGACGGCCTTCTGGAATCCCTTGTCACAGGAGCTGATGAACTCGCGTGGAATGACGCCGCCCACAATCGAGTCGACAAATTCGTATTCGCCCTCCTCGGCCGGTTCCATGAAGCCGGCGACCCGGCCGAACTGACCGGAACCGCCGGTCTGCTTCTTGTGGGTATAGTTGAAATCGGCCCGCTGGGAGATCGCCTCGCGATAGGCGACGCGCGGCGCCCCGACCTCGACCTCGGCTCGGTACTCCCGCTTCATCCGCTCGATATAGACCTCGAGGTGCAACTCGCCCATCCCGGAAACGATGGTCTCGCCGGTCTCCTTGTCGACATAGGAACGAAAGGTCGGGTCTTCCTTGGTGAAACGGTTGAGGGCCTTGGACATATTGACCTGGGCCTTGTTATCCACCGGGTTGATGGCCAGGGAGATGACCGGCTCGGGGATATGCATGGAGGTCATCGAACAGGAGATCTTGTCGTCGCAGAAGGTATCGCCAGAGGCACAGTCGATGCCGAACAGGGCGACGATATCGCCGGAACCGCACGAATCGATCTCCTCCATCTCGTCGGCATGCATCCGGCAGAGCCGGCCGACCTTGACCTTCTTGCCGGTGCGCGAGTTGAAAATGGTGTCGCCCTTGCCCAGCTGGCCCTGATAGGTGCGGATATAGGTCAGCTGACCATAGCGGCCATCCTCGAGTTTGAAGGCCAGGGCCACCAGCGGATCCTCGGGGTTGTTGGAGACCGCGAACTCGGCCTCGTCGTTCTTGAGGTCAAGAGCCGAGTTGACCACGTCGGTGGGACACGGCAGATAGAGCTGCACCGCGTCGAGCAGCTTCTGGACGCCCTTGTTCTTATAGGCGGAACCCATCAGCACAGGGGTGAACTCGAGAGCCAGCGTACCCCGGCGAATGGCCTGCCAGACCAGCTCGTTGTCGATCTCCCCACCCTCGAGAACCGCCTCCATCAGCTCCTCGGAGAACATGGATATCTCTTCGAGCAGGGCCTCGCGCCGCTCCTGGGCCTCGGCCTGCATCGCGGCCGGAATCTCCTCTTCACGGATCTTCTCGCCGTTGTCGCCGTCAAAATAGACGGCCTTCATGGTGATCAGATCGACCACCCCCTGCAGATCACTCTCGAGACCGATCGGCATCTGCAGCATATGGGCGTTGAGCTCGAGTTTTTCCCGCAGCTGCCTGGTGACCTTGTGGGGGTTGGCGCCGGTACGATCGCACTTGTTGACAAAGGCGATGCGCGGCACGTTGTAACGGGTCATCTGTCGGTTGACGGTAATGGACTGCGACTGGACCCCGCCGACCGAGCAGAGCACCAGGATGGCGCCGTCCAGCACCCGCAGGGCCCGCTCGACCTCGACCGTGAAGTCGACGTGGCCGGGGGTGTCGATGATATTGATATCGATATCTTTCCACGAGCAGTAGGTCGCCGCCGACTGGATAGTGATGCCGCGCTCTTTTTCCAGTTCCATGGAGTCCATTTTGGCACCGACACCATCCTTGCCGCGAACCTCATGGATGGCATGAATCCTGTTAGTGTAATACAGGATGCGTTCCGTCAGGGTAGTCTTTCCCGAATCGATATGGGCACTGATACCAATATTGCGTACTTTCGATAAATCTTTCATGGTTGCTTTCCTCTACCAACTCTACACCGGGTGGTCCCGGCCCCACTGATACCAAACCTGGGTAATGAAAAAGAGTGACCCCGCAAAAATTCTTCAAACCAGCATGGCTGGACCACGCTGACGCAGCCATAACGATGACACCGCAACGCTGTTATGAAACTCCGGGCTCCAGGAAGAATCCTTCCGTGCTGACACGTTTCATAGGGAAGATTCAGGAGCAAAACCCCATAACGAATCGAGACACCGTTGAACCGCCGGCCCTTTGCGCCTTTTTGCGAACCCAATAAAAAAACAAGGAGCCTTGGCTCCCTGTCACTGCCAATCCAACCGATGCGGACCACCTTGGTGGACTGCAAACCGGCAACCACCGTCTGTCTCCGGTTGACTCAACGCAACCGTTGACACCGCCTGCCGGTCAATACGATACCCGGCCCGGCCAGACCCCGGCGACTGTTCCGCATACCCCTTCGTTTCGACCCCGAGAGCGGAATCGAGACTATACAAATGGGCTTGGAAAATCTGACAAATTACACCAAATATCTAGGGATTGCGAGAAAAAAAATATCATTTGCCGCCATCTCTTCGCTCAGTCGCTCGACAATGCCGACAACAGCTGCGCATGTCGTCCACCGCGCTCGCCCTCGTTCACCGGGGCCGCCATCGTTTCGCCTTCTGGCCATCGCCCCGGTTTCGACCGGGACCATAGCGAGGAATTCCGATAACAATATGGAATAACATTGGTTTTAAAGAAGATTCCCCACACGCTGCCCCACGGGAAAAAACCTGCTGTTTTCCCGGCCAATACAGGGTAAGCTGCTTCACTGAAAAAGCTTTTTCCTTCATCATCGATGATGACCGACCAGAACTCAGACCACACAGGCCTTTGCCAATCCGCCATGTTCAGAACGATCGACATCTACAGTATCGCCATCCAGATCGAACGCAACGGCGAAGCCGCCTACCGCCAGGCGGCAGCGAAAACCGACGACCCCCGGCTTTGCAGGCTGCTGAACTGGCTGGCCGACGAAGAGGCCCGCCATCGCCGCTGGTTCACCAGCCAGCAAGCCAGGGTGGAGGTCAGCGGCCAGCATCCGGAACTGGAAGCGATGGGTCAGTCCCTGCTGCGCGAGATGGTCGCCAACCAGACCTTCTCGCTGGATCAGGAGCAGCTGAGCCGCAGCGATACCATCGCCGAGCTGCTGGCCCAGTTTCGCACCTTTGAGCAGGACACCATTCTCTTCTATGAGTTTCTGCACAGCCTGGTCGACGACGACCAGGCAGCCGGCGAACTCACCGCGATCATTGACGAGGAGCGACGTCATGCCGCCCGCCTCGAGGAACTGGCTGCGGCCCAGGCATAATTGGAGAATCTGCCATGAAACGACAAAGCGGAACAGACCAGAGAAGGTGGTTGGCCAGCCTGTCGCGCCACGCCTGTCTCCGATGACCGTCTTCTCCCCGGAGGTCATCGAGGCCTGGTGCGCCGAGATACCGGAATTGCGCCAGGTCATGGCCGGCCAAGAGACCTGCTGGTTCAACCCGGCGACAGCCGGCGCGAAAGCCACCCTGGCCCGGGCCGAACTGACCGCCGCGGATATCGAGGGGGCCAGGCTGCGGCTGGCCCGCTTTCAGCCCCTGCTGACCAGACTCTTTCCGGAAACCACCGGGGCCGGGGGAATCATCGAATCACCACTGGTGGCCATTCCGGCCATGCAGCGACTCCTCTTTCCAGACAGCGACAGCGGCGCGATGGGCACAATGGGCCGCCTGCTCCTCAAGTGCGACCACCTGCTGCCCATCTCCGGCTCGATCAAGGCCCGAGGTGGCATCTACGAGGTACTCCACTATGCCGAACAGCTGGCGCTGGGTCATGGCCTGCTGGCGAGCGACGATGATTACGGGATATTGGCCGAACCACACTGTCGAACCGTGCTGGCCCGGCATCGCCTGGCGGTCGGCTCCACCGGCAACCTCGGCCTTGGTATCGGCATCATGGGCGCCGCCCTTGGTTTCCAGGTGATAGTACACATGTCGGCCGATGCCAGAGCGTGGAAGAAAGAGTTGCTGCGCAGCCATGGGGTGGAGGTGGTGGAATACCGAACCGACTACGGCGCGGCGGTCGAAGCCGGACGCCAGCAGGCCGCGGAAGACGCCCTGTGCCACTTCATTGACGACGAGCACTCCCGAAACCTCTTTTTAGGCTATGCGGTGGCCGGTCGGCGGCTGGCCGAGCAGCTGGCGGCCATGGCGATCACCGTCGATCGCGACCATCCGCTGTTCGTCTACCTGCCCTGTGGAGTGGGAGGTGGCCCGGGTGGGGTGACCTTTGGTTTGAAGCATCTCTTCGGTGATGATGTCCACTGCTTTTTCGCCGAGCCGACCCACTCACCCTGCATGCTGCTGGGCCTGGCTACCGGGCTCCATGAGCAGATCTCGGTCGAGGATTTCGGTCTCGACAATCACACCGCCGCCGACGGCCTGGCGGTCGGTCGCCCCTCCGGCTTCGTCGGCAGGATGCTGGCCCCGCTGATCGACGGGGTCTTCACGGTCGATGATGCCACCATGTACCGTCAGCTCAGCCAGTTGGCCGACAGCGAGGACATCTTCCTCGAGCCATCGGCCGCAGCCGGCCTGGCAGGTATCGGCCATCTCGCCGCAACTCCCCGCTACCTGGCGGATTGCGGCCTTACGGCCCAGGACGGCAAACAGGCGACCCATGTCGTCTGGGCTACCGGCGGCAGCATGGTGCCGCCGGCAGAGATGGCCCGCTACTGTCAGCTGGGAAAAGCCGTAACGTTCAAGTGAGCGTGCGCACCAGCCGTCCGAACCCGCCGGGGATGGTGCCCGACGACCAGAACAGCCGGCCCTGCTTGTAATCGACGAACCAGTAACCGCCCGGTTTCCGTCGCGCCTCCACGAAGATAAAGGGGTATTTCCGGGAAAAACAGAGGTGGAGAAACAGCCCCTTGCCGTTCTTTTCAGACTCCATCAGCGACATCGCCTCCTCGACCGTGGGCATGCGCCAGTCGGCATGGCCGGCAAAGGTGTTGGCGTTGCACTCGGCAATCTCCTTGCGCATCTGCCGGATGGAGTTGATGTCGAGACCGCCACGCTGCCACATCAGGCCGGTCCGGAGATCAATCACCGTCCGTTCGTCACCACTGTCGACAAAACAGTTGGCAAAGCCCCCCGTCGGGTTCAACTCGGCATCGAAGAAACCGTAACGCGCAAGTAGCCCGCCGGTCTCCTCTTCCTGGAGATACGCCGGTGCAACCGGCAGGATGATACCATCTGCCACCCCTTCGACATCCTGGCGAGCGGGCAGCGGCGCCCCCATATCCTCCGTCTCTTCCTCTTCGATGACCGGCACCACCAGGGCGGAGTCGCCATCATCGTCGAGGACGTTGTCGATAAGCCAGTCACGGATCTCATCGTTTATGGCAAAGCTCTGCTCAAAACGCGCCACATAGCCCTGCTCGTCGACACAGGCCCGCAGCATCGCCAGCGGAGCCTTGATCTCGGCCAGCACCTTGGCGTGTTTGACCCCGCGTTCCATCAGGCAGAGCTTGGGACGCTCCCCCCAATCGTCGATAAAGAAATAGTAGATCCGCTCGTCGTTGTTGCGAACCCGTTCACGCCCGCCCCATGATTCAAAGGTTCCAAACGTCAATTCCGGCCGCATTTCCCAGTCGATCGGGCTGATGACCTGATCGCCAACCTTTATTTTATGAAACATTCCCATAGAGGCTCCTTGCGTCTTTTCTGTATATTCTTCTCTACTTCTGTCTTCCGACCCAGGCTGAACTCCGGTATAGTGCAGTGATTGGCCCCCAGCGCACTACCACATTGTACCTATTACATAATAATTATTACTAGTTATGCCAAACAAAAAATTGCCGTATCCGCTAAAAGGCGGTCTGCCCCTGCCGCTTGGCGTAACCGTCCTCAGTGAAGGAATCAACTTCGCCCTGTTCTCTCGGCACGGCAGCCGGGTGGTCCTGGTCCTCGACTTCCCCGCGACGAGCCGCCAGGGCATCCAGCGCTATGAGATCCCCCTGGACCGGGCCAGGCATCGTACCGGAGATATCTGGCACGTTCTGCTGGAGACCGACCATACCGATTTCACCTACGGTTACCGTATATCGGGCGACAACGACAGACCAGGGTGCGTCTTTGACCCTGACAGAATTCTGATCGACCCCTACTGTCACGCCCTGACCCCGCGCCAGTGGGGAGAGGCGGCTCACTATGGCGAGAGCCCCTGCTGCCGGATTCTCCAGCACGATTTCGACTGGCGCAATGACCGGCCGCTGAAGACCCCGCTGGCCCAGACCATTATCTACGAGTTGCATGTCAGAGGCTTCAGCCAGGCGGATCGCTCGCTCACCGCCCCGGGCACCTATCAGGGCATTGTCGAAAAGATTCCCTACCTCAAAGAGCTTGGTATCACCGCGGTCGAGTTGCTGCCGGTGACCGAGTTCGACGAAAACGACCACATCTTCCACGACCCGACCACCGGGAAACGGTTGAAAAACTTCTGGGGCTACAACCCGGTCTCCTTTTTCTCCGTCAAATCCGGCTATGCCCATAACCCGGACGAACCGGTCAATGAATTCAAGCACATGGTCCGGGCCCTGCACCAGGCCGGTATCGAGGTCATCCTCGACATCGTCTACAACCACACCGGCGAAGGCGGCTATGACGGCACCACCAGCAGTTTTCGCGCCATCGACAACCCCATCTACTATCTGCTCGACCCCGAATCACAGAACTATCTCAACTTCTCGGGCTGCGGCAATACCTTGAACTGCAATCATCCCGTCGTTCGCTCGCTGATCAGAGAGTCGCTCAGGTACTGGGTCATGGAGATGCATGTCGATGGATTTCGTTTCGATCTGGCCTCCATCCTCGGCAGGGATCAGGCCGGCAATGTCCTGACCAATCCGCCAATGATCGAACTCATCGCCGAAGACCCGGTGCTCAGAGACACCAAAATCATCGCCGAGGCCTGGGATGCCGCCGGTCTGTACCAGGTCGGCTCCTTTTCCACCAACTCCCGCTGGGGGGAATGGAACGGCAAGTTCCGCGATGATGTCCGCTCGTTCATGGCCGGTCAGGAGGGCTATGTCGCCAGGCTGGCGACCCGCTTGGCCGGAAGTTCCGATCTGTACCAGGGAGGCGGCCGGAGTCCTTTGAACTCCATCAATTTCATCACCAGCCATGACGGCTTCAGCCTCTATGACCTGGTGAGCTACAACCAGAAAGACAACCTGCGCAACGGCGAAAACAACCGGGACGGCGACAACAACAACCTCAGCTGGAACAGCGGCCACGAGGGTGACCCGGCCCCGGCTGCCGTCGCCAGACTACGCTCCCGACGCAGCCGCTCCCTCTTGACCATTCTCATGCTCTCCCAGGGGGTGCCGATGCTCTGCGCCGGCGACGAGTTCGGCAGGAGCCAGCAGGGCAACAACAATGCCTGGTGCCAGGACAACCCCATCAGCTGGCTGAACTGGCGGCTTGACCGGAAAGACCGGGGGCTGTTGCGTTTTTTCAAGCTGTGCATCGAACTGCGCCAGAGGCACCATGTCTTTCGCCGCGAGGATTTTTTCCCGCAGATCCAGCCAGGTGGTTCGACCCGGCTGGCGGAGGTCGCCTGGCAAGATCTCAGCCCCGACTCGTCCCCCTGGGCCGACAACGGTCGCGCCCTGGGCATGCTGCTTCACGGCCGCAGCAAGGATAAACCCCGGGACAGTGATTTTTTTCTGGCCTTCAACGGCGGCCCCACCGACCCGCTCACCTTCACCCTGCCGCCGGTCCCCGCTGACCCTGGCAACAGGCGGTGCTGGTGCCAGGTGATCGACACCGGGGCCGAACCGCCCAACGACATCGTCCTCTCCGGCCTCGCCACAACAGGGGCAAAGGCCAAAACGGTACAGGTGGAGCCCATGGCGGTGAAGGTCTTGCAATCGATGGTGCTGCCCGGGTAAACGAACCGACGGTGACCGGCACCTTTTTTTGATGTTCTCGTAAAAAGTCGAATGTTCCACCAGGATGGACTCAGGAAAAACCCTGATATACGAGGCGTAGCGTCGCAAACGACAATTTGGTAGTACATATGGTACAGCGAATTGTCGTTTGCGACCTACAACGAAGTAGATCTGGGTTTTTACGAGCCCATCTTTTTTAAAGACCTGGCAAACTCACTCGGCCAGCAACGAGAACCCGCCGCCCCTCATTGCCTTTCACGGCGAAAATGATTAGTCTGCGGCCAGGATTGCTCATCCCTTCATGCCTTCAGGAGACACCATGATCAAAAAATATACCTGCTCTTTTGCCATCGCGGCCCTGCTCACCCTGTCCGGCCACCTCTCCGCCCTGGCCGATAACGGCAGCGTGGTCGAAACCATGAATGCCAGCGGATACACCTATATGCTGGTCGACAACGGCGGTCAGAAGACCTGGGTCGCCATCCCCGAAACCACGGTGGCCGTCGGCGATCAGGTGAACTACAGCCCGGGCATGGAGATGAAGGATTTCCACTCGAAGACCCTTAACCGCACCTTTGCAACCATTGTCTTTTCGGCAGGCCTTGATAACGAACAGGCCGCGACAGACGGCGGTGCCGCGGCAGCTACGAGCAAAACCGCCGGCGAAGAGACGCCCCACGCCAATGCCTCCTTTGCCGCCGCCGTCGCCAGGGAGCAGCAGGTGGACCAGACAGCGGCCCCGGCCGACCCGGCAGCCATGCCGGAAATGAGCGGCGGCAGCTCCGGCGCCGTGGTCCCCTTTGCCACGGTCTCGGTGACCAAGGCCCCGGGCGACAACAGCTACACCGTCGCGGAAATTTTCCAGGAGGCCAAAAAGCTGCAGGGCGCCACGGTACGACTGCGCGGCCAGGTGGTCAAGTTCTCGCCCGCCATCATGGGCAGGAACTGGGTGCATCTGCAGGACGGCACCGGCGATCCGATGAACAATACCCATGATCTGGTCGTCACCACCGACGCCACCGTCGCCAAGGGCGATACCGTTATCGTCGAGGGGGTCGTCGCCGCCGACAGGGACTTTGGCGCCGGCTACACGTATATGGCGATCGTGGAAGAAGCCAAGATCGTCAACTGAACGGGACGACGAATCATGCACATTGTCCTGGTCGGCCCTGGCGCCCTCGGCTGTCTGCTGGCATCCCGGCTGTCCCGGAGCGCCCCTCTCCACCGCCTCACCCTGCTGGATCACAACCAGTCACGAGCTCGGATGCTCCAGGCCCACGGCCTACGCTATTTCAACCAGGAGAACGAAGAGGCGATTCACCTCGCTGTCTCCTCCTCTCCCAGAGCGATCGGTGTGGCCGATGTGGTCATGCTCTGCGTGAAATCCTACGATGTCGTCGACAGCCTGCGGTTCTGTGCCCCGCTGCAGGGCCCCGACACCCTGCTCGTGTTCATGCAGAACGGGGTCGCCCACCTGGATATCGTCGTTGATTCGAGTCTGGGCACCCCGGCCTATGGCACCACCACCGAAGGGGCCACCCTCGTGGGCCCCGGCCAGGTGCGTCACGCCGGCAAGGGGCTCAGCCAGTTCGGCTTTCTCCACCAGCCCAGTCTCGAAACGACCCGACGGCTGCGGCAGGTGACCGAACTGTTTACCGCCAGCGGGCTTGCCGCCCGCACCAGTGACAATATCCTCTCCCGACTGTGGACCAAACTGGTGGTCAACGTCGGCATCAACGGACTGACCGCCCTCCTCGGCTGCCCCAACGGCGAACTTCTGGTTCGAGCGGAGACGGCGCAACGGATGGAAACACTGGTCGCCGAGGCCCTGGCCGTGGCCCGGGCGGCCAATATCTCGGTGCCCGCGGATTCGCTGGCGATCACCCGGGAGGTCTGCACAAAGACCGCCGCCAATATCTCGTCGATGCTCCAGGACGTGCGGGCAAAACGGAGGACCGAAATCGAGGCGATCAATGGCGCGATCGTCGCACGAGGCAAGAAATACGGGATAGCCACCCCGGAAAACAGCAGACTGGTCGCCGAGATACAATCGATCGAGCAGCGCTATCTGCAGCATAACGCATAGCAATGGCCAACCGACGGCCACCTTCCCATCATGAAGAGACCACACAATATCGAGCCGGACCGGATCGGCTTTGACCTCGACGGGGTCATTGCCAACACCGCAGAGGCCTTTCTCCGCATTGCCTGTCAGCAATATGGGTACTGCTCCTTCACTCTGGAAGACATCACTAACTTTGAGATCGATGACTGCGTCGGCATTCCCGCCCAGTTGGTGGAGAAGATCTTTACGGAAATCATGGAAGACTCGCTGAAGACCGGCCTGCAGCCCATGCCGGGTGCGGTCGAGGTGCTGGGTGAGCTGGCCGGCAGGGCCCCGATAACCGTCATCACCGCCCGTCCCCTGCAGCAGCCGGTGCTGGACTGGTTCAACCACTTTTTCCCCAAAAGAACCTCTCAGGCCATCCGGCTCATAGCGACGGGAGATCACGACGACAAACTCCGCCACATCACGACCTGCAACCTGCACTATTTTATCGACGACAGGGCAGAGACCTGTGAGATGCTCGCTGCCGCTGACCTCAGCCCCCTCGTCTACAGTCATCCCTGGAACCGTGATCGGCACAGCCTGCCGGCGGTGGAAAACTGGCAAGAGATACGGGCCCTGCTGGCCCTTGACCAGCAGGGCTGGACCAGATTGCCTTAACCACAGCGAACAAGGTAACTCCTCAACACGGTAAGAGGGCTCTTCGTGCTGAGAGATTACGGACAAACCAGCAGGGCTGGACCAGATTGCCTCAAACACAGCGAGCAAGGTAACTCCTCAACACGGTAAGTTTTTTTGTGCCGGCACGTTCCGGACAAACAACAGCAGCCACCCCATGGAACAGATAACGAAATGCCCCCACTGTCAGGGGCCAATCATGAGCTTTCGCAATCCGGTGCCCACCGTCGATATCATCATCGAGATCGGGGAGCGTATCGTCTTGATAGAGAGAAAAAATCCCCCCCATGGCTGGGCCCTGCCGGGCGGCTTTGTCGATTATGGCGAGTCCTACGAGAACGCGGCCCTGCGCGAGGCGGCCGAGGAGACTGGTCTTGCGGTAACCGGTCTGCGCCAGTTCCACACCTATTCCGAACCCGACCGCGACCCGCGCCAGCATACCGCCTCCACCGTCTTTATCGGTCAGGCCACCGGGATGCCGAAGGCGGGCGACGACGCCGGCCGGGCCGAGCTGTTTGGCCCTGACAGTCTGCCGGAACTGGCCTTTGATCATGGCCGGATACTGCAAGACTATTTTGCCGCCCAAAAAAGACCCTGAGCGACACCACCACTTCGTGACAGGTCTCGCTCAGAGTGAGAGCAGCGCCTTGATAAGCAGAAAGACCACCAGACCCGTCCCGACGGATCCATAGAGCAGCAGTCAGGGGCTGCAGTCGCCGCCAGACCTTCTGACGATCAGCCAGAAGGCGAGGACGGCCACCGCGCCGGAGAGGACAAAGACAGCGAAATCGCTCATGATGTTCAAGCCTTGATCCGGACTCCCGTTTTTTTCCGCAGACGGATAGATTGCGGAGTCACCTCCACCAGTTCGTCGTCATTGATATAGGCGATACAGTCTTCCAGCGACATCAGCGTCGGCGGGGTCAGAACAACCGCCTCGTCGGTACCGGAGGCCCGGATGTTGGTCAATTTCTTTCCTTTTGCCGGGTTGACGACCATATCCGCGGCCCGGGCGTTCTCGCCAACGATCTGCCCCTGATACAGTGGCACCCCGGGACCGATGAACAGCTTGCCGCGCTCCTGCAGATTAAAGAGCGCATAGGCCACCGATACGCAGGGCTCTTTCACCACCAGCACCCCATTCTGCCGGTTGACGATATCGCCGGCATAGGGGCCGTACTGATGAAAGACATAACTCATCATCCCCATGCCCTTGGTGTCGGTCATAAACTGTGACCGGTAGCCCAGCAGCCCTCTGGTGGGGATATGGAACACCATCCGCACCATGCCGTTCTCAAGGCCCATCTCCACCATGGTCCCCTTGAGTTTGCCGAGCTTTTCGATGACCACCCCCTGGAACTGTTCGTCGGCGTCGACGGTCAACTCCTCGTAGGGCTCGAGCAACCTGCCGTTCTCCTCTTTCATGATGACCTCGGGCCGGGTCACCTGGAACTCGTACTGCTCCCGGCGCATCTTCTCGATGAGAATGGAGAGATGCAACTCACCGCGGCCAGAGACCTTGAAGCCCACCGCGTCGGTGAGTGGCTCGTACTGCAGGGCTACATCGGCCAGCACCTCCCGCTGCAGTCGTTCATCGATATGGCGGGAGGTGACGTACTTGCCCTCCTTGCCGGCAAAGGGCGAGTCATTGGGGATAAAATTCATCGAGATAGTCGGCGGATCGATGGTGATGAGCGGCAGCGGTCGGGGATTCTCGGTATCGGTGAAGGTCACCCCGACAGTGACATCCTCCATACCGGCGATGGCGACGATTTCCCCCACCCCCACCTCGTCGACCGCCACCTTCTCGTCGCGCTGAAAACGGAAGATCTTGGCAATCCGCACCGGTTTTACCGAGCCGTCGCGTCTGGCCACGGCAATAGGCTGGTTGATGCGCATCATGCCATTGACCACCTTGCCGATGCCCAGCCGCCCCAGATAGGGGGAGTAATCGATGGTGCTGACCTGCATCTGCAACGGTTCATCGACGTTGCCGGCCGGGGCCGGAATATGTGCGACGATCAACTGCGAGATGGCCTCCATATTGCCGCCATCGACAATCGGCTCGCCCAGTTCGAGGATGCTGTAGCCCTGCTTGGCCGAAGCGTAGACCACCGGAAAATCGAGGATGTCGTCCGGGGCGTTCAGCTTGACGAAGAGATCGAACACCTGATCGACCACCCAGTCGCATCGAGCGGCCGGCTTGTCGATCTTGTTGATCACCACGATGACCGGCAGGTTGTTCTGCAGGGCCTTCTTCAACACGAAATAGGTCTGCGGCATCGGCCCTTCCTGGGCGTCGACCAGCAGCAGGGCGCCATCGGCCATGCGCAGCACCCGCTCCACCTGGCCACCGAAATCGGCATGGCCGGGGGTATCGATGATGTTGATCCAATAGTCGCCGAAGGTGTACGAGCCGTTTTTCGAGGTGATGGTGATACCCCTTTCCCGCTCCAGGTCCATCGAATCCATCAGCCGTTCCGCGACCTGCTGATTGTCCCGGAACATTCCCGACTGTTTGAAAAGCTGATCCACCAGGGTGGTTTTACCATGATCAACGTGGGCGATAATCGCCACGTTGCGTATCTTACTCTGTTCCATACTCTGTCCTGAACGGTTCGGGCGTCTGCGAAGCGGCCCGGACGGTCACCTCATATGCACTCGACATGCTGATGAAAAGAAAAAAGGAAACATGCCCGACAGCGGATACGGGTACCGAAAAATGCCGTTCGGGCAGCGCAGAACCCTCCTTTATACCCAAAGTCTCTGCAACACGCAAACTATTTGCCGACAGCTCTGGCGCAATCGCCCTATCCCGACCATTGTCGACCAGAGCATCACAGCTCGGCCAGCACCCGCTTTCTGATATTGGCGGAACGGGTCAGGGTCCGCACCTCCTCGTCCACATAGTCGAAGACCCGGGCCCGCTTACCGGCAGCCGGCCGCATGATCCTGCCGATCACCTGCAGCAGCCGGCCCTCGAAGGTGATCGGCGTGGTGAGAAAGAGGGTGGAGAGACCAGGACAGTCAAAACCCTCGCTGATCAGCTGGATGGTGGCCACCAGCACCTGCAGATTTCCCGCCCGCACCGCCTCGACCACCTCGGCCCGCCGCTCGGCGGCCAGTTGGCCGGTCAACAGCGCGACGTCGATTCCCCGTTCGACCAGCAGACGGGTCAGCAGCTCGCAGTGACCTACCCGATCAGAGACCACCAGAGCGATACCGGCATCCTCATCGGCCACCACCTGCGCGATATCTTCGGCAATCTGCATATTCCGGCCCTGGTGACGGGTCAGCGCCTTGATCAGGGCCTGATAATCACCGCGATACGGGTAGCTGAACCGGGTCGGGCGGCGGATCAGCTCCGGCTTCAACACCGCACCGGTAGCCTGCAGCTCATCCTGGTCCACCCTGTGGATCAGCTCGCCCATGAAATAATAGATCAGTTTGGTCAGCCCGCCATCGCTGCGGAAGGCGGTGGCGGAAAGGCCCAGCAGGAAATAGCAGTCGAAATGAGCCACCACCTCGGTAAAGAGCGCGGCCGGTACCCGGTGACATTCATCGACCACCAGATGGCCGAAATGGGGCACCAGTTCCTGAGCCCGCTTCCGGGCGGTATTGACGATGGCCACCGTAACAGGCGCGAGAGAAAAATGCCCGTCACCGACCAGACCCGCCTCGCTGCCCAGAAAGGTTGCAATCCGCTCCTGCCACTGGTAAAGCAGTTCCTTGGTATGGACCACCACCAGGGTCGGCTGCTGGCGCCGGGCCACTGCGGCAAGGGCCATGACAGTCTTGCCGCTGCCGGTTCCCGCCTCGAGCACCCCAAACGAGCGGTTACAGACCAGTTCCACCGCCTGTTGCTGATATGGACGCAAAGTTCCTGAAAAACCAGAAGAAATAGCTGGAAGCAGCCGGCGCTGGTCGACAATCTCCGGGGCGGTGCCAGAGAGATCCCGGCAGAGACGTACCGCCTGATTGGAAAAGCCGCGTGGAAAACGGAGCCCGCCGGGCACCGGCTGGTAGTACTTTAAGGTCGGCTGCAGCTTCTTGCCGATCCAACGCCCGAATTTCCTGGCCGCCAGATACTGGGGATTGTCGATGGTCAGCTGGCGTTTCAACTCCTGTTCCAGCGCCAGGTCGATTTCAGTGAACAGGCAGTCAGAGGTAACGGTGAGAATCGGCATTATCTAGAGCCAGGAGAATGATCGTGACGGCCGCGGCAGCGATGGCCTCTTTCGAGCCGATTGGCCAGAGCGCCACCGAGGTCTGTTTTGCGGTTGCATATTGGCAAAGCAGTCTGTACTCTGGTGTCTTGGCCAATGCCTCTCTTGCGCAAACCTGCAGCAACGCCGCCCACAACACAGCCAAACAGAAAGGGTAACCACATGAAACGTTTCCTTCTTATCGTTCTGACATCTGTTCTTCTGCTTCCCTCTGTTGCCGCCGCGGCTTCCGAGTCCCGTGAGAGCACCTCGGTGATGACCCTCAATCTGCCGGAAGGTGTGCTCAACGAAGCGATAACGGCCGCCCTGCCCTTCACCTATACCGCCAACTCCCAGAACCTGCAGGGCAACCTGCGGATCATCGAGATCAGCGATCTGCAACTGCTCGATCAGCAGCTGGTCTGTCGGCTGCACCTGGCGGGGGATCAGCTCAAGGTCGTCACCTCGCTGGCCGGGCAGAACATTCAACTCAATGTCGGCGAAATCGAGCTGGATTTCAATACCCGGGCCAGCCTGCGCTTTGACCGGACCAGCCAGACCCTGGTGGTCCAACCGATGGTCGAACGGGTCAACGCCGCCAAAGACTCCGGCGGCGGCGATATCAGCAACACCATCCTGCAGCTGTTGCACGGCAGCGAGTTCCCGATAAAGATTGAGGATCTTGAGCCACTTGTCACCCAGACCGGCGCCAAGACTCTTGTCATCACTCCCCACATCGCCGATATACGAAGCGTCAAGGGCAATCTGCAGATCCTGCTCGCCCCGCAGATTTCCACCCGATAGCCGACTCGGCTGGCCCAGGTAGTGCCCAGCCAGAAACGGCTCTTTTGCCCTGACTCTTCGTTGTGTTCGAAATTTTATCCTCGGAATATCACTTATATGCCTGTGGTAAAATTTCTCTCACGCCTCGATTTAGGCCAAAATATCTCGTTTCTGGATGAACATCAGGTAAGCGAGCTTGCCGCGCTGGCGAGAATCCTGAAGAATAAGCTCAAGGCCAGCCAGCCCAGCCTGGCAAGGTGCACTTGCCTGCGTCGACCAGTTCCAGCCTACCAGACCAGGTCATCGGGCACTTCGTAACCGGCGTAGGGGTCGTCGGCTGCGCTGTCGTCCTCTTCGGCCCCGGGCGACGCGTTGAACAGCACCACGACCGCAGCATCGATCGCCTGAATCTTGCGGACGATCTCTGCCGGGCAGACCTCATACTGCTCGGCCAGGCGGACAATGCCGGCCCGACCACGACTCAGCTTGTCGACCACGGACTGGTCGATGAAGATTCTGTAGACCTTTTTCCGATCGACAAAGCGGTAGGCCACGCCCCGTTCATCCTTGCCCAGACAGTGGGTCTCCACCAGCTGGCGGATACGGGCCGCATCAGCACGTTTTTGCAGTTTAGCCTCGCGCTCCAGATTGAGTTGCCGGGCCCGTTCCTTCTTTTTGGCCCGCGCCTCTTCCGCCAACAAGGCGTTTTCATCAACCTTGACCGGCGGTTTCTTCCCCTTTTTCTTGACCCGCTCACCGTGCTGGGACTTTTTGGCTTTTTCCACCTGCTGCCTGTTGACCAGGCCCAGCTTCAGCAGTTGATCCTGAAAAGAACTCCCCATAAACAACCTCATCCAATACGCCAGATGGGCAGACCACCGCTCAAAAACGCCGGCTGCTGCGCGCATCTGTTCTGTTACCGTAGGTGATTCTCTGCAAGCGACCTCCAGACGAGGAGGTCGCACCCGGAGGCATATCGCCGTCGACTCCACCACCAACCAGCGGACCGCAGACCTCAGGCCATGCCTCACGGATGGCATGGACAAAACTCTCCGGTGTCCATCCAGAAACGGCCTTTTTGGCCTAACTCTTCGTTGCCCTTAAAATTTTATCCTCATAATATCAAGCATATGCCTGTGATAAAATTTATCGAGCGCCTCGATTTAGACAAAAAATTCGTGTTTCTGGACGGACACTCTCCAGCCAACCACAGCACCGTCTGGGGTGCCACGACGACAGGTTGCCACATCTTTCAACTGACCACAGCTGCCCTATTGTAGCTGACTTTTCCCGGTTTGCAATGGTCTCCTTGCATACCCCGGCCTCCTCTGGCCGGCGCGGAGCAGACAGCCGCCAGTTCACGACAAACCATGAAAATCCCGAGGAAGTGCCAACGACTCCTTGTCGGCGATTTTCGGATAAAACTGATGAGATATCCTGGTTGAAAGCGCGGCCTTCGGGCATAAAAAAAGGCCGATGTCCCCTCTTGGCGGGGAATCGACCCTTTTCACACAATCCGCCCCCTGTCAGTGGGAGTGCTGCCGATAGGAGGTACCTCTGCCCACAGCGACAAAACGCGGCCGGCGCTGCAACTTCTGCAAGGCTCCTTGCCCGTGACGGGCGACCCAGTACCGCTCGACGGCCTTGTGCAGGGCCTCCACCGTCAGCAGAGCCCAGCCTTCGATGCCCTCTCCGCTGCGCTGCACTCTTTTCAAGAGATCGGTCACCCCGATCCGCAACAACTCTACCGGGGTCTTGCCGATCGCCATATCGGCAAGACACGAGCCGCACAGGCAGGTCAGGCTGCAACCATCCGAGACATAGGAGGCACCGTCGACACGGTTCCCGACAAATTTGAGATAGACCTCCATGCAGGTGCCGTTATCGGCTACCACACTGGCAAAACCGTCCGCATCCCGCATCCGGCCATTGTGCAGAGAATGCCGCAGCTGCTGGAATGTTTCGTCGGCAAACTTCTGCTCTGCCTCAGCCAGAACACTCTTTCTGATTCTCTCGATCAGCGCCTGAACCTCATCCATTGAGCCCTCCAATTGACTATGACGGTGACGAGACTACCACTGCAAACATCTATATATTACCCTACCAAAGGCTCGGGCCACAATGCAACAATATATCCTACAGACAACCTGTATTGTCGGAAGCGCCAACGCGCGATGTAACGTGGTTTTTTGATAATTATCAAAGCATAATAGCCAGAGAGAATCACAACCCGAGAACAGTATTTTTTGTCTGGCCCGGGAGGCGGCAACCCAGCTTTCACGATGGCAATGTCAGGAAAATGGAGCGATATGCAGCTATGGTAGAGGGCAATAACGTTTAGGCCGTGGCCAGAGTTCTTCGCCCATCGTTATCCAGGGCAATCACTCGACAAGAGTCCTCAGTCGCTCCGCCTGCCGCTCAGGCCGCACCGACCAGTGATGCCAGGACCGAAAGGAGCGTGTCGATATCCCCATCGGTGTGACCGGCATTGATCTGAAAACGGATCGACTCATCGCCCCGGGGAACAACCGGGAAGGTCAAACCTACCACCAGAATTCCGGCCGCGAACAGTCCTTCCACCATGGCCCGGGTTCTGGCACTGTCTCTCACCATCAGCGGCACCACCGGATGGGGACCGGAGATCGACTCCAGCCCCAGACGGCTGAGCCCCTCGCGGAAACGGGCGGTGCGCCTGGCCAGCGCAGCGAGGAGTTGCCGGCCCTCGGCGCTGTCACAGATCTCGATGGCCTGATGGGCCGCGGCGCAATCGGCCACGCTTAAGGGATTGGTATAGATGTAGGTGTCGGCCCGCTGCCGGACGCTCTCCACCACGGTTTCGCTGGCGGCAATGAAGCCCCCGTTGACCCCGAAGGCCTTGCCGAAGGTACCGACGACAATATCGGGAGTGGCCTGGCAGTATTCGGCGGTACCCCGGCCGGTTTCACCATAGGCGCCAATGCCGTGGGAATCGTCTACCACGGTGATGACACCGTCCCGGAACCGGCCGTCATATTCCCGGCAGAGCGTGATGATTCGATCGATCGGCGCATAGTCGCCCCGCATGCTGAAGATCCCATCAAAGATGACCATCACCCGCTCGATATCGGCAGGCACCTCGTCAAGGCAGCGGCGCAGATCCGCCATATCGTTATGGCGATAGATCCCCTTCCGGTGGCTGGCGACCCCGGCGATGCGCATGGCCCGAATAATCGAGTTATGGTTGAGCTGGTCACCTATCCACTGGGTTCTCTCTGAGCCGACGGCAAGCGCCAGTCCGCAGTTGGCGGTATAGGCCGAGTTGAAGATTTTCGCAGCCGGCTTGCCAATGAACTCGGCTATCCGCCGTTCGAGATCTCGATGATAGCTGAAGGTCCCATCGATGAATCGCACCGCCCCAGGGCCGACCCCGCAGGCACGAGTTGCCCTGTCGGCCGCCGCCACCAGGGCCGGATGATTGGCAAGCGACAGATAGGAATTGGAATTGCATCGTAAAAATTCACCCTCCTGGCCCAGCAGCAGATAGCGCGGCCCCTGGTCCCCCTTGGCCGGGCGATAGCCGGTAATGACTCTCTCGAGAGGCTTGGCCCGCCCCTCTGCCGTCAGCCTCGCCAGTTCGGCCGCCAGACTTCGATCCAGTCGTGCAGTCGTCATGATGCCTCCTCCTGCCAGTCGAGCACAACCTTGCCGGCGTTGCCCGAGCGCATCGCCGCAAAGGCTTTTTCGTACTCGGTGTAATGAAAATGGTGGGTGATGAGTCGGGTGATATCCAGCCCGCTCTGGATCATGGTGGTCATCTTGTACCAGGTCTCGAACATCTCCCGGCCATAGATCCCCTTGATGGTCAGGCCGTTGAAGACCACGGTGTTCCAGTTCACCGGGGTGGCGTCGGGCAGGATGCCGAGCATCGCGATCTTGCCGCCATGACACATATTGGCGAAAATCGCCTCAAGGGCGGCGGGGTTGCCGGACATCTCCATCGCCACATCGAACCCTTCCCGCATCTGCAATTCGTTCTGCACCTCGGCTAAATCTTCGACCGAGACGTCGACCACCCGCGTCGCTCCGGCCTCTCTGGCCAGGTTGAGACGGTAGGGGTTGATATCGGTAACCACCACGTGCCGGGCCCCGGCATGACGGGCAACAGCCGCGGCCATGCAGCCGATCGGCCCGGCGCCGGTGATCAGAACATCCTCGCCCAGCACCTCAAAGGACAGGGCGGTGTGCACCGCATTGCCCAAAGGATCGAAACAGGCCAGCACATCGAGGGGAATGGTCGGATCGCAATACCAGACGTTGACCTGAGGAATGGCCAGGTATTCGGCAAAGGCCCCGGCTCTGTTCACTCCGACCCCACTGGTGTTCGGGCAGAGATGCCGTCTCCCCGCCAGGCAGTTACGGCAGTGACCGCAGACCAGATGCCCTTCACCGGAGACCAGATCGCCCACCCTGTAGTCCGTGACATTCTCGCCGATCGCCGCCACCCGACCGACAAACTCATGACCGATATGCATGGGAACCGGGATCGTCTTCTGGGCCCAGCCATCCCAGTTATAGATATGCACATCGGTGCCGCAGATGGCCGTGCGCAGGATCTTGATCACCACCTCGCTCTTGCCCGCGACCGGGACAGGTACCTCCTGCAGCCACAGACCGGGTTCAGCCTTTGCCTTCACCAACGCCTTCATCGTCTTCATCACAGCCTCCCGTGCCAGGAAGTCGGAACCGTCGGTCCGATGGGAAATTTGCAACCGTTCAGCGGTATGCGCAAAAA
This sequence comes from Desulfopila sp., assembly GCA_047973425.1. GTDB lineage: Bacteria > Desulfobacterota > Desulfobulbia > Desulfobulbales > Desulfocapsaceae > Desulfopila. The sequence goes on from JBKEBZ010000030.1 coordinate 36,519, forward strand.
GAGAGCACTACCACGGCCTGCAACTATTCATCTGGTGCACCAGGTTCGTTCAAGCAGGGCTCATCGCTCTAGCCGGCTATGCGATGAGCTCTGATCGGGCGAAAATGGGGTGCTGGTGAACAGTTACAGAAATTTGCCAAGGGCTCTCCTCAAAGCCTAACACGCGGAACACCGCTTGTACACCTGTCACGGAGAATTTTCCCCAAAGCGGCGCCTCCTCACCCTTCCGTCTCAGGATAGCAAACATTTTGTGTGATATAGCTGAGATATCTATCATCTGTACCACAGCAGCCGCCGAGAATCTTCAGACCATGGCGTCGATGCAGGGTGAGCATCGCCTCCCCCCACTCCTGAAGGCTGTCCTGGTGCAGCTCGACCGAGCCATCGAGCTGGTTATGATCAAGCGAGGAGCTGTTGGCCTGGATTCCCCACAGCCTGCGCCACAGCTCCGGAGGCTGTTTTTCCGCCTGTAAGAAAAGGGGATAGGCGCAATTGACCATATAGCAGATCGGTGAACCGTCGGTCTCCTGATCGACCGCGGCAACTGCCGCGGCCAGGGGCGTGCCGTCGAGCAGCGAACCGTGGCGGTTGATGACAAAGCTCAGGATATGCGGGAGACCGGCAGCTGCGCAGACCCTGGCCACGCCCACTGCCTCTGACACCGCCGGGAAGGTCTGGCCGACAACCACCTCGACGCCTGCCGCAGCCAGTTCTCCGATCTGCCAGCGGTGATAGCGCTCCGCCTCATCGACCGGCAGGGCCGAAGCGCCCTGATAACAGTCATTTCTGGGGCCGATCAGACCACCGGCAAAGACCGGTGAGCGAGGGTCCTGCCAGCTGTCGCGCAGTTCCACCATGAAACGAACGGCATCGCGGTTGAGCGAATCGCCCAGGCCTGCCACGGCGCAGCGCTGCCGATCGACCCGCCAGGTCGGCGCACAGAGCAGCATCGGCAGCGACGCCGCTCGGGCAATCTCCCGGTACTGGTGGTAAATCTCCGTCAGGCAGTCCCGGCCGCGATCATCATAGATCAGCGGGGTAATAAACAGACTCGGATGCAATATCACATCGCTGCGGCGTCGCAGCCGTTCGGTAATGGCCGCCTCGGTCAGTACCAGTCGGCTGGTGGCCAGTGTCGTTGGAAAATCCACAGATTCCACCTCCCTCGTGTTGAAAAAGAGCACGCCCCTGCTGAACCAGGCGCACGCCCGGTGATGGTTTACCCCGGATTGCTCTTGCGGGTTACGAGCGGTCCAAGCGCATGAAGGGCAGACCAAACACCACGATGGCCAGGGTCAACAGCAGGAAGTGCAGAAACATGTCCTTTTGCACCGCCCCCCAGATGATATACAGCGACCCGAGAGCGGCAAGCGCCGGCGCCAGGTAGCGATCGAAAAAACCCAGATCCACGAATCGCCTGACCACCCAGCCGTAGAGGGCGATGTAGATGACGTAGAGAAAGGCGATGGGCAATTCGGAGATATCCATGAACTGGCCGGCAAACCAGCCGGCGAAATTACCGTACCACACCACCAGCCACAGACTGGAGAGAAGAAAGCCGGCAATCGCTGAATTCCGTGTACTGTTGGTGGCGGGATCGATAGCGGCAAAGATCCTGGTCGCAGGACCCAGACCTCGGGAGGCGATGGCAAACATCCCTCTGGAAGCCCCCATGATCAGGCCGTTCAAGGTGCCTAGACAGGAAATGATCACGAAAATCGTCAGCAAGGTGCCGCCCATTCTGCCAAAGACCAGGGCGATGACCTTGACCGGCGCCCCATCGCCGGCCGCAATCACCTCCTCGTTGGAGAGCACCCCGGAAATTCCCAGATAGTAGAGCATATAGATAAGCACCACGGTCGCCGCGCCAATGAGCAGGGCTCTTGGCAGAGTTCGTTTGGCATCCCGCAGTTCGGCATTGATGGAGGTGGCGACAATCCAGCCCTCGTAGGCGAAGGCGGTGGCCAGGGTAGCCACCGCCAGCCCGCCGCCATGGGCGACCGTCTGGGCGGCATGGCTGAAACTGGCCACGGTCTGGCCCGAAGCAAGGCCTGAGACCAGGCCGACCACGGCGACCAGCGCCAGGGGGATAAGCTTGATAATGGTGGCGGAAACCTGCCAGATGCCCGCCAGGACCGGCGAATAGACGTTCAACAGAAAAAAGAGGACCATGTAGGCAAAGGCCAGCGGCCACACCCCGTCCTTTGCCCCGAGCAGGACGAGGGAATAGCTGGCCGACACCCAGGCGAGCACCGCCACCAGGGTGGGATAGTAGACAATGGTCATGAACCAGGCGACCAGATAACCGGCTCGCCAGCCGTAGGCCTCTTCAAAATAATCGACAACCCCGTTGACTCGCTCGATCCGGCTGGCGATCATCGCGAACACATAGGCGGTGACCACCATGATCGCCCCGCCGATCAACCAGGCGCACAGCGCAATCGGCAGGCTGCCGCCGGAGGCCTGTAACACGTCGTCAGCCTTGAAAAACACCCCTGAACCGATCACGATGCCAATTACCATGGCGATCGCCGTCCAGATACCGTACTTCTTCTGCAGATGCTCCATTTTCCCCTCCACCGATAGGTCTCTACGCCGCCTGCCGGCCGACGCATAGCGAAAAGATTCAGGGAAAAATACTTACCGCATAGAGAAGAATATTACGATAACGAGGTGAAGTGGAAACCAAAATGATACAGTCCACCATAGTGATGGTGGTAAGAACCCTTACGAGACATTCTGGCGCCGTAGTCGACGGATAACGGTCACCGCGAGGTAAGTCGCCGCGGCGATAACAATAATCACCGGACCGCTGGGCAGATCGAGGGGGTAGCTGGCGCCGAGACCGACCAGGATGAACGTCGCGCAGAAGAGGGTCGCCAGCACCATCATCTGCCGGACGCTGCCGGCGAAGTTGCCGGCAATGGCCGCCGGCAGCGTCAACAGGGCAATCACCATGACAATGCCCACCACCCGCACCAGCAGGACGATGGTCAGGGCGGTCAAACAGAGGAGCACCAGATAGAACCAGTGGGTGGGAACCCCCCGCAGACCGGCATATTCGTCGTCGAAGCAGATGGCGAGGAAGGTGTTGTAGAAGAGGCCGATGATCACCAGCACCACGACGTCGAGGGCGAGCACCAGATAGATGTCCGAGGAGGTTATCAACAGGATATTGCCAAACAGATAGCTCATGGGGTCGACATATCCCGGCGTTCTGGCCAGAAACAGCAGGCCAATGGCCATACCGGCCGACCAGAGCGCACCGATCACGCTGTCTTCCCGCGCACCGCCAAAACGGCTGACCAGGGCGAGGACGATCGCCGCCAGCAGGGCCACCACAATCGCGCCCTGCAGCGGCCCGAACCAGGTGATGCCAAGTCTGTTCTGCAGGTACAACCCCACGCCGATGCCACCGAGCGTACAGTGGGCGATGGCCCCAGCGATATAACTGATCCGCCGAACCACCACGTACGTTCCGATGATGCCAAACGGAATTGCCGCCAGAACCCCGGCAATCACCGCATAACGGACGAACGGCATGTCGGGGTCAGCCAGAGCCACAAGGAAGTCAATCATGCTGGTGCCCTTCGCTGCTGCAGATGTGGTCGTGACGGATCATCCGCAGATCGCCACCATATATTTCTTCAATCAGCTCACCGGTCATCTCGCTGGTGGGATGTATCACCACCCGTCTGTTCACACAGGCGATACGGGTGAAAAACTTGGCGGCGAAGCCGACATCGTGGGTCACCATCAGAATGGTCATCCGCTGGTTGAGCTCTTGTAGCAGATCAAAGAAATGGGATTCCGCTTCCTGATCGATGTTGGCGGTCGGCTCGTCGAGAATGAGTATCCGGCCCCCGGAAGCCAGGGCCCTGGCAATCAGCACCCGCTGCCGCTGACCGCCGGACAGGGCGGAAAACGGCTGATCGGCAGCCTGGGTGAGCCCCACCTCCGCCAGCGCGTGCATGGTCTGCGCCCAGTCCGCCCGGCTATAGCGTCCAGCCAGACCCCTGCTCAATCGGCCCATGCAGACCACCTCCCTGACGGAGATGGGGAACTGCCGGTCATACACCGCGTACTGGGGTACATAACCGATCAGTTGGCGGTTTTTCTCCGGCTTTTTGCCAAAGATCGATATCGCCCCACAATCGGGGGACAACTGGCCGATGATCAGCTTCATCAGGGTGGTCTTACCGCCACCGTTGGGCCCGACCACGCAGACCGAATCAAGCGGCCAGACATCCAGGTCGACCTCCGTCAACACCTGATGCTCATGGTCATAGGCAAACGACAGATCCCTGATCCGTATCGCCAACTGATCGCCGTTATCGGTCTCCCACCGCTTCATTGCCGTAAAACTTCCTCGATTCTCGTCGCTATCGTCAGCAGGTTCTCCGGCACGTCTTCGGCCAGGGCGTCAAGCGGCACCACCCGACCGCCAATGGCGGCGGCGATGGCCTCCGCCGCCTTCGGGTCGAACTGGGGCTGGACGAAAATGATTTTCACCTTCTCCGCCTTAGCCTTGCCGATAAGGGCCGCGAGTTGCCGTGGCTCAGGAGATTTACCGCCGACCTCGACCGCCTCCTGGTGCAGGCCGTAGGCATCGGCAAAATAGCCAAAGGTCGGATGGTAGACAAAGAAGGAGGCGCCCCGATATGGGGCCAGCATGGCCTTGATCCGGGTATCGAGGCGAGCGAGACGCTCACAGACCCTCTGGACGTTGTCATGATACTCTCGACTATGGGCGGGATCGATATCGGCCAGGGCCATGCCAACCCCCCAGGCCATGAGCTGCAGGTTCGACGGTGACAGCCAGACATGCGGATCGGCCAGATCCGCCTCGTAGGGGCCATAGTCCGCCGGGTCTTCCTCGACATGACCATGACCATGATCATGGTCACCGTCGGCCATGGGCAGTTTGACGATGCCTTTATCCATGGCCACCACGGTCAGCCCGGGGGCCGTACCCGCTATTTTCTGCTTCAACTGGCGCTCAAAGGGCATCCCTATGGTGAACCAGAGGCGGGATTTGGCCATCATGGCGACCTGACGCGGCAACGGCTCGAAGGTATGGGGATCCTGACCTGACTTCACCAGTACTTCCACCTTCACCTCCTCCCCAGCCACCACCTCGACCAACCATTTCTGCGGAGGGATGGAGACAAAGACCGTGACAGCGCTCAAGGCCGGCGCACACCAGACAAGAAACGCCATCAACACTCCGGAAAACAACCATTTTTTCATATTCTCCTCCTTTTTACATGAAATTCATCAGCATGGAAAGCTCTGTTGCTGCGCCGAGGAGTATCATATCTCGTTTCTGGATGAACACTATCTGGTCAGCCATGCTGGTTCGTGGCCGCAGATCAATGCGGTGAGCCGGCGCCCTCGCACTGGCAGACAAAATGCACCGCATTACATTTCTCGCACCGCTCCAGGGAATGCAAGGCAAGAAACTGCCGCATATGGGTCGATTGCTCTGGAGTCAGCGAGCCGGTACCGTTGCAGAGGGGACAGCGGCTGCCCAAGGCCTCCTCTATCGCCTTGCGGATAAACTCAGACTTATTGGCCAACCGGTCCAGAAGCTCAGCCATTTCAGCGTCAGCCTTAAAGGTAAAAACCCGTTCCCGCTTCATTTTTTCTCCTCTGTGCATGAGTATTACAAAGTACTACCAACAAGAGTGACTGTCAACGCATCTCCGGCAATAAAAAACTTGCCGGACCGGAACCTCTGGATTATGTCAAGATGAAACCGGTCGGTGCCAACGATGTTCTCCGGTACTCCACCGGTCGATGCCGACAACCCCATCAGCCCCGCCAACAGTGATGGACTCGTAAAAACTCCGATCTACTTCGCCCTCGCTCACAAATGACACTTCGCTGTACCCTCTGTACTGCCAAATTGCCGTTTGCGAAACTTCGCCTTGTATATCAATGTCTTTGCTCAGCCCATCTCAGCGGAACCTGCAACTTTCCTACAAGAGTATCAACATTGCCATGCTCCAGATAGCCATACCCGGCCGCGCCCCACTCATCCTGCGCCATCTCGTTCTCGACTATAACGGAACCCTCGCCGAAGACGGTCGGCTTTTAAGCGGCATAGCAGAGCGTCTACTGGCCCTGCAGCCGGTGCTCGACCTGCATGTGGTCACCGCCGACACCCACCACAACGTGGCCCAGCAGATGGCCGCGCTCCCCATCCAACTGCATATTCTGACGGCGGCAGAGCAGGACAGGCAGAAGGCGAGACAGATTCAGCTGCTGGGAAGCTCCGGGGTCGTGGCGATCGGCAATGGCAGAAACGACAGTCTGATGCTGGCCGAATCGGCCCTTGGGATTGCGGTGATCCAGAGGGAGGGTTGCGCCGGGGCGGCGCTCCAGGCCGCCGACATCATCTGCACCGACTGCCGCGACGGACTCGACCTGCTGCTTTTTCCCGACAGGCTGAAGGCGAGCCTGCGCAATTGACAGTCACCCAGGGTCAGCTCCTGGGATCAGACCGCCCGCCAACTCGCCTCGACCAGTATCACCTCACCTGTCGATATCCGGGCGGTGAAGGTCTCTCCGGCGCCAATGACGCCGACCCCGGCCGGGGTACCGGTCATGATCAGATCTCCATCTTCGAGGTCCATGAACGTCGTAAGCTCGGCGAGAATCCGCGGCGGTGAGTAGAGCATCATCGTGGTCGAACCCCGCTGGCGCAGGACCCCATCCACCGTAAGTTCCACCACCAGCTCATCGCCAGGAGAGGGCAGGGGCACAAAGGAGCTGAACAGCGCCGCCCCGGTAAAGCTCTTGGCTCGCTCCCAGGGCAGCCCAGCCTCTTTGAGCCGGGTCTGCAGGGCCCGCTTGGTGAGATCGAGCCCGCAGCCGACCGCCGCCAGTCGCCCCCCTTTGACCAGGTAGCAGATCTCGGTCTCGTAGTGCAGGGATTCACCGCCATGGCTGGCCTTGAGGGTTGTGGCAATGGCTGAATTCGGTTTGCAGAAGATGACCATCTCATCGGCAACCTGATTGCCGAGTTCCTCGATATGGGCGACATAGTTTCTGCCAACACAGACAATTTTCGATGGTGCCAGCCATCGCTTGCCGACCTGGACGGTTCTCATTGGTTCGTTCTCCTCTGGCTGTTTTCCGTTTTCATCGATCGAGCAGAATCTTGCCGATCTTACAGCGAATCCGCCAGTTCGACCCCCTGGGCAATGGCCCGCCTGGCATCCAGCTCGGCGGCCAGCTGGGCCCCGCCGATCAGATGATAGGGGAGCGCCGCCGCATCGAGGGCCCGGGCCAGACCCAGTTCGGACTCCTGGCCGGCGCAGATCACGATATCGTCGACGGCCAGCAGCTTTTCCTGTTTGTCATGGCTGATCCACAACCCTTGGCGGTCGATCCGCAGATACTCGACCCCGGTCCAGAAGGTAACGCCATTTTTTTTCAGCACCAGGCGATGGATCCAGCCGGTGGTTTTACCCAGTTGCAGGCCCGGTCTGGTGGCTTTGCGCTGAAGCAGGTGCAACTGCCGCCGTGGCAGTAAAGAGTGCGACTCACCGAGCCCGCCACGCTGCCGGTAGTCGGGATCGACGCCCCATTGCGCCAGAAATTCTTCGACCTCCGAGTCCTCCCCCCGCTGGTGAAGCAGAAAGGAGGCGACATCAAAACCAATGCCACCGGCGCCAATGATCGCCGCCCGCTCACCCACCGGATGCTGGCCCCTGATCACCGTGTCGTAGGAGGCCACATGGTCCATATCGCTGCCGGGGATATCGACAGTCCTCGGGACCACCCCGGTGGCCAGCACGATCTCGTCGTAGCCCGCCAGATCCGCCAGCGTCGCCCGGCTCCCCAGCCGGACATCCACCTGGTGCAACGTGAGCTGATGGGCAAAATATCTCAGCGTCTCGGCAAACTCTTCCTTGCCCGGAATGGCTCGAGCCAACAGGAACTGGCCACCCAACTGGTCCGCAGCTTCAAAGAGAGTGACCCGATGCCCCCGGGCACCGGCGGTGGCAGCGCAGGCCAGCCCGGCCGGGCCGCCACCCACCACGGCGATGCGGCGGCGCCGTTGAGCCATCACCAGCGCCATGTCCGTCTCCCGGCAGGCCCGGGGATTGACCAGACAACTTGCCCTTTTTCTGGCAAAGATATTATCGAGACAAGCCTGGTTACAGGCGATGCAGGTATTGATCTCGGCCTCCCGGCCGGTCGCCGCCTTCTCCACCCATTGCGGGTCGGCCAGAAATGGTCGGGCCATACTGACCATATCGCTGCAGCCGCTGGCGAGAACCCGTTCGGCCACCTCGGGCATGTTGATCCGGTTGGTGGCGATGAGCGGCACCTTGACCTCCCCCATCAGCCGCCTGGTGACCCAGGCAAACCCGGCCCGCGGCACCATGGTGGCGATGGTGGGAACCCGGGCCTCGTGCCAACCGATCCCGGTGTTGAGCAGGGTCACCCCTGCCCCTTCCAGCTCTTTTGCCAACAGCACGATCTCTTCCCAGCTCGAACCATCGCGCACCAGATCGAGCATGGAGAGCCGAAAGACAATGATGAACCTCTCACCGGCCTTCTGCCGCACTCCTCGGACAATCTCCAGCGGGAACCGGATTCTGCCGGCAAACGATCCCCCCCAGCCATCTTCGCGTTTGTTGGTTTTGGGGGCGATGAACTCGTTGATCAGATAGCCCTCCGAACCCATGATCTCGACCCCGTCATACCCGGCCTCTCGGGCCAGGCAGGCGCAGCGGATGAAATCATCGATGGTCGAACGGATTCCGGCCTCGCTCAGCTGCCAGGGCTTGAACCTATTGATCGGAGCCTTCAGCGGCGAGGGGGCCACGCAGAGCGGATGATAGCCGTAACGGCCGGCATGGAGGATCTGCAGGCAGATCCGGCCGCCTTCCGCGTGCACCCGGTCGGTGAGCAACCGATGCCTTGCCACCTGGCTTGCGCTGCCTAGCCGTGCGGCAAAGGGAGAGAGCCAGCCTGCCCGGTTGGGGGCAATCCCACCGGTGACGATGAGAGCCACCCCACCGGCCGCCCGCTGGCCGTAATATTCAGCCATCTTGGCAAACCCCTCCTTTTCCTCCTCAAGCCCGGTGTGCATGGACCCCATCAGAATACGGTTTTTCAGGGTGACAAAACCCAGATCGAGGGGCCTGAAGATGTGCGGATAACGGCTATCGTTCATGGATTATTCCTCCAGAGGGACTACAGCCAGGGCTTGCGACAGAACGACAGGGCGCGGACCACCATGGTGGCCACACTTTTCACCTTGCAGAGCCTCCTGGCGATGGTTTATACATCAATTCTATCAGTTAACCACTCTATCAAGGAAAGGATCGATGGACTATCAGGGCGATATCTTCCGGCCGCCAAGCGAGGCCGATTCCATTCTGCTGCAGGTCACCACCGGCTGCTCGCACAACAAATGCACCTTCTGCCGGATGTACAAGAACAGCCGCTTTCAGATAAAAGACGAGGCCACCATCATGGCCGACATCGACTTCGCCGCCCATCACTGCCGACGGCAGAATCGCCTCTTTCTCTGCGACGGCGATGCGCTGATCATCCCCCAGCCACGCCTGGTCGCCATTCTCTCGGCAATCCGCGAGAAGCTGCCGTGGGTCAACAGGGTCGGCACCTATGCCAACGTCAAATCCATCGAGCGGAAATCCGCCGAGCAGCTGGCAGAACTCCACGCCCTTGGTCTGGCCATTGCCTATCTTGGTCTTGAATCCGGTGACGACCAGACCCTGGCTGCCATCAACAAGGGGGCCGACTCGGCTCGGATGATCGCAGCGGGCCGGAAGATCCGCGATGCCGGAATCAAACTCTCGATCACCGTGCTGCTGGGCATCGCGGCCAGAGAACGCTCGGAGATCCATGCCATGGAGACCGGTCGGGTGCTGTCGGCGATCGATCCGGAATTCGTCGGGGTCTTGAGCCTGATGCTCACCCCGGGCACGGTGGCCTATGCAGAGTATGAACAGGGCAAGCGGTACCTGCCCGGCCCTACGGAGATGCTGAGGGAGCTCGGTACCATGCTCGCCGCCACCGACCTCACGGATGGCCTCTTCCATGCCAACCATGCCTCCAACTACCTGCCGATCAGGGCCAGACTGCCGGAGGAAAAACAGCAGACCCTGGCCCTGATCGGCGCTGCCTTAAAGGGCAAGGTCGATCTGAAGCCGGAGATGCTAAGAGGACTGTAACGCCTGCCACCACCCCGTGGCAGACAAGGCCCGGCCCCCTTGTCCAGAGAGGGGCCGGGCAAGGCAGATAGCCCAAAACCCGCTGAAAAAAAGCGAACGACTGCCGCCGTCAGAACATGTAGCTGACACCCAGACTCACCAGCAGGGCAGAGGCGTTGGTGAACTTGCCGTTGACATTGCCGCCATCGTCGGAGCTGTTGGCATCACGGGATCGCTTGTAGTCGTAGAGCACCGCCACACCATACTCCAGATTGTCGTTTTGCTTGAACCGCACCCCGCCGGAGAACAGCCAGGCGTCGGAATCGGGCAGTTCGAAACCAATGGTATAGTTGGGCACCGGATTCTGATCGTAGGCGACACCGCCCATCAAGGTAAGACGTGGATCGAGCTGGTATTCAAGCCCCAGACGAATGGCGGTCGTGTCGTTCCACTCCTTGTCGGTCGGCTCCGGATTGGTCAGCGGACGATCGAAATTGAAGCGGAGATCTTTATACTTTGACCAGTAGGTCCGATCGACGGTGAGATCGACGGTCCACTTCTCGTAGGTGTAGGCAGTCGAGAAGGCCAGTACCGCCGGGGCCGGCACCTCGACGCTACCCGTGGTCGAGACATACACAGGGCCCCCATACGGAGGCGGGAGATTGGGCATAGTGAAATCGACATCTCCACCATCGTAGGTGAGATCGACCTTCGAACGATAGGTCAGGGCCATGTTCCAGTTGTCGGTGGGTCTGACATCGACCGCGAGATTGTACCCCCAGTCGGTGCTGCTGTCATGGACATGCAGGGTATGCCCCGACACCCCCTGCACATCGAGGCTGTTCTGCATCACCGTCGCCTTGGAGTAGAGCATGCGCGCCCCGCCGGCAATCGAAATCATATCGTTGAATTTATAGGAAACAGTCGGATTGAACTCGAACACCTTGAGCGAGAATTTTTCGGCAAAGGCCTGCGGGTAGGCATCATCCCAGCGTTTCTGCAGGCCATACGGCTCGACTACGGCAAAACCGAAACGGAAATTGTTGTAATCGGGAGAGACCACAAAAAAGGTCGGTAAAAAGAAATTTTCTTTCTTTGACGAGCCGTCGAACGATCCCGTCCGATGATCGTCATAGTCGATCGACGTCAGGTGCAGGTAGGTGCCCGTTCCCTCCAGATGCCAGGTATCTTCAAGAAAGGCCATCCCGGCGGGATTGTAATAGGCGGCATCGGCACTGCTGGCCGAGGCAATATTCGCACCAGATTTCGCAGTGGAATCAAGTGATTGTTCTGGGATACGGAAACCCGAAGCCATTGCCGAACCCGTGGTGCAGAGTGATACCAGGACCATCGCCGAAATTCTCTTTTTCATACTCCTCCCCTTCTGATGAAGTTCTCGTTCTACCCCATGCCAGCACAACACAACCACGCCCTCAGCCCCTCCCGGAGCAGTGATTCATGAATCGGTTCATTTTACCGTATAACGTCTCTGAAAAAAAAGGCTTTTCTCTTGCGACAGACCCGTAAAAAACCCAAATTACCACGCTGCAGGTCACAAACCACAATTCCCTGTGCCATATCACCATCTTACCGGCAGACCGTCTCACTTTTCCTCGAAAAACTGCAGTTCAGCCAACAGCTCACCCTCCATGGTCATCGCCTTGCCGCTGGCATCTGTCACCACGAAGGTCACGAGAGCATCGGCCGAGATCTCATGATCGTTTGCAAAAACGATTTCCTGACGTAACACCGCGCTCCTGGTATTGACCCGCTCGAGCGCGGTGCCCACCAGCATCCGGTCACCTACCACGGCCGCCTTGCGGTAATTGACGTTGATGTTGACAATGGCAAAACCACGGCCGCAGGCCGCCCATTGCCGCAGATCGATGTGCTCTTCCAGCCGCCGCCAGCGGTCTTCCTCAAAAAACTCAAGATAGCGTGCATTGTTGACATGACCATAGAAATCGGCATGATAGCCGCGCACTGTGATCTCGGTCCGATAGTTCATCTGTTCTCACCTCGAGGCACGACAACCGCATCGACCAACAGGCCGCCGGTCGCCTAGAGCCGTTCAATCAGCAGTTCGGCAATATCTTTTGGTTTCAGCCGTTCTTCCACCCCGGCGCCCTTGACACCGTCCTCGAACATGGTCAGACAGAAGGGACAGTTGGAGACCAGCAGTTCGGCCCCTGTCGCCGCCGCCAGCTCGACCCGGTGGACATTGATCCTCTTACCGAGCTTTTCTTCGGCCAGGATGCGGCCACCGCCCGCCCCGCAGCAGAACCCTTCGCTCCGGCTCCTGGTCATCTCGCGAATCGTCGCGCCTGCAGCGGTAAGCAGGGCACGAGGTGCATCGTAGATATCGTTATGGCGACCGAGATAGCACGAGTCATGGTAGGTACAGTCAAAGGGGGCGCCATCTTTGAGCTTGAGCCGGCCCGAATCGAGCAGCCCGGTGAGAAAGACGACATAGCTCTCCACCTGAGCTGCCAGGTCGAGGTCGCGATAGTCCTTTTGCAGGGTGTTGTAGCAGTGGGGGCAGGTGGTGACGATCTTCCTTACCCCATAGCCGTTGAGCAACTCGACATTTTCCATGGCCAGCGTCTGATAGAGGTATTCGTTGCCCATCTTGCGCATCGGCTCGCCGCAGCATTTCTCCTCCTTGCCGAGAATGCCCACCTTGACCCCGGCCGCCTGGCAGAGTTTGACAAAACTTCTGGCGATGGCGATGTTTCGCTTGTCAAAGGAACCGTAACAGCCAACGAAATAGACAATATCCACCTCGGCATCCTCGGCCAGGGTCACGACCCCCAGCTCCGCAGCCCAATCGCCCCGGGAGGCATAACCGATGTTGAGCGGATTGCCGTTTACCTCCGTGGCCTCCATGGCGGTCATCACCTCCTCACCGGGAAAGTCGCCTTCCATCAGCACCATCGACCGGCGCAGATCGACAATCTTGGGCACATGTTCGATGACCGCCGGGCAGATCTCCTGACAGGCCCGGCAGGTGGTACAGGACCAGAGCACATCCTTGCCGATGACTTCGATCAGGTTGGCCTCGGGATTGGTGAATGCCGTCTCACCAAGCTGGTTGACCACCTTCATCGGCGACAGCGGCTTGTCCGTGGCCCAGGCCGGACAACGGTCCTGACACCGTTTACACAGGGTACAGGCGTCGCTATCGAAGATATCCTTCCAGGTCAACTCCTTGACATTGGTTGCCCCGAAGGTCTCGGCATCCTCGTTCTCGAGATCGAGTGAGCGCAACTTGCCCTTGGGGCCCCGGTCGGCAAAGAGATAATTGGCACTGGTGGTGAAAATATGACGGAATTTCGTTACGGGGATGAGCAAAAAAAAGCCCACCACCAGAAACAGATGGAACCACCAGGTCAGCCGGTGCAGGCTCCTCAGGCTGTCCTCTCCCATCCAGGAGAAACCCTCGGCCAGCAGATAGCCAACGGGCGACCACCAGGCCAGCGGCGTGCCAAGTTCGGTCACCGCCATCCGGGCCCCCTCGATCACGAAACCGGTGACCAGAATGATGGCCATCAAGCCATGCATGATGGCGTCGTCAATCCTGGTCTCCAACCCCTCGGGTGGAAAAACATAGCGGCGGACGAACAGCGCTCCCAGCATGACCAGCGCCACCAGACCGGCAATATCGAGGATTATGGAAAACAGCAGATAAAAAGTGCCCTTGAGAAAGGTGTAATCAAAAAGCAGATCGGTAAAATCGGCCTGAATAAAGATCAGGGTGGTGCCGATGGTCAGCAGCACAAACCCCCAGAAGAACAGACCATGAAACAGCCCCGGCACCGGCACCTCAACCACCTTTTTCTGCAGGAAAACATTGGTGAGCATCGCCCAGAGGCGAGCACCGAAATTGTCGGTCCGTTGCAGCGGCAACCCCTGTCGATAGACCTCGCGACGTTTCATGAACATCTTCACCATCAGGGCAATGGCGACGATCGCCAGCAGATACATGGGCACCAGGGTTGCCGCCCCGTGCCCGACATTCCAGTAAATCTCACGGGTGTATTCCATCACACTCTCCATTTGGCTCCGTTTGTCTTACCGTACAGTCCCGACGACGGCCCAACCGCTTTTCAGAGGCCAACAGGAATCTGACATGGCGCCGGCGCCGTACCAGCCATCCGGCCTTGGCCATCCGCCGACCACCACACCAACAATCCGTCAGGCCGTCCGAACGGGACGCTCATCGCTCCCTGCCCCCGACACCTCTCCGGAGGGTACGACCGCTTTGCCGAGGCCGCGGCCACAGCCTGGCCCCGCAGTTTATCCACCTCAAGGTCTATATATCGAGTGTTTACGTAAAGGGCAATAATTTTCCGAAGCGGTCTGCCAATGGCTCATAAAAAACATCGGCAATGATCTTCTATATATTGTTTTGGTTTGACACCTTCAAAGCGCATATGCTAACTACAAATACAAATTACGTAAAGGTGAACCTGGCCGACTCCACGGCCGGTCCAGCCACCATACCCTGCCGTCGCCCTCTCTACCGGCGCCCACGTAACGTGCCCGTGATGTCGGCCGGACGCAACATGATCATTTGCCGACAGCCCTGAAAAGAGACTATGTCACCCAAGAATGTACCCCATGTCCAGATAGGCGAACTCGCCAAACGACTCAAGATCACCACCCGAACCATCCGTTACTATGAGGAGATCGGCCTGATGGGCCCGACTGAGCGGCTGGGCGGCGGCACCCGTACCTACAGCCACGACGACATCCTCCGGCTGAAATTCATTCTCAAGCTCAAGCAGCTCGGCATCTCGTTAAGAGACATTCAGGAGCTTTCGGAAATTTTTGACATCAATGCCCAGAATTTCGATACCATCACCCCAAAGCTCATCGAAATTCTCGACCAGCATATAGCCAAGATCGACGAGAAAATGGCCAGCCTCTCCTCTCTTCGCCTGGATATCGTCGCCTACCGTAAACGGATAACCGACCTGCTGAAGACCAACGCCTGACGCTGTCTTTGCTGGAGCCCTCTTTGCCATCGCTGCCTGGTATGACCGCGGGACAGAGGCGATACCGCTACAGACTGGACACTGGACAGGCCCACTCAAGAGACCTATAACATACTTAGGCGCAACGTAAGCGCAGGGTAGTGTCATCCTTTTGCCCATGCCGGTCTTCCATAGTAAGAGGACGCAATGATAGAATTACGCAAGTTTGTCGCCCCGGAGTTTATCTTCGGGGCCGGAGCGATCGACCTGGTGAGTCGATATGTGCTCAATTTCGGAGCCGGCAAGGTGCTGATCGTCACCGACCCCGGGGTCATCGAGGCCGGCTGGGCCGGCAAGGTTCAGGGGTTTCTGGCCGAAGAGGGTGTCAGCTCCGCCATGTTTTCCACCGTCACTGCCAATCCCCGCTCCGAAGAGGTCATGGCCGGGGCCGAACAGTACCGTGCAGAGGCGTGCGACCTGATCGTCGCCGTCGGCGGCGGCAGTCCGATGGACTGCGCCAAAGGGATCGGTATCGCGGCCACCAACAACGCTTACGTCCTCGACTTTGTCGGCATCGACAACGTGCCAGTGCCGGGCCCACCCCTCATCTGCATTCCGACCACCGCCGGCACCGCGGCCGATGTCTCCCAATTCGCCATCATCACCGACCCGCAAGAAAAGGTCAAAAAGGCCATTATCAGTAAAACCATGGTGCCCGATGTGGCCCTGATCGACCCCTCCACCTGCCTGACCATGCCCCCCTATCTCACGGCCTGTACAGCAATCGATGCCCTGGTCCATGCCATCGAGGCCTACGTCTCCAGGGCCAATGCCCCGCTGTTTGACCTCCACGCCCTCGAGGCAATCCGCCTCATCTCCGCCAACCTCGAGAAGGTTCTGACCAGCCCCGACGATCTGGAGCTGCGTGGCAAACTCACCTTTGCCAGCCTGCAGGCGGGGCTGGCCTTCTCCAACGCCAGCCTCGGGGCGGTGCACGCCATGGCCCACAGTCTCGGCGGCTACCTCGACCTGCCCCACGGCGAGTGCAACGCCATCTTACTCCAGCATGTGCTGGCATTTAACTTTCAGGCGGCCGGTGAAAGATACACGGCGATAGGCCTTGCACTCGGCCTCACTCTCGACCGCGCACGTCCTAAAGAGTGCAAGGAGGCGATACGTAATGAAATAATCCGCTTAAAACGTGCCGCGGGCATCACCGCCACTCTCGGGACCCGGGGGGCGACAGCCGCGGACATTCCCCATCTGGCCCAGATGGCGATCAAGGATCCCTGCATGGTCACCAACCCGCGAACACCGGTACTGCGCGACATCGAGGTGCTCTATGAAGAAGCCCTCTGAGGAGAGGCCGCAGGAAGAAATGCTGCAGCGCATTATCGGTCTGGGTGAGCGGTCGCTGAAAAAAAGCTATTATCCGGAGCTACGCAAGCGGATTGTCGAACTCGAGCAGACCAACCGGGAGCTGCAACGGGAGATCCAGGAACGCTGCAAGGCGGAGGAGCAGAAGGGCAAGCTGGAATTCCAGCTCAGACAGGCCCAGAAGATGGAGGCGATCGGCACCCTCGCCGGCGGCATTGCCCACGATTTCAACAATATCCTCTCGGCGATAGTTGGTTACAGCGAACTGGCCATAATCGACATCTCCCAGGCGGGCCCAGAGAACAACCATCAGGCCCTGGCCCATCTCGACGGAGTTCTGCGCAGTGCGGACCGAGCCAAACAGCTTGTTCACCAGATCCTCAGCTTCAGTCGACAGCGGGAAGGCGACAAGGTTCCGGTCAACCTCGAGGAACTGCTGAGCGACACGGTAAAGATGCTGCGGGCACTCATCCCCACCACCATAGCCATCGACACCAGCGTCCGCACCAGAAACACCATGATCATGGCCGACGCCACCCAGATACACCAGATCATCATGAATCTGGGCACCAACGCCTATCATGCGATGCGGGACAGTGGCGGCCAGCTCCATTTCGAACTTCTGGAAACCACCTTTTCCGCCAACGACCTGATTGTCACCAATCTGCAGCTCACCGCCGGCCAATACCTGGAACTGCGGGTCTCGGATACCGGCTGCGGCATGGATCGGCAAACCCAGAGCAAGATCTTCGACCCCTATTTCAGTACCAAGGGCACAGAGGGGGGAACCGGTCTGGGGCTCTCCGTCGCCCACGGGATCATCACCTTTCATCAGGGCCATATATCGGTCTACAGCGAACCGGGCAAAGGTACCACCTTTCGCATCTGCTTTCCGCAGATCATCCCTCACCAGGAAAAGCGTCTCGCCACCAGCGCCGAAGCACCTTTCAACTCAGGACATGAACGGCTGCTCATCGTCGATGACGAGGAACCCTTGCGTGAGGTGTTGCAGCACATTCTGGAGAATCTCGGTTACACCGTCACGGTGGCTCAGACCCCGCAGGACGCCCTGGTGCTCCTTGCCGACAACCCGGATGATTTCGACATGCTGATCACCGACATGAACATGCCGGTAATGAATGGCGCGGAGCTGATCACCAAGATACGTGAATTTCTACCGGATCTCCCGGTGATTCTCTGCACCGGCTTTAGTGAAACGATGAACAGGAAGACCACCAAGGCCCTCGGTCACGCCCGTTACCTGATGAAACCCACCACCCAGAAAAAAATCCATGAGGCGATTCGCAGCCTGATGGATTGAATGACGTCCCACCTCAATCGGCTTTACAGGGCCAGAGGGCGTTCAAGGCGGCGAGGCCAGCCTCAGCGGCAGGAGTGAATTTGGCCGCCTCTCCCATTTCGACCAGATAGTCATAGACCTGAGCCGTTACTTCATGCACGAGTATATGTGGCGCACCACACCAGGTACCCCGCTCTTCCCCGATATCAGACAGGGCGGCGATGTACCCTTCGGCAAAGGCGGTCGCTTCCTGGCCACTGCGAAGCATACCTCGATGACCAAACGATTCCCCCTCCAGTGCGTCACGCAGTGCCGAGGCCGGGAAAAGCGGCAGTCCGCTCCTGGCCCTCTGAGCGTCAGCCTGCAGTGGAGTCAGCATCACCAAGGCGATACAGACCGCGCCGGTACAAACAAGATGATAAAATGTCATGATTGATGGACTCGTAAAAACCTAAACAGCGAATTCCGGTCGTTTCGTCACTCTCGACTGGAAGATTTCCAAGATTGCGGCAAATGTCCTCATTTGCCGTTCATATTGGTCTTTGATAGCGCAATAAACAGCCCGCAACCTGAGCAAGATGCCACATTGTGGTCCTTTCGGCGCGGTTTCCCTCCTTCTGAACCTGCTGGCCCGCAATATATTGAGACCTA
>JBKEBZ010000076.1:0-80814 GCA_047973425.1 Desulfopila sp.
GCTGTCACTACATTCTCGACTGGACCTTCGATGAAGATCGTAGCAGAATCTCAGCAGGTTATGGTCCCGAAAACATCACACGCCTGAGGCGATTCGCTATCGGAGTCATCAAAAGCAAGGGCGTACGAAGTGTAGCACAGAAAATGCGACAGCTCTGTTTCTCCCCCCGCATGGTTTGTGATTATCTGAAAATATCTGCCAATACACACCGTGCTTCTTCAGCTTGTGGCCGAGAATAAATTTACCGTGGATGGCACCCACCAGCTTGTCATTCTTTACCAGGGGAAAAACATTGTGAATCGTATCGACGATCTTGCCATTTTTGGTTTTGTACAGCACGGGACATTCCACGACCGGACGCCCCGTACGTAAACAGCGCATGATCAAGCTTGCATCATCATTCAACTCGTAGACATCCGTAACCTTTCGTCCAAGTACTGCCGTGGGTGGTATTCCATCCATTTCGGCGTGTACGATATTATAAAACGTGACCTCACCTTTTATATTTGCAATCAAAACACCGATGTCGAGAGCATGTAAAATAGGGTAAAGATCATTATTCGTTATATCGAATTTCTGGATATTTTCCGGCTTTCTCAAAAACATCGCCAACCTCCACCACTGTAGATAAACATCTGCCGCATCGTAACCGTTCACCAGCACCCCATTTTCGCCCGATCAGACCTCATTGCATAGTCAACTATAGCTATGCGCCCTGCTTGAGCGAATCTGGTGCACTGGATGAATTGGTTACAGGCCGTGGTAGTGCTATATTTTTGTGCATACCGCTGAACGGTTACGCCGCATCTGTAGCAAACAGGTAACATATTTCCTGCTCAAGCACCACTACCGACGGCCAACGCGAACGGCGTCTCCCCGCCCTCACCGTGGCTGTTGCAAGAAAAAAACTGGTAAATTTTTGTCAGACAATTCTCTGCGCAAAACACTTCCGCCGCAAAGCAAATGCTATGGCGGGCCGACAAAAGGGTATGATATAGTGCAGCATGAGGAGCGTAGTCGGCCTTAGATGGGCGCCAGGAGAACTCGTCCTCGCTCCCCTCGTACATTCTCAGATGACCGAGGCGATTTTTCGATGAAACCAGGACATTTCTTCGAACATAACACCGACAAGCTGCCCCAGCCAGGACGCTGGAAGGTGTTCATACTTGTCGCCATCGGCACTTTCATGGCGACCCTCGATGGCGCTATCGTCAACATTGCGGTGCCGACCATCATGCGGGAACTCGGGGTATCGGTCGCTGCCATCCAGTGGGTGGTGATCATCTACCTGCTGGTGGTCACCTCGTTGCTCCTCAGTTTTGGCCGGCTCAGCGACATTCATGGTCGTCGTCGGGTCTACAGCGTCGGCCTGGCCGTATTCGCCCTCAGTTCACTGCTGTGCGGGGCCGCCACCACCATCGGCTGGCTGATCGCCGCCCGTTTCCTCCAGGGACTGGGGGCCGCCATGATCATGGCCTGCAGCCCCGCCCTCATCGTCGACGCCTTTCCTCCGACGGAACGCGGTCGCGCCCTGGGAACAATCGGGGCCGTGGTCGCCTCGGGCCTGACCATGGGACCTGTGCTGGGCGGACTGCTGCTGCACTACTTTTCCTGGCGAGCGATATTTTTCATCAATATCCCCATCGGTCTCATTACCGCCGTCATAGTCAACGTCCTCTTGAAAAACAGCACGGCCGACGTCACCCGTAACGAGAGCTTCGACTGGCCCGGTGCGGTGATGCTGGCCCTCTGTCTCGGCCCGCTCCTTTTAGCCATCACCCATGGCCATGAATGGGGGTGCCAGTCGCCGGCTATCGTCCTGCTGCTCGTCCTGTCGCTTACCAGCGCCGCAGGGCTCGCCTGGGTGGAAAAACGGGCGCGCCACCCTCTTCTCGATAAAGAGCTGTTTGCTATCCGTCTCTTTTCTCTGCCTATCCTCTCGGCGATCATCGTCTATGCCGGCCTGTTCAGCGTGGTCTTTCTGATGCCGTTCTACCTCCTCAATCCATCTGGTTTCCCGGTGGACGAGGCCGGGTATGTGATGGCCACCCTCTTTTTGCTGCTCTTTGTGATCTCACCTCTGGCCGGAGCCATTTCCGATCGCATCGGCTCCCGGTTTCTCTGCACCAGCGGTTGCACGATTTTAGCCATCGCCCTGTTTCTTCTGGCAAAGCTGCCGGCCGAGACCTCGGTTATCGATATCGTCTGGCGACTGGCCCTGGCCGGAATCGGGCTGGCCACCTTCATTTCACCCAACAGCTCGGCGACCATGAGCAGCGTGCCGCCCCAGCGGCGAGGGGTGGCCAGCGCCACGGTGGCCGCTGCGCGCAATCTCGGTATGGTCCTGGGCGTCGCCTTCAGCGGCACGGTGTTTGCCAACACCTTCGCACAGCTGACCCATGGCGCCCAGATGAAGAACTATGTCAGCACCATGGAGCCGGCCTTCATGACCGCCTTTCATACCGCCATGCTCTGCAGTGTCGGCCTGGCCGCGGTCGGCATTATCGTAGCCTGGCTGCGCGGCCCGGAAGGAAAGAAGGTCGGCGGCACTCATCAGTCAGGGTAGAAATCCGGCAGGCGACAGATACCAGTCCCGTCAGGTGGCGCTGGCCAGCCGGGCGTCTATTTTCTCGATCTCTTCCTGAGCCTTTTCCCAGCGCTCGTACCAGCGCTCGAGACGCCGCTTGCAGTCGTCATACCTGCGGCTGGTCTCGCTCCAGGCCTTGCCGTCGGCGTACAGTTCCGGGTCGGCCATCAGCGCCTCGAGGTCCTCTTTTTCCACTTCCAGGGTCTCGATATGGCCCTCGGCCTCCTCCACCTGCTGCAACCACCGGCCTGCCAGCTGGGCCCGCCGCTGGCGCAGTTCCGCCTCCTGGCGTTTTCTCTCCTTGCGACTCTGGCCACTCTCCCGGCCTCCTTCCTCCTGCACCGGTTCCTGCTGATCGGCGAGCGGGGCAGCTTCACGCATCTGCTGGGCCAGGGCCGCCATCTTCTCGAGATACTCGTTGACATTCCCCTCATACATGGTGATCCGGCCGCCCTTCACCTCCAGAACCCGGTTGACGAAGGAATCGACGAAGTACCTGTTGTGAGAGACCACCACGATGGTCCCGTCATACTGGGCCATGGCCTCCTGCAGAATCTCCTGGGAGCCCATGTCGAGGTGGTTGGTGGGTTCGTCGAGGAGCATCAGGTTGGCCGGGGTGGCGATCATCTTGGCCAGGGCCAGGCGGCTTTTCTCGCCACCGGAGAGCACCGCGACCTTTTTCTCCACCTCCTCGCCGCGAAAGAGAAAGGCGCCAAGCAGCGAGCGCATCCGGGTCATGGTCAGCTCTTCACCCGAGAGCGCCATGGTCTCGAGGGCGGAGAGCTGCGGCGAAAGCTCCTGGGCCTGGTGCTGGCCGAAATAGGAGAGTTTGACGTTGGCGCCGTAGCGGACCTGGCCACGATCGCCTTCGATCATCCCGGCGAGGATCTTCAACAGCGTCGATTTACCGGCCCCGTTCACCCCCACCACCGCCACCTTGTCGCCACGCTGGAGCTGGAGCTGGACATCGTCGAACACCCGCCTGCCGCCATAACTCTTTTCAAGATTCTCGACCTGCAGCACGTCCCGGCCGGACGGGGGCGCCGGCGGAAAGGAGAAGCTGATGTTCTGCTCATCGTCGGCCAGTTCGATCAGCTCCATCTTGTCGAGCTGCTTCAACCGGCTCTGTACCTGTTTGGCCTTGGTGGACTTGGCCCGAAACCGCTCGACGAAGCGCATGGTCTGATTGATCCGCGCCTGCTGGTTGTCGTAGGCGGCCCGTTCGATGTTGCGCCGCTCCTCCTTGCCTGCCAGGTAAAAGGTGTAGTTGCCCTTGTAGGTGGTCACCCTGCCGGAGCTGATTTCCCAGGTGGCGGTGGTCGCCTTGTCGAGAAAGGCTCGATCGTGGGAGACGACCACCATGGCGCCGCGATAGTTGCGCAGAAACTCCTCGACCCAGGTCAACGACTCGAGATCAAGATGATTGGTGGGTTCATCGAGCAACAGCAGCGATGGCTCTTCGAGCAGCATCTTGGCGAGTTTTAACCGCATCAGCCAGCCTCCGGAAAAGGTCGAGGCCGGTTTCTCCATGTCCTCTGCCTTGAAGCCAAGGCCCAGCAGCACCTTCTCGATCCTGGCCTGCATCGCATAGATGCCGCTGCCGTCGAGCCGGTGCTGGATTTCACCCTGCCGCTGCAACAGGCGCTCGAACTCCGGTGAATCAGGAGCGATTCGGCTGAAGGCGGCATGGATCTCCTTTCCCTCCTCCTGCAGACGGATCAGGCCATCGAAGGCGGTCTGAGCCTCCTGGTAGAGGGTGCGGCCGGTCAACAGTTCATTCGATTCCTGGGGCAGATAGGCGACGGTGGCATGTCGGGCCATGGCCACGACCCCGTCATCGCTGGCCGACACCCCGGCCATAATCTTCAACAGGGTCGACTTTCCCGCCCCGTTGACCCCGACCAGGCCGATCCGGTTTCCCTCGTACACCTGCACCGAAACATCCTTGAACAGGTATTTTTCGCCATAACGGATATCCAGATGATTAACAGACAACATATCGTACGCTACCCCGCTCCCTCTGCTGTTCAGGGATTATACTGAACCGTCCGGCAAAACCGAGCTGTGCCAGACGGCGAATATTCATCTTCCTTACGCCGACAACCGCCGAATGATCGCGGTGACTGATATATATCCGCAGATGGCTGTCAACCCCCAAGGCCTCAAGACGCCGGCGGATATCCACCAGCCACTGGCGCGAAACCACCAACTCGCCAAAGGCGGGATGGTAGGGACCGGCCACCACCTGCCGGCTCAGCTCGGTTGTCGGCTGCAGCCCCATCCGCACCACCGGTATCGCCGCCGCCATCAGCAGTTCCCTGGCCCGGCGGGTGATGGCGATAGCCCGGTTGAGGGTCAGCGGCCGGTACCGCCCCTCTCGGTACAGCGCCGCCAGAGCCGAATCGGCCACCACCACCGTCGGGTACAGCCGCACCAGATCCGGATGGAAATCGACGATCTCCCGAACCCCGGCCAGAAACGAGGCGGTGGTCTCCCCCGGCAACCCCGGCAGCAGCTGCACGCCGACCTGTAAACCGGCCTGGCGCAGAATCCGCATCGCCCGGCGGCTGTCAGCGGCCGAGTGGCCCCGACGCGCCCGCACCAGAACCCGCTCATCCAGCGACTGCACCCCCAGTTCCACAGTCCGCACCCCCATTGCCGCCAACAAACGGCTGTTGGCCTCGCTGACGCAATCCGGTCGGGTGGACAGGCGGATCTCTTTTACCCGGCCATCGCCCAGAAACGGGGCAACTGCCGACAGCAGCCGCCGCTGTTCGCCGGGGTCCAGGCAGGTAAAGGAGCCACCGTAAAAGGCCACCTGAGCCGCGCTCTGCAGCCTGCTCCGAGACAGCCAGGCGTTTATCTGGCCGGCGATGGCCTCATCACTCAACGGGCCGGCGGACGGGCCGGCGATGGCGCGCTGATTACAGAACAGACAACGATGGGGACAGCCGCGATGGGGTATGAAGAGGGGAATGACCAGACTCATCTCCGGCTCAGTCTCCCTGCCCGGCCAGTAACCTCAAGGCCGCGGCGGCGGCCCGCTGCTCGGCCTCTTTCTTGGACCGGGCCTGCCCCGAGCCGAGCACCTCCTCCTGGAAAATCACGGCAATGGTAAAGCTCTTCTGATGCGACGGGCCCTCCTCGCGCTCGAGCCGATAGGACGGGCCCTCGTTATGCTTTTCCTGCAGCAGTTCCTGCAGCCGGCTTTTGGCATCGGCGATCAGCATCTCTTCCTTTTTCTCCTCGATGGTCGGCAAAAAGAGCCGGGAAACCAGGGTGTTGACCGTTTCATAGCCACCGTCCTCGAACACCGCCCCGATCATCGCCTCAAAGGCGCAAGACAAAATCGAAGACTTGTTGCGGCCCTGGGAGGCGTCCTCTCCCTTGCCAAGCAGCAGAAACCGGCCGAGATCGATCTGTCGGGCCATCACTGCCAGGTGGGTCTCGTTGACCAGGGCGGCACGCAGCCGGGTCAGCTCTCCTTCGCGCATATCCGGATAGGTCTTGAAAATAATATGACCGATCACCAGATCGAGAACAGCATCACCAACGAATTCGAGGGTTTCGTTATTCTTACCGATCTGCGCCTGCTCAAAAGCATAGGAGGAATGTACCAACGCTTTCTGCAACAGGCGCAGGTCGGTAAAACGGTACTCGACAACCTGTTCCAGTTCGCTCAACAGCTCTTTGTTTCCCTGCACCAGGGCATCTATTTCCAGGCCCATTTTTTTCAAATAACCTCTTGTCAAATTTTCTTTCTGTGGTATAAAGTGGCCTCACCTGTAGGGCGGCGTAGCCAAGTGGCTAAGGCAGTGGTCTGCAAAACCATTATTCAGCGGTTCGAATCCGCTCGCCGCCTCCAGAACTTTCAAGGGGTTACAGATTGCAGTCATCTGTAACCCCTTTTATCTTCTCGGCCCTGCGTTCAGGAAAACTATCGTCACGGACAGCCCATGCAGTACGCAATCCGGGCCGACACGCCGACGGAGGCCGCAGTCCGGCGGGACTGCGCTTTTTGATACCTGAAATTCTCTCTCAGGTCAAGTGCAATAGCCGCTTTTTGACATGTCCAGGAGATGAGACGGCAAGCGACAGGCACCATCGACAACGCCAAGATCAGCCTGCATCGACCCTTTGGCGCATTGCAAAGCTGACCGTGCCTGAACTGATGAGAGATCTGGACTCAGGAGCAGGAGTTCGCCACCATGTCTGATCCCGACCTCGCCTACGTCCTTGCCGGCAACAAAGTCTATTGCGGTTACTGCCCGGCCTACTGCTGCTATCGCCTTGCCGGGGCGACGCTGTATCTCGATGCCATCGACATCAATCGAATAGCCCGGCACCTCGGCATCACCGATGGCGAGGTCAGAAAGCGATACATAGTCGAAAAGCACACCTTCAAGACGCGTGCGGACGGCAGCTGCGTCTTTCTTGCCAACGACCGGATGTGCCAAAGATGCACCATTCACGAGGCAAGACCACGCCAGTGTCGGGAGTTTCCCTACGACGCGCCCTGCCCCTACCTCGAACGGGAAGATCTCCTGCGCCGCATTCAGCCTCGAGTTGAACAGAGTTTAGGACTGGCAAAAGATGGTAAAACCGCCGCCTGACCAACACCGCCATCAGGTAAGCGAGCAAAGCGAGACTCCGGGTAAGCGAGCAAAGCGAGACTCCGGGTACGCGTCGTTGCCTGCCATGCCGGCTCAGGGTGTCGATGCACCAGTGACCCGGTGCAGAAATGATCTGATCGCCTCGAGAACCTCCGCGGTTTTCTCCCGATGCACCATATGCCCCGCATCGACCAGCAGGACCTCGCTGCCGCCGGTGGTGGTAGCGGCAATGGATTGGGCAAATGTCGTCGAACCGTACTCGTCGCGGAGACCATGAATGGCCAGCACCGGGCAGTGCACTCTCTTCTGGCAATCCGCCAGGCTCCAGCTGGCAAAAGCGGGATCGAGCCACACCTCGGTCCAGGCGCGAAGCACCCAGGGAGCCCGAACCCCGTGCCATCTCGCCAGACGCTCGAGTTGCCCGGGCCCGGCAAACATCCGTTTGGCCCTGGCGATACTGGCAACAGTCAACTCCTCGACGGCCGCCTGGGCGGCCATGGTCACAACCCCCTGGCAGTCGGGGTCGCCGGCAGCGATCACGATCGACATCGCCCCGCCGACACTGTGGCCAAGCAGGATATACCGGCCAAGGCCAAGTCGCTCCTTGAGGCATGGGAAGGTCGCGCTGGCCTCTTCCTCGATAAAATGCAGCGAGGGCCGGTCGAGGCGAGGAGACGATCGACCAAAGCCCAACCGGTCGTAAGCGATCACGCACCGCGACAGGGTGGTAGCGAGACGTTCCGGAAAATCCCGCCAGAGATCGACGCTGCCCAGAGAATCATGCAGCAGAACGACCGGAACCTCGTTCGGTGGCCGGGCCGGTATCCACCGCTTGAGATGGACGCTGCCGCAGGGAAGTTCAATCTCCATGCTCTCGGTCGCACCAGCCATAACTTTTTTTCCCTTTCACCTTCCACGCCAAGGCCTGTCATCCCTGCTCTGACGGTCTTCATTCACTGCCACCATCACCACCTCCGAACGGTTCCTCAACGGCTCGGGCCGGTCTTCGGCAATCCCCGGCGCAACGGATCCTGCCGATAATACGCCTTCAATATCCGGTACAGCTCCGGCGCATCCGTTATCAGCCGGTCCGGCCGATCAAAAAACTGCTCGGTGGCGACCGCAAAAAACTCCCCTTCGCTGGTGACCGCGTAACTGCCGAGAAAGGATGTTCGCCCCTTGGCCAGATCGGCCCGCAACCGCTGGTACTCGTGAGAACAGACCTCGAGTACAGTAAAATGCCATTTGAGACACTACGCCTCGTATATCAGGGTTTTTCCTGAGCCCATCCTGTTGGAAACATTTGACTTTTTACGAGAGCATCAAACATCGCTGTCTCTTTCGGTATTCACGACTGCCCTGACAGATAGGCGTCCATCACCCTTTCCAGTGCCGGGAAACAGCCGTTATAGAAATGATCGGCATAATCGATGATCGCCAGACGGGCTGGGGTATTCCAACCGGGCAGCGTCTTTTCGACCAGGGAAGGCGGGGCGATCTCATCCTCTTCCCCGCAAACAACCAGCCGCAAACGACTCAGGGCCCCCACCTCCGTAAACGACAGCAGCGCCAGCGGTGGAGAAACAAAGATCATCGTCGCCACTTCGACGGGCAGATGCTCCAGATGGGCGTTGACCCAGGCACCAAACGAGTAACCGGCCAGTTCGATTGTGCTCAGGCCCTGCTCCAGCAGAAAGTCGATCGCGGCCAGCACATCCTGCCGCTCGCCGATCCCTTGATCGTATTCGCCCTGGCTCAGGCCGACCCCCCGGAAATTGAAGCGTAGCGTCGAAATATTTTTCCGTCTGTAGGCGTGCACCAGCGACTCGACCACCGGGTTCGCCATATCGCCGCCATAGAGCGGATGCGGGTGGGTCACAATGGCCCCGGCAGCACCGGAGGAGCGGCTGTACCGGCCCTCGAGGGTCAGCTCACCGCTGGTAAAACTGATACGTTTCTCCATATCGTGCTCCTGTAGAAAGGCGATGGCCGTTCAGCAAACCTGCCATCAACCTAAAAAATGCCGAAATCGACACCTGCGGCGAGGGTCTCACCCAACTCCTCGAGATCGTTTAGATCTTTCTCTGTCGGCCTGCCGACAATCCGTTTATGTTCCTGCACCTTGCGCCAGCGGTACCCGGCGGCGAGCCGCTCTATCTGGGTGATCGCCCCACGCCCGTCATTGCCGGCACAGACCACGATGACAAAGGGTAAGCCGATGGTCCGTTCCCTGGCCGCGGTGTAGGTGCGGTCGAAGAAGTCCTTGATCATACCAGCCATGGTGCCAAAATACTCGGGAGAACCGATAATGATGCCGTCACAGTGCAGCAGATCGTCGAGGTCGGCCTGCCCGGCCGGTTTACAGACCACCACGACATCCTCGACCCTGGCCGCGCCCTCGGTCAGGCGCCTGGCCAGTTCGGCCATGGTACCGCCCTGGGAGTGGTAGATGATCAACAGACGTTTTGTTCGCTTTCGCTCGGCCATTCCCTCATCTCACAGTGCAACAGGCGACCGCAACTGGTCAAGGTGGCGATTCCCGGGTCGCCCTTTTTCATTTGCTTGACGGAACCTTCAACTTTTTACGAGAGCATCTTGATCGCCTAAACGACAAGCCAGGTTCCACGTGTGGCACTCTTGACGAGGCTGTCGAGCACCCGCATATTGCGCAGACTCTCGTCAAGGGGTGTGGGCACCCCGATATCTTCCAGCACCGCCAGGGAAAAGGCATCCGCCTGCAGGGTATACTGGTTGCAGGCCTCAAAGACGATCTCCACCCTTTTACCGTCTCGGTAATGATACATCCGGGTGGACTGCAGCGGCTCTGGATTGAACGGCATCTCGATTTCAATCCGCCCGGTGGTCCCCACGACGTTAACCCGCTGATAGGGCTCCAACTGGGTCGAACAGGTGAAGATCGAACTGCCGTGGCCGAAGTCGAGAATGGCCGAGGTCAGATAATCGGTGCCGAATTTCTCGTCATGAAACATCACCCCGATAACCCGCTTCGGCTCGGCCTCGAAGAGAAGACGGGAGAGTGAGAGACAGTAGCAACCGATATCCATCAGCGCCCCCCCGCCGACATCGGCCTGGTTGCGGATATTGTTCGCATCGACATTGCAATAGGAAAAAAACGACTCGACAGCCAGCAGGGTGCCGATGGCCCCTTCAGCCACCAGCCGCCGGGCCCGCTGCCATTGCGGGTGAAGCCGGTACATGAAGGCTTCCATCACCTTCAGATCCGGCCGGCTGGCCGCGGCCAGCAACAGCCGCTCACCATCTATCGCGTTCAAACCAATCGGTTTCTCGCACAACACATGTTTACCTGCCCACAGCGCCTTGATGCTCCAGTCCACATGCAGGTGATTGGGCAGAGGATTGTAAATGGCATCGATATCCGGGTCGGCCAGCAGCTCCTCATATGAGCCATAGGCCTTGCCCAGCCCCAGACGGTCCGCCGCGGCTCTGGCTTTTCCGTACTCCCGCGAGGCGATTGCCGTCACCTCACAGTACATCCCGGCCTGGATCGCCGGAATGACCTTCTTCTGCCCGATGGCCGCGGTACTCAGTATCCCCCAGCGAACCTTTTCCATAGCATGCACCTTGGTCCTTTTCTCACTGTTTCAATTTCGCCATAACGCCACGATTGAAGAAAACATTGCAGGAGCCGGGACGAAGCGGGTATCATGGTGCGACAGTCCGCAGGATGCGTTGGGGACAGCGTTGCGAGCACCTCTGCAGCGCGCCCACGCCTAGCCGTTTCTGGATCGACACGAGTGAACGCTTACAAAAAAACCGTCTGCCGTCTTCTCGGCCGCCTGGCTCTGGCCTTCTTCCTCTCCACCATCGCGGTGGTGCTGATCTACCGGGTAGTACCTGTCTACCTGACCCCGCTGATGGTCATTCGCCTGGCGGAACAACTGACTGCCGGAGAACGGCCCGTTCTGCATCATACCTGGGTACCGCTCGAACGCATTTCGCCCCAGCTGGTGCAGGCGGTGGTCGCCGCAGAGGACAACCTGTTCATGGAGCATTGGGGATTTGATTTCCAGCAGATCAAAATCGCCATGAAAGAGAACAAGCGGCGCAGCAAGCCACGCGGCGCCAGCACCATCTCCCAGCAAACAGCGAAAAATGTCTTCCTCTGGCCAAGCAGCACGCTGGTCCGCAAGGGGTTCGAGGTCTATTTCACTGTCCTCATCGAGCTGATCTGGGGGAAAAAACGGATAATGGAGGTCTACCTCAACTCGATCGAAATGGGAGAATCCATCTACGGTGCGGAAAGCGTGGCCCGCCTCCACTTCCAGACCAGCGCCGCCCGGTTGAGCCGACGGCAAAGCGCCACCATCGCCGCCACCCTGCCCAATCCCCTTCGCTACAACTCTGCCGCCCCCTCTCCCTACATCGAAAAACGACGCCAGCAGATCCAGCGGCTGATGACCAGGATCGGTACGGTCAATCTCGACGACCATGGCGAAGACCGGTCCTGAGTTTCCACACCCCAGGAGTCCATCTCCGGGTCAGGAAATTGGCCAGCCGATGGGCCACTACCGTCTGGCCAACAGGGCGAAAAACGCCTCGATAAACCGCGCCATCTGCCTAGGCGTCCCCACCGAAACCCGCAGATGATTGCGCAGCTGCTCGGTGTTGAAATAACGCAGCAGAATACCTTGCCGCTCCAGCTCATCCCGCAGTTTTTTCGCCTGGCCACCTCGTGGCTGGAACAGGATGAAATTGGAGTGCGAGGGGTACACCGTGAGATCTTCACGGGTGCCCAGCGTGGCGATTGTCCGCTCCCTGGTGGCGATCATGCTGTCGACCTGGGCCGTAAACAGAGCCCTGTTTTCGAGGCAGACCCGCAACGCCACCTCCGCCGCCATGTTGACGCTGTAGGGCGGCTTGATCTTCATGATCGCCTCCTGCAGAATCGAGCCCATGATCCCATAGCCGACTCTGAGCCCAGCCAGGGCAAAACATTTGGAAAAGGTCCTCAAGACAACGAGGTTGTCATGACCTTCTATCAGGTCGGCATAGCTTGAGCGGGCAAATTCGTAATAGGCCTCGTCGACCACCACCAGCATGTCGCGGTCCAGAAAAAAGTCGAGAACGGGCCGCTCCAGCATGTTGCCAGAGGGGTTGTTGGGCGAACAGAGCAGCACCATCTTGATGTTGGTCAGGTCGAGATCGGCAAGCCCGGCGAGATCGATGGAATAATCGTCCGTTCGGGCCACATCGACCAGCACCCCGCCGTTGAGTTCGACCACATGGCCATAATAGGAAAAGGTCGGCGAAAAGGTCAGCACCCTGTCACCGGGTTCGAGAATGAGCCGACAGAGCAGATCGAGCAACTCGTCGGCCCCGGCACCGGCAACGATATTGTCTGGATGACAACCGACATAACCGGCGATATCCGCCCGAATCACCTTCTGGGCCGGGTCGGGATAGATCGAGAGATAGCGGGCACGAGCCAGCTCGGCCAGCACCTCCGGCGCCACCCCGTAGGGATTTTCGTTGGCGTCGAGTTTGATGATCGCCGACTCCGGCAAGCCGAGGCGCCGGGCGATCTGGTCGGGGGGTTCGATGGGGCTGTAGGTGGCCATGGCCGCAACCCCT
The DNA here is from genome assembly GCA_047973425.1 of Desulfopila sp. GTDB lineage: Bacteria > Desulfobacterota > Desulfobulbia > Desulfobulbales > Desulfocapsaceae > Desulfopila. The sequence goes on from JBKEBZ010000076.1 coordinate 12,814, forward strand.
TGACGAAAAAGCGATTCTACCCTGTTCATGCACTCTACCTTGGTGTTACCGTTCACCACTCCCCCATTGGCACCCGCTCAGACCGTGGCGGCAGGCCGACTCGAACAGCGGAAAGGGTGAGGAGAAAACAGCTGTTTCCAGAGGGAAACTATTCCTTTGGGGCGACCTCCTGGCAGGTCATGATGGAGGTCAGGACCTGGCGGGCCTCATCGCTGAGATCGACGAAACGGATCCCCACCCCTTTGTCATCGGTACGGACAATCACCCCGGCAAGTTTGACCGTCCTTACCGCCAGACCCTCGCCCGCGGTGAGCTGAATCGAACAGTGCTCACCGCAGGGCAGGGCCTGATTCACCGGGAAATAACAGCTGTCCGGACTGAGGTCAACAATTTTATTGTCATAGCGGAAATCGAGTTGATACAGCAGCAGAGATGCGGGGACATCCAGACGAATTCGGGCGTAGGCCCTTCTCTCAAGCACCGATTGTCCCTCCTTCTCCGCTTCATTTTTGTCAGCTTTCACCAGGTCGCAAGCACAGGTTGGTAAACTCCGAACCGTAACGTTCACCGGTGATACCGGGAATGTTCCGTAACCCGGATCCGTGTAAACGTTTATCCAGTACTCCATATTCGTTCAAGCGGGCCGTTGCCCAAGAGTTTGCTCTGTGAGGAGGCCTGATCGGACGAAAATGGGGTGCTGGTGAACGTTTACCTATTTTTTCAGCAACGACTGTTGAATGGCGGTGGTAATCCGGCTCAAGGTTACCGGCTTTTCAAGAAAGATCGAGACGCCCAGACCTCTGGTCTTCTCGATCTCCTCCCGCGCGGCATAGCCACTGACCACGATCGCCCTCTGGCAGGGGTTACGGCGACGAATCGCCTCCAGGGTCTGCCGGCCGTTGAGGCCATCGCCCATCACCATGTCGAGCAGCAGCAGATCGGCATGCTCCTTCTGCAGAAATTCGATCGCCGCCTCGCCGCTGGTAACCGACGAGGCGGTGTAGCCAAGACCTGACAGCGCTTTTTCCATGATCTCATTCTGTTCCACCTGATCGTCGACAATCAGGATCCGCTCGCCGTTACCGCAACTGATGATCTCCGGGATAGGCTTGGCCTGGCAGACACCTTCTTTTGCCGCCGGCAGATACACGTCAAAGACCGCTCCAGGTCGATTGTTTTTCACCTCGATCCAGCCGCCATGCTCATTGACGATATTCCAGACCACCGACAGGCCGAGCCCGGTCCCGCTCCGCCCCTGGATCTTGGTCGAATAAAAGGAGTTGAAGATCTGATCGAGTTCGGTATCGGCAATGCCCGGCCCGTTATCCGCCACCCGCAGTCTGATATAGTCCCTGCTCTGGCCATCTCCCGCCTTCATCTGCACCGGATGACTCGCCTGACAGTTTTCCGTGGAAATCTGCACCACCCCACGGGCCGACACCGCCTCCATGGCATTGCCGATCAGATTCAGCAGCACCTTGTGAATATGCTGGGGCAGACAGCAGATGCTGTCGAGATCTCGATAGAGGGTGGTCTGAATGACGATATCCGAATAGTGGGCAAGCCGCTCACCATGCTCCAGCGAGTTGAGATAGTGCATCACCATCTCATTGAGATTTTCCACGGATTTCTGCTGCACCCGACCCCGGGTGAGAGCCACCAGATCGGAGACCACCGCCGCCGCCCGTTTGCCGGCCGCCTGAATCTTCCGGATCTGCTCGTAATACGCGTCCGAGCTGTTCATCTGCATCAGCAACATATCGGGATAGCTGACGATGCCGGTCAGTATATTGTTTAAGTCATGAGCCACCGAGCCGGCCATCAACCCCAGTTCGTTGAGTCTGTTGGCCTCGGCCAGTTTCTTCTGCATCGCCAGATTTTCCTGCTCGGCCTTGATCCGCTCAGTCAGATCGCGGACGATCAGCACCTCGACAGGCTGGCGGCAGTAGGTGGTCGAACAGGCCCGGCTCTCGATAAACATCGTGGCGCCATCCTTTTTCCTGCCGGTACCGGTCATGGTCCTGGCCGTTGGCCGCCCATCGTCGGCGATGGCGTCCGGATCGAGATCGAAGGTCAGAAGATCGGCGACCCGCAGCCCCGCCGCCAGGTCGCTGCGACGGTAACCGAACATTTCCAGAAACGGGGTATTGGTCTCGACTATCCGACCGTTGGCCTGGAAGGCCACCCCCTCCCAGGCCGCTTCGGCAAACAGCCTGAACTTCTGCTCACTGCCGGCAAGCTCGCGGGTCAACCGATTATGCTCCAACCCCTTCTTCAGGGTTTTCAGCAACAGTTCGTGTTTGAGCGGCTTGGTGAGAAAATCATAGGCGCCCTGCTTCATCGCCCCAACCGCCGCCTCGACGGTATGGGCACCGGTCAGCATGATGGCGGTGCAGTCAAGATTCGAGCCCTTGATAAAACCGGCGATGTCACAGCCCGACATGTCCGGCAACACCACATCGAGCAACGCCAGATCGAAGTCCCCGGCTGTCAGCAGGCGAATGGCCTCCGCACCATTGTGCGCCTTGTGACAGTCGTAGTTGTGGTGGCGAAGAATTCTCTCCAGGCTGTCGACGAACCGGGGCTCGTCATCCACCAGCAGCAGGCGGGGACTATTCATGTACCGTTCCTTTTTTCAAGGAGCCTTCCACAGGCATATCTGGCAAAAAGATGGTGAAGACCGTGCCTTCCGTCGGACTGCTCAGACAAGAGAGTCTACCGCCGATATCCTTAACAGCCTTCTGCACGATTGACAAGCCCAATCCTGAATGGCCGTTCTGCTTGGTGGTCACAAAGGGCCGGTACAGGTTCTCCATCACCATCTCGGGCAGTCCCGGACCGGAATCGGCAACGATCAACTCGACTCCCTTCTCCTCCTCTACACTCTCCGCTTGTGGTTTTCTGGTCCGGACGATCACCCGACCGCCATCCGGCATGGCTTCCGCCGCATTCTTTAAGAGATTGATCAGCACCTGCTTGACCGCATCTTGAGAGGTGACCAGCGAAGGCAAGCCGGCGCCAGGGATGAACGAGACGGTGGTTCCGTCACTGAACAGCGAATGTTTGGCCAGTTGGACGACGCTCCGCACCACCCCGTTGATATCGAGGGAGGTGAAGTTGGCAAAAGGCGCCTGGGCGAACATCTCCATTTGACTGACCAGAGCCGAGATCCGCACCATCTCCTCGTCAATGACCGCCAGGTCGCTGGTCACCTCTGGGTCATCGGCGAGCTTGACTTTCAAGGTAATCAAATAGTTGCCGATGATCGCCAGCGGATTATTGATCTCGTGGGCGAGTTTTTTGGCAGCGGTGGCCACAGCCTGCATCCGTTCCCGGTTCAAGGAGTCGTCCCTTCTCGACCTCTCCTGTTGCAGGTGCAGTTTCAACCCCACCTGCTGCACCAAAAGCATCATCAACCGTATTTCCTCGTGGTCGAGCGGTTCCCGCTCCGGCCGAAAGCCCAGAGCGATCACCCCCACCGACCGGCCCTCGATCACCATCGGTACCACCAGGGCCCGATCGGCTTCGAGCACGGTGAGGATCTGCTGGTCGGCCAGGCTGCCGTCTTCCTGCGTCCTGGCAATATAATCCGTCGCCGGCATTTCCCTATGGGCCAGGACGATACGACTGGTGCTCTTCAGCAGGGGAAAGCTCAGACTCCGGCTGGAGTGACTCAGGATACTGGTCGGCGAAACCCGCCCATTCAGCCTGGTATCCTCTGGATCGGGAAGGAAAAAGAGCACCTTGTTGATGGCAAACAGCAGCGGCATCGCCCGCTCGAAGGTGGCGAGGATAGTGGCGGTGTCCTCGGCCTGCATCAGTTCGTTTTGCACGGTAGCGAGCAGTGACATGTTGCGGACCCGAGTGACGATCGCCGCCTCGACCTCTTCGGCATGGTCCGTATCCGCATCCGCCCCGCCACTCCCGCCTCCGCCAGCCACCTTCCGACCGGGAGGTTGGGCAATGTGAATCCCCATTCCGGCGGCGACCTGCTCCACCTCCTCGAGACTGGCCTCGACAAGGTCGGGCAGATGCAGCGAGTCATCGGCGAAAAAGAGGGCCTTGGCCTGCGCCAGATCCTGGTCGTCCTCGATCGGGCCCTCGATCTGCCTGTTGGCCAGCATGTTGGCGAGATAGACCAGCTTGACCAGCGGAAAGGCCTCACTGACCTGCTGAACAGGTTCGTGATGATACTCGATGGCATCGGCCACCAGCGAACCGAGTTTCCATCGGCTGACCAGCCAGGCGCCGGCCTCGCAGTGGTTCACCCCCGTCGCCTCGACCTCTCGGGCCAGAAGGGTCTCGCTGTCAACGGAATTGCTGTAATCGGCGACATAGCTCCCGGAAAAGGTCGAGGCGAGTAGACGCTTGCCGATATCATGCAGCAGGCCGGCAAGATACGCGTCCTCGGCACTCTCCGCGCCCAACTCCCGAGCCAACAGCTTGGCCAGCGTGGCGGTGAGCAGCGAATGGTACCAGAAATACCCGCTTTCCCTCTTTTCCCGCTCACCGGCCTTTTTTGTCTCGAAGACCTGGTGCACCGAAGTCGTCAGGGCAAGGCTCTTTACGGCGTTCGCGCCGAGGTAGGCCACAGCCTGTTCGATAGCGGTAAACGACTGACGAAAACCGTAATAGGCCGAATTGACCAGTTGCAGGACCCGAAGGCTGAGCGCCGGGTCCTTGCTGATAATTTCGGAGATTTCGGCAAGTGGACAGTCAGGGGCCTCGCAGGCCTCGAGCAGCCGCACCAGCACTTCCGGCAATACCGGCAGTCTGCCGGATCTCTCTATCTGTAGAAATATCGATTTTTTCTCTTTCATCCTCTACATCCATCAATCGGCGACACCTTCACCATCTCGCCCCCTCAGCCGGATTTCTTCCCAGAGACACCGCTCAACAATCCGTAAACACGGGGATTTTTCCTGCCAGTCCATCAAAAGCGGGCAAGCTGCATGGCCGTGCGGGCAGCAAAGGTCGCCAGCCTCTCCTCCAGTTTCTTCACACAGCGGCGATCTCTCTCGGCCACGCCACAGACCAGCAGCCCCACACGTTTTTCTCCAAAAGAGAGCGGCAGACACAACAGGACCTTGCCCCCCATAAAGCGCAACATCTGCCGGTCAGCCACCGAGCGGAGATCGTCGGGTGCAAGCACCAGCAGGGTCTCGCCATAGTAGGCATCGACGACCCGGCTGGTCTTGGAACCCAGGAGAAAGGAGACATGGCCGATAAATTCCTGGCCATAGCACTGGGGGTAGCCCACTGCCCTCAACTGGAGCTGGCGGCTGTCCGGCAGCAGGCAGACCGCCCGGCCATACCCATACAACAGATGCAGGCCCCGGCAGATGGAGCGCACCGTCTCGCTGATACCCGCCAAGGCGTTCTGGCCAGCCAGGACGATCTGTAAGGTGGTGAATTCGGTGGCCTGCTGACGATATCGCTCCAGCCTCTCGGCGAGCCCCAGGCCGTTGCCGTTCTGCCGACAGGGCATATTGTACCAGCTGACCAGACGATTCACCTCCTGATTGACCGCCTGCATACCACTGTACACCTTGGCGGAAGAGAGGGTGAAACGCTCTTCCGCCTCACCAGCCGCACGAGCCGCCTCGTCTTTCACCGGACTGCAGAGCCGATGGGCCAGGCAGACTATCCGACTCATGGGAAACGCCGTGGCGATGCGCTCGCTGCTCTCTCCATGGTAGCGGGCCGCATCGACAATACTGCTGGAGATCTCCCAGTCGGCGAGAATCCGGGCCCCCAGTTCGGCATGGGTCACGCCCGCGACCTCCCGTTCCGCCTGCAGGGTCTTGGGCGTATGGTGCCAGGGGGAGGACGCCTCGCCATAGATTTCCGGGGCGCGGGCCTGCAGCACCAGCCTGCCGATATCATGAAGCATCCCAGCGATATAGGCCTCTTCTGGATAGGGATAACCGATGGCTCCGGCAAGTGCTTGACTCATCAGGCCGCATTTGAGGCTGTGCAGCCAGATCTCGGCAACCGCCAGACATTCCTCAGCCGTCGTCGGCTGCAGGAGGCCATGGGTGGCGGTATTGACGATGAACTGACGGACCGACTCCACCCCCAGGGTCCTGACGATCTGTTCAATGGACATCTGCCCGCGCTCAGCCGGCAACCGCTGCAGGGTATACTTCTCCAGCAGCCGGCCCAACAGGGCCGGGTCATGTTTGACCACCTGGCAGATCTTGGCCAGGGTCAGGCGACCATGACTTTCGGCCGCCAGCAGATACCCATACAGCGGCGCCGGCCCCAGCAGTCGGCCATCGCCCAGGATACCGCCGCATGGCTGCACCACCTCGGCCTCACCCTTGCCCTGCACGGCTGCCGCTAAGGCTCCAGCCTCTTCCACCAGGGCCGCCGCGATCGGCTGGCCGGCTGCGCCAACGGTTTTTCCCTCGCCGGGGTCGACCGTCGGCTGAGCCGGATCGACCTCTTCTCGCGCCTGAATATTGCGGAGAGCTGGGTGGCCCAAAGGAGGTGGGTGGCTCTCGGCCTGCTCGCTGAGCGGAGGACGGTCCGCCTCGGTCCGTGCTCCGCCATGGATCTTGCGGGGGGCCGGCTGGCCGGGGGGAGGCGCGGGGTTCTCGGCGACCTTGCGGACCGGGGAGTCGTCAACCTCCACTCTCGCTCTGGCCTGAATCTTGCGCGGGGCGGGTTGGGGGGGCGTGGATTCCGCAGCCGGCCGAGGCCGGTCCGCTCCCGGTCTGGCCCTGCCGGACTCACCGGGAAGACGGAGATCCGCCTGAATAAATTCGGTGTAACGGGACCAGAACTCCGCATGGTCGAGGGCGCCGGCATCGGCCGTGGATCGCACCAGATTCGAAACCAGGGCTCTGATGCATTGGGAGAAGATGCTGTCCGGATACAGAGTGATGGCCGGTCGCTGCTGCGACAACGCCTTTTCCAGCACGGTATCGAACAGCACGGCTCCTCCTGGGGCGATATTGACGTGCAGGTGCTTGTCGGCCACACCCTTGAAATGCAGATAGGTCTTTTTCGCCTGAGTGATCGAGGAACATTTGTTGACCAGTACCCGTATCCTGCCCCTGTAGTTGTTCAAGGACAGCACCTTGGCTACGGCGTAGGCGTCGGCCATCGAGGTCGCTTCGGCGGTCAACACCAACAGCGTCTCGGGGGCAGCCAGACAGAACGCGATGACGCCCCTGGATATGCCGGATGAGGTATCGACAAGAAAGAAGTCGTAGCCGGACAGGGCGCCGAACCCTTCCACCAGGTTCGTCAACTGTCCGGGATCGAGATTGGCCATCTTCTCGGTGCCGGAGCTGCCAGGAAAGACATCGACGCCCGATTCGGTTCTCACCAGGATCTGGTCCGGCGGGGTTCCATGGAAGAGAACGTCGTCGAGGTTCATCTCCGAGTCGATGCCAAACAACAGATTGACGTTCGCCAAACCGAGGTCCGCATCGAGAAGACAGGTACGGTACCGTCTTGCGGCAAGCTCCACGGCGATATTCACCCCGATATTGGTTTTACCGACACCACCTTTGCCGCTCGTTATAACAAGTGTCCGTGCCATGCCTGTCTTCGTCCATCCCCCCGTCGGCCGACCGCCTCCGCCGTGGCCGCTTTCGCCAGCATCTCTTGCCGGCAATCCTTCTGCTACCTCACTCTTTCCCGATCGATATCGATAAAAAACCGTATCGGCATCCCTAGTATTAGCGCTTTTTTTCCTGGTGGAGTCAAGATTCCTTTTACATAACGGCCATTTTGCCTCTGTAGTCCAAGATAACAAACGAGGCGGCCACCTGGCTGACGACTGCAAAAAATGCGGAACTTCGCCTATCTCAAAGAATCCCCCATCACCCGCACCCCCTTGCACCGCATCGGTCGGATACGCCTGTGGTGTCAGTTCACACTCGCGCATTGCCGCGTAACGCTGACGAGATCAGCTCATCACGGCCGACAGCCGGCGCCATTTACCGCCATTTTAACCGCAATGCGAGACGACGAGAGGGAATCCTGGCGTCATCGGGGATTATCCTGTACGAAGATCATGGCTATTTTTACAAAAATGCGTAACCATAGAAGTATGTACCTGTCTCTCTCCGCTTCAGTCGCCCCGGTTTTCTTCGACCCACTCTTTTTGACGAGGAGACCCCAATGCCCCGAACCCGCATCGATATCCCTTACCAGATCGACACCCTCACCATCCTCGATGAGCACGGCCAACTCGATCGTGAACTCGAGCCGCAGATAGACGATGGCGAATTGCTCGACCTGTACCAGGCCATGCTGCTGGGACGGCGTTTCGACGAGCGTATGCTCGACCTGCAGCGACAGGGACGTATCGGCACCTTCCCGCCCATCTCCGGGCAGGAGGCCGCCCAGATGGGAGCCATCGTCCAGCTGCGCCCCACCGACTGGCTGGTCCCCGCCTTTCGGGAGGTGGCCGCCGAGATCTGGCGCGGCCGTTCTCTGGCAAGCGTGCTGCTCTACTACAACGGCTTCAACGAGGGGGCCGTCACCCCCGAGGGCGGGCGTCACCTGCCCACCGCCGTGCCGGTCGGCTCCCAGATTCTTCATGCCACTGGTCTGGGCTACGCCGCCCGCTATCGCGGCACCGACGAGATCGTCCTCTGTTTTTTCGGAGACGGCGCCACCTCGCAGGGCGACTTCCACGAGGGGCTGAACTGTGCGGCGGTCTATCAGGTGCCGGTGATCTTCGTCTGTCAGAACAATCAGTGGGCCATTTCGGTGCCGCTCAAACAGCAGACCCGCTCCCAGAGCATCGCCCAGAAGGCGCTGGCCTACGGGATGCCCGGCATCCAGGTCGACGGCAACGATATCCTCGCGGTCTATGCTGCGACCAAAGAGGCGGCTACACGGGCCAGAAGCGGAGAGGGACCGACCCTGATCGAATGCGTCACCTACCGGGTGATGATGCACACCACCGCCGACGACCCCAGCCGTTATCGCAGCGGTGACGAGGTGGAGAACTGGCGCAAGAAGGATCCCCTGAGCCGTTTTGCCACCTATCTCGCGGCGAAAGGGCTTCTGGACGGACCGGCGGAAGAAGAGATCGAGGCCCGGGTGAAAGCACGGATCCAGCAGGCTATAGACCAGGCCGAAGAGCAGATGAAGAGCCTGGTCGAGCCGCTCTCCATGTTCGACCACCTGTACGAGACGGCTCCACCTTCACTGCTGCGCCAGCAAGAGAAGGCGCGTCAGAGCATCGAGCGGCGGAACAAGGAGATCGATCATGGCTAAAATGACGATGGTTCAGGCCCTCAACCTGGCCCTCAGGCAGGAGATGGCAAGAGACGACAGCGTGGTCCTGCTGGGTGAAGACATCGGCCCGGACGGCGGGGTGTTTCGGGTCACCGACGAACTGTTCGCCACCTTCGGCGCAGAGCGGGTCATCGATACCCCGCTGGCCGAATCGGCCATTGTCGGCATGGCCATCGGCATGGCCATCCATGGCCTGAAACCGGTTTGCGAGATCCAGTTTTCCGGTTTTTCCTACCAGTGCTTTCATCAGATGGAGAACCACGCCGCCCGCATGCGCTGGCGCACCCGGGGCCGACTCACCGTGCCGATGGTCCTGCGTACCCCCTACGGTGGCGGAGTGCGGGCCCTCGAACACCACTCCGAGAGCCGGGAGGCCTACTGGGCCCATACCCCGGGCCTGAAAATGGTGATCCCCTCCGGGCCGCGCAACGCCCGCAGCCTGCTGGTCGCCGCCATTCGCGACCCCGACCCGGTGATTTTCTATGAAGCCAAGGGGCTGTATCGGGCCTTTCGGGAAGAGGTGCCAGAAGAGGAGGAGATCATGGAGATCGGGGTGCCGCAGCGGGTGATCGAAGGTGACGATCTGACCATGATCGCCTACGGGGCCATGCTGCGACCGACACTGGCCGCAGCGGAGCGGCTGGCCGAAGATGGGGTGCGGGCCGAGGTCTTCGACCTGCTGACCATCGCGCCACTGGACGAACGGCTGCTGATCGAGTCGGTGCAAAAGACCGGCCGGGCGGTGATCGTCCATGAGGCGCCGGCCAGTTTCGGAGTCGGGGCGGAGATCGCCAGCCGACTGCTGGAAGGCGCCTTCTACTCTCTTGAAGCCCCGCTGGAACGGGTCACCGGTTACGATGTGATCATTCCCTACTTCAGCCGGGAAAAGGCCTATATCCCCGACACCGACCGGATTGTCGACGCGGCCCGCAAGACCCTCAACACGTAACGGAGAGGTTGCATGAACATATCCTTTCGACTGCCCGACCTGGGTGAAGGTGTACATGAAGCAGAGATCCTCACGGTAGCGGTTCGGCCTGGACAGCGCATCGCGGAAGGCGACCCCCTGCTGGAGGTCGAAACCGACAAGGCCGCGGTGGAAATCCCCTCACCGGTCACCGGGGTGGTCGGCACAGTCCACGTCCAACCCGGCGACATGGCCGAGGTCGGCCAGGTGCTCATCACCTTTGCTGAGCAAGAACACCCGAGCGACAAAGCTCCCTCCGCCGCTCCCCTTGACCAGCCAGAGGAGCCAGCGCCGGAGAGCGCCGCCGGCACCGGGAAAAGACGGCCAGTGCCGGCGGCACCGTCGACCCGGCGTCTGGCCCGGGAACTGGGGGTCGATCTGCACGCGATCAGCCCGGCCAGCGCTGGCGGCGTTATCACCAAGGAAGACGTACAGCGGTGTGCTGCGGGGGCGCCCGCGGCGGCCGAGGCGAAGACCCAACCCGACGTTATCGCCGAACCGCGGCGATCGCCCGGGGAGACAAGAGACGGGGTCCAGCCCGATTTCAGTCAGTTCGGTCCCGTCGAACGGCTGCCGTTTCGTTCCATCCGCCGGGCCACCGCCATGCGGATGACAAAGTCCTGGTCAGAGATCCCCCACGTCAACTGCCAGGATACGGTGGATATCACCAGCCTTGACGCCTTTCGCAACCGCTATAAAGGAGAGATCGCGGCCATCGGCGGTCGGCTGACCATGACCGTCTTCACCTTGAAGGCGGTGGCCACCGCGCTCAAGCAATATCCCCAGTTCAACGCCAGTCTCGACCTTGCCGCGCAGGAGATCGTCATCAAGAAATATTTCCACATCGGGGTGGCGGTGGACACCGAACATGGCCTGATGGTGCCGGTGTTACGCGATGTCGACCGCAAATCGATCCGCGAGCTTGCCATCGAACTGCACCAGGCCATCAGCCGGGCGCGTGAACGAAAATCGGAACGGGAAGAGCTGACCGGCGGCACCTTCACCCTCACCAACGCCGGGGCCATCGGCGGCAGCCACTTTTCGGCGATCATCAACTATCCGGAAATCGCCATCCTCGGCCTGGGCCAGGCGCGACTGCAGCCGGCTGTGGTCACCGACCCGGAGGGCAAGCCCGCCATCGTGCCGCGCCTGTTGATGCCGATCGTCCTCTGTTTCGATCATCGCGTTGCCGACGGGGCTGACGCCCTCCGCTTTCTCCAGGTGATCATAGGCAGCCTTCAGGACCCCGACGAACTCCTGCTCACCATGACCTGAGGTGATGAAATGGTAATGGGCGACATGGAAATGACGGTGGATCTGGCCATAATCGGCAGTGGACCGGGCGGCTACAGCGCGGCTTTCAGAGGGGCCGATCTCGGTATGGACGTGGCCATGATCGACCCCCGCCCCTTCCCCGGCGGCGCCTGCCTGCATGAGGGATGCATTCCCTCCAAGACCTATCTGTTTCTGGCGGAACTGATCTTCGACAGCCGCCGGGCGGAGCGGATGGGATTGAGCTTTCCGCCACCAAAAATCGATCTGGCGGCAATGTCCCGCTTTAACATCGGGGTGATCGACGACTTGAGTCGAGGGCTTGTGCGCCTGTGCGCCAAACGGTCTATCCAGCGCATTCAGGGGCATGCCCGCTTTGAAAACGCCACCACCCTCCGGCTCGAAAATTCGGAGATAAGCCGGCTCCGCTCTCGACATGCGGTGATCGCCACCGGCTCGGTGCCGATCTCCTTTCCGGGAACCGCGCCCACGGAGAAGAACCACATCATCAGTTCGGCCCAGGCGCTTCAACTGACCGATATCCCAGAGCGTATCCTCGTTATCGGCGGAGGCTACGTCGGGCTCGAACTGGGCACGGTCTACAGTGCCCTTGGCAGCGAGGTGCATCTGGCAGAGCGGCAGCCGCGGCTGCTGCCGGCGGTGGATATCGATCTGGTGGCGCCGCTGAACCGTCGCCTGCAACGGCTGTTTGCCGCGATCCACCTCGACACCGCAATCGACAGCGTAAAGGAGAACGGCCAGGGCGTGACGGTACGCTTTTCAGGGCCTGATGGCCAACATCACGGCGAATTCGACCGGGTGCTGGTGGCCATGGGGCGCAGACCCGTCACCCAGGACCTCGGTCTGGAAAACACCAGGGTCCAACTCGATGCCAGGGGCTGCATCCTGGTGGACGAGCAGCAGCGCACCGCTGAGCCAAACATCTTTGCGGCGGGTGATGTCGTCGGCAGCGCCATGCAGGCCCATACCGCCACTCGCGAAGGGCGAATCGCCGCGGAGGTGATCGCCGGCAAACCCTCGTCATTTGACCCGCAGGCCATCCCGACGGTGGTCTACACCGATCCGCAGATCGCCTGGTGTGGTGTGACCGAACAGCAGGCCACCGCCCGCAACATACCCATCGTCGTCAGGAAATTTCCCTGGAAATATTCCGGCAGGGCCAACACCATGGGGGCAACCGATGGCCTGACAAAAATTATCGCCGACCCGGCAAGCGGCAGGATTCTCGGCCTCGGCATCAGCGGCCGCAACGCCGAGGCGATGATCTCCGAAGGGGTCCTGGCCATCGAAATGGGAGCCCTGGTAGAGGACATGGCCTTAAGCCTCCATCCCCACCCGACCCTGGCAGAGACCGAAAGCGAGGCGGCGGAACTCTTTCTGGGCAGCCCCATTTACGTGCTGCCCGGGCAGAAGACCTGAGGCCACTCCCACCGCCTGTTTCGCCTGCAGTGGACCTTCACCGCCACCACCGGATGAGCCAAGTCTTTTCTTGACAGACACTCCGACAAAGGTAAAATCTGCAGTCAGCCTGATACCCGCCTGCCGCGGGCCACACCTTCAGCCATGCCCATGGCGAACTGGCGGTCATCTGGTCACACCAGCACAGCGTATCCGAATGACAAGCCATGCACGGGGGATCGCCATGGGAATGAAACAGTTTCTCAACTTGACCTTTATTTTTCTGCTACTTGTCTGTCTCGCTCACTCCGTTGCGGCGATAACCGATCAGGAAAGATCCTGGCAGTTTTTGCCGGCAGCCGCGGATGGGCAGTACCTGGCAACCATCTCCACCAGCCACAACCACTGAACGGCCTTATCGAGACAATCACCCTGCCCCTGCCAGGGGCAGTACCGGCCACAGCGCAAACTTTCGCCCCAGGCCTCCGGCAGGGTCTGCCCGCCAGCGGGCGATACTCCTCCCTCCGACCGGCCAACGATATTTTACAAAACTTTCTGCCAGAGCAGTATTCGTCCAGAAACACGATTTTTTGGCCGAAATCGAGGCGCTCGCACCATTTTACCGCAGCCAGCGTTTCGTTTCTATCGGAGTCGACACGTATCTCCGAGGATAAAACTGACAGAGCCGCGAGAAGTTGAGATAAAAAGCATCAGCACGGAACGCTCTGTTGCCGTGCCGAGGACTTTCATGTTTCGTTGTGGTTGAGGCTATCTGGTCCAGCCATGCTGGTTATATGAAACTTATCAGCACGGAACGCTCTGTCACCGTGCCGAAGACTTTCATGTTTCGTTGTGGTTGAGGCTATCTGGTCCAGCCATGCTGGTTATATGAAACTTATCAGCACGGAACGCTCTGTCACCGCACCGAGGACTTTCATGTTTCGTTGTGGTTGAGGCTATCTGGTCCAGCCATGCTGGCTGCCCTCTCGACCCGGATCTTATTGGATTCATGCCCCTTATGGATACCAGGCGAGGCGGGCTTGATGACAGATTGTTACCCACAGAAAATAACACACTAATAATTATCGTGTTATTTATTCTTGACAACGACCGCTGCTCAATGTTAGTAACACGAAATAAAATTACGTATCACCTCCCCTGCACACCTCTTCATTTTTCCATTCGGCAATAGAGTCATGCAGGAAAACCACCATACGACAGAGGCTATGGAACGGACCGAAGTGCTTCGCTCGATCGATTGCGAGGAACTCGATTATATCCAGCAGAAAATTGAGGTTGTCTATGACCGGCAGAGACAACTCCCGGTCGGGTTCGCCTTTGCCGGGAAGATGTTCCCGGTCACCAGAATTCTCTATCGCTGCAAAATAGCCGAGGATCATCAGGGTCATGGCTACCTGGTGGAGATCGGTGACCAGCTTGTGTTCTATCTGTACAATCAGCCGCAATCTTCTCACGGCAGCGACCCTGCCGACCCCGGTATCTGGGTGCTTTGCTTCAGGGTCCTCCATGACCGGGAAGTGATGCGACTCTTTCTGGAGGATCGAAAGATGTTCGTCAATAATGCATTGAAACGGGTTGCTGACTTCCACGGTCATGTCTGTCCAGAGCTTGCCATAGGAGCCAAGTTCTGCGAGTTCGTCCAGCAACTCCAGACCGAGAATACAGTCGCTGCTGACAGGTTTTCCATTCTTGCCGAAAACAGCACGTCCGCCCTCGATGCGATCCAGATTCTTCTTGGCGTGACTGTCGGCAATCAGCGCCTCATGGTGATGGACTACGGCAAACACAACTATGCCCTGTATTGCCGGGGGACAGGTCAAAGTTGGAGCTTCACGATGCGGGCCATGACCTACGGCAACGAGGCTGGATATCAACGCTTAGAGGAAAAAATCATAAACAATGACGCAACACTCGACGACATAATCGCATTTCAGAGGTTGATCGACGAACGTGTTCGGCGAATATTGTCCCGAGCTCCGCGGGAACTTTTTGTCCTCGAACCCACCGAAGGCACCCGGCAACAACCGCCGGAATCGACCAGTCGGTACACGACATGTACGCTCTGCGGCCAACAGGTTCTCGCTTCTCGCTGTATTACGCGTCGGGGCGAAATTCTGTGTCTGCCCTGCTTGCAAAAGAAGGCACCGGGATGTCTCTATCACGGCATACAGTAAAACGAACCATCACCTGCAGAGCGATGTCCGCTGTTTGTCATAACCACCGCGACCAGGCCCTGTGCTGATCGCTCACAACCACCAACCCCTGGAGGAAAAAGTAATGAACCGCAACGTTTTCTTGACACTTATCAGCCTGCTGACCTTGGCAATGCCCGCTCTGCCGGTGTGGGCCCACGAATTTATTCTGGTGCCGCAATCCTGGAAATCGTATACATCCGGGCAGCAATTGCCCTTTAGCCTGGTCTCATCCCATGTGTTCATGAAGAGCGAAGAGCTGGAAAATCCGGCCAATGTCAAGGCCGACTACCTGGGCAAGGACATTCCGGTGACAGCGGATAAGGCGTTTCAAACCTATACCGGCACGGTGACCCTGGGCAAGGCCGGCGCCGCCCTGCTGCACGGTCATCGGCTCGGTGAAGTGTGGAGCAAGACCCCGCAAGGAACCGTCAAGGGCGATCGTACCACCTTGCAAGGGGTGGTCTGGTCCCGCAACTATGAAAAATTCTGCAAAACCCTTATTCCCGTCGCTGGCAAGACCGATGGTTGGGACGTAAAGACCGGCGACACGCTGGAAATCGTCCCGCTCAACAATCCGCTCGAACTGCGGGTCGGCGACGAACTGGAAGTACAGATCCTCTATAACGGCAAACCGATATCGCCAGAAGGCGTCACGGCCACCTTTGATGGCTTCACCGACAGCCCGAATGCCTATGCCTTTTTTGCCGAGCCCTACGGAGACGGTCAAGCCAGAATTCAGATCTCCGCCCCTGGCTTCTGGATGGTGCGTGTGCAGTATATCGCTGATGCCCAAGGCGCCGATTTTGACCAGCATGCCCTCCGCGCCGTTCTCGCCTTTCCTGTTCGTTGACCTATGCGGAAAATACTCCCCTTGGCCTTGATGACCCTGTTTCTCTGGGCATCCCTGGCCCACGGCCATGGCGTGACCTACGGTATGCACGATGAACGAGCCATGGCTGTTCGCTTTGGCTATGCCGGTGGCGAACCCATGTCATATGTTGAAACGAAGGTGTTCGGGCCCGGGAGTTCGCCTGATCTGGAATTTCAAAACGGGCGCACCGATGCCCATGGCGTCTTTGCCTTTGTCCCCGACCGCCCGGGTCTCTGGCGGGTAGAGGCCGGGGACAATCTCGGCCACCGGGGCAGCGTCGAGGTCGTTGTCGAGCCGGGCGACACCGGCACGCAGGTCAGCAGCCAAGCCAGACCGGCGCACGATGGATCCGTACTTGTCAGAATCCTCCTTGGCTTGAGCGTCATTGCCAATCTGTGGCTGGTCATCGCCTTGCGCAGAGGTCGACACGGCTCCTAAACGATATTGGTAAATGGCCACGAACTGGAGCCCTGCGCCGGGAAACAGCCGCCACCTTCACTGATCAATGTTTGTGGTCATGCTCCCCTCTTTATCATGATCCGCATGATCATGCTGGTGGAGGCTAGGCAGCAAGGAGATTGTCATCTCAAGCGGGGCGATCGATACATTGCATAACAGAGAAAGGCGCACCGCGCAGGAAAATTGTGTTGACTTACCAGCCACTCTTTTTTATTTCTGTACATGCGGATCGTGGGGAAGACCTTTCCCCACCAGAAGGGAGGAACGACGTTGACGTTTTACAGGCAGCCTCCTGAACAACCGATGGCCAGCACGCATCGGTTTTTTTTGCGCGACCTGGTGTTACAAAAACTGCAATCGTATTAACCAGGTCCGTCAATCCAGAACAGCGCGTTCGACAAAACCGTATCGCAAGGGAGCAAGTATGAAAGCACCTCGACTCATTACCGCAATGGCATCCCTGACCTGTCTGGTGACCGTCATGGCAGCCAGCAGTCAGGCCCATTTTGGCACCCTCGTGCCTTCCGACGATATTGTCAGTCAGAACGAGAGGAAGAAGATCGAACTGCAACTCAAATTTCTCCACCCCATCGAGGGGCAGTATATGGAGATGGAAAAGCCCAAACAATTTGGCGTGCTGCATGACGGCAAAAAGACCGATCTGCTGTCAACGCTGGTTGCCGACAAAGGCAAGAGTTCGGACCAGGATCGGGAATTCACCTTCTGGCACAGCACATATCAGATCAAACGTCCCGGCGATTATACCTTCTATGCCGAACCTACTCCGTACTGGGAACCGGCAGAGGATGTCTTTATCATCCATTATACCAAAGTCTGTGTCGACGCCCTGGGCCTTGAAAAAGGCTGGGACGAACCGGTCGGGCTCGAGACCGAGATCATTCCCTTGACCCGCCCATATGGTCTCTGGACCGGCAATCTCTTTACCGGACAGGTGCTCATCAAAGGTCAGCCCGCCGCCAATACCGAGGTTGAGATAGAATATTTCAATGAAGCCGCGGGCAAAAACGGCATGATCAAGCCGCCAAGTGACCCCTATGTCACCCAGGTTGTCAAAACCGATACCAACGGCGTATTCTCCTACGCCATGCCCAAGGCCGGCTGGTGGGGCTTCGCCGCCCTGAGCGAGGCATCCTGGACAATGAAAAAGGATGGCGTCGATAAAAACATCGAAATTGGCGCCGTCTACTGGGTTCGCACAATCGATGTACAGTAAAAACAGGCACCGGAAGACTTCAGCCCCTCTGGTTTTCATCAGAATTTATCCGAAACTCATCAGCACGGAAAACGCTGTCACCGCGCCGAGGAGTTTCATGGTTCGTTGTGGTTGAGGCTTCCTGATCCAGCCATGCTGGTTTATCCGAAACTCATCAGCACGGAAAACGCTGTTATCGCGCCGAGGAGTTTCATGGTTCGTTGTGGCTGAGGATATATCTCTATTGTCCAGCAATGCTGGTTGGCTACGGCATGAAGGAGCGCTGAAAATGTTGTTTTGGACACCGGCAAAAATCGCCACCGTGTTGACGCTGGCCGCAATCACCTTTCTGGCGGCACCGGCAATGGCCCACAAAGTCAATATCTTTGCCTACGCAGAAGGAGATACCGTGTATACCGAAAGCTACTTTCCCGACGGGAAAACCGTGGATTCCGGGACGATAGAGGTCATGGACAGTTCCGGCAAGAAGATTCTCGAAGGCAAGACCGACAAAGCAGGACAGTTCTCCTTTCCCGCTCCCCGGCCCAAGGAGGATCTAACCATAGTCATCGATGCGTCCATGGGGCATAAGAACAGTTATCTCTTGAAAAAATCCGAGATGTGAACACGGTGCGCATGATGGCCAGAGCAGAAAAGAGCAACAGCAGAAAGGTTGTGGTTGCCGCGGTGCTGTACGGGCTGCTCGTCATCCCGACGGGATGGGCGATGGCGGAAGATGGCACCGCTCCCGTGGCAGAAACGAAAGTCGCCATGGCATACGATCAGCAATTTGCGCAGATACTTGCCCTGCTTACAGAACAAGACAAGAAAAATTCCCGGGAATTCCGCCAGTTGAAACGAGACCTTGCCGCCCTCGGCCAGCAAATGGAGACTCCCGGCATCAGTGAAATACTGGGCGGGATTGGCTATATCTTCGGCCTGTTCGGGGTCGCGGCCTATGTGATGTCGCGCAAAAAAAATCTCGCCGGAGGGCGTTGAGCGATGCATATTTCCGATGGTGTCCTGCCCACATCCGTCAACCTTGCCGCCTATGCCGCCACCTTTATCGGAGCGGCCTGGAGCCTGCGCCAGGTCAACAATGACGATCTGCCCAAGATTGCGGTAGTGACCTCCGCTTTTTTCGTCGCCTCCCTCATTCATATTCCCTTTGGCCCAACCAGCGTGCATCTCATTCTTCCAGGGATAGTTGGCGCCCTGCTGGGCCCCGTCTCCTTTCTCTCCATCACCCTCGGGCTCTTTCTGCAGTCCATTCTCTTCCAGTTCGGTGGCCTGACCGCCCTGGGCGCCAACGCCCTGATGATGGGTCTGCCCGCCTTTTTCTGCGGCTGGCTCTTTCAGCGGATTCGCGGCAAAACAGTGCTCAGCCACAGTATTGCCGGCGTCATCTGCGGTGGCCTGGGGACCGCGCTGGCGGCAACCCTGCTGGCCTGTCTCTTGACCACCGCTGGGGAAGATTTTCTTGGCGTGGCGAAAATTGCCCTTGCCGCCCATATCCCGGTGATTATAATTGAGGCCGCCGTCTCGGCCTTCACCATTTCCTTTATATTCAGAGTCAAGCCTGAACTGCTTGATGTCAGGCGATTGTTGAAGTGACACCCCACCACACACTCCATATCTCCGGGACGGTTCTGCTCTCAGCCGTCCTGTGTCTCCTGCTCGTGACGGGCATCAGCTGGCAGATAGCCCGCAAGCGGAAAAAGAGCGACAGAGGTCAAACGGAGGGTCCGGACTGGTCCGTGCCGACCATCGACAGGTATGCCGATCGTCGATCGTTTTTCCACCAGTGGGACCCGCGCCTCAAGCTCGTCAGCCTCTTTGTCTATTGTTTCCTGGTGGTCTCGCTGCACACCCTGTTCTGGAGCGGCATTGCCTTTGTCATCTCGACTCTGGCCCTGCTGACCTGCAACATTCCCCTGGCCAGAGCCGGTAAACGTCTGCTGGCGATGCTCGGGTTCCTGTCGATGTTTTTGCTCATTGTCCCGTTCACCTCCCCACTGCGACCGGATGAAACACTGGTGTATTTCCCGGGCTTGTCTGGCTTTCCCTTTCATATGGCCGGATTTTCCCTGGCGCTCGCCATCGTGGTCAAGGCCTGCGCCATCGCCCTGATGATGGAACCGCTTTTCGGCACCGCTCCGCTGGCGGTAACCCTGCAGGGCATGTCGCGGCTTGGCCTGCCTTCTGCCATCGGCCAGATGGTGCTGCTGTCGCATCGGTATATTTTTGTCTTTGTCGGCGAGATGCGTCGGATGTACCGCGGCATGCGGGTCCGGGGCTTTGTTCCGGCAACCAACGTGGCCACCATGAAGACCATGGGCAATTTTCTCGGCATGCTCTTCGTTCGGTCCTTCGACCGGACGCAACGGGTCTACGATGCCATGCTGAGCCGTGGCTACAACGGACAATTTCCATCGTTTATCCATTTTGCAACAACTGGAAAAGATTGGGCCAAAGGGCTTCTCTGGCTGACCCTTGGCCTGCTGCTGCTCCTGGCCGATCTCCGGTACGGCAATCCGTTGGGCCGATGAGCAGACCTCGACAGTGCCCATTCAGCAACACGATTTTTGGACCAGAATCGAAGCGCTCGGCAAATTTGATGGACTCGTAAAAACCCAGATCTACTTCGTTGTAGGTCACAAACGACAATCCGCTGTACCATATGTACTAGCAGATTGCCGTTTGAGACACTACGCCTCGTATATCAGGGTTTTTCCTGAGTCCATCTCGGCGGAACATTCGACTTTTTACGAGAGCATCAAATTTTACCACAGTAGAGATGATCCCGGAGTCTTCGCGCACTGTCGAGGATGACATTTTGCCGGCAACAGAGAGTCAGGAAAAAAGACTCTTTCCGGATGGGTACTCAAATAGAGCACTGTATATCACTGGCACAGTTGAACACAACGTGCGGTAACGCCGGCACTGGCACGCCAGCCGGCTCGGGGAGCCAAGATGCATTTCATGTCGTCGGAGAAGGACCCCTCCTGGCAGGAGCGAACACCGCTGTACAACCTCAAAGAGGTCTCATTTCAATACCCGGACAGGACCTATGGTCTTACGGGAATCTCGCTTGAGATCTTTGCCGGGGACCGGATTGGCCTGGTGGGACGCAATGGTTCCGGGAAAACGACCCTGGTCAAACACCTCAATGGCCTGCATTCCTGTCAGCAGGGAGCCATCGACTACCTGGGCCAGCCACTGAACGAGTCAAGGTATGGCGAGCTGCGCCTGGCGACCGGCATGCTGTTCCAGGACCCCGACGATCACCTGTTCTGCAATTCACTCTCTGACGACATCGCCTTCGGGCCGATGAACCAGGGGCTCGACCAGGTGACGGTCAATCACCGGGTCGAGGAGCAGTTGGCCGCGGTCGGGCTGACGAAATTGCGCTACAAGCCTGCCCACCTGCTCAGTTACGGCCAGAAAAAGAGGGCGGCGTTCGCCAGCATCATGGCAATGAAGCCCGAGGTGCTCATTCTCGATGAGCCAACGGCCAATCTGGACCCGCGGCAGGAAAAGATTTTTCAGAAAATTCTCCGGGACTATCCCGGAACCCTGATCATCATCGATCACGATCTCCTCTTCCTCTACGATCTCTGCGATCGGGCCGTTGTCATGAGCGAGGGAACGGTTCATCATGATTACTCCTTCGCCCAACTCGTTTCCCAACGAGCCGCGCTTCGCGAGCATGGTCTGGATTTTTCCTTTCGCTTTACCGGCGTCCGGCCGCACTCCCAGCCCCACCGCCACCAACATTACCAGGATACCCACATCCACGATACCGGCAATACCCTGCACCTTCCCGCCCGGGGGTCCGCGCCGCCTCTCATGGAGCTGCAACATTATTCTTTTCGCTATCACGATGGGACAATCGGTCTTGACGATGCCAACCTTATCGTCGGCAGAGGCGACCACCTCGCCATAATCGGTGAAAACGGCGCTGGCAAGTCGACGCTGGCCGCCTGTCTACTCGGCCTGAACCGGGGCGAAGGAAACTTCTTTGTCGAAGGTCAGCCGATGACCAACGATCTGCGGAAAAGGCTATGGCGGAGGGTCGGCATGGTCTTTCAGAATTCGGCGGACCAGCTGTTTACCCCTTCCTGTCGAGAGGAGGTGGCATTTGGGCCGAGACAGATGGGCATCAAGGGGGATGAGCTCGATCATCGGGTGAGTGAAGCTCTGGCGTATGTCAATCTCCAGGGGTTCGAGGACAAGGTGCCGCTCAATATGAGCGGCGGCGAGAGGAAACGACTGGCCATCGCCGCAGCGCTCAGCATGCGGCCAGAGATGCTGATTCTTGACGAGCCAACGGCCAGCCTCGACCCCAATGGGGAAGAGCTGCTCATTGACATTCTTGGCAACCTCGACATCACGACCATACTGATCACTCACGACCTGTTTTTCATCGACCAACTCAGCTCCCGGGCCATCGTCATGCATCAAGGCAAGATTGTTCGCGACTACTCGACGACCGAGTTTTTGACCGACGATCATCTGCAGACCATCAATGGCCTCGACTACTCCTATAAATCGGCATCCGCCCGGCAAATCATCGCCATGCAGGATGGCTGAGCGTGCTCTGCCACAGCCTTTTCGCCTGCAGATGAACCTCCGGGTAATGACGTCGCCTTGATCGCCCAGATGACCTTTCGGGGTCGCAAGCAGGGTGTGGCTCTCTCCAGCCGGCCACTGCCTACCGGACCATGGTCACCGGGCCCTAAGCACGCATCATGACGTGAAAGCTCTTGCCTTGGCGGCACTGAGCGGCTAGGATAGGCGTTGTCACCGCCCGTGATGGACCGGAGAGGCCTTTTTTCGGATCGGATAAAAAAACGATGAGTTTTTCTCATCCATCACCTCATCCATCACATCGTGCATATCCTCTTCCTTGGAGATATTGAGTGGCGCAAAAAGAGGTGCCACCACGGGGAAGATGGGCCAGGGGCTCATCTTCAGGCTCGCGTAAAAGGCGATGACATCGTGCATCATCGCATCTTCTGGGTAACGCCTGATACCGGGCCAACTGAGTCGTTCCTGCCGGGTGTTCTCGCCTGCCGGTAAAGACGGCCTGACACGTCTGCGAACAGCATGGAGTATGAGCGGTAACAGCGACACCACGGCATACCAGGCAAAGACATCGACGTTTGCGGCCTCTGAGGTACGGGTCCGGCTAGTTGCCACCGTAATCCTGACACACTGGCACCACCGGCGACAAAGACGGATCACGTCTGGATCTAGCAAACAGCAATCAGGAAATCAACTTCAATAGCGAGGAATTTCATATGGAAACCAGACACAGTAACGAGGAGCCATCGCCGTTTTTCAAGGAACCGTTCGCTCCAGAGCAGTTCGCTCCCCTTGTCGACTATGCCCAGGATTTCTGGCAACGGTCGATCATCTTTCTCGATATCCTTCGCCAGAGCGGCAACCAACAGGCAGAAATGACCTCCCGGTTGGTCAATTCCGTGCTGATCTTCGACTTCGAGGTGGTACTGAACGGCAACACCCTGCCGCGACCGGTCAATTACAGCCTGGTGCGCGTTCTTCCACCCGAGGGTGTCGAAACAGACGAACGCAAGCGACCGTTGATCGTGGTCGACCCGCGCGCCGGCCAGGGACCCGGTATCGGGGGGTTCAAACCGGTCAGTGAAATCGGCGACGCCTTCACGGCCGGGCATCCGGTCTATTTCATCGGCTTTACCGCCGAGCCGCTCGATGGCCAGACCATCGAGGACATCGCCCACGCCCATACCATCTTTTTCGAAAAGGTGATCGAACGCCATCCCGATGCCGATGGCAAACCCTTTCTTATCGGCAACTGCCAGGCGGGCTGGCATGTGATGACCGCCGCCTGCATGCGGCCGGAACTGGTCGGCCTGGTGATGATCGCCGGGGCACCGCTCTCCTACTGGGCCGGGGTGCATGGCGTCAACCCCATGCGCTACGCCGGAGGTCTTCTGGGGGGGAGCTGGCTGGCCACTCTGACCAGCGATCTCGGTGACGGGATCTTCGACGGCTCCTGGCTGGTCGCCAATTTCAACAATCTCAACCCTGCCAACACCCTGTGGAGCAAACAGTACAACGTCTGGAAAAATCCGGAACAAGAACAGGACCGCTACCTCGGATTTGAAAAATGGTGGGGCGACTTCATCAACCTGCGGGGCGAAGAGATGGCCTGGATGCTCGACAACCTGTTCATCGGCAACAAGCTCTCCACCGCCCAGATCGTCACCCAGGATGGCCAACGGCTCGACCTGCGGGACATCAAGGCGCCGATCATCTGCTTCTGCTCGAAAAAAGACAACATCACCCCGCCGCAGCAGGCTCTGGATTGGATCATAGACAACTACCGCGATGTGGACGAAATCCGTAAGGCCGGCCAGACCATCCTCTACTGCATCCACGAAACCGCCGGACACCTGGCCATTTTCGTCGGCACCAACATAGCGGCCAAGGAGCATGCCGAGTTCATCAATCTGATGGATCTCATTGACTGCATGACCCCCGGCCTCTACGAGATCGTGGTCACCGTAAAGACCGAGGGCGAGCCCGGGGAAGACCTGGTCCCCGGGGATTTCGATGTGCGCATCGAGCCACGTGGAATCGAGGATATCCTCGCCTTTGGCAGCAATTCGCCAGAAGATGAGCGTGAATTCGCCACCGTGGCCCATATGGCCACCGTCAATGAGGGGTTCTACCGAGCCCTCCTCCAGCCCTGGGTCCGGGCGATGACCACGCCGCAGACGGCGAAATGGGTGCAGGAAATGAATCCCCTGCGACTGTGGTACAGCCTGTTTTCCAACAAGAACCCGTTGATGAGCGGGGTCGAGACCCTGGCCGCTCAGGCCCTGGAGCATCGCAAGCCCCTCTCCGATGGGAACCCGTTTCTGGAACTCCAGGAACAGTTCTCGAAAAATATAACACAAGCTCTTGAAATATTTGGAGATATAAGAGACCGGATGCAGGAGCAGATTTTTCACGCCATCTTCGGCTCACCGCTGGTGCAGGCCTTTTACGGGATTTCGGCCGATAATGGTCCGCCGAGGCCCAGGCCAGGCCAGTCGCCGGCGGCCGAGGAGGCGCTGGCGGCCGAGATTGCCCGGCTTACCGCCCGTCTCTGCGAAGGTGGCCCCCTGGAAGCGGCCGCCCGAGCCATCGTCTACATCATCAAGGCGGCCCATCAGGTGGATGCACGTTCATTTGAGGTGTTGAACCGGCTGATAGCGGCGCATCCGGACGTCACCCTGGCCCGGGCCAAAGCCGTTTTACGTGAGCAGTGGGCGATTCTGGCCATCGACGAGCCCGCGGCGGTGGCGGCCCTGCCCCAGCTTGCGCCACAAGGCGACGAGGACCGGCGTGCTCTTACCGACATGCTCAGAAAAATTGTCACGGCCGCCGGCACCCCGAGCAGTGATGTGATGAGCCGGTTGACCGAAGTCGAGAAACTGCTGGACATCAAACCGGCCCGCACCCCAGTCGAAAAAGAGGAGGACGCCGGTGAAAATACGCCAGAGGAGAACCAATGACACGCATCTAACCAGCATGGCTGGACCAGGTTGCCTCAGCCACAACCAAACATGAAACTCCTCGGCGCGGCAACAGAGCTTTCCATACTGATGAGTTGCATATAAACCAACATGGCTGGACCAGGTACCGCAGCCACAACAAACGATGAAACTCCCCGGTGCGACAACAGAGCTTTTCGCACTGGCGATTTTCGGATAAACCAGCATGGCTGGACCAGGTCGCCTCAGCCACAACGAACCATGAAGAAGTCGTAAACGAGAAAAATCGGCGTCGTTGCCAGGGCATCAATGTCGATCGGTCAACCCGGGTTACGAAACATTCCCGGTATCACCGGTGAACGATTACAGAAATCCGGGCCAAGATCGAGCTACCGGGCAATTGAAAAAAAACGTTTTGCGCTTACCCTATTGGTGATGAACTCGTAAAAACCTCAAGCGTGCATACAGGATGGCTCAGTACAAAAGGTCGATATACAAGGCGCAGTGGTGTCGGTCAAGCACAGGCGTACATGTGGTACGCCGAGCAGTGGCCGATCCCGCTGCAACGCAGGATATCGGACTTTTTACGACGCCATCATTGGTGTATCCCGGTAAAAAGTAACCAACAAAGAGAAAACATCAGCCAATAGCGGAGAACAATTCATGGCGGATATCAATAAAATACTTGGCCAATTGATGGGCAGTGGCGCCGCAGGAGGTTTTGCCGGTGGCTTGGCTGGCAGCCTGGCCAGCAACATGTTGACCAGTAAAAAGGGCCGCAAGCTCGGCAAAGAGGTCTTGAAGATGGGGGGAATAGCCGCTGTTGGGGCGTTGGCTTATGGCGCCTTTCAAAAATATAACAGCTCCCAGACCACCCCCTTGCCGGCCCGGCAACAGCAGGCCGCTCCCCCACTGCCCGCACCGCCGGAGGGTTCGCCATTCCTCCCTACCCAGAACAACGTACAGGCCCGCCAGAACCTCGGTCTGGCTCTTATCCGGGCGATGATCGCCGCGGCCAGATCCGACGGCAGGCTGGATGCTCAGGAGAGTCAGGCAATTTTCCAGCGAATGGAGGCTCTTGACCTTGCGGCCGATGAACGTGATCTCCTCATCCAGGAAATGGGCCGGCCCGTCGATATGGACGCGATAGTGCAAAGCGCCACGAGCCAGGAGATTGCGGCGGAGATCTATCTCGCCTCCCTTCTGGCCATCGACGTCGATACGGTCGAAGAGCAATCCTACCTCGGCATGCTCGCCGCCCGGATGCGTCTGCCCAAAGAACTCGTGACAGAACTGCATGCTCAGGTTGCGAGCTATACAGCCCCTGTCGCATGACGCGAAAATATCTCCTGCCGTTTCTCATGGTGGCGTCGTAAAAAGTCCGATCTCCTGCGCTGCAGCGGGATCGGCCACTGCTCGACGTAGCAGATGTACGCCTCCGCTTGACCGACACCGCTGCGTCTTGTATGTCGAATGTTGATGGCGTCGTAAAAAGCCCGATCTCCTGCGTTGCAGCGGGATCGGCCACTGCTCGACGTACCACATGTACGTCTGTGCTTGGCCGACACCACTGCGCCTTGTATATCAGGCTTTTGTACTTAGCCATCTTACGTGCAGGTTTTAGGTTTTTACGAGCCCATCAATGTACTTCGCCATTTTCACTGGGTGTTTGCTACCTTTTTACGACGCCATCAAAGGTTGGACAGCCAGTCGATCAGAATCCGCGTTGTCTGCTCTGGAGCCTCTTGTTGAGTCCAGTGCCCGCAATCGGGGATGAGGTGAACACCGCGCAGATCTGCCAGGAACTTACCCACACTTGCCTGCATCGCGGCAGTCGCACCTTCATGGAAGCCAAACATTTTGAGTACCATATCCTGCGCACCGGCCACGAACAACGACGGCTGGTAAATCACGGGATCAGGTAAAGCCTGCACCAGTTGCCAATCAGGTTCGTAATTGCGATAGCGGTTGATCGGCCCGCGAAATCCGGAGCGCTGGAATTCCCCAACATAGTAATCGATATCGCCAGCACTCAACCACGCCGGAAAGGGGTCGGGATTTTCCAGGCCTTTTAGCAGCGGCTCCCCCAAAGGCTTGCCGGGCGCGCCCCAATGCCCTGCCGAATCCGCCGAGGCCGCGAAATACATCCTGCGCAAAGAATCACGGACATCGACTTCCAGTTCTGCCTCCGCGACGCCTTCATCCTGGAAGTACGCCATGTAGAAAAATTTTCCCTGGTCAGTAAAATTTTTCTTGAAGATACGATTGAGTGGTTCTGGCGGCACCCCCCGGTACGGTACCGACAATCCCGCCACCGCCCGGACTTTATTCGGATACAGCAAGGCGGTATGCCAAACGATGGGAGCCCCCCAGTCATGACCGATGAGCACGGCAGGCTGATCAGGGGAAAGGGCATCGATCACCCCAGCGACATCGGCCGTCATCTCTTTCATGGTGTACGCGTCAACCGGGTATGGTTTGTCTGAACCACCATAGCCACGCAAATCGATGGCGCAGACGGTGAATCCCGCTGCGGCGAGAGGTGCGATCTGGTGACGCCATGAATACCAGCTTTCGGGAAAACCATGGACCAGAACAACCAGCGGTCCTTGTCCCTGAATCGCGGCGCGAACCTCGATCCCGTTGGTTGTAATGATACGAAATTCCGGATTGAGTCCCGCAATCTTCGTTGTGACAGGTTGAGCAAACCCTGTTGCGACACGCTCTGTCCCCAGCATAACCAGGGCCGCCATGACCCCCAAAAGAAAATAACGTTTTTTCATTGACTCTGTCTCCTTCAAGTAAAAAAAGGGGCTGGACTTTTGGTCGCCACGCGACCTGACGCCATATCTGCCCTGTTGGTTACAGGGCGGCTTGTATCGTGTCCGCCACTGGCGTCGTCGGCCGGCCAATCAGCCTGCTCAGCTGACCGCTCTCGTCAAAGAGACCACCTTGGGCTGCACCAGCACTGGAGTCGGCAATCATCTGGGCGATGGGTTCGGGCAACCCTGCCCCTTTTAATACCTCCAGGTATTCGTTCTGGGAAAGATTCTTATACTGTACCGCCTTGCCGGACTGCTTTGCCAGTTCTCCAGCAAACTCCGCCAGGGAGTAGCCGGCATCCCCCGCCAGTTCGTAGACCTTACCGGCCTGGTTATCGGTGAGCAGGACCTTGGCCGCGGCAGCGGCATAATCAGCTCGGCTGGCGGAAGAAATTCTGCCCTCACCTGAACAGCCCGCTATGACCCCGTGCTCGAGCGCTGCGGCAATCGATCCGGTATAATTCTCGGTATACCAGCCATTTCTTAAGATAACCGTGGCCAGACCCGAATCCAGAAGAGCTTTTTCGGTGTCCAGATGCTCGAGTCGCAGCGACAGCGGCGAGGTATCGGCATGCAGAAGACTGGTATAGGCAACACGCTTCACCCCGGCCTCCTTGGCCGCCAGAATCACATTTTTATGCTGAACACTGCGCTGACCGACTTCGCTCGATGAAATCAACAGCAGTTTCTCCACCCCCTGCAGCGCCGGGCGCAACGTCTCGGGCCTGGCGTAATCGCCCTGCCTGATCTCAACCCCACGCCGCTTGAAATCGGCGACCTTTTCCGGACTGCGAACGATGGCGATGAGCTGGGAAGGCTGGACCTCTTGCAGCAGTTCTGCCATTACCAGACGACCCAGCTGACCAGATGCACCTGTAATTGCGATCATGATTTTCTCCTTTATGTTGTGTTTACGGGTTGTCTTCCCGATTGAAAAATGAGTATAATCTCTATACTATTTCTTGGTAAGTACACACAATTTGGTAAGTATGAAAAAAGAAGAAGAAAAGCGCTTGGCCACTGACGCCTCTCTCAGTGAAAAGGTCAGAAAGGGCGACCTGTTCGCCGCCCCCTGTCCATCACGGCATGTCCTAAAGCACGTCTGCAGCCAGTGGGGGGTCCTTGCCCTGATGGCCCTGAGGGAACATGAAGTCATGCGTTTTAGCGAATTACGCCGAAAACTTGCCGGAGTGAGTGAAAAGATGCTGGCCCAGAGTCTGCAAGCGCTGGTGGCGGACGGTTTTGTCAGCAGAAAATCCTACGCTGTCGTGCCGCCCCGCGTGGAGTACAGGCTGACGCCAATGGGGGAAGAAATCGCTGAACACGTGGCCAATCTCGCCGACTGGATCGAATGTAACATGCCAAGAGTGATGGAAGTCAGAAGGTCCGCAGAACTGGAAACAGACAAATAACCGCGCAACCTGGCAAGCAACTGCGGCCTGCCCCCTGGCCGTTGCCTGTAACCGTTGCCTCAACAGCCATCGGCCCTGTCGACAAACCAGCGGAGGATTGTTATCGTAGTGACTGACCGAGGTCATTCCGACAACACCAGCCCTGGAGGTAACAGATGGATTCGACACCAATCCTTTTGGAAGCACTGCAGTTCGAAAACAAGATTCGCGATCTGTACCGGCTGGCCGCGACCAAGGTGGCCGACCCGCGCGGCAAGGCAATCTTTCAGGCCCTGGCCGATGACGAGCAATCACATGTCGATTTTCTCGACTACAGCCTCGCGCAGCTCAAAGACAACAAGCTCATCGACACCACCAGACTCTCCACCCCCCTGCCAGACCCGGCCAAGATCGAAGCGCAGATCGAGTCACTGAAAACGCAGATCCCCGAACGGATGCTGGGCGATGTCAAGACCGTCCTCAACAGCGCCCTGCAGATGGAAAAGGAGACCTCCGCCTTCTACGAGCAGGCGATAGGTCGAACCGACGGTGAGATACAAAAGATCTTCACCATCTTCCTCGATATCGAACAGCGTCACACCCAGCTGGTGCAGATGGAGCTCGATCATGTCTCCGGTTACGGCGTCTGGTTCGACTTCATGGAAACGAGCATGGAGACCGAATAACCCCGACCGCTCGAGCCCCCGTCAATGATCACGACCTTTAGCCGTTACTGTCGCGGGCGATACGGGGAGGCAGTCGGTAAGGTTCCCCTCGACGTCGGCGCCACCTGCCCCAACCGGCGATACGGTGGCTGCATCTACTGTCTGCCGGCAAGCTTCACTCCCTTCTGCCTGCAGGGTGGCGAGCAGATTGCCAAACAGCTTGCTGCCGGCAAAAAACAACTGCTGCCAGGAAGGTTTCGACGATATCTCGCCTACTTTCAGCAGGAGACCTGTACCGCCATTCCCATCGAGCGGCTGCTGACCATGGTGCGGATTCCCCTGGCCGAGCCCGACTGCGTCGGCCTCATCCTCTCCACCCGCCCGGATCATGTCCCGAATGCGCTGTTGCAGGCCCTGGCAAAGGTGGTGAAGGGCGCCGGCAAGGACTGCCTGTTTGAACTGGGGATGCAGAGTGCCCATGCGAGGAGCCTCGCCCTGCTCAAGCGCAACCACACCTTCGCCCAGGTACAGGACGCGGTCCACCGGATCAAGGATACGGGGGCCTTCGCCTGCGGCGTGCACCTCATCTTCGGTATCCCTGGTGAAACGGAGGAGCAGATGTGCCGCTCGGTCGAGGCCGCCTGCCAGATGGGAGTGGACGCCGTCAAGCTTCATCATCTGCAGGTTCTCCGCGATACTCCACTGCACCGGATGTATCTCGACGGGATGGTGCGCCCCTTCTCTGTCGATGGCTACCTGGAGCTCCTGGTGCGGATTCTGCCCCGCATCCCGGCAACGGTGGTCATCCACAGACTCTGGGCCACCGCTCACCCCCATCTTCTGGTGGCGCCAAAGTGGCATATTCGCACCGCCGAACTCTCTCAGATGCTCAGCGGCCGGATGCGGCAACGGGGTCTCAGCCAGGGCGATCAGGTCAAGGCGGCCAACCTCAACCAGGCGTTGCCAGACACCTCTTCCCTGTGCTAGGGTAGAGCGTCGTCCCTGCCGATCGCCTGAAGATGGCAGCCATATCTCGATCCACTCCTGTTGCATTACGGCACATATTTTGATTTTGGCAAAAAAGATGTTCTCGTAAAAAGTCGAATGTTCCACCGAGATGGGCTCAGGAAAAACCCTGATTACGAGGCGTAGCGTTTCAAACGGCAATTTGGTAGTACATATGGTACAGCGGATTGTCGTTTGTGACCTACAACGAAGTAGATCTGGGTTTTTACGAGTCCATCAAAGTATAGAGCTACCTGTCTTCTTCCTCGCTGTGGGCGCCTGCTGCGGCCAGCAGGGAGCCGGCCACTCCCAGGAGGCCGAGGTTGCCGGCGCCCTTTTTGACCGAGCGGCCGAGCGCGGCCAGCAGAGCCCGGCGGCGGACCAGGCCCAGATCGGCCAGTTGGGGTGTCGAAGTGGCAAGGAGCAGGCCCAGGTCCTTTTTCTTGCCATAGTAGCGAACGTTCGGGCCCAGGTTCCCCCCTTGCGGCTCTATGCCTTTCGCCCCTTTTTGCACGTAGGCGGCGACCTCTGACTTGGGATCGTCGAGGTCGCCGAAGATGCGGGCACCGGTAATGCAGGTCTGGACGCAGGCCGGGCTGATACCGGCCTCGAGCCGGGGCTCGCAGAAAGTGCATTTGTCCGCCTTGCCGTCTGAAGAGACCTCATCGGTGAGAGCGGGATTGATATAGCGCGCCCCATAGGGACAGGCGTCGACGCAGGCGCCGCAGCCAAGACAGCGCGACTTGTCGACCAGGACGATTCCGGTGAAGGGATCTTTCCAGGTGGCGGCCACTTCCTCGACCTTCTTCTCGCCGGTCTTGGGGTCGGTAAAGGTCATCTCGACAAGGTCAGCCGGGCATTCGGGTACACAGACGGGCTCACTACAGTGATTGCAGAGCCCCGGGTAACAGGTGGAAGCCAGCTCGTTGTCGACGACTGCCGGGCCGAGCTGTCGCACCCAGTTGCGGCTAAATTCGACCGGAACCTCCCATTCAGCCTTGCAGGCGATGACGCAGGCGTGGCAGCCCACGCATCGATTGAGATCTATCATCATTGCATAATGCATATCTATTCCTCCGAACAACGACGCTTTGGTCAAGTATCGTAAACGTTCACCAGCACCCCATTTTCGTCCGATCAGGCCTCCTCACAGAGCAAACTCTTGGGCAACGGCCCGCTTGAACGAATCTGGAGTACTGAATAAACGTTTACAGATCCGGGTTACGGAACCTTCCCGGTATCACCGGTGAACGATTACCAAGTATCAGGCTGGGATATCCAGTGTTTTTCCGTCTTTTATCAGCTTGACAAAGTTGTTTCTCATGCTGTTGACCCCACTCTCGGGGTCGATCGCCAGCCTGGTGATAAGACTTTGATCGTCGACACCGGCACCCACCGCCACCGTCATGAGCGGATTGGCCGTGCCATAGCCGTGGGCCATATAGACCGCATCCTTACGGATTCCCGGGGTGGTTTTGATCGTGGTGCTGGTTTTTGAGGTGACGCCCTCACTGTTGATCAGGCTGACGGTGTCGCCGTCCTTGAGGCCGAGTTTTGCCGCGATCTCGTCGTTGATCCAGACCGGGTTGGTGGGCATCTCCTGGTGCAGCCAGACGTTGTTCTGGCTGCGGTTGAAGGTGTGCACCGGGACCCGGCCATACAGCAGTCGGACATAGCCGGCCGGTGGTGGTTCCACCGGGATATAGGTGGGAATGCCGGGGAAACCGTAATCCGCAAGGTCTTCGTTGAAGAGCTGGACCTCGAAATCTTCCGGGACGCCATATGGACTCTTGCCATCCCGGATATGAATACCATCTTCCTGGCGGATCTGCTTTAAGCTGAGCCCGGCCTCTTGCAGATTCCGTTCCACCATCTCTTCGGCGCTCTGCACCGGGATCTGGTCCTTGTAGCCCAGAGCGGTGGCGATGGAGTTAGTGATATAGACCTGGTCCTTGCGCTCGAACATCGGCTCGACCAGGGGCATCCTCGGGGCGATGTACTGCTGCTGTTTCTGGGAAAAATCCCATTGGGTGCCGGTCTGGATATGATCATAACGTTCGAGGTAGCAGACCTCCGGCAGAAGGATATCGGCCCACATGGTGGCGTCGGTGGGCATCACATCGACACACATCACGAAATCCATCTGTTGCAATACCTGCTTCATCTTTTCCTGACCGGGGATGGTCTGAATGGGGTTCTGTCCCCAGATGACACAACCCTTGATCGGATAGGGCTTGCCGCTGATCGCCGCATCCCGGATCAGTTCGGTGGGGGTCCCCGGCGGTGAGTAGGGGTGCCTGGGTACGTCTTTTGCCTCGTCGTAGTTGAGGCTGTACTCGTCGTCGTGATCCTGCCTGGCCCAGCTGATAGCTCCGACTTTGGGCTCCTTGCCCGGTACCCAGCCGCCTTTGGTATAGTAGGCGCCGAGCAGCGCGGTGAGGCAGGCCAGAGCGCGTTCCCGTTGAAAATCGTTACCGTACCACGAGACATGCCGGCCGGGATGGACACTCACATGGGGCGCATTGGCGGCTAGCAATTCGGCGACCTCCTTGATCTGAGCCTCGGGCACATCGCACTCGGCGGCCGCCGCCTTGAGGGTCCACTTCTTTATTCCGGCCGCCAGTTCATCGAAACCGTAGGTATATTCATCGACGAAGTCGGCGTCGTAGGCGTTGTTTTCCACCAGGTAATTCATCACCGCCAGCAGAAAGGCGGTATCTGTGCCCGGCTTGATTTTGACCCAGATGTCGGCCTTGGCGGCAGAGGCGGAATAGCGCGGATCGAGCACCACGAGTTTTGCCCCGTTCTCCAGCCCCTTGATGAAGGCCTTGACATGTGAGACGTGAATGTTTTCTCCGATATGCGAACCGACAAGAAAGATGGCCTTGGCGTTGGGCATATCGACCTTTTCCTCGGGCGGTTTGCCGATGGTGGCAAAGTAGGCGGTATCGCGGACACCGCGGCACTGGAAGAACGAAGCCTCGCTGATGTTGGGGGTACCGACGGTTCTCTCGAGAAAATGCATCGGATATTTGGCGGTGGAGCCATGGGGAAACATGGCTATTCCCTGGGGACCATAGGTGTCGATCACCCCTTTGAGCCGGGTGGTGCACTCCTTGAGCGCTTCGTCCCAACTGATCCGTTTCCACACCGGTTCGCCCCGCTTGCCCACATTCTTCAAGGGATACTTCAATCGATCCGGATCATAGAGCAGTTTGATCCCGGCGTTGCCTCTGGCACAGATCTGGGCCCCGTTGTCGATGGATTTCGGGTTGCCTTCGAGCTTTATCAGGCGGCCTTCCCGTGTTTTGCCAATCAGTTGGCACCGCCAGAAACACATCTCACAGACTCCGCCGCTGACAGTCGCATCCTTGAGCGTCCCCTTGGCCTCCAGGGGTGAATCGATAAATGTTGTCTCAGCCGAAACAACGTCAGCCAGAGAGATGGAAACAGCAGCCAATGAGGCGGATTGCAGAAGTCTACGCCTCGTCAGATTGAATGCCATATTCGTCGTCCTCCATTGTGAGATAATCGATGAGTTGAACAATGATCGGATAAAAGGGTCCGTTAGCCTCCTGCCTCACTCGTGCCGCAAATTTGCTAAACCATGGCAGAAAAATGGTGCGGAGGAAGGTGTTGGCGGTGGCCAGATCGTGCTTTTCAGCCAGAAGTGCCAGAAATTCGAGTTGCGGGACAATATGATCGCAAAGATCGCTCTGAGCTTTCAGGAGATATCCCTGTTGTCGATAAAAGCGCAGCGTTTTTTCGCTCTGCTGGCCCTGCAGCGAGCGATCGATATACACCGAACCGTAGGGCGGGGCCAGGACATGGGGGATGCCGTTGATAAACAGCCGGGTGTGCTCGATCTGCAATTCTTCCAGAGAATCTGTCGAGTTGGCAAAGAAGTCAGCCAGCGCCCGGTGCTCGTCTTCACCTTCTAAGGTGTTCAGCAGCTCCAACAGGCTCTTCTGGTAGCTGGTAGTGTACCAATCAGGTTGGGGATAGCGCATACTCTGGGCGCAGAAACGAAAAAGCACGCCAAGATGCCTGGAGAGCGTCGCTACCATGGTCGATACTCCGTAAGCGGGAAAATTGTCAGTGTGCTGGAGCACCTGTCATCAGCCGTTGTTGCCAAACCAATTTCTCTTATGGCAAAGCTCTACAGTCATATACCACGAATGTCAATTGCCACACTGTAGGAGAAGAGATCGGCCACGATGGTCAACGATAGCGTATCCTTCCTTTTTGTCGTAACAGATAGAGATAAAAGCCGTTGACCTTGCCAATGAGATCCTTGGTTTCGACATAGGGGGCCGATTGGCCATCGGCGAGAGAGCTGGTGTTTTCCCCGGCATTCCAGGCGGAAATCACCAGCTCCAATCTGCCATCGAATTTGTAGTTGTACTTGGAGATGAGATAACAGGTGAGGAGGATGTTGGTGGCTGGGTCGAAGAGATCGTCCCGGGAGAGATCACGCAGTCGTTCCCGGTCGACATAGTGAAAGTCAAGCGGCAGCTGGTAGAGTTCCTGGGCGGCCTGGCGGCCAGTGCTCAGAATAATCTGGCCAAGACCGATGGCATGACGGTTTGAGATCGCGGCCGGATCCCCATTCGATTCGGCCAGAATCAGCGCTCTGATGAAATCGGCACTGACCCTGTAACGGGGCCGAAAGTAACTGAAGCTGGTGAAAGAGCTGATAAGATGGTCATATTGACGAATGCGACGCAGTGATCCCTTGGAGATCGAGGTGGACTGATATTTCTCGATATAGGGACGAAGGTTGGCAGACACGGGTGCTGGGCTGAAGCAGAAAACCAGGATAGCCAGCAGGAAAACCAAGAGATGCCTGGCCATCGGCACTATCCTTCATGGCGGCTGGGGGCCGACCGGAGGAAATGGAGGAGACAGCGAAAGAGAAGATGCGGGTCGTCGCGGCCGGTCATTTCTCTGATCGAGTGCATGGCGAGGGTCGGAGCACCGATATCCACGGTTTCCACCCCGAGCCGGGCGGCGGTCATGGGGCCGATGGTGCTGCCGCAGGGCAGGTCGCTGCGCATCACAAATTGCTGCACCGGTACACCGCATCCGGCGGCGAGATGCCTAAATCGTGCCGCGGAACGGCTGCTGGTGGCATAGCGCTGGTTGGCATTGATCTTGATGACCGGGCCACCGTTCATCGTAATGTCATGCTGGGGGGCCGATCTGTCTTTGAAGTTGGGGTGTACCGCGTGGGCGTTGTCGATGGAAAGCAGAAAGGATTTACGCAAGGCGATTTCCCGTTTTTCCGGGTCGGTCACCATTCTCCTGAAGACCGCGTCAACAAATGTGCCGTTGGCGCCGCTTATCGAGGTCGAGCCGTTCTCCTCGTGATTGGTGCAGAGAAAGAGGGTGTTCTGCTCTGTTCCCGCAGCACCGATGGCTTCGGTGGCGGCGTGGCAGCTCAGCAGATTGTCGAGCCGGGAGGCGCAGATGAACTCGTGGTTGAGGCCGAGTGCGGAGGCCTCTTGCCGGTCGTAGCAGAACAGGTCGAAGGCGAGGATTGCCAAAGAGGCGAGGTCTGGGTACTGCTGGCACAGCTGGCGAAGAAGAATGTCATGGAAGTGTGGCAATTGGTCATCGACGATCTGGCCAAGGAGCGGAGGCAGGCTCTTTTGCCGGTCGATGGCTCTGCCGTTGTTGGCCTCGCGGTCGAAATGGATGGCCAGGCTGGGGATGCAGAGAAGGGGCCGAGCGAAATCCACCAGGTGGTCCAGCAGCTGATTTTTTCCATCGACGCAGGAGACCCTGCCGGCCAGGGACAGGTCCCGGTCAAACCAGGGGTTGAGCAGGGGACCGCCATATATCTCGACGCCAAGCTGCAGATATGGGTGGGTGGCCAGGAGAGGGTTCGGGGTGAGTTTGAGGCCGGGACTGTCACTGTGGCTGGCCATCATCCGAAAACCATCCTCCGGCTCTTCTTTGCTGCCCAGAACGAAGGCGACAAGGGCGCTGTGGTCGCGAACCACGAAATAGAGCCGTCCCTTCTGCAGTTCCCAGGGCTGGGTCTCGAGCAGTTCGGTGCCCGTTGCCGCAAGCAGCAGTTCGCGGCTGGCGGCAACGGCATGGTACGCAGTGGGAGAACTGTCGAGGTAACTGAAAAGACGACTGTTATAGGCTGTGATATCTGCAGTCATAACGGATCTGGCTCCAACACGAACTCAAATTCGCTGGCGCAACAGACGCTGTTGCCGGGTCGCTGAGTTCATGGTTCGTTGTCGCTTGAGAATTCCTGGTCCACCTTGCCGGGTGCGGCAATTCCTGGCAGTCAGACCCGCACCCATCGCTTCGACAGAGTATAGTCGAAAGACCGGTTCCTGGCAATTGGTCTGCCGCGGTATCGGTCGATGGCAAACAAACACGGCCATGCCCGCCAACCGTGAGGTCTCACGATAACCGCCGGTCACTGGTACCGCTCTTTGAGATCGTACAACCTGTCGAGATAGGAATCCTTGAAACGCAGCTGGGCGCCGCTGGTTTCCATCTCCAGCAGCAGACTGTCGAGGAAGGGACGCAGATCGATGCCGTGTCGGTTGCTGTTGTTCTGGATCGCCTTATCGACAATCAGAATGGAATAATAGCTGACGAGGAGTCGCAGGGCCGAATCGCGACGAAAAAGGTAGAGCCGGCCACCCATTGTACTCAAAAAATACCCGGCGTAGTCGTAGAGGGCGTCAGCGGGCAGGCTGATGGCAAAACTGTTCTGCAGCTGGTCAGGGTGCTGGGATAAAACAAAAAAGTCACCGAGAATATCTTCGTAACTTGCTCGCTCTTCGGTGATGATGTTCTTGATTGCGCCGATGTTGTCGCGGCCCATGATCCGGAAAAAATGAGCCGTATTCTTTAAGACGGTGAAGAGATCACTGGTTTCACCGGAGACGACCGGCGGGGTCTCGAGCATTTTCTGGATAAGCTGGGAAAAGTAGACCTTGCTCGGAGAATTTCCGCGCAGTTCCTCAAGGTATGGCTGCTGATCGAGATGAGCATAGAAGCTGACGAGTTCGGCCGTGGCGATGGCGGGATCATCGAGTTCTGCCGGAGGGCCAGGCGGTGAGGTGAACTGCTCTGCCAGATCTGAGCCAGTCTGCTCTGAAGCCGAGTGAGGGACCGCACGGAGAGCCATCCCGTCCGCCGTCGCCTGATCGGTGGTTCTCGTCCCGTTGTCAGCTCCTGTTGGCTTTATCTGAAATTGCCGTTGGGCATCGCCGCTCGGTCGTGCTGAACTGGTAGAGGCGGTGATGTCCTTTTGCTGCTGGTCTCCGGTCTGACCGGCAGTCTGGAGCTTTTGCAGATACCTCGACAGCAGTAGGGCACCACCACTGGCCAGCACAATGATCAGCAGCAGTGAGATGATGCCAAACCGCCTTTTTCGTTTCTTGGGCAACATATCGTTTTGGTGAAAACGGTGTTTTTCTTGCATGGCACCATCATCTGGAGGGGGCCGTCGACGGTTTGTTCAGCCAAGAACTATAACCGAGAGGTGGAGCAAAGTCACGAGCCAATTACATCTCAGCTGATTCATTGATAAATACAACGTTTTCCGGTAGTCGACGACCGCCG
This sequence comes from Desulfopila sp., assembly GCA_047973425.1. Classification (GTDB taxonomy): domain Bacteria; phylum Desulfobacterota; class Desulfobulbia; order Desulfobulbales; family Desulfocapsaceae; genus Desulfopila. The sequence goes on from JBKEBZ010000076.1 coordinate 51,500, forward strand.
GTCGACTGCGGACCAGGACCGCCAGAGGCAGATCTTTTTCCGCTTGACTGGACTGCGGGAAACTACTATTTTGAACAGTCAATTTTCAGGGAAAAACAGTTGTCTCAACTGTGTAGATATCTTGGCTGGTTTAGTTCGTAAAACTTAACGATGATGGAGGAAAAAATGGCAATCTGTGTAGTAGGACATTCAAATCCGGATACCGATTCTATTACGTCTGCTATTGCGCTGGCTACCTTGTTGAAGGCCCAGGGAAAAGAGGCCAAGCCCTGCATCCAGTGCGCGGCCGGGGATCTCAATCCCGAGTCAGCCCTGGTTCTCGAGCGCTTTGGCCTGGCCGTTCCCGAACAGATCGGCGATATCAGCGGCAAGGACGTCGCTCTGGTCGATTTCAGCGACCTGGCCCAGGGGCCCGCGAACCTGGCCAGCGCCAATGTCGTCACCATTGTCGATCACCACAAGATCGGTGACGTGACCACCAATAACCCGATCCTGTATCGGGCAGAGCCTGTTGGCTGCACGGGCACCGTTCTAGCCAAGATGTTCAAGGAGGCCGGAGTTGCCATCCCCAAGGATGTCGCGGGCGGTATGCTTTCAGCCATCTTGAGCGACACGGTCAATTTCAAATCGCCGACCTGTACCGAAGATGACAAGGTGGCCGTCGCCGGCTTAAAAGAGGTTGCCGGAGTCGCCGACACCGATTCCTTGTTCATGGACATGCTCAAGGCCAAATCCTCTGTTGCCGGGGTGCCAGCCAAGGACCTGCTGTTCCGTGATTACAAGGATTTTGACATGAAAGGCAAAAAGGTCGGTGTCGGTCAGCTCGAACTGGCGACCGTTGATCAGGTCTCCGATATCCGGGACGATCTGCTCAAGGCCATGGAAGAGGTGAAAAAGGACGGTCGTCACTCCGTTTTGCTGATGCTGACCGATGTTGTGAAAGAGGGCACCGATCTGGTCGTGCTCTCCGACGATCCGGCGCTGATCGAAAGTGCATTTGGCGGTAAGCTCTCCGACAACTCCATGTGGATTGACGGCATGATGAGCCGCAAGAAGCAGACTGTACCGAATCTGCAGAAGGCCTTCGGCTGTTAAGAGTCGAGGCCTTGGGGGCAGGGCAGAAGCGCCCTGACTTCGGGAAAAGGGGCTGTCTCCTGAGTGGAGGCTGCCCCTTTTTTTTCTCACCGGGATGGCTGGACCCGAAAAACTCTCCCCTGGCGATCAGAGGGGGCACCGCGTCAGCGCAACTGAAACGAACTTTTCAAATGGGTCTTGTCCACCGCTGAACGGTTGTCTCCTTCCCGTCTGCTCTTGTTGTCAACGCCCCCCTCTCTCTATCGATCCTGCCGGACGATTTCCCCTCTGACCTGTTCGATTTGCCGCTGGACCAGAACGTCGTCTGCGACATGGGCTGAGAGTGGCAGAAAGGTGAAGGTGAACGTGCCGCCTGAGGGTGAGGTGGTGGTCTCAACCCTTTCCAGTCGACCTTCTTGCTGCCGCAGTCTGGCGGCCTCGTCGGCGGTCAACCCCGGTCTTTCCCCGGCCAACCTGTAAGCGTTGAGGAGCTGTGTCACAGCCGGGTCTCGCTGCTGTATGGTCTCCTGCCACAGACCGACCTCCGTCCATTTTATATGTAATATCCCAAGATACTTGCCCAATGAATGCGATTGGCTGAACAGGGTGTTGCGATGGATCCTCGGTACCATGTTGCCGGCCATGGGGTCCGCGGAAACGATGAGGTTGATCTGGGGGTAACGTTCGGCAATGACAGTATTGCTCGCCTGATCGAGGTTGGAGAGCAGCACGAGAAAATCAGCACCGCGCGAGAAGAGGGTATCGAGATGTCGGGGCAGCACCTCCTGCCAGGGGGCGATCCGATAACCTGGCCCGGATTCGGCCGCGGTCAGAGCGAGAATCCCTATCCGGTATGGACCACGTTGCCGCACTACCCAGGGCGTGAGCAGCGCCTCGCCCTCAGGGGTCAGCAGATTGGCCGAAACCCACGGGATGCCATGTCTAGCCAATTGATGTAGAAACTCTACTCCATTGGCCAGATCGTAGGGCCCGACAGCCATGGCATCATAGCCGAGATCACGATAGATTTCGCCAATTGCCGTCGCGGAGAGCAGATCTTCTGCCTGAAGACGTTTTTTGCCGAGGTGGCCGAAAAGAATATTGCCGGAATCGACGAGGAGCAGAGGGCTGCCCTGTCTCTTCAACTCGGTGATGACCGTTGCCCGTCTGGACAGACCGCCCAGCTGGTTGGAGGCTCAGCCGCAGGGTTCGAGTTCGCCCATCAGGTTGGTCGAATAGGCGATCTGCAGGCTCTCGAACCCGTATATGGAGCCGGGATGGCCGACAAAGATGGCCCAGATCAGCAGGGCGAGGAGATAACGGGGCCGGGGCCGAAGGCATGACAGAGATGGTAACATGGTGGAATGTGCTTTGGGGTTTGGTCGGGTCGATAGTTCGTGTTCATTCAGAAACGAGCTCTTTTCGCGTGAATTGATCTGCTGCGTCAGCCGCTCGATGAATTGTCGCATGTTTCTTCCCGCGCGACCAGGATTTTCGCCAGCCGTCGGCACCTGGAGGTTATGCTGGCGCCCTTTTTCTTCCTCCATCAGGACCGATAGCGGGACGACTCGAGGGTATCTGCCCAGATCGATTACTCAAAGTATCAGCTTGCGGCTGCAGGTCCTATCGGCTATCCTGCACTCTGCATTGTCGATTATTTCGAGAAAAACGTGCAATTTGTGAACAGATAACACATCACTGGAGGATCTCCCATGAACGAAAAAACGCACTTCCGTTCAACTCTGCCTATCGTGGCTCTTACCCTGTTTGTGCTGCTGCTGATCGGTGGCTGTTCCACCGGTCAACCATATTCTGCCACCGGCAATTCCCAGATCTCTTCGGTGGATGTTGACCCCTTTAACCGCCAAGTGGGAGATTTCGCCGATATCGAGATCCCCATGGACATGAAGTATGAGCGGGACGAGAGTGTCCAGATCCGTACCAGTTCCTTTGAGGGCGGCATCCTGACCTATCGTGGTCGGGTCGAACTCAACTCGCTGAAGACCTACATCACTTCCGCGATGGAAAACAAGCAGTGGAAACTGGTCGGCGAGGCCCAGACCCAGAAGACGTTGCTGGCGTTTTCCAAGCCGAACAAGACATGCATGATCGTGCTTGAGGAGGGCTTTGGCGGCAAGTACGGCTTTACCACCGCCTATCTCTATATCACGGTCGATGTGGCGGCTTCCGGCCAGCTCAATCCTTTCGGGGAGCCGACAAACAACTGACGGGCGTATCGCCCGTATCACACAATCCCAATCCACATCTCTCCATCTTTTTCCGTAGAGGGCTCCGGGGCATCAGACCCTGAAGCCCTCTTCTTTTGCCTGGCTGGCACCGCCTGGGCGCAGCTCAGCTGATCCTGTTGTTCTCTTCACGTCTTCTGGTAAAGGCGATGGCCAAGCGCTGAAAGTCACTGACGGTGAGGGTCTCCGGACGCAGTGACGGGCTGAGACCCGCCGCCTCGATCGCCTCGGCGGTCAACGCCTTGTTGGTTGCCGCTGGATTCTGCTGATCGCTGTCGGCGAAAAACTGCATGCCACTCAAGGTGTTGAGTAGTGTCTTTCGACGTTGATTAAAGGCAATACGGACAATTTTTCGAAACTGCTCAAAGGAGAACAGGGGATCGTTGGCGAGTGCGGCGATTTCTGCAGAGGGCGGTTGAAAGGCTATGCCAATGACCACGGAGTCGATCTTTGGTCGTGGATGAAATTCCGCCGGCTTCAATGTCATCAGTTTTTTTATTTGTGCACAACACTGCAGCAACACCGAGGGGACGCCATATTCCTTGGTCCGTGGTGCGGCCATCAACCGCTCCGCCACCTCCTTTTGCAGCATGATGGTCGCCTCGACAACCCAGTTGCGGTTGTCGATGAGCTTGAAGATAAAGGGATTGGAGATTGAGTAGGGCAGATTGGCGATGATTTTCAGTTGGCCGCCACACTGCGCCGCCAGATCCTGAAAGTCGGTTTTCAGCACGTCACAGTGGAGCAGGGTGATGTTCCCTGGCAGGTCGTCTTCCTCTTGATGGAAACGGATGATGCCACTGTCGATTTCAAGCCCGATGACCCTGGCGCATCTGGCGGCCAGGGGACGGGTTAAGGCGCCAAGCCCCACTCCGATCTCGACGACGATATCCTTGGCCGTTATCTGCCCGGCCTCGACAATGGCCTCGGCTGTATGGGGGTTGACCAGAAAGTTCTGGCCAAACTGTTTTTTGGGGGCGAGACGATGGCGGTCAAGCGCTTGACGGGTCTGGCGATAGTGGCTCATGGTCGACCATATAGCAGGATCAGCTGCCGAGATGTTGTTTGCGGGCACGTCTTTTTTTCATGGTGGAGAAAAACTTCAGTGCCAGGTAATAGCTGGCAAGGGCGAAGGGGAAGGCGACGAGGCAGCCGCCGACAAGCATCACCACGGTTGCCTGGTAGCTCAGACCGGCGAGGGCGTCCAGTGATTGCCGCAAGTTATGGGAGGCATGGATGGTTTCCACGACCAGACGGAGTTTTTGCCAATCGAGATAATACGGTGTCACCTTGTTGCCGACGACCAGGGCGATGTAGTAGATGGGGATGGAGGTGAACGGATTGCAGACCAGCCAGCTGCTGAGGATGCCGGCGATTGCCGAGGTCCTGGTTGTCAGGGTAGCCAGCAGGATAAGAACGGTATGAAACGGCATGGTCGGAGTCAGGCCGACGAACACGCCGATGGCGAAACCACCGGCCAGAAATTTGGGGTCTCCTTTAAGACGTTGCAGGCGGAGAAAGTAATATCTGCTGAGACGAGCCGGTTTCATGGCAGCCTTCAATCAGCCCAGGCTCGACCGTGAATAGACGTCTTCACCGTATCCCATCGCTCCTGTCTGCTGGTATCTGTAATGGCCGGCCAGAGCGATCATCGCCCCGTTGTCGGTACAGTAGGAGGGGCTGGGAAGGTAGAGCTGGTGACCATCGGCAGAACACCTCTCGGCAAAGGCCTGACGCAACCTGGGGTTGGCGGAGACGCCGCCGCCAAGGACAATGGTGTCGACCTTGTGACGAGTTGCCGCCCGCAGAGTTTTTTCCACCAGCACCTCCACCACCGCCTCCTGAAACGAGGCGCAGATATTCTCAACCTGCAACAGGGTCTGCTGCCGCTGCTGTTGCCTGCAATGGTTGAGCACTGCGGTTTTCAGGCCGCTGAAACTGAAATCGAGTGAATCTTCGCCAAGCCAGGCTCGGGGAAACCTGATCGCCTCTCTGTCGCCTCTCTCGGCCAGACGACAGACCTGTGGTCCGCCCGGATAGGACAGTTGAAGCAGCTTGGCGACCTTGTCGAAGGCCTCGCCGGCCGCATCGTCTCTGGTGCGGCCAAGATGTCTGAAGTCGGTAGGGCTCTGGACCAGAAAGATCGAACTGGTGCCGCCGGAGGCGATGAGGGCGATATAGGGAAAGGGAACTTCGGATTCGAGCAAAACCGACAGCAGGTGGCCTGCCATATGATCGACCCCGGTAAAGGGGATCCCGGTCTGAAACGACAGGGCCTTGGCAAAGGAGAAGCCGACCAGCAGCGAGCCGATCAGGCCCGGGCCCTGGGTGACGCAGATCAGATCGATGTCTGTCAGGCCGCACTGCGCCCTGGTCAGCGCTTCATTGACGATCGGCGCGATATTTTCCAGATGGTTCCTCGAGGCCAGCTCCGGGACCACCCCGCCAAATCGACTGTGAATCCTGTCCTGGCTGCTGAGAACACTGCTCAACACCGTCCTGCCGTCAGCGAGAACCGCGGCGGCGGTATCGTCGCATGAACTCTCTATTCCTAAAACATGCATGCTGTGGTCATCTGCACAATCTGGTGAGGCCTCGTTGCCTGTCGATCAGGAACGGCAAGAGACGATACTCTGGTAAAAGTCATCGACTACCCGGAGATGGCACCTGCGACATTTTTATGTCGCGCACCCAGACGGCCGGCGGATTGCGCCGTTACGACTCACACCGCGGATAGGAGCCAAGCCACTCGTAATAGGAGCAGCGACTACGGATCTCTTCGCATCCCCGCTGGATGTGCTCATCGGTAATATGACCGAGCATGTCAAGAAAGAAGAGATATTTCCACTGCTTCCCCTTGACCGGTCGTGATTCTATTTTGGTCAGGTTGATGTTGGCATCGGAGAGAATGCTGAGGATTTCGTTGAGAGAACCCGGCCGGTCCATGAGGCCAAGACCTATGAGCAGCGAGGTTTTGTCGTTGCCCGAAGGTGCCGGCGACTGCTTGCCGATGACCAGGAAACGGGTGGTGTTGCCCCGATAATCCTCGATTCCTTTGACCACCACCTGCAACTGATGGGTCTTGATGGCCAGTGAAGAGGCGATGGCGCCGATATTGGGGTTGTTGGCGGCCATCTGGGCCGCGGCGCCGGTGGAGAAAACCTGCAGAGTCGGCACCGAGGGCAGGTTTTTCCGCAGCCAATCACGGCACTGCGCCAGGGCCTGGGAGTGGGAGGCCACGGTCTGGATATCGGCGATGTTACCGGATCGGCAGACCAGGTTGTGGCAGATCTCCAACTGGATCTCGCCACAGATCTGTACCCGGTATTTCATGAACGAGTCCAGGGTGGAGGAGACGGCGCCCTCGATTGAGTTTTCCACCGGCACCACCCCGTAGGTTGTCCGTTCTTTATCCACCTCGTCAAAGACATCGATGATGGTGTCGAGCGGCTTATAGCTCGCGCTCTGGCCAAAATGCTTCACTCCGGCCAGATGGGTAAAGGTGGCTTCCGGGCCCAGATAGGCGACCTCGGTTTTTCGTTGCGAAAGTCGGCATGTTGTTATTATCTCATGGAAAATCGATTTGAGCGCATCGTCGGAAAAGACGCCGCTATTCTGGTTGAGCAGCCGTTCGTAGATCTGTCTCTCCCGCAAAGGGTCCCATTTGGCCCGGTCGCTTTCATCTTTGAGCTTACCGATATCGACGGCGTGGCCGAGGCGCTCCTGCAACAGTTGAAGAATGGTGTTGTCGATCTCGTCGATGCGGGAACGGATTTGTTGAATTTCTTCGGAATTGTTGGTCCTGGCCATAGCTTTCCTGGATGACGATCGAGAAATGGGAATCTGGACGTTTTGTGGGTTTGCCGGTTCAAAGTGCAGAAAAGAGAAGACGTGAACCCAGAAAATTAGGTGATGCGTCCGTCGATGTCAAGCCGTAAAATCGGCCAGGAAGGAATTGCCTCTTCCCAATGACCCGGGTGACGTGGTATCTCTGCTCTTCTGGGCCGAAATGTCTATCCAGTAACCGTCAAGACCAATGGATATGTGAAATGAGTACTGCGAAAGTTACGAAGAGCTATGAAGAGATCAACAGCAGGATCAGGGCTGGCGAAGCGGTGGTCGTTACGGCCGAAGAGATGGTCTCCATCGTTCGCGAGCGCGGCCCCGAACAGGCTGCGCGTGAAATCGATGTGGTGACCACCGGCACCTTTGCGCCGATGTGTTCATCGGGGATGTTCTTTAACTTCGGTCAGATGACCCCGACGATAAAGGCCAGCAAGGTATGGCTCAACAATGTCCCCGCCCATGCCGGCCTGGCCGCGGTGGATGGCTATCTCGGGGTTACCGAGCCGGCCGAGGACGATCCGTTGAACAAGATCTATCCAGGGGAGTTCCGCTATGGCGGCGGACACGTTATCGAAGATCTGTTACGTGGCAAAAAGATCTTTCTCGAGGCCAAGGCCTACGGCACCGATTGCTATGCCGCCCGGAAGATGAAAAAAGAGGTCACCCTGGCCGATCTGCCCTATGCGCTGCTGTGTAACCCGCGTAACGGCTACCAGAATTACAACTGCGCCGTCAACCTCTCGGACAAGGCGGTATACACCTACATGGGGATGCTCAAGCCCCACTGCCGCAACGCCAATTACTGCAGCGCCGGGGAGCTCAGCCCGCTGCTCAACGATCCCTACTATCGGACCATCGGTATCGGCACTCCCATTTTTCTCGGTGGTGCGACCGGTTATGTCACCTGGGCGGGGACCCAGCACAATCCCGGCGTGCCACGCACAGCCGGTGGCGTCCCCCGCCGGCCCGCCGGCACCCTGATGGTGCAGGGTGATCTGAAAAAGATGTCAGCGGAGTGGATCCGCGGGGTGTCGATTCTTGGCTATGGTAATACCCTGACGGTCGGCCTGGGCATTCCGATTCCCATTCTCGATAGCGAGATGGCCGCCTTTACCGGGGTCTCCGACGCCGAGATCATCACCCAGGTGGTCGACTACGGTCATGATTACACCAACGGCATCGCCAGAAACTATGGCGAGGTGAGTTACGCCCAGCTGAAATCTGGTTCGATCATCGTCAACGGCAAGGAGGTACCGACGGCGCCGCTCTCCAGCCTGGCCAGGGCCCGACAGATAGCTACACTGCTCAAGGAGCGGATACAACGCGGCAGTTTCCTGCTCAACAGACCGGCGGAAACATTGCCGGACGGACGGTAAGACCATGGCAGCGTTCGGTACAGAAATAGAGAGGTTGCGAGACCTGCTGCGTCAGTACCAGTCGGTGGCCGTCGCCTTTTCCGGAGGGGTCGATTCGACGGTCCTCCTCGATAACTGCTGCAGCGTTCTGCCAAAAGAACGTGTCGTGGCGCTGCATGCCGCCTCCTGCCTCCATTCGGCCCAGGCCTCTGCCATGACTGAAAGGGTGGTGGCCAGTCACTTTGCCGACCGGTGCCGGTTCGTCGCACTCGAGTGCGCTCCGCTCAAATGGCCCGATTTCACCGCCAACGACCGGCTCCGTTGCTATCACTGCAAGTATCGCACCTTCAGTCTATTGCTGGCAGAGATGGAAAAATACGGTTGCCAGGTGCTGCTCGATGGCACCAATACCACCGATCTGGGTGACTATCGTCCAGGCCAGCAGGCCGCGAAGGAACTGGGGGTCGTTTCCCCCTTTCTGCTGGCGAATATGGCCAAAGAGGATATCCGCCGTTATGCCAGAACCGTGGGATTGATCAATCATGATCTGCCGTCGAACTCCTGTCTTGCCACCCGGATTGAAAGGGGCCAGAAGATAACGGAAGAGATGCTCGGAGTGGTGGAGCGGGCCGAAAATTTCCTGTCAGGCCTGGGCTTTCAGGCTGTGCGGGTACGGCCGCTGGCTGACCGGGTCCTGATCGAAGTTGCAGAAGATGACCTAGTGCGGATCATGGAACAGGACAATAGGGCGGCAATGGTCGACTATTGCCGTGACAACGGTCTTGGCAAGGTCTATGTTGGCCTGGCCGGTCGTTAATAGGTGTTTGGGATTGTGAGGAATCTTCTGAAATTGAAGAATATTTCTTGATTCTCCCTTTCTATTCCATTATCCTGCAGCCACACGAGTGATAAAAGCCTGATTCCAAAGGGTTGTGGCAGAAGAAAAGTCGCCTGCCGAGGGAAGGACGGCGTTTTCTTTTGACAATTAAGAGCTGTTTGAGTAAAGCATCATACTCAGGAGAACGGCCACGGTGGAAGTTGTACCAACAAGAGATAAAAAAGATTAGCTGGGAGGAATTCATGAACAAAAAGGAACTAATTGAGAGCATTGCAGATGCAGCCGATATCAGTAAAGCCGCTGCGGAGAAGGCCCTGAACGGAACTCTCGCTGCGATTGCGGAAAGTCTGAAAAACGGTGACAAGGTGACCCTTGTCGGCTTTGGAACGTTTTCTGTTTCAGCCCGTGAAGCGCGTCAGGGGAGAAATCCGCAGACCGGTTCAACCATTGATATTCCAGCAAGGAAAGTTGCCAAATTCAAAGCTGGCAGCAAACTGTCCGAAGCAATCAATTAGGTCTTATCCTGATACCAGTTGTGCAATTTCATAGATATTTTCCGCTGCTAATCTGAATTCTCGAGGCAGTTCATCGGGTAGTATTGCAACAGTTGGTAGGAAAAACCGTCAAACACACGGGAATATTCCTGACAGGCATTACAGGTTTTGAAGGAAGAAACAGAGAAAAGGTATTGGTCACTCTTCACCATTGACTCTCTATGTAAGGCAAGATGAAGGTCGTTCCTGGTTATGGAACGACCTTTTTTTATCTGAAACAGATCGGCGCCGAAGCTCTGTTGCCGGACCGGCGAGTTGCATGGTTTGTCGTGGCTGAGGCTATCTGGTCCAGCCATGCTGGCTTATTCGAAACTCGTCGACGTGGAAAGCACTGTTACCGCACCTTGGCGTGTGATGTTTCGTTGCGGCTGAGGCTATCTGGTCCAGCCATGCTGGGTATTATGAAAAAATTACGTTCAGGCTTTACCACCGGCGCCTGCGCCGCTGCCGCCGCCAAAGGTGCCACTCTGGCACTGCTTTCCGGTCTGCCGGTACCGCGGGTGGAGATCCCCCTACCCGGCGGCAGACGGATCGGTTTTACCACCACTGTGGTCACGGATTCCTGGCTGGCTGGGCAGAGGTGCTCGGTGACGGTGGTCAAAGATGCCGGCGATGACCCGGATGTGACCAATGGGGCGCTGATCGGCGCGACGGTACACCGCTGGGCAGGACCGGTCGCGACCGATGAAACGACGATCACGATAACCGGCGGCGCCGGGGTGGGTACTGTGACCAAGCCGGGTCTCGCCGTGGCGGTGGGTGAACCGGCGATCAATCCTGTTCCGAGGAAAATGATCCATGCCGCGGTGCTCGAGGCGGTGACCAGCTGCTGCGGGGCGAAGCCGATACGGCTGCAGGTGGAGATTTTTGTGCCAGAGGGACTTCAGCTTGCCGAAAAAACGCTCAACGAACGGCTGGGCATCATCGGCGGCATCTCCATTCTCGGCACAACCGGAATCGTTCGGCCGGTTTCGGCAGAGGCCTGGACCGCGACTATCACCACCGCCATGGAGGTGGCGGTCGCTGGGGGCAGTGATCAAATCGTTCTCTCCACCGGACGGACCTCGGAGGCGGCCCTGCAGACGGTTCAGCGGTTCAAACCCGAGGCCTTCGTGATGATGGGTGATTACCTGGAATTCTCCTTGAAAGAATCGGCGAAATTCCCTTTCACTCGTCTTCATATGGCCGGAATGTGGGCCAAGATCGTCAAAGCCGCCCTGCATATTCCCCAGACCCATGTCCGTTTCGGCGCTCTGGAGATGGCCCAGACCCTGGCCATGTTTCACAAGCTGGCCCCCGAGCGGGATCTCGATTATCTGGAGGGGTCCAACACCGCAAGAGAACTCTACGAACGGCTGATTGCCGGCAACGATGAGTGTATCATCCGCCTGGTCTGCGAGGAGGCCGGAAGATATCACCGGCAGCTTTCCGGCAAGCCGGTGACGGTCTATCTGGTTCATCACACCGGCAGAATCGAAAGCGTCACGGAGCAGAACTGATGTCTGATGGAATCATCCGGGTCCTCGGCATTGACCTCAACAGGAAGGTGCGACTCAGCGACGACGAGTTGACCGGCTGCCGCAAGGTGGTCTTAACCGACAGATTTCGTTGGCTGCTCCCTCCGGTAACGGTCGAAAGTACGAGAAGGGAATGTATACCTATCTCACCGCTGACCGAGGCCGTCGCCGCCATCAGGGAAGGGCTGGCGCAGGGTGATGTGGCGGTACTGGCCTCCGGAGACCCACTTTTTTTCGGCATCGCCAGGATGCTGATCAAAGAGTTCGGTCGGCAGAATGTAGAGATCGTCCCTGCCGTTTCCTCGCTCCAGCATGCCTTCGCCCGCTTTCGTCTGCCCTGGGACGAGGCCGCGCTGGTCAGTCTGCATGGCCGTCGGCCCCGTAACCTGATCGGCCCGTTGTTGGCCCATCCCCTGACCGCGGTGTTGACCGATCAGGTCAATCGGCCAGAGGTTATCGCCCGAAAACTGCACGAATTCACCGCTGATAGCGAAAGTGATATCACGATCCATGTCGCTGAAAATCTGGGACTTGAGGATGAGCGGTGCGTCAGCGGCAGCGCCGGAGAAATTGCCGCAGCGCGTTTTGGCGGTCTCTGCTGTATGGTGGTTGTCCTTTCCCAGACGACAACCTCGGTAGTTCCCTATAACTTTGGCCTCTGCGAAGAGGAGATCAGCCACAGCCGGGGCCTTATCACCAAGAGCGAGGTTCGGGCCGCCGCCCTGCACGCGCTGGCGATTCCCGCGGGTGGCGTGTTCTGGGATGTGGGCGCCGGCTCAGGTTCCGTTGGGCTCGAAGCGGCGCGGATGTGCCGGGACGTCGTGGTGTATGCCGTTGAGAAGCAACAGGAGCAATGGCGCAACATCAAAGAGAACATGCGCCGCTACGGCATTGCCAATCTCAAGTTGATAACCGGCAGCGCACCCGAGGCCCTGACGGGATTGCCCCGACCTGATCGGATATTTGTCGGTGGCAGCGGTGGCAATCTCGCTTTGATTATCGAGCATGGCGCCATGGCGTTGCTGCCGGGAGGGAGAATGGTCGTCTCTGCGGTCCTGGAAAAAACCGCTGACGAGGCTCCGCGGCATCTTCATCGTCATGGCCTGCAGGTCGAACTGCGTCGGATTGCGGTCGAACGGATGGGCTATCCAGAAAACGAGACCACCCGCTTCAACCCGATCACCCTGGTGGTGGGCAAAAAAGCGGTCGCCGAGGACGGAAAATGTCGCTGACCAGTACGGCCGGCCCGGATTTCTCATCAGTGCAGGCGGCGTCAGGTGCGAAGTTTGTGACGATCAACGAAGTAGATCGGATTTTTTACGAACCAGCATAGCTGGGCCAGATAGCCTCAGCCACAACGAAACACGAAACTCCTCGGCGCGGTGACAGACCTTTCCGTGCTGATGAGTTGCATAGAAACCAGCATGGCTGGACCAGATAGCCTCAGCCACAACAAACGATGAAACTCCCGAGGAAGTGCCAACGACTCCTTGTCGGCGATTTTCGGATAAACCAGCATAGCTGGACCAGATAGCCTCAGCCACAACGAAACACGAAACTCCCCGATGCGGTGACAGATCTTTCCGTGCTGATGAGTTTCATATAAACCAGCATGGCTGGATCAGGTAACCTCAGCCACAACAAACGATGAAACTCCCCGGTGCGGCAACAGAGCTTTTCGCACTGGCGATTTTCGGATACGTCCATCACTCTATTGTCATCACCATAAATAAGAAAGAAAGTTTCATGAGGAGTTGCAAATGGCTACTGTCCCAGTCCATCCCATCCATTTTGTCGGCGCTGGTCCAGGCGATACCGAGTTGATCACCTTGAGGGGCAGACGTCTGCTCGATGAGGCGGACTGTATCGTCTATGCCGGTAGCCTGGTCAACCCCGATCTGCTGCATGGCTGCAAGGCCCGGGAGATCTATGACTCGCAGGGGATGGATCTCGAACAGATCGTGGCGGTGATGCATGCGGCCTGGCAGAAAGGCGGCAAGGTGGTTCGGCTGCATACCGGCGATCCCTCGATCTATGGGGCGATCAAGGAGCAGATGATGCATCTCGACCGATTGAATATCCCCTATCTGGTCGTTCCCGGGGTCACCTCGGCCGCTGGCGCCGCGGCGGCACTGAAGGCGGAGCTGACCTTACCGGAAATCTCCCAGACCATCATCATCACCCGTCAGGAGGGGAGAACGCCAGTACCGGAAGGGGAAAAACTTCGGGACCTGGCCCGACACCGGACCACCATGATGATCTTTCTCTCCGTCGGTATGCTGGAAAAGGTGGTGGCGGAGTTGACCGCGGGTGGCTATTCTGCCGATACCCCCATTGCGGTGGTGGAGCGGGCCACCTGGGCAAACGAGAAGATCGTGCGGGGGACGCTCGGCACGATCTGTGCGTTGGTTGCCAAAGAAAATATTCGTAAAACCGCAATGATCTGTGTCGGTCAGGTGTTCGGGGAAGAGGAGCTCAGCGCCGTTTCAAAACTCTACGACCCAGGCTTTGGTCACGGCACCAGAGAGGCGCGTCATGACTAAAGGACTGTTCGCCATCCATACCGGTAAGGGCAAAGGCAAGACCACCGCGGCCCTGGGTATGGTCTTTCGAGCCCTGGGGCATGGCCATAAAGTGGCCATCATCCAATTCATCAAGGGCAACAACCGGACCGGAGAGTACCAGTTAGCCAAACACTTTCCCCACCTGCTGGAGATGCATGTGACCGGCAGAGGATTTACATGGAAATCAGACGATATAAACAAGGACAGCCAGTTGGCCAGAGAGGCCTGGGGCCTGGCCAGATCGATTATCGATGACTCATCCTATCGGCTCGTCGTCCTCGATGAACTGACATACCTGATCAAATATGGCATGGTGAGCGAGGAGGAGGTGCTGACGGTCATCGAGCAGCGACCGGCCTCGATGCATGTGATCGTGACTGGCAGAGACGCCAGCGACCGGCTGATCGATTCGGCCGATCTGGTAACGGAAATGGTAGAGAGAAAACATCCACTGCGGGCGGGGATCAAGGCCCAGAAGGGATTTGACTTTTAATTTTGTGTAACCGTTCGCCAGCACCCCATTTTCGCCCGATCAGGCCTCATTGCATAGCCCAACCATAGCTATCTCTGGCGGAGCTTGCAGACTTGGCAAACGGTTCCTGACGTTCAATATTTCCTGAGGTATGCGGCCAAGAGGTGCGCTATCTTCTTTGCCGTCTACATCATTACAGCTACTACTGTGAGGTTTCGATAATGATCGCTCTTCTCGACTATGGTGCGGGCAATGTTCGCAGTGTCCGCAACGGCATCGTCAAGCTCGGTTGCACCGTGGAGGATGTGGAAAAGCCGGAAGATCTGCTCCGGGTGGAGAAGCTGATCTTTCCAGGTGTCGGTAATTTCGGGGTGGTGATGCAACGGCTGCGGCAGAAAGGCTATGTGGAACCGTTACAGGAGCGCATTCGCCAGGGCAAACCGACTTTTGGCATCTGCGTCGCCCTGCAGGCCCTGTTCGAGGGCAGCGAAGAGTCACCCGGGGTTCCGGGGCTGGGGATCATTCCCGGGATGGTCCGCCGGTTTCGCGCTGGTGGGCTGGCCGTGCCGCAGATTGGCTGGAACGGCATAAAGATAAAGAAAAAGAGTGCGCTGTTCGCCGGATACTCCGGGGAAAAGCTCTACTTTGTCCACTCCTACAAGGCGGAGCCGACTCCGGAGAACCGGGACTGGGTTCTGGCAACCAGCGATTATGGTGAGGAGTTCATTGCGATCGTTGCCAGGGGCAATGTCGTCGCCAGCCAGTTTCATCCCGAGAAAAGCGGTGAAGCCGGTCTGAGAATCCTTGACCAGTTTCTCAAAAACAGGGAACCGGTAGTCGTCAGTGGTGCCGAGCGGCTCTCGCCAGAAGGCGAGAAAACCAGCATCGCCAGGCGGGTCATTGCCTGCCTTGACGTGCGGAGCAACGATGCCGGTGATCTGGTGGTGACCAAGGGCGATCAGTATGATGTCCGGGAACAGGGCGAGGTTCGTAACCTCGGTAAACCGGTGGAGTTGGCCCGCCGCTACTATGAGGAGGGCGCCGATGAGGTGACTTTTCTCAATATAACCGGTTTCAGAGATTTCCCGTTAAATGACCAGCCGATGCTCGAGGTGCTTGAAGAGACCTCGAAAAATGTCTTTGTTCCCTTGACGATCGGTGGTGGTATCCGGGAATTCACCGACAGTGACGGCAAATTCTATTCGGCTCTCGATGTGGCCGGGCGTTATTTTCGTTCAGGCGCCGACAAGGTTTCGATCGGCAGCGACGCGGTCTTTGCGGTGGAGCAGTATCTGGCAGACGGCAAGAAGACCGGAAAAACCGCGATCGAGCAGATCTCCATCGTCTATGGCGCTCAGGCGGTGGTGATTTCCGTCGACCCGCGTCGGGTCTATGTCCACAGCCCGGACGAGACCGGCCACGCGGTGATTGAGACCGCCTTCCCGGGCCCGGCAGGGGAAAAATATTGCTGGTACCAGTGCACGGTGCGCGGCGGCCGGGAAGGGCGTGATCTCGATGTCGTTCAGCTGGCCCAGAGTTGCGAGAAACTGGGGGCAGGGGAGATTCTACTCAACTGCATCGACAAAGACGGGACCAACAGTGGCTTTGATCTGGAGTTGATCCGGATGGTCAAGGCGGCGGTCTCCATCCCGGTGATTGCCTCGAGCGGGGCAGGCTGTGCGGCTCACTTTACCGAGGTCTTTGTCAAGACCGGAGTCGAAGCGGCCCTGGCGGCAGGCATCTTTCACCGGGGCGAGGTGGGGATCGACACGGTAAAGCAGGCCATTGCCGAAGCAGGAGTGGTAACTCGTTAGTGTTCATTCAGAAACGAGATATTTTGGATTAAATCGAGGCGTGAGAGAAATTTTATCACAGGTATATAAGCGATATTCCGAGGATAAAATTTGATGGACTCGTAAAAACTCCGATCTACTTCGTTGTAGATCTCAAACGGCACTTCGCTGTACCATATGTACTACCAAATTGCCGTTTGAGACACTACGCCTCGTATATCAAAGTTTTTTCTGAGCCCATCTTGGTGCTACATTCGACTTTTTACGACGCCATCAAATTTCAAACATAACGAAGAGTGAGGGCAAAAGAGCCGTTTCTGGATGGGCACTCGTCAGCAGAGTCCAGCCAGCCGTTCGGCCCATTGGCGTATGCGATGCCGTTACTTACACGACCCAAGCGACGTTTTCTTCTCGTCTCTGGTATACTGTTTGTTCTGGTGCTCTTTGTCACCCTGTGGTTCACTTCACGTCTACTGTACCGGCAGGGAATCGACGAGGTGTCGCAACAGCGCGCGGAAAAACTCGAACTCTTCATCACCTATCTGCAGGGTGTCCTGAAGGCCTACGAGAGCCTGCCAGAGCTGTTGGCGATAGATGACAACCTGGTCAAGGCCCTGCGCAACCCGGCGGAGAGTCAGCGTATCGATAAGCTCAACCGCTACCTGGAAACCATCAACGCCATCAGCGATACGGCCGACACCTACCTGATGGACCGGGAGGGGTTGACCATCGCCGCCAGCAACTGGCAGGAGGAGCACCCCTTCGTCGGTCGGAATTTCTCGTTTCGCCCCTATTTCGTCGAGGCGATGGCCGGGCAGTTGGGCCGGTATTTCGCTCTCGGCTCGACTTCTGCCAAACGCGGCTACTACTTCGCCTATCCGGTCCGTCGGGACGGTGAGATTCTCGGCGTTGTGGTCATCAAGATCAATATCGACTCCGTTGAACAGGCCTGGGGTGATCGGCAAGACAATTTCCTGGTCACCGATCCTGAAGGGGTGATCTTTATCACCACCGAACCGCAATGGCGATATTTCACCCTGAATTCCCTCGACGCCTCGGTCCGTCATCAGATCGTCGAGAGCCGGCGCTATCCCCATGCATCTCTGGCGATGTTGACCGATGTGGTGCGTCGCCTGTCCGGTGAACGGCAGATCGTCCATTTACGAACCAACATTACCGAGGCCAACCGTGAACATCTTCTTCTGACCAGGCATATGGAAGAGGCCGGCTGGAATGTGCATATTCTCACCGATACCGGGGCGGTGAAGCGGCATGTCTTCTGGGTCGATCTGCTGATCGGCACCTCCCTCCTTCTGGCGTACCTGTTTCTATTGTTGCTGCAACAGCGACATTATCGCTTGACCGAACTGGGAATCATCAGGGAGAAGACCAGGAGAACCCTGCACCGGGCCAATGCGAAACTCGAACAGCGGGTCGAGAACCGGACCAGAGAGCTGACGGAGACGAACAAACTCCTTCGGCGTGAAATTCAGGACCGGCAACGGACGGAGGAAACCCTGAGAAAAACCAGAAGCGAGCTGATTCATGCCGCCAAGATGGCCGTGCTCGGCCAGATGTCTGCTGGCATAAATCATGAGTTGAACCAGCCACTTGCGGCGATACGCAGCTATGCCGACAATGGCATGGAATATCTGCGGAAAAAAAGGTTCTCCGAGGCCTTGTGGAATCTGGAACAGATCGGCGAGCTCACCGAGCGGATGGCCCAGATCGGGGTGCAGTTGAAACTCTTTTCACGAAAGAGCAGTGGACAGATGAGTATTGTGCCTCTGCACGGGGTCGTCGACGGCGCCCTCGAAATTCTCAAGCCATCGATCAAAAAGCACCAGATCGAGGTTTATGTCCAGTTGTTTCCCGAGAACCTCAAGATCAAGGCCAACAACGTCCTGATGCAGCAGGTACTGGTCAACCTGTTGAGCAATGGCATCCAGGCGGTCGAGGGGCGGTCGAAAAAAGAAATCAGCATCGAGGCTCATAGCGACGACGGTCACCTGGTGCTCATCCGGGTGACAGATAGCGGGCCTGGCATCGATCTGGTGGATCCGCAACAGATCTTCGAGCCATTTTTCACCACCAAAAATTCGGGCCAGGGGCTTGGACTTGGCCTGACCATAAGCGATAGAATCTTACAGGAGATGCGAGGCAGCATCCGGATCGTTCCCCGTGCCGCGGGGCAGGGGGCCTGTTTTGAGATAACCGTGGAGATGGCATGAAATATGGAACAGTTACGTAAGGTCCTCTTTATCGATGATGAAATGCATATCCGTCAGGCGAACCGGCAGACCTTGGAACTCGCCGACCTGGAAGTGATCTGTCACGATTGTGCCGAGGAGGCCCTGCCGCTGCTCAGCAGGGAGTGGCAGGGAGTGGTGATCTGTGATATCCGTCTGCCGAAAATGGACGGTTTGTCTTTTCTGGTCCAGGCCCAGAAGATCGATCTCGACCTGCCGGTTATCCTGATCACCGGCCATGGGGATGTCTCGACCGCGGTACAGGCCATGCGTGACGGGGCGTACGATTTCATCGAAAAGCCCTATTCGGCCGAGCGGCTGGTCAAGACGGTGCAACGGGCCCTGGAGAAACGGTCGCTCACTCTCGAGAACCGCAACCTCCGCTTGGAACTCGAGGTCCATTCCACCCCGGGGCCACGCATTATCGGCAAGACCCCGGCCATGGAGAAGCTGCGGGCCACCATCGCTCAGGTGGCCAACACCGGTGCCGATGTGCTGGTGCTGGGAGAAACCGGTACCGGCAAGGAACTGGTTGCCCGGTCCCTGCATGAGCAGAGTAACCGTCGGGCCAGGAACTTCGTGGCGGTCAACTGCGGCGCTCTGCCCGAATCGATGATCGAGAGTGAGCTGTTTGGCCATGAGGCGGGGGCCTTTACCGATGCCAGAACCCAGAGAATCGGCAAGATCGAGCATGCCAATGGCGGCACATTGCTGCTCGACGAGATCGAGTCGATGCCCCTGCGTGTCCAGGTGCACCTGCTGCGTATTCTTCAGGAGAGATACGTCGAACGTCTCGGCTCCAATCAACCGATCGCGTTGGACCTGCGGGTGGTGGCGGCCTCCAAGGTCAATTTGAAAGAGCTGGCGGAGATGGGTGAATTCCGGGAGGATCTCTACTATCGACTCAATGTCGTCAGCCTGGAGATTCCGCCATTACGCAGGCGGCGAGAAGATATTCCTTTGTTATTCCATCATTTTCTTCTTGTCGCGACCCATCGCTATCAGCAGGAGGTGCCTCAGCCGACAGCCGTGCAACTCAATGCCCTGATGGGCTATGCCTGGCCGGGCAACGTCCGGGAGTTGCGTAATCTGGCTGAACGCTATGTGCTGCTGGGCAGCCAGGTCGGCTGGTCCCTTGACAGCCTGCTGTCAGGTGGAGAACGGGAGCAGAAGCGGAGCCTGCCGCTGCAGGTCGATTGTTTTGAGCGAAGTCTGATCGAACAGGCCCTGGTCGCCGCCAGGGGAAGTATCAAGGACGTGATGGCAGCACTCGATATTCCGCGCAAGACCCTGTACGATAAGATGCGCAAGTATGAACTGGATAAGAGTGACTATAAATAGTGATGGACTTGTTGGGTATCGAACGTTTGTACTGAGCCATCCCAATTATACGCCGAGGGTTTTTGATGATGGCTGGTGAGTGGTGCCAACGTTTTTGTTTATGTCGATCGGCGAAATTCCCCCAACCCGCCAGGAGAAATCGGCGGATATCCGCCAATTTTCCCTCGGCGATTGGCGCAGACGACACTGTTTCTCCTTGATTACTGGCGGTTGTGGTACAATGAAATATTGGTCTGTTTGTTGCTAGGTTGTTTGCGGCAGACACCGGCGGTTGCGGCGTCTCCGTTTGGCATACGGCACAGTCGATAGGTGCCGTTAACGATGTTAGTTTCCTTGTTCTTTTTACAGGAGGGAAAAACGTATGTTTCGTAAACTCACGATGTTGGTCGCAACGGCCGCCGTATCTTCGATGATCTTTGCAGGTGCCGCACTTGCCGCGCCGATTGTCATCAAGTTCTCCCATGTTGTCGCTGAAAATACGCCGAAGGGTCTTGCCGCCGATAAGTTCAGAGACCTGGTCGCTGAGCGTCTTGGTGACAAGGTCGTGGTGGAGGTTTTTCCTTCGAGCCAGCTTTTTGATGACGACCAGGTGCTGCAGGCGATGCTGCTGGGCGATGTGCAACTCGCCGCTCCCGCTCTCTCCAAATTCGGTCGCTACACCAAGCAGCTCGATCTCTTTGACCTGCCATTTCTCTTCAAAGACATGGCGGCGGTAGAAAAGTTTCAAAAGAGCGATAAGGGCAAAGAGCTGCTCACCTCTCTGGCCGACAAGGGCTTCATCGGGCTGGGCTATCTGCACAATGGCCTGAAGCAGCTTTCCGCCAGCAAACCTCTGCGGGTGCCTGCCGACGCCAATGGTCTGAAGTTCCGGATCATGACCTCCGACGTGCTTGCCGCCCAGTTTCAGGCGCTGAAGGCCGTTCCGTTGAAAAAGCCTTTCTCCGAGGTCTTCACCCTGCTGCAGACCAAGGCCATCGATGGCCAGGAGAACACCTGGACCAATACCTATTCACAAAAATACTATGAAGTTCAGCCGTATATCACCGAATCCAACCATGGTCTGCTCGATTACATGGTCATCACCTCCGCCGAATTCTGGAACGGGCTTCCCGATGACATCCGCACCGAGTTGAACACGGCAATGGATGAGGCTATCGCCTATGGTAACTCCATCTCGGGCGAGAAGGCGATGGAAGATCGCCAGAAGATCATCGATTCCAAGCGGACCGAAGTGATCGAACTGACTCCTGAAGAGCGGGCCCAGTGGGTCGAGGCAATGAAGCCGGTATGGAAAGAGTTCGAGGACAAGGTCGGTAAAGACATGATCGATGCCGCCTATGCCTCAAACCAGTAAGATGACATAAGAATCTCTGATATAATGTCGATTGTTTCTTCTTCGAAAATCGTCCGCACGGAAAACGCTCTTACCGGGCCGGGGATTTTCATGGCCCGTTGTGGCTGAGGCACTCTGGTCCAGCCATGCTGGTTTTTCTGATCATGCGCGGGATGGTCGGTTCCATCCCGCGTTTTCGCACCAAAAAGAGGTTTCTATGTTTATGCGCATCCTCAATCGAGCAGAAGAGGCTGTTATCTGTCTGCTGCTGACTGCCACGACACTGCTGGTCTTTGTCGATGTCGTGATGCGATTCGGCTTCAATACAGGTTTCCTGTGGTCTCAGGAGGTGACGTTGTACCTGTCTGCCTGGTTTGTTCTCATCGGGGCATCATATGGGCTGAAGGTCGGCTCGCACATAGGGATGGAGGCCTTCGTGCAACTGTTTCCCTCTGCCGGACGCCGCATACTGACGGCGGTGGGCTGTGCTCTCGCCCTTGTCTACACGGCTCTCATCATGTATGGGAGTTATGTCTATCTGGAGAAGGTGAAACGTATCGGCATCGGCCTGGAAGATGTCCCGTCACTGCCGGCCTGGATCGCTCAATCTATCCTGTTTATCGGTTATGTCTTTTTGACCATCCGTCTGCTCATTATCTTAAAAAACGTCATTATCGGGCAGGCGGACAGCTTTGGTCAAGTCGATGAGGCAAAGGAGAGCATGACCATTGTCGAAGACTTGAAGCAAGGGGAGGAGGGGAGATGACGACGACTTTTCTTTTCATAGTACTTTTTGGCTGCATGCTGATCGGCATGCCCATCGCCCTCGCCCTCGGTTTGTCGAGCATCACCACGATCCTGCTCTTCTCGAATGACTCGATCGCCTCGATTTCCTTGAAACTCTTTCAGTCGGTTGCCGGTCACTACACCCTGCTGGCGATCCCGTTTTTCATTCTGTCCTCCGCCTTTCTTTCGACCGGCGGAGTGGCCAAACGCATTATTCGCTTCGCTCTCAGCATCGTCGGTCATATCCACGGTGGTATCGCCATGGCCTCGGTCATGGCCTGCATGATCTTTGCCGCCGTCTCCGGTTCGTCACCGGCAACCGTCGCCGCCATCGGCTCCATTGCCATTGTCGGCATGGTCAAGTCGGGCTATCCCGAATCCATCGCCGCCGGGGTCATCGCCAATGCCGGTACCCTGGGCATCCTGATTCCGCCATCGATCGTGATGCTGGTCTATGCCGCGGCAACCGAGGTCTCTGCGGCCCGGATGTTCATGGCCGGTTTTCTTCCGGGAATTCTGATGGGCGGGATGTTGATGCTGGTCATCTACCTGGTTGCTCGGGTCAAGAAGATCCCCTGCCAGCCCTGGGGAGGACTGGCGGAAGTCATCTCCTCCGGAGTCAGTGCCTCAGGCGGCCTGATGTTGATCGTGATCGTTCTCGGTTCGATCTATGGCGGTGTGGCCAGCCCCACCGAGGCGGCTGCGGTTTCGGCAATTTACGCCTTTCTGGTGTCGATCTTTGGTTATCGGGATATCGGTCCGCTCAAACATATCCCCTGGAGAAAGGAGGGTGAGTCGTTTGCTGGGCTGATTGCGAGGAATTTTACGGCCTGCCTCGTCGCCCTGCCAAAGTGTGTCACCGACAAGGACGTCAACAAGGTGATGCTCGATGCCTCGAAGGTCAGCATCATGCTGCTGTTCATTATCGCCAACGCCATGCTGTTCGCCCATGTGCTGACCACCGAGAGGATACCGCATCACCTGGCCGAGAAGATCATCGAAATGGGTCTGTCACCCTGGATGTTTCTGGTGGTGGTGAACCTTCTGCTGCTGGCGGCCGGAAACTTCATGGAGCCATCGGCCATCCTGCTGATCATGGCGCCGATCCTCTTTCCCATCGCGATGAAACTCGGCATCGATCCCATTCATCTGGGTATCATCATGGTGGTGAATATGGAGATCGGCATGTTGACCCCACCGGTTGGCTTGAACCTCTTCGTTATTTCCGGGGTCACCGGTCGGAGTATTGGCTGGGCGATCAAGTCGGCTCTGCCCTGGCTCGTGGTACTGCTGATCTTCCTGATCATGATTACCTACATTCCGGAAATTTCACTCTTTCTCCCCGAACTTATCGATAAGTTACAAGGATACTGATACGGTACGAAAGGGTGTCTCATCACAGGGCCCAGCCGCGAGAAGCGACTGGGCCCTGTCGTTTTCGGCAGAGGCGTGGTAAACAGTTTTCTTGTCTGGACTCTATGTACCAACGAGGCGGCAACAAGCAGAGGCGAAGAGACAAATGAGTGGATTTCGTATCGTACTGGCTTCTCCACGCGGCTTCTGCGCTGGGGTGGAACGGGCGATAGAAACGGTGAAAAAGGCGATTCATGACCATGGGTCGCCGGTCTATGTGCTCCATGAAATCGTGCACAACCGGCATGTCTTAAACGAACTGGAAGACCTGGGAGCGATCTTTGTCGAACGGCTCCAGAAGATCCCCCGAGGGGCGATCTGTATCTTCAGCGCCCACGGGGTTTCGGTGGCGATCGAGCAACAGGCCAAAACCCTCGGTTTACGAACCATAGACGCCACCTGCCCGCTGGTCAGCAGTGTCCATCGGATGGTCGAGAAATATTACGCTGAAGGCTATGACGTCCTGCTGATCGGCCATCATCGTCATCCGGAGGTAGAGGGAACGGCCGGTCGGGTGCCGGACCGGGTGCAGGTCGTCGCCAGCCAGACGGAAGCGATGGCCATCGAAATCACCAATCCGGAGCGGGTGGCCTTCGTGACCCAGACCACGCTCTGCAGAGACGATATCAGCACCATCCACTCGATCTTGCTGCGGCGCTTTCCCGGCCTGAGAGGACCAAAATCCAATATCTGTTTTGCCACCGAGAACAGGCAGAACGCCGTCCGGGTCCTGGCCAGAGAGGCCGCTATCATTCTGGTCGTCGGCTCGAAAAACAGCTCCAACTCGAACCGGTTACGGGAGGTGGCGTTGACGGCCGGCGCCAGGGCCTATCTCATCGATGCCCGTGAAGATATTCAGCCGCAATGGCTAAAAGGGCTGGAGGTTATCGGTATCACTGCCGGGGCGTCCGCTCCCGAGCGGTTGGTCCAGGGGGTTGTCGAGTGTCTGCGAGAGCAGGGCGCGGGCGAAGTGGTCGAGATGGCCGGCATGATCGAGACGGTTCACTTTCGCGCCGCGTCCCTGCAACACGGCGAGATACCGCGGCGCCAGGACGACAGTGAAGCGTGACGAAGTTTTCGGGGCGTCCTGGGCCCGCTTGCTGGTGAGATGTCTCGTCCATTCTGCAACGCAACACCCGCACAGTGTTCATGAAAAATTCTGGTTTACATGAAACTCATCGGCACGGAGAGCTCTGTCACCGAGCCGAAGAGTTTCATGTTTCATTGTGGCTGAGGTTACCTGGTCCAGCCATGCTGGCTAGATCCAGACGGTCTCCAGGGTACGACTGGTGGTGAGGTGTACTTCTATTTGACGCTCCGCGCCATTTTCAGGTCGGATCACCACCAGGTACCTGCCGTTGTCGTTTTTGAGTCCATCGAACTTGAAATCGCCGAAGTCGTCGCTTTGCACCGTCATCACCTTCTGCTCTTTGTCCAGGAGTTCCACCGTCACCCCGACAGCACATTCTGAAAAATCTGCATTGCCGGTGGCAATCGAGCCGGCGATAAAGCACGCATCGAACCTGTACAGATTCTTGTAGTAGACAGCCGTTGTGCCTGCCCCGCCCCCCGGTGGCGCTTGAAGATTTTCCTGCGCCACCAGTTGCGCCATTGCATCATCATCGATTGATACGAAGCTGAGCGCCCCGGTAGGACAGGCCTGGACGCAACGGGGTTCCTGCCAGTCGGCAGAGTCGAGCAGGTGGGCGCAGAAAGTGCATTTCTGTGGTATTTCCCGTTCCTCGTTCCACCATATTGCCCCGTATGGACAACTCTTTACCAGCGACTTTTGCCCACTGGCCCGCTCTGGATCGATAAGAACGATGCCGTCGTCACGTTTGACCACCGCGCCATTCTCCGCCGCGGCGAGACAGGCCGGTTCCTCGCAGTGCATGCACGGGGCCGGCCGATAGGCGACATCGATCAACGGAAACTGGCCACGCTCTCTTCTGTGGATATTCATCCAGCGTTGTCCATGCAGGGGCTGGGAGGCGGCATAGCCCGGCCAGTCGTTGCCGCAATGCTCGTCTTTGCACGAGAGGAAACAGTTGTTGCAGTTCTCGCATTTTGCCACGTCTATGATCATGCGGTACCTGTTCATTACGCCTTCTCCTTCTCGTTGTAGGGAGCGACTTCCACCAGGCAGGTGTTCGAGGCCGTGGAATGGGAGTTTTTGATTATCGGTCGACTGGGGGTCAGCATGTTGATGCAGCCTCCACGATCTGGTGAGCTGCCCGGCTCACCCATTGGTTCATAGACAGCCGACCCCTCATAGGAGTGCACCGTTCCCGGAGGAACCCGCTCTGTGAGGTGGGCCGCACAGATAACCTGACCACGATCGTTGAACACTGTGACCAGATCGAGATGGGCAATGCCTCTTGCGGCCGCGTCCTGGGAGTTGATGCGGAGTATCCAGTAGTAGTAACCGTCGATCAGTACCCGGTGATCCTTGACGTCATTGATGGTGCCATCCTTGGCATCGAACATGGTGTGAAAGCTGTAGCGCGGGTGCGGAGAAATGAGATTGAGGGGGAATTTCCGATACTGTTCGGTGGTGTGATGTCCCTCCCAGGAGGGGATATATGTCGGTATTGTCGGTCGTTCCGGGTCGTCTGGCGCATATCGGCGCAAACTCGACGACTCGAATTCAAGTTTGCCGGACTGGGTCTGCAGCCCGTCACGATAGGCACCGGTGTAATCTGCCGGGAGCGGAGTGAGCTCGGGTACATCCTTTTTTCGGCCCTCGGCGAACCAGCGGTAGGAAACCGGTGCCCGCCGCTTCTCGCTGGGAGCGGGCACGATGAAATAGCCCTTTTTGAGAAATTTCTTCCAGGAGGTAACCGTTGGCAGGTCGCTGGCGTCAAAGAGTCTGCGGCACCAGTCGAGTTCACTCGCGCCTTCCGAGAAGATAGCCCCCATCCCCAGCCGGTTGGCGATCTCCTGAAAGATCTGGTAGTCCGATTTCGATTCTCCCAGCGGCTCGATGCACTTGTGCTGCATGGTGATGACCCGGTGATTCCACTGGATGAACTGATGATGACTGTAGCCGCCGGAGTTGGCTGTCTCACCGATATCCCAACGTTCAAAGTTGGTACAGGCCGGCAGAATGATATCGGCAAACCTGGCCTCGCC
This sequence comes from Desulfopila sp., assembly GCA_047973425.1. Lineage (GTDB taxonomy): Bacteria > Desulfobacterota > Desulfobulbia > Desulfobulbales > Desulfocapsaceae > Desulfopila. Next base: position 78,013 of record JBKEBZ010000076.1, read on the forward strand.
CTCAAACCATATCGACTGGTTGACGACGAACTCGAGGTTTGGGGAACGGTAGGCCCGGGCGTAGCGGTTCGAATCGGCCATGGTGCCAAAATGAGAGCCACCGTATTTATAGTACAGTCGTGCCGGAGAATGTCCCGGCGCCGGATAAGTGATCTTGCGGAACTGCCCCTCTATCGACTTGGGATCGGTCGGATATCCCTCACACTGCTGGTCGATAATGGCCTCCGGTATGCGCAGTCTCGGGATCATCTGCGAAACCGTGTTCATCGACGGCAACTGCGGCATCCGCTGATAGAGACTGACACGCAGGCCGGTAAAATCGAGATCGCCGGACATCCCACCCTCGGCATAGCCGGGAAAATAGAAATTGGTATCCACCGGGGCCCCCTGCTGGAGGCAACCGACGTTACGGCCTGGCTTGCCAAGTCCCTGCATCGCCATCAGGCAGACCATGGACCTGGCCCATTCGATACCGGTGGCGCAACGGCAGGCACCGCCAAAGCCGACGAGCCCGCCTGGCGAGAGGTAGGTCTTCTTGCTGGCCCACTTGCGGGCCAGGGCCCGGATATCCCTGGCCGCGACCGTAGTCTCCTTTTCCTGCCATTCCGGAGTCTTGGCGATGCCATCGGTTTTTCCCAGAATATAGTCCCGCCATTTCTCAAAGCCCACTGTCCGAGTCTTGACATACTCCTTGTCGTAGAGGTCTTCGCTGATCCACACAGAGGCGATGGCCAGGGCCATGGCATTGCCGGTATCCGGTCTTGGCGCCAGCCACTTGCCACCCATCAGGGCTGCTGTATGGTTGAAAAACGGGTCGATATGCACCATCTCGATCCCCAGTTCCTTCGCCCACTGACGGCGGACAGTCCCCTCGAAGGCTCCGTAAACCCCACTTGTTGCCTCGGGATCGCTGGACCAGAAGACGATCATCTCAGCCTCCTTGAGGCAGTCTTCTATGGTGCCATAGGTATCGGAGCCACCGTTTCTGGCGCTGTTGCCCCAGTGGTGCATTGCCCCCCAGTACCACCCCTCCCAGCTGTCGGGATTGTGCACCAGATGGCTGGAACCGATGCTGTTCATAAAGCGGGTCTTGCCGCCGAGCCAGTAGCCGATATTGCCCCAGGTATGATGGGAGCCACTGCTGTTCATGATCGCCCCGGGCCCGTGTTCTCTTTTGACCCGCTCGATTTCGCCGGCCACGATATCGAGGGCTTCGTCCCAGGAAATCCGCTCATAGCCGGAAATACCGCGTTTGTCATGGTTCCGTTCACCGTGGACATCGAAATCGACTCGTTTCATCGGGTACAGGAGCCGGTCTTTGGAGTAGATCAGTGATTTCAGACCGAACACATAGGGGTTTACCGTGCCTCTTCTTGGAGGGGTGAATTCTCTGCCTCTGGCGTTGATCGTCCATGGGCTGGCGTCGTCCTTGGCAAAGGTGATGGGCGTTATCCGGATAATCCGACCATTTTTCACATAGACGAAGACCGGGCCGCCATTGGTGTTGTTGACATAGCGGGTCACTCCATCGGCCATCGCCACACCATAGTCCGGCTCGCCGCCTGGTTCCATGATCAGGTTCAGGGTCTGCATGAACCAGAGAGTATCCTCGTCGCGCCCCTGGATATCGACCCTGAAATTCTTCATCGCATTGATCTTCTTCATGATGTTGCGGCCATCGGTCATGAGCTGAACGGCGGTCTTGCTGTCATCGAAGACAATGGTCGCCGCGGCATTGGCGACGACACCTTTTTTCGCTGTCACCTTGCCATTGGCAAAAATGAAATGTCTGCCCTCATCGCTGTTGCGCAGCCGTATCTGCGCAACCATGTTCTTTTCTTTCAGTCTGTTGGCAAATGGTCGAGAAAGCCTCCCTTTTATCCGGATTGCAGCGCTAAGACCCGACAACAGCGTCTGAAATGACAGGTTGGCTATGGTTTCCGATCTGGTTACGGTCGAATCAATGAAATTGGTGATCATGGGACACCTCGTGAAAAATGGAAGAGAGATACACTTTCATGTCCAAGAAATGTGCCATTATTATTACTTCATTATATCAGCTGGATATGGTGACAGCAATCAGTGTAAAACCATATGTGGTATATTGAATTACCGTATATAGTTTTTCATGTCAGCGCGATACGATATGTGGTGATCAAGCGATATGAAGAGGACAACCGGCGGATACATTCCTCTTATATGAAACTACATGCAACTCGTCAGCGCGGAAAGCTCTGTTACCCGCGCCGAGGAGTTGTTGTGGCTGAGGCTATCTGGTCCAGCATGCTGGTTGGTTTTGGCGGTGCTTATGAGCCCCTTTATCGCCCTGGATCTCTGTTTCGTGATTGCGGGGCCTGGTCATCCTCATCCGGCCAGGGAATTTGCAGCCTGTATCTGCTGGATTCTGGAGAATCAGGCAATAACTTTGGCGTATCTTGCTACCGGTTTTTCTCAGGCAGGAATAGAGTGGAAGCCGTGATGGTAGAGTATGCCCTCTGAGGAGATGTGGTAATGTGGGTAACCGTTCAGCGGCATGCCCGAAAAGAGAGCACTACCACGGTCTGTAACCATTTCCATGAGAAGGCTAGTCAATAATAATTCGACGTGGCGAACACTTTTTTTGCTATCCCTGTAACATCAGGCTTCCATTCGCACTCTGTTGTGGGGATAGCCGTCCCCGGTGCATGGTAAAATCCGTCGTGGAAGCTGCAACCTCACCAACGGTCTTTCGGATGTCATTGGCTAATGGCTGACCTAATGGTTACTCGCAGTCTTCCGGACGGGATTTTCTTTTCAGAGATA
>JBKEBZ010000035.1:0-5994 GCA_047973425.1 Desulfopila sp.
GACCGTGCCGCCGGAGTGGTTGCTGATGGTGTTACTTCCGCCGCTGCTGCCGTGGCCAAAATTCTGGCTACCGTACATATGGCTCGTCACCTGGCCGGCATTGCTGAGGGTATTGCCGCCGCCACTGCTGTTGGTGCCAATGTTGAGGTCGCCGCGGAGACTGCCGGCTGAGGCCCCGGCTTCATTGGTGATGGTGTTGTTCCCGCCACTGGTGTCCTGGGCAGAGTTGTAGCTGCCGTAGATATCATTGACCGCGCCGCCGGAGTGGTTGCTGATGCTGTTGCTTCCACCGCTGCTGTATAGCCCACCGTTGTAACTGCCATGCAGGGGACCTGTCACCTGGCCGGTATTGCTGATGGTATTGTCTCCGCCACTGCTGTTGAGACCAAGGTTGTTGCTGCCGGTGATAGAGCCGCTCACCAGCCCTGCGTTGTCGATGGTGTGAGAGCCTCCGCTGGTGCTATCCCCGCCGTTGTAGCTGCCATGGATATACCCGTTGACTGTACCGTCATTGTCGATGCGGTTGCCATGGCCGTTGTTGGCCGTGCCGGAGTTGTAGCTGCCGAAGATGCGGTCGACCGTGCCACCGGCTTGGTTGGTGATGGTATTGCCACCCCCGTCGCTTCGGGCGCCTTCGTTGGCACTCCCGTAAATACTGCCGAGAGTGCCGCCTGCCGCATTGGTGATGATGTTGCCATGGCCATCGCTCAACGCACCCAGGTTGGCGCTGCCGTAGAGCGAGCGGGCCGAGCCGCCGGATTGGTTGGTGATGGTATTGTGCCCACCGCCGCTTTCCGCTCCGATGTTGAGGCTGCCGTACAGCATGTCCAGTACGGCTCCCCCGTTGCTGATGGTGTTGTCACCACCCTGGCTGTTGTCGACACTGTTGTGGTTGGCGATGATACTGCCGGCGATACTGGCGCCATCCTCGTTGGTCATGCTGTCGGGGGCGGTGGTGCCGAGCCAGTCGCCGGAACCGGAATAATCGCCAGGGTTTTTCAACTCGGCGGCCATCAGAAAGACCGGGGTGGCAGCCGCGATCATAGAGAAGAGCGTGGCGAGGTTGTGGGAGAACGGGTGCATGAATTCCTCCTTGGTCTGAACGGATCAATACTGTTTTTGCCGTCAGGCAGATGGGTATGGATATGTTGTCTATGATATAATTGCTTGATATGATTACATAAAAATAAAATTTACGGTAAAAATGGCGAAGCACAAACGTGCGATAGACAAGGCGCGGTGGTGTCGGCCAGGCGCAGAAGTACATGTGGTACGTCGAGTAGTGGCCGATCCCGCTGCAACGCAGGAGATCGGACTCTTAACGGCAACATCATTCTTTGCCATGCAGGTTAGCACAGTTTACTGGTGAATACAAAAAAACGACGATAATTCAGCAACCTGGCAAAGTGTTGCGGTAGGGATTGCCGGCGGACGTGCCAGCAGGCGACAGGGGGGCCGGATCGGCAGACAAGCGGAGCGAGGGGGGCGTGACGGGGAGGGGCTCTCGACGGTTATCGGCGGTGAGCCAGAAAGAAAGGCAAAACGGGCGGTGTCATGTCCGTGGCATGGTGGGAGTCGAGGTATGCTCCGCCCGGCAGCGAGAATCTTCACAGTATGGGCACGATTCCGCCTCATGCAGGCTTTTCAAGATGCCGCATTGATCTGTCTTGCCGCCAGAGCATTTGTGTAGCAACCCCTCCAGGTGGGCTTTGAGGTGGATCAGAGAAGATATCTGCTCCGTGACGCTTGCAATGTGTCCTTCAATCATGGAGTTCACCCACCCGCAGTCAGTTCTGGGGTTATCCTTGAAGGCCAGAAGGTCTCTGATTTGCGACAGCTTCATGCCATGATGGCGGCAATGACGAATGAAGTGCAGCCGCTCGATTTCCTTCTCTCCATACAGGCGATAATTTGCCTCGGTGCGATCCGGCTCTAAGAGCAGGCCTTCTTTTTCATAATAGCGGATCGTCACAACCTGGCAGCCCGTCATTTTTGCAAGCTCTCCGATCTTAACTTTCATTGTCCCTCCGCGCATTTTTAAACTCTATAGCAATTATAGACTCGAACGTTGGCAAAAAACTGGCCAGAATGGCTTGACCCTATAGTGACTAGAGACAGTATGTTTGGTGAAGCATGACAGGACACGAGACAGGAGTCAGCGAAAAGATGGCTGCCAGGCACTCAACCAAAGATAGTCTTATCACTATACCAGGAGCATCACCATGACGACGACAGAAATATGCCTCTGCGGTTCACGACATCCGGCAGGTTTTTTTTGTGAGAAGGCCGCATCTCTTCTCCGGGCCCGTACGAAATCAGGCGGTTGCACGCATGACCATGAGCACAAGCCTGAACAGAGTGGCTGCTGCGGGCATGGCCATGCGGCCCCGGAACCGACAGCTTTCGCCGCCGTGGGTCAAGGGTCCGACACGCGCGCCATCTATCGCATTGCCGACATGGACTGCCCGATGGAAGAGGCGCTTCTCAGACAAAAACGTGGCACCATAGCCGGTATCACCGGCCTCGAGTTCAACCTGATGCAGCGCATTCTTACGGTATGGCACGAACCTGCGGTTCTGCCTGCCATAACCGAAGCATTGCTGTCCTTGAATATGCAAGCGAAGTTGTTGACCATGGAGGCAGAGGAAACGAGCGCTGTTGCCGATGCCAGAATCCCCTGGGTGAAGCTGACCATTGCCGGCGGGTTTGCCGCACTCTCGGAGGTCTTTGCGTTGATGCTTGAATGGAACGCCAGCCCCTTCGGGATTGATCTCCGCGCCTGGAAAATACACGGGTATGCCGCACTGGAGCATCTGCCCCTGTTCTTTGCGGTTCTGGCTATCGTTTTGGGTGGCCTGACCACCTACCGAAAAGGCTGGCTGGCGGTCAAGAACCTGAATTTGAACATTAACGCGCTCATGTCCGTGGCCGTAACCGGCGCGGTCTGTATCGGCCAGTATCCGGAAGCTGCAATGGTCATGGTGCTGTTCAATCTTTCCGAGGCCATTGAAGCAAAAGCGCTGGACAGGGCTCGTAACGCCATGAAGGATTTGCTCGCCCTCGCGCCTGAAAAGGCGACAGTACTGGGCCCGGATGACACATGGGTGGAAATGGCTGTGCGCCAGGTGGGCAAGGGCAGCCGTGTTCGGGTGAGGCCGGGCGAGAGGGTCGCTCTGGACGGGGTCGTGGTGTCGGGGCAATCCGCCATTAACCAGGCCCCTATTACCGGGGAGAGCCTGCCCGTGGAAAAAACCGTTGGCGACACCGTGTATGCGGGCACCATCAACGAATCGGGCTCCTTCACCTTCGAGGTGACTGCCGGGGCAACCGATTCCACCCTGGCTCGCATCATTCACGCTGTTGAAGAAGCGCAAGGCCGTCGCGCCCCCATCCAGCGTTTCATTGACCAGTTCGCCCAGTATTACACACCCACCGTGTTTCTTGTCGCTCTGCTGACAGGCCTCATTCCTCCGCTGTTGATGGGCGGCGTGTGGACGGAATCCATCTATACCGCGCTGGTTATCCTGGTGATCGGTTGCCCTTGCGCGCTGGTTATCTCTACGCCGGTCAGTATTGTCAGTGGTATGGCAGCCGCTACTCGCAGCGGTATCCTTGTCAAGGGCGGGATGTTTCTGGAACAGGGGCGCCTGCTGAACTGGCTCGCGCTGGACAAGACCGGCACTCTGACCCACGGCAAGCCGCGGCAGACTGATTTTGTAGAGCTTGGCGACATGGGTGCAGAGAAAACAGTGGCTCTTGCCGCCAGCATCGCGGCCCGGTCCGATCACCCGGTTTCCCGAGCCATTGCGGAAAATGCCGCGCTGAACAAGGTGGAACTGCTTGAAGTGGACGACTTTGCGGCCATTCCCGGCCAGGGCGTCAGTGCCGCAATCGATGGACACAAGTGGTTTCTCGGCAACCATCGCCTGGTGGAAGATCTGCAACACTGTTCGGCCAAACTGGAAGAGAGGATATCCGTCCTGGAACAGATGGGCAAAACCGTTGTCGCCTTGGTTGGTGAAAAGGGTGTGTACGGTCTGTTCGCGGTAGCCGACACGCTGAAGGATTCAAGTATTGAAGCTATCCGAGAATTGAAGCGACTCGGGGTGAAAACCATGATGCTCACCGGCGACAACGAGCATACGGCCAGGGCCATTGCTGGACAGGTCGGGGTCGATGGCTACAGAGGGAACCTGCTGCCGGAAGATAAGCTGCGCGTGGTCGAGCAGTTTGCAAGAGAAGGGTACAGGGTTGGCATGGTGGGCGATGGCATCAACGATGCTCCGGCACTGGCAAAGGCCCATGTCGGCTTTGCCATGGCGGGCGGTGGCACGGACACGGCCATTGAAACTGCCGATGTCGCTCTGATGGACGACGACCTCCGGAAGATTCCGCGTTTTATCGGCCTTTGCAAATCTACTTACACGATATTGATTCAAAACATCACGTTCGCCCTTGCCGTCAAGGCGCTCTTCTTCACCCTGACATTGATGGGCGCGGCAACCATGTGGATGGCCGTCTTCGCGGACGTGGGTGCGGCCCTGGTCGTGGTGACCAATGGTCTTCGAGCCATGCGAAAGTAAGTTGTTTTGTGACGTGTAGGAGTATACATTTACGGGCCAGGAGAAAACCCCCGTTACCGACACAGCTTTCAGGTTGCCGGCAGCCAATAAAAATCAGTAAAGGATAAAAAGATATGAAGTTTCAACAAATTCGCGGGGCAACGGCCATTGTTACCTATGGTGGTAAAACCTTTCTGCTTGATCCATTTTTCGCGGAAAAAGCTTCAACACCATCGATTCCTTCACCATACAATACTTCGCTCAACCCCTTGGTGGCGCTACCGGTATCGGTGGAGGAGCTTGTCTCTGTGGATGCGGTTATCGTAACCCACATGCACCATTTCGATCACTTTGACGAAGCTGCGCGGGATGCGATCCCCAAAGACAAGCCCATATTCACCCAAAACGAAGGCGAGGCGGAAGATATGCGCAAACTCGGCTTCAAAAACGTCACCTCTCTGAGAGCTAGCGGCGTTTCTTCTGGTGAGATAACGCTGTTTAGGACCGATGCCGCGCATGGCCAGGGGGAAGCCGCTGCGAAAAACTACAAAGCGATTGGCCTGCCTGCGGAGGCATCGGGCGTTGTCTTCAAGCACCCCAATGAGAAAACGCTGTATATAGCTGGTGATACTGTCTGGTACGAAGGCGTGAAGGACGCCATCGACAGGTATGAGCCGGGCGTTATCGTACTCAATGCGGCCCTCGCCGCTTTTTTTGATGAAACCCCCATTCTCATGGGTACTGAAGGCCTCTACGAGGTGACCAGGGTTGCCCCAACTGCCGCGATCATAGCCAGCCATCTGGATGCGGTGAACCATGCGCGGCTAGGCCGTAAGGAAATGCGGCAGTTTGTTGATGAAAAGAAACTCGTCGCCAGGGTGTATATCCCAGAAGATGGTAAGACTCTTTCTTTTTAAGCACAGCTTCAACAGCTCCCGAGGTGTATAGCACCTGGTCTGAAGATCTCATGAACCAGGATGGCTGGCCTTGGGCGTCAGGAGACCTGCTGCTCAGAAGTCGATTTTCAGGCCGGCGTTGAGCTGGTAGCTCCGGCTGCCGGGGCGATCGAGGGCCTGCAGGTAACGGGCGTCGGCAGAGAGCGAGACGCTGTCGCTGACCCGGTGGCTGAAACCGCCGCCGAGTTCGGCCCCGGTCCGGCTGTAGCGCTCTTTCACCCGGGCGTTGTCGATCTGGACCGCCTCGGGGGTGGTGAAGTCGTAGGTGAGGTTGGTGATGGCATAGAGCTGGGTTCCCCGAGTCTGGTCGTACTCGAGGTCCCTGGAGAGCCGGGCGCCGATTCTGCCCCGGACCTGAGCGACGTCGTAACCATCGATATGCGAGTCGTGGTCGTTAAAGCCCTGGTAATGGGTGTGCATGGTGATCAACTGGCCCTGGAGTTCGAGGCCCCAGTCGCCCCAGCGGGCCACGGTCC
>JBKEBZ010000016.1:0-109507 GCA_047973425.1 Desulfopila sp.
TCGCCAATATAACGCCTGGACCATATTGATTTCCGCTCGTTCAAAGGCGTCATCCTTCCCATTGGTAATTTCGGGGCTCAATCACTTCAGCCATATGGCTTACGGCCTGCCGGCTTGCTGTCCTACGCTTAATCCTCGGGGTCACCCCCTCGAATCCAAGGACTCACTACTCAGTGGGTGGCTAGCCCTTCTGAGGCGGGAATCACACCCGCTAGAATATGCGACCTTGCCCGGCCGCACTGAACGATTACATCAAAATCAAGCCATGGCACCTGTTTCCTTCCCAACTTCGTGCGACAGCTTGACCATTGATAATCGGCAGGATGTGCGCAAAGCCCTGCGGCAACCGGATTCATCTCCACATAGCGGCAACAGGCGAGAAGATAGGTGTTGCTGTCGACAGGGCTCGATCTGAAACGACCCTCCCATAAACTGCCACTGCGACCTTTCAGACGATTGACACAACCAGTCTGTCGCGCTTCATCAATTTACCAAGATGTTCGGATTCGGCACCTGGATCAACAACCAGATGAATATGATTGGTCATCAAGCAGAAAGCGTAAACTTTGCATGATAACTTCTCTTTCCATTCCGCAAGATTGTTCAGATAGTAGCGGTAGTCATCCTCTGCCGTGAAAACCGTTTGGCGGTTATGTCCACGCTGGATGATGTGGTGAGGATATGCTGGAATAATGAGTCTGGCAGATCTTGATGGACTCGTAAAAACCCAGATCTACTTCGTTGTAGGTCACAAACGACAATTCGCTGTACCATATGTACTACCAAATTGCCGTTTGAGACGCTACGCCTCGTATATCAGGGTTTTTCCTGAGTCCATCTCGGCGGAGCATTCGACTTTTTACGAGTCCATCAGATCTTGACATAGAATTTTTTCTCATTTTGGCAGAGAGCAGGCAATTCAATAAATCTGTCCCCTTTTGTCGCCCTTTTGTCCCCGTTTTGCCCTTCAACTTGGCGTTATGTCCCGAAATATCGTTTCATTGACAAAAGGCAGACAATGCAATACATTTAGCATATGAAATATTTAAATTGGGACAAGGAAAAAAATGAAATTTTGAAGGAAGAGAGAGGAATCTCTTTTGAAGAAATTGCCTATCTTATTGAATCGGGCAACATCATCACAATTGAGGAGAATCCCTCTCGACCTAATCAGAAAATCTATATTCTTGAAATCGAGAATTATATTGTAATTGTCCCTTTTGTAGAAAATGAAGACGAAATATTTCTGAAAACAGCATTTCCAAGCAGGAAGTACACTAAAATTTATGGTTCAAAGGAGGAAAGATGAGCAGATTTAAAAAAAAGGCTTTTGAACCAATCGATAATGAGGAGAAAGAATTATTCGAATCATTAGAAAATGGTGATTGGAAGCCAGTAAAGAATCTTGAAAAAGAAAAGGAAAAAGCAGTTAAAGCTGCCAGAAATACCTTAAAAAAAGACAAGAGAATAAATTTACGTCTTTCACAAAAAGATTATCACCAGATTCAGGTAAAAGCCATCGAGGAAGGTATTCCATACCAAACTCTTATTTCAAGCTTAGTTCATAAGTATCTCAATGGCTCTTTAACAGTAAAGCAATAAAAATGGTTCATCCGGCAAACGAGTACCTGATGCGGTGTCTGCTCGGGCTCACCATGCACAGGTTTTGCCGCAAAAAATGCGACAACCTCTTCTGTCCCCGACTGAACTGTATAGGAGGCACCACACCAGGACTTTTGGACTTATCGCCTTGGAATTGTTGCTATATGGCACGATACTACGATACTTCTGGATGTTCAAATCCCCTGATCGGGCCAGGGATTTCCTGTATTCCCGGTATCTGGGCGCGATGGATTCCGAGATTGGGCCGCTGACGCACGAGCGCACGAGCAAGTGGTGATGGGCGAAAGAAACGAAGCGCGCAGCGGATACCAGCCAGGCTGCATGCGGGGTGAAACATCGCGGGAAAAGATGGGTCAGAACGTCGATCAGCCTTGCCAGCCATGGGCGCCGATCAGATCGACGAAGCGGACACTGGCCAGCTTTTCCATCTGCATCCCGCCATCTTTTTTTATCAGCAGCTGCAGTTCCTGGACATCCTGACTGCCCACCGGAATGATCAGCCGACCGGGATCGGCCAGCTGGTCGATGAGCGGCTGGGGAATTGCCGGGCCACCAGCGGTGACGATAATGGCGTCATAGAGGCCCTGATCAGGCCAGCCGGTGGTGCCATCGTCGAGCTTGGCGACGATATTGTAGTAACGGAGTTGGTCGAAGGCCTTACGGGCGGTGGCCAACAGGGTGTTGATCCGCTCCACGGTATAGACCTGCTGGCAGAGTCTGGAGAGCACGGCGGCCTGGTAGCCAGAGCCCGTGCCGATCTCCAGAACCCGCTCCGGTCCCCGCAGCTGCAGGGCCTGGGTCATGAAGGCCACGATATAGGGTTGGGAAATGGTCTGGCCGGCGGCAATCGGCAGAGGATAGTCACCATAAGCCCTGGCGCGCATGGCGTCGTCAACGAAGAGATGCCGCGGCACCTCCAGCATCGCGGCGATGGTCCGCTCGTCATCGATATCGCGGGTCAGCAGCTGCTCCTGCACCATGCGTTCCCTGGCGGTGGCGTACCGGTCAATTACCACCGTTGTCCTCTTGCCAACCGAAGTCGTCCGCCCAAGCATCGTTTTCAGACTCCCAAGCCCCGTAGGTGCACTCGGTGACGACATTGTCGGTCAGGATCACGGTCACCTGATTCCAGTCGGGCTTGCCGAAATATTTGCCCACCAGGGGAGCATCCTTGACCACGGATCGCTCATACTCCCGATAGATCCATTTTTCGGTACCTTTGCCCAGGACGTCCTGCTCATCGGGCTCGCCCAGATAGGTGAGAACATCGGTACGGGTCGATTCACCGACCCTGATCAGGGCTGCATCGGAGGCGAGATGGCGTACCGGGGTGTTATAACAGCCGGTCAGGGCGGTGACAGTCAACAAGGCCCAAACAACGTGTCGCAAGATTACTGACATTCTCATTCTCCCCGAACCAGCATGGCTGGACGAGATTGCTCAGCCACAACGAAACATGAAACTCCTCGGCGCGGTAACAGAGCTTTCCGCACTGGCCAGTTTCATAGACAATACACAAAATTGCACGAAACCTTCCGCTCTATAGCCTGCTAACTCACATTTTTCAAGCCAAATCACCTCATGGAACAGGCCAGGTGGGAAATGGACCGACCCCGCCTGGGTTTTTCATCAGTTCTGGCGGCGTCAGGTTCGACGTCTTTGCCGATGAACCAGAGTACCCTCTATTCACCCGCAAAAGACCAAAGAAGATGGCGCCGCCCGAGCTGACCTCATATCCCACCATACCTCACAGCGTCACTCGCCGAGAGCGCGATGCAAGATCTTGTAGTTCCGCTCAACCATCACCAGGGGATCGACCACCAGCCCGGCCTGGATCATCGCATTGTCATAGATCTGCAGGGCCACGTCAGCGGCAAAGGCCGCGTCACTCTTCTGGATCTCGGCAAGCTTTCGGATCAGCGGATTGGCGGGGTTGATCTCCAGATTCTTCTTCGATTCACCCATCGCCCCGAACCCTTTTTCCATCCGGCTGGCCGCCAGCACCCGCTCCATGGTCGAGGTCATATAGCCATCGGGGTTGACGATCATGGCCGGCGAATCGACCAGACGCTTGGAAACGATGACATCCTTGACATACTCCTGCAACGTTTCCTTGAGCCAGTCGACCAGCGCCTTGGCCGAATCGCTGTCGAGCTTCTGGCTGGCGTCCCCCTCTTCCTCCGAGCTCTTTTCCGTCTCGCTCTCCGGGATATCCAGATCGGCCCGGTCGGCAGACACCAGTTTCTTCCCCTCGAACTCACCCAGATGGCTCAAGACGAAATCGTCGATCGGTTCCATGGTGTAGATGATCTCGATCCCCTTCTTGCGAAACATCTCCACATAGGGACCAGCCTCGATCGCCGTCCTGCTCGGTCCGTTGATATAATATATCACCTCCTGGTCCGCCCCCATCCTGACGACATAATCGGCAAGAGAGACCGGCTTGCCCTCCGCCGACTTCGAGGATTCAAAGCGCAGCAGCCGACCCAGCTCCTTCTGGTACTCGTAGTCGCAGGTGGCCCCCTCTTTTATGAAGATGCCGAAGGTCTTCCAGAATTCGAGATATTTGTCCTCGTCTTTTTTGGCCTCTTCGTCGAGGAACTTCAGAAAGCGCTTGGTCACCACCTTGCGCAGTTTGTTGACCAGGGCATTGTCCTGCAAGGCCTGCCGGGAGATATTGAGCGGCATGTCCTCGCTGTCGACCACCCCTTTAAGGAACCTGAGCCACTCCGGCAGGATGTTTTTGGAGTGCTGGTCGATGAGAATCCGCTGGCAGTAGAGGTTGACCCCCGGCTCCATCTTGCCGAAACCGAACTGCTCGAAGTTCTCCTTCGGCACAAAGAGCAGGGCATTGATCATCAGCGGCGCGTCCGCCGAAAAGTGGAGCCGAAACAACGGTTCATCGCCGGCGTTGCCGATGAATTTGTAAAAGTCGTTGTACTCCTCTTCGGTTATATCGTTGCGGTTCCTGGTCCAGACCGCTTTCACGGTGTTGATGATTTCCCCATCGAGCTTGATGGGAAATGGCACAAAGGCCGAATAGCGCTTGATGATGGAATCGACCTGCCATTTCTGGGCATAGTCGTAGGCGTCCTCCTTGAGATCGATAATGATCTTGGTGCCGCGGTGCAGCCCGGTCATTTCGGTGATGGTGAAGGTGCCCGAACCGTCGGAGGCCCACTCGTTTCCTTCGCTGCCATCCCAGGAACGGCTCCTCACCCGTACCCTCTGACCCGCCATGAAGGCCGCATAGAAGCCGACGCCGAACTGGCCGATCAGGCTGACATCCTTTTTGGCCGCTTCGGCCAGCTGGGTCAGGAAGGTGCCGGAGCCGGAATGGGCGATGGTGCCGAGGTTATGCTCGAGTTCGTCCCGGGTCATGCCTATTCCGGTATCGGTGATGGTGATGGTGTGCTTCTCCTCATCGAGATCGATAGTGATCTCAAGGGGCACATGGCCATCGAAAGGGTTTTCGGCCGTAAGACTCTCGTGTCGATATTTCTCGAGTGCATCCGAGGCATTGGAGATCAGCTCCCGGATGAAGACATCGCGCTCGGTATACAGTGAGTTGATGACGATATCGAGCAGCTTTTTGGTCTCCGCCTGGAATTCATAGGTTGTCTGTGCGGTCATATCGTACCTCAATTTCTCTTGGGTTAAAGGGGCGGCAGCCAGATCGGCGGCATCGCCCTCTGCATTGCCTGCTTGCCAAAATTCGGCCAAAATGGTAAGCATGTGGAGCTGGCTGTCAAGCCCCGCAACTGCAGAACTGCCCGGTTGACGGAGATTTTTCATCAATGAGAATAATAGCTTTCGGCGACGTCCATATGGCCGCGAACCGTTGTCGCCGCATACCCGACAGCACCACGGCCGACCTCGTCATCGTCACCGGCGATCTCACCAACTTCGGCCACAGGGCGGAGGGCAGGAAAGTGATCGACGAGTTGATGGCGGTCAATCCCCGGCTGCTGGCGGTGATCGGTAACCTCGATCACCACGAGATCGACAGCTATCTCGACCAGCTCGAGATCAACCTCCACGGTCGAGCCAGAATCGTGGCCGGACCGCTCTGCATCATTGGCCTCGGCGGCTCCAATATCACCCCCTTTGCCACCCCCACCGAGTTCAGCGAGACCGAACTCGCCAGGATCCTGACGGCCGCCCACCGCCAGGCCGAAGAACTGAGAGCCAAGAGGCCGGACGGCGAAAAGAAGATGCCGACGATCCTGGTCTCCCATGTGCCGCCCCGCGACACCAGGGTCGATCGCCTGCGGTCCGGCCGAGGCGTCGGCTCGCTGGCCGTCCGCCGGTTTATCGAAACCCACCAGCCCGAAATCTGCCTCACCGGTCATATTCACGAGGCCAGGGGCGAGGACTGGCTCGGCGCCACCCATGTTCTCAACCCCGGCATGTTCGTCCAGGGCGGCTGGGTCGAAATGACCCTCAACCACTCCATCCTCACCGCAACACTCAAATGAACAGACACAGTAAGACCGTGATTATCGGTGGTGGGATTTCCGGCCTTACCATCGCCCATACCCTGGCCCATGAACGTCCGGAGCATCGCTTTCTGCTTCTGGAAAAAAACGAGCGCACAGGTGGCGCGATCCGCAGTCATCGACACAACGACTACCTCAGCGAACTCGGCCCCCACGGTTTTCTCGACAACTGCCCTGAAAGCCAGCGCCTTCTCGAAGAGACCGGGTTGGCCAACGAGTGCATCAAGGCGCCGCTTGCTGATTTTGTCCGCTATGTCTATCTCGACAACAGGCTGCAGTGCATCCCCCAGACACCACTCAAGATACTGCTGGCACCGCTGATCCCGTTGGCCGATAAATTCCGGGTCCTGCTCGAAGCGCTGAAGCCGCCCCTGGCTGGAGAACCGACGGTGGCCAACTGGGTCAGCCACCGATTCGGTCCGGCCCTGTTGCCTTTTGCCGATGCGGCCTTCACCGGCACCTACGCCGGCGATTTCAGCCGGCTGTCCATCGATGCGGTGATGCCGGGAATCCGGGCCCTGGAGCAGCGGCACGGTTCGGTACTGCGTGGTGGTATTGCCCGGATGCTGGCGGCAAAGAGAGCTGGCAGGGCTGGGAGAAAGCGGGGGTTGCCGGCGATGATCAGCTTCGCCGACGGCATGGAACAGCTGCCCCGGCGGCTGACCCGGCAGCTGATCGAAGGGGTCAACCTGGAGCTGAACTGCACCGCCACCGCCATCGATCGTGAAGACGGCAACTGGCTGATCACCACCAACAAGGGGCAGATAACCGCCGATAACTTGGTCATCGCCACTCCGGTCAACACTGCCCTGCAGCTGCTGGCGGCCATCGCCCCCGAATTGGCGACCGACAGGGTCGAGGAGAGCTGGCTGACCACCGTGACCCTTGGCTTTGCCCCTGGGGTCCAGCTGCCGCCGGGATTCGGCTACCTGGCGCCGGAATGCGAGCACCGTTTCGCCCTGGGAACACTCTTTTCCTCCAACATGTTTCCCGGCCGTGCACCTGCGGGTCATCTGGTGTTCGAGGTACTGATCGGCGGTCGCCGCCATCCCGAGCGACTGGAACTCGACCGGCAGGAGCTGGTCGCCAAAACCCTGGCCGACATCGAAGAGACCTTACAGATCAGCGCGGCGCCGCACTATATCGATGTGCGTCGCTCCAGCGGCGGCATCCCCCAGCTGGAACAGGGTTACACCAGGATCCTGGCCCGGCGCGACGCGCTCGTCAGGCGATACCCTGGTCTTCATGTCTGCGGTTTTGGCTGGGAAGGGATCGGGCTCAACGACATGATAAAGACCGCCAGCCGGGTGGCCTCGGCGGTGCTCGACGCTTCGGCCAGCACCACCGCCGAGGCCGAGGTGAAAAAGGTCTATTTCTAGCCCGGAGTTCTCAGCAACACCGTGTGGGGGAGATTGAGGACTGTACCTGTGTTCAGAGGCTCTTGACCCTGTCGCTTAACAGTTTGACCTGGGCGTCCACCGAGGTATCCCGGGCGGACAGGTTGGTCACCTTCTTGATCGAATGGAGCACGGTGGAATGGTCACGATTGAAGGCCCTGCCGATATCGGCCAGGGAATCATCGGTGTGCTTTCTGCACAGGTACATGGCCACCTGCCGCGGGAAGGTCAGAACCTTCTTGCGCGACCGCGATCGCATATCGGCGATGCTCACCTTGAACTGTCTGGAAATCAACTCGGTGATCATCTCGATGGTCAGGACCTTGTCGACCCCCACCACACTGGTCACCACATCCCGGATCATGGTCATGTCGACCCGGCCGCCGTTGAGGCGCGCCTTGGCCCGGATGGCAACGATCGCCGATTCGATCTGCCGGACATCACCGCGAATGTGCTGGGCCAGATAGTCGACCTTTTCCTCATCGAGTGCGACCTGGTGCTGACCGGCCTTTTTGTCGACGATCCGTAACCGGGTACTGATATCGGGCTCGGCAATCATGGTCACCAGCCCCGAAGACATCCGGGAACGAAACTCCTCATCGATGCCGGTCAATTCGCGTGGCCCCCGATTGGCGGTCAGCACCACCCGCTTGCCCGATTTGATCAGGCAGTCCAGCACCTCGTTGAGCTCTTCCTGAGTCTTCTTTTTGCCGGTGAGCGAGTGGACATCCTCAACCAGGAGAATGTCACAGCGCTGATGATATTTGTGCTTGAAGGCATCCATGGTCCGGTTCTGGATGTTTCGTACCATCTCTGCGGCAAACTGCTGGGCCGTGACATAATGCAGCGAGGTCATGGGACAATCACCGATGATCTTGTGCACTATCGCATGGGTCAGATGGCTCTTGCCCAGCCCTGTGGCACTGTTGATATAGAGACAGGGACCGATGGAGTCGTCCCGAGCGGTGATGGCCCGGCAGGCGGATTCCGCCAGAATATTGGAATCGCCGACCATAAACTCGTCAAAGGTGTAGCGGGGATGCAAGGATCTGATCGACGAGGTGTTCTCCGGCACACTCGGCAGCCTGAGCTGCCCCCTGGCCGCACCACTGGAGACGGTCACCGGGGCCTGTTCGTTCTCGCGAAAGACCACCCGCCGCTGCACCAACCCCGACGCCTTGAGCGTCGTCTCTATCACCGGCAGAAACTTCTGGGAGACATAGGCGCTGAAATATCGATCCGGACTCAACAGCACGATGGCGTCATCTCGCACTTCGGCACATTTCAACGGTTCAATCCACAGCTGGTAGGCAGCGGCCGGCAGAGTGTCTTTCAAAACTTCCTGTGTTTTTTCCCAAAGCATATTTTTATCCGCAAGGCAACCAAAAAAGTCGATTATGAAGCGTTTAGAGCAAAAAAACCGAACAACAATGATCGGTGAATCATCTTCAAAACCCGGAAAACCGGGCTGAAACAGCGTGCTGCAGTGGTACGGATCGGCTGATCATCGTCCATGAGAACAGCCTCGCTGCACATCCTCGGTGAACGAATCGTGCATCATGCATATCAAAAACCCTGGCCAGGAGTCAAAGATCGTTTTGAGGAATTTCTTTATAAGGGCAAGAGTTTACTAGGGTCAGCGCAAAGACCGACATTTCGTGGCTTTCCTCGAGACGACAACATTTTTGTCAATGGAAATACCGTTTTCCAAACCAGCCGTCCAGACCCGCGTCAAATAAGCACCTTACAAGACGAGAGAGAGAGTTTTCAACATTTTCACCATTTGATTAAATTCAACAAATCTAGACAAAGGTGAATATATCTTAATTTATCTCAATATACCTCTATTAACAATTGGCTGATCCAGTAAACATGGGCCTTCCAGCACAACCGGAAACCAAACTTTTTTTTTATCAAAACGTATTTGTTTTCTAACCAGCAGGGCTGGACCAGGAAGCCTCAGCCACAACGAAGCACGAAACTCCTCGGCTCGGTAACAGATGCAACCGCACTGAAGAGTTTCATGTAAACCAGCATGGCTGGACCAGGAAGCCTCAGCCACAACGAACCATGAAACTCCTCGACTCGGTAACAGATCTCTCCGCACTGAAGAGTTTGATATAGACCAGCATGGCTGAACCAGGAAGTCTCGGCGCGGTGACAGAGCCTGGCGTGCCGAGACCTTCATGCCAACCAGCAGAACCTCTCATAACGCGAACATCCGTTGCACGCAGACAAGGTCAATCCCGTCAGCTCAGGGGTCTTTGGTCGCCCATCACCACCCGGGCCAGGGTGAACACCGCCACCTCCGCGGCGCCGGCCCGGCGGAGGACCCGGGCACACTCCCAGACCGTGCTGCCGGTGGTAAACACGTCATCGATCAGACACACCCTCATCCCCCGGACCTGGTGCCGGGAACCGATCTGGAACGCACCGCGCAGGTTCCGCCGTCGTGCGCTGCCATCCAGACCGGTCTGGGGCACGGTGGCTCGTGTTCTGAGCAGCAGATCCTGGGTGATGGCCCGATGCTGGTCGGGAAACAGCAACATGGCCATGGAGAGGGCCTGATTCATGCCCCGGGCCCTCAGCCGGCTAGGGTGCAGCGGCACCGGCACCAGATGATCCCAACGCCGATTGGCAAGCGGCCGAACCGGCCTGACGATGGTCTCCAGGGCGGGGACCACGGTAGTATCCGCCTGGTACTTCAGGCGAAGGAGCAACTTCTGTATCTGCGGGCCATAGCGGACAAGCGAAACGGCCTGGTCCCAGGGGGGTGGGTGCCTGATACAGCGACCACAGAAAAACCCCGGGGAGAGCCCACTGGCGAGCGGGGTGCCGCACCTGCAGCAGACGGAAGCCCCCAGATAGTCGATCCGCTCCAGACAGGAGGCGCACAGGCCGCGATCCGGCTCCTGCAGATGGATATGACACAGCCGGCATCTCTCGGGCAGAACCAGTTGCATCAATGGTTGAAGCCACGCTCTCATCGCCAATTACCTCGTCAGGAAGGTTCAAGCCTGATCGACTCGTAAAAACTCCGATCCACGTCGCCCTCGGTTACAAACGACAGCTCACCATACCATATGTGCTGTCAATTTTTCGTTTAAGACACCACACCTCGTATATTACAGGTTTTTCCCAGCCCATTCTGGCGGAACAGTCAACTTTTTACGAGTCCAGCCTATCTGTGATCTTTGCATTTCAGGGCAAATATGGCATAATTGGCGGGTTTTTAGGAGGCCTGGTAAACGGGCAACCCCTTCGGAACAGAGCGTACTCTCGTTCATCGGTAAGAACTGCGAACCTGACACCGCCTGAACTGATGTGAAAGTCGAGCTACCCGGATTTCCGGGCCAAGAGCAGACGACAGCACACGCCGCAGCCGATAGGTACGACCCCGTCGCAGTTTTTTCGGATCTGACCACAAAAAGGAATTTCTATGAAATTTTTCAGGCAACATTCGCTTTCCTTCTGCAGCCGTCCGGCGCCAGCGGCTCTTGCCCTGGTGGTGACAGCTCTTTTGCTGATACCGGTCTTTTCCCAGGCTGCGGAGACGACCACCGCCTTTATGCCGCTGAAGGTCAACTCGGCCAGGAATGTAACAGAATTAACCGGCAGCGCTGACAAATATCTGGCAGAGTCACTGGCCGGTCATGGGATCACCCTGGTGCCGCGCTCCCAGGCCCAGGCCCTGGCCAACTATCAGGGCACCTGGCCGCCACCGCCTACCGTGTTGCAAAACATCAGCTCATCCACCGGCAAAGACAACATTGCCGTGGGCAGCCTGACGATGATCGGCAACCGGATCAGTGTCGACCTGAAGGTCTTCGACTCCCTGACCCCGGCCACGCCGCAATATTTCTACAGTGAGACAAACACTCTCCAGGGGCTGTCGACCGCCATCGACTCCGTGGTGCTCGACGCCCTGGCTTACACCCAGCGCGACCTGCGCATCGGCACCATCAGTCCGGAAGGCAACAAGCGCATCGACTCCGGCGCCATCCTGCGCAAGATAAGCAGCCGAGCCGGAGGAGCCTACAACCCGGCGACCCTGCGGGAAGACCTCAAGGCCATCTACTCCATGGGCTACTTCAATGATGTGCAGATCGACGTCACCGACGGCCCCAAAGGCAAGGATGTGGTGTTCAAAGTGGTGGAAAAGCCCACAATCGCCGCCGTCAACTTCAAGGGGGTCGATGAGCTGAAAGAAGAGGACGTGCGCGGCGCCGCCAATATCCGCCAGCACTACATACTGAACCCCAACGCCATCAACGCCGGGGCCGAGGCCATCAAGCAGCTGTACAAGTCAAAGGGCTATTACAACACCCAGGTCCATACCGACATCAGTTACCCCAGCGACGAAGGGGCGGTGGTGACCTATACGGTCGACGAGGGCAAGAAAATCTATATCAAGAAGATCTCCTTTGAGGGCAATACCGCCTATGACGACGATGAGCTGCTCAGCCAGATCGAGACCAAGGAGAAAGGCTTCTTCAGCTGGATCACCGCCTCGGGCCGCCTGGAGATGGACGTGATCAAGCAAGACGAGGGAAAAATCATCTCGTTTTACAACAATCACGGCTACATGGACGCAAGAATCAGCGAACCGGAAATCAGCCAGGAGGATGAGTGGCTCTATATCACCTTCAAGATCTCCGAAGGAAACCGTTACAAGGTCGGCACCGTCGGGGTCAGCGGCGATCTGATCACCGACCAGACCACCCTGGTCGACCTGTTGACCATCCGCGACAAGGAGTACATCGACCTCAGCGCGGTTCGTGAAGACGTGATGTCCATCACCGACTATTACGCCGAAAAGGGCTACGCCTTTGCCGAGGCCAGACCGGCGATGGACAAGTCGGCTTCCGGGGATCGGGTGGATATCACCTACAGAATCACCAAGGGTGATCTGGTCTATATCAACCGGATCATCATCAAGGGCAACACCCGGACCCGTGACAACGTTATCCGCAGGGAGCTGCGCGTGGCGGAAGGGGGCATCTTCAACTCCAAGGCCCTGCGCGAATCGAGCCAGGGGCTGCAGCGGCTGCAGTTTTTCGACGAGGTCAACATCACCCCCGAACCGACCATCGAGCCCAACCAGATGAACATCAATATCGAGGTCAAGGAGCGCAGCACCGGCACCTTCAGTATCGGTGCGGGTTACAGCTCCGTGGACCACGTTATCCTGATGGGCTCCATTGCCGAAAACAACTTCCTCGGCCGGGGCGACCAGCTGGCCTTCACCGGCAATATCAGCGGCAGAAGTTCGCGCTACAACATCTCCTATACCAACCCC
Source organism: Desulfopila sp. (assembly GCA_047973425.1). GTDB lineage: Bacteria > Desulfobacterota > Desulfobulbia > Desulfobulbales > Desulfocapsaceae > Desulfopila. The sequence goes on from JBKEBZ010000016.1 coordinate 12,819, forward strand.
CATGTCTTCGACTCGGAACTCTCCTGGGGAGCCGACCTGTTCAACACCAAGCGCGAATACGACGACTACACCAAGAACTCGACCGGCGGCGGCATGCGCGTTGGCTATCCGCTATATGAAAAATGGCGGATATTCGGTAATTACAGCTATACCAACACCGATCTCTCCAACATCGACGATGACGCCTCCTACTATATCAAGGAGTCTTCGAAGGTGCCGATCACCAGCTCCGTCGAGGTCTCCATGGTCCGCGATACCCGCGACAAGGTCTTCGGGGCGACGGAGGGGTCCCGGCATATGGCCAGTATCCAGCATGCCGGCGGAATCTTCTTTGGCGATGCCGAGTTCACCAAGGTCGAGGCCTCGACCAGCTGGTTCTTCCCCCTGTTCTGGAAAACCACCCTCCATATCAAGGGTGCCGCCGGGCAGGCCTTCGAAAAGAACACCGACTCGAAATTTCCCGTTTACGAGCGGTATTACCTCGGAGGTATCAGCACCGTCCGCGGCTTCAAATACGGTAAGATCAGCCCAAAGGATCAGGGCGACCGGATCGGTGGTGACCAGATGTGGTACACCAACACCGAGTTCATCTTCCCGCTGCTCGAGTCGCAGGGGCTCCAGGGGCTGTTCTTTTTCGATGCCGGTCAGGTCTACGGCAATCTCGATCGCCGCTCCGACGATTCCCCGGAGACCTCGGCCGGCTTTGGCATCAACTGGCTCTCGCCGATGGGTCCCATCGTCATCGTCTGGGGAGCCAACCTCAATCCCAATGACAGCGAAGACAAGTCTGCCCTCGACTTCACCATCGGCGGCACGTTTTAACGCATCCCAGCAAGATTAAACCAGATCTGCCGGCTGCACCCGTTGCAGCCGGCACTTTTTTTCGATGATCAGGCAACTTCTCGACATGCTGCAGCACTCGGCGATATCCCAGGTCAGCGGCCTGCGCGGCGCAAGCCCCGCCTGGCTCTGCGGCCAGCTGGCCAAGACCACGAGCTGCTGCTGTATCCTGCCCGACGAGCATCAGGTCTCGGTCTTCGAGCAGGATCTCCGACTGTTTTCCGACTCCCGCATTCTCTGCTATCCCGGCTACGAGATTCCCCCCTACACCCCCTTGAGCCCCGACCAGCAGACCACTGCCGCCCGCCTGGCCACCCTCTATCAGCTCAGGGTCCACAGCGAGCCGACCCTGGTGATCACCTCGATCGAGGCCCTGCTGCGCCGGGTCATGCCGGTGGAGGTGCTCAGCCGAGCCGTCGAACTGGTCATGGCCGGCGAGGAGTGCGACCGGGAGGAGCTGCTGGCCCATCTCAGCCGACTGGGCTACGAGCAGGTCTCTCTGGTGCAGTCGGTGGGCGATGTCGCGGTGCGCGGCGGCATCCTCGACCTCTTTCCGCCCCCCTTTGTCACCAGCGGCGGCGAACTCCACGAGGGCCCGCTCCGTCTCGACTTCTTCGGCGACACCATCGAGTCCCTGCGGGTCTTCGATCCCATCAGCCAACGCTCGTCCGGCGAGTTGGCCGAGGCCATCCTGCTGCCTGTTCACGATATCGTCATCGACCGGAGCGAAACGATGGCCAGGCGTATCGCCCGGCAGTTCAGGCACGCCGCCGAGACCTCGGGCTGGGAAGAAGAGGAGGCCGCCAGAATCAGCGAACGGGTGGCCACCGGCCGGCGTTTTGCCGGGATGGAATTCTTCCTGCCGCTCTTCTATCGCGAAGAGGGCAAATCGGTCTCGACCGTTTTCGATTACCTGCCAAAAGAGATGGCGCTGGTACTGCTCGAGCCGGAGGCCATCACCCAGAGTTTGCAGCTCACCGCCGAACGGATCGAAAAAAATTATCGTGAGGCGACCGCCGGCCACCTGCCAGCCGTCGCCCCCGAGGCCATCTTCGTCGCCCCGGAAGAGGTGAAAACCCGGCTGGCGACCCACAAACAGCTCCTGGTCAGCGACTTCGACCGACAGGGTGCCCAGCACCTCACCATTTCGACCACCAACCACCAGCTCTTAAAGCAGGAGATCTCCCTGCAGCGGACCAGCCGTGGCCTTCTGGCGCCGCTCTCCGATCAGATCAGGGCCTGGCAGGAGAAGAACGAACAGACCGTGCTCTGCTGCCGGTCGGCCCGACACACCAAAAACCTGGCCGAACTCCTCAGTAAATATCAGCACAGGGTCGAGATCGTCGAATCACCCCTTGCCCTCGAGACCTTTACGGGGCGGGACGACGACAGCGTGCTGCTCTGCAATCACGAGCTCTCCCACGGTTTTTCCCTGGCTACCGAACGGCTGCACCTGCTCTCCGAGAGCGAGCTCTTTGGCGAGATGCGACTCGGCGGCAAGAAGAAGGGCAAACGCCAGCAGGGCGAGCCCGTCCGTTTCACCGAGCTGAGTAACGGCGACGTGGTGGTCCACCGCGACCACGGCCTGGGCTATTACCAGGGCTTGCAGACCATTGCCATCCAGGGGGTGACCAACGATTTCATGCTGATCGAATACCGGGACGGCGACAAGCTCTACCTGCCGGTCGACCGTCTCAACCGGATCAGCCGCTACGAGGGGCTGTCCGACAAGGAACCGAAAATCGACAAGCTCGGCAGCCAGAGCTGGAAGGTGACCACCGCCAAGGTCAAGGAAGAGGTGTGGAAGGTCGCTCACGAACTGCTCGATATCTACGCCCGCCGGGAAATGCAGCAGGGACGGAAATTCTCGCCCCCGGGCCCGCTCTTTGCCGAACTGGAAGAGTCGTTTCCCTATGACGAGACCCCCGGCCAGGACAAGGCCATCACCGAGGTCATCGCCGACCTCACCTCGGACAAGCCCATGGACCGGCTGGTCTGCGGCGACGTCGGTTACGGCAAGACCGAAGTGGCGATTCGCGGGGCCTTCAAGGTGCTCGAAGACAATCTGCAGGTGGCGGTGCTGGTGCCGACCACGGTTCTGGCCGAGCAGCATACCACGACCTTCCGGGAACGGCTGGCCGGTTTTCCGGTCACCGTCGAGTGCCTCAATCGCTTCCGCACCCCCACCGAGCAGCGCCGGATCCTCTCCGCACTGAAAGAGGGCAAGATCGACATTCTGATCGGCACCCACCGGATGCTCTCAAAGGATGTGAAGTTCAGACAGCTGGGATTGCTCGTGGTCGACGAGGAGCATCGCTTCGGAGTGGCCCACAAGGAGAAGATCAAGAAGATGCGCAGCGAGGTCGACATCCTGACCCTCACCGCCACCCCGATCCCGCGGACCCTGCAGATGTCGCTGCTGGGCATTCGCGACCTCTCGGTGATCTCCAGCCCCCCCGAGCACCGCCGGCCGATCAAGACCTTTATCGCCCGCTACGACAATCTGGTGATCAAAGAGGCGGTACGGCGGGAGTTACGCCGCCAGGGCCAGGTGTTTTTTATCCACAACCGGGTCAAGTCGATCCACAAGATCGCCGCGGAAATCCAGAAGCTGGTGCCCGAGGCCCGGGTTGCCGTGGCCCATGGCCAGATGGCCGGTAAGGAACTCGAAGAGATCATGGTGGCCTTTGTCAATCGGGATATCGACGTGCTGGTCTGCACCACCATCGTCGAGTCCGGTCTCGACATTCCCACCGCCAACACCATCATCATCAACCGGGCCGACATGCTGGGTCTGGCCGGCATATACCAGCTCCGTGGCCGGGTGGGCCGATCCGCCACCCAGTCGTTCGCCTACCTGCTGGTACCGGTCATCGACAGCCTCAAGAAAGAATCGCGGGATCGGCTTCGGGCACTGATGGACTGCAACGAGCTGGGCGGCGGCTTCAAGCTGGCCATGAGCGATCTGCAGATCAGGGGCGGTGGCAACCTGCTCGGCATCTCCCAGAGCGGTCATATCGCCGCCATCGGCTTCGATCTCTACCTCGACCTGCTGCAGAAGACCGTCGCCGATCTCAAGGCCAGGGCCATCAACGGCGGGCTGGACCAGCCGGTCGACGAGTTCGACCCGGAGATCAACCTGCAGCTCTCCGCCTATATCCCCGAGCCCTATATGCCCGACATCAGCCAGCGCTACATCACCTACCGGCGGATCGCCGCGCTGGCCACCGCCGACGAGACGGAACACAGCGATCTGCTGGCGGAGCTCGAAGACCGCTATGGCCCGCTGCCCGACGAAACCCATAATCTCTTTACCGTGGTGGCGCTGAAAAAACAGCTCGCCGCCTTGCGTATCAGCAAGCTGGAAAGAGGCCGCGACACCCTGATCTTCTCGTTTGTCGACGACACCCCGATCACCCCGGAACGGCTGCTGGGCTATGTTCAGGCCAAAACCACCACCCGCAAGGGGGCGAAGACCAAGCTGACCCCGGACGGCAGGCTGGTCGTTCCGGCGCCGATGCCGACTCCGGAGACGGTGTTCGGGGTGACCCGCCAGGTCCTCTCCGACCTGACCACCATGAGCCATGCCTGACATCAATCCGCCCATCCGACCCGCTTTCAGCTGGGAGACGATCGATACCGTGCTGCTCGATCTGGACGGCACCCTGCTCGACAGCTATTTCGATGATTTCTTCTGGGAAGAGTATGTGCCCCAGGCCTACGCCAGGGCTCGGGGGCTCAGCCAGCAGGAGGCACGGCAACGCCTTCTTGTCCGTTATCGGCAGGTGGAGAAGACCCTGCAATGGTCCGATGTCGATTACTGGTCGGAACAGCTGGGGCTCGATATCCCCGAGCTGAAGGGGACGATCGATCATCTCATCCAGGTTCGTCCCCAGGTGATCGATTTTCTCGAGTTCATCAGCGCTCTTGGCAAAACCGTCCATCTGGTGACCAACGCCCACGCCAAGACCCTGGCGATCAAGCTGGGCAAGACAGCCATCCGCCCGTATTTCCAGCGGATCGTTCCCGCCCACGAGGTCGGCGGCGCCAAGGAGCAGCCGATGTTCTGGGCCGCGCTGGCCACCATGCTCGATTTTGACCGGCAGCGGACCATGCTGGTCGACGACAACAGCGAGGTGCTGAGAGCCGCCAAGGACTATGGTCTCGCCGAGCTGATCCATATCGCCAAACCCAGTTCACGGCGGCCGGCGCGTTTTTCGACGAGGTTCCCCTCCATCGTCGCCTTCGAAGAACTGATCTTCCAGGGTTCGAGTCGCCAATGCCAAGCCAATCCCCCGTAAACCGCCACCTGCCGGTCCTGGCCCTGCTCCTGGCCATGGTACTCTGGGCCAGTTCATTTATCGCCTTGAAAATCGCCTTTCGCGGCTTCAGCCCGATGGTGGTCATCTTCGGCAGGATGCTGGTGGCCAGCCTCTGCTTCCTGGTGGTGGGGCGGCGGCTGACCCGCTCGATCGACTATCGGCCCGGGGATTACAGGCCCATCCTGTTCATGGCCTTTTGCGAGCCCTGTCTCTACTTCATTTTCGAGGCCAAGGCCATCGAGAACACCAGCGCCTCCCAGGCCGGGCTGATCACCGCCATCCTGCCGATCCTGGTGATGATCGTCGCCTCGCTGCTGTTACAGGAGGTCAGCAGCAAAAAGGCCTGGGGCGGCGCTTTCCTGGCCATGGCCGGGGTCTGCTGGCTGACCGCGGAATCGACCCCGACCGCCGACGCCCCCAATCCGGTCCTCGGCAACTTCTACGAGTTCCTGGCCATGGTCTGCGCCACCGGCTACACCATCACCTTAAAACGACTGGCCAGCCGCTACTCCCCCTTCTTTCTGACCGCCGTCCAGGCCCTGGTCGGCTGCATCTTCTTTTTCCCGCTGATCTTTCTCCCGGGCCCCCCCCTGCCCCGTCAGTTCCCCCTGGTGCCGTCCCTTGCCGTCCTCTATCTCGGCGCCGTCATCACCCTCGGGGCCTACGGCCTGTATAACTTCAGCCTCAAACATCTGCCGGCCAGCAGAACGGTGATCTTCGTCAACCTGATCCCGGTCTTTTCCGTGCTCCTCGGCTGGCTGGTGCTGGGCGAGACCCTCAACGCCAGGCAATACCTGGCGGCCGCGGTGGTGATGCTCGGGGTCTATCTCAGCCAGCAGCGCGGCTGAACACCCTGGGGCAATCCTCCTGGCGGCCGCCCTGTTGGAAGGCCAGCGAAGGCGACATTTAAATTCCCAGGCAGTTGTCCGGTCGATAGAAGATCGAGGTACACCAGCGCCGGGTACTGAGCGCACCGCCCCCCCAGAAGTCGAGACGCCTGAATCCGGCCGCCTCCAGCAGGTCATAGCCCGGCTGGTACTCCTGCCGATCGCTGTTGTCCCACAGCACCACCCCGCCATCGCGCAGGGCGCCCAGACCGTTGCGGATACAGTTCACCCGGTCGCGACCGTCAATCACCAGGATATCGAACGTTTTGCCATAACGACTGATTTCGTCGGCGTAGGCCGTCGATCCCCCCTTGCATCGGCGGAGCAGGTAGGTGGTGTTGGCGGCGCGAATCCTCGGCTGGAAATCGGCGTACCACTCCTTGTCGTGCTCGCAGCTGATCAGCCGAGCGACCCGGGCCGACCACCAGAAGGTGGAGTTGCCCGAGCCATACTCGAACACCGTCATCCACGGCCGGATGCGGGGCTGAAGAAAATCGATCGCCGGATAGGTGATCCAGGGGAGCGGCTTGCCGGCCGCATCCACCGCGGCCCCTTCGGCCTGTGAGCGCAGCCAGCCGCTTTCCTTGAGATAGCCCGGTTGAGTGAGAAAAATACGGGTCAGCCGAGCGATGTCCGTTGCGGTAATCGTCATAGCCTTCATCATGTTCTGTAAAGGAGTGTTGCCGCCGCGTTCACCGGCCAGGCCGCGGACAATCGATGGGCCACGACACTCAGACCGCCCCCTCCTCGCGGACACATCGCAGCAGAACGGCGCCGGCGACAAAGAGCAGGAGAATACTCAGCACCCCCCAGCGGCTATCGCCGGTCAGTCGGCTGACAAGCCCCATCAGAAAGGGGCCGGCAATTGCCGCAAACTTTCCGAATATATTGTAGAAACCAAAAAACTCAGCACTCTTTTCCGCCGGGATGAGCCGGGCGAAATAGCTGCGGCTCAAGGCCTGAATCCCTCCCATCGAGGAGGCGACCAGAAAGGCGATGGCCCAGAACAGGCCGGTCTTCACCTCCATATCGGCAATCGAGGGCAAAAGGAAACCGATCAGGGTGGCCAGGCTGTAGACCCCGATGCCCACCAGCAGCATGGTGCGGGTAGAAAAACTCCGGGCCAGACGGCCAAAGAGCAGGGCGAAGGGAAAGGCGACGACCTGGATAAAGAGCAGTACCGCGATGAGCAAGGGGATGCCAAAGCCCAGATCACGACCATAGGCGGTGGACATGGCGATGATGGTATCCACCCCGTCGATGTAAAAAAAGTAGGCGGCCAGAAAGAGAAACACCGGCCGCCGACCGCGAATCTCCCGGATCGTCGCCAGAAGACGGGCCATGGTGTCGCGCCAGGGGGTGGCCGAAGGGGCGATACCGTAGCGCTGCCGCACGTTTTTCATCAGCGGCAGCGAAAAGAGCAGCCACCAGGCGGCGACAAGGAGAAAACCGGTCTTGGTGGCCGCTGGCGGCAGGCCGTCCGCCATACCGGCGGCGAGGATCAGACCGATCACCGCCAGAAAGGGCACGACGCTGCCGATATAGCCAAAGGCATAGCCCGCGGCGGAGACCGTATCCATCCGCTCGGCCGGGGTCACATCGACGATAAAGGCATCGTAGAAGATGTTGGCTCCGGCCCAGCCCACCCGGGCCAGCACGAAGAGGATGAGACAGGAGAGCCACTGGCCCTCGCCGACCAGCGACAGAGAGAGGGTGAAGAGGAGCCCCATGGCCAGAAATCCCAGCAGGTACCGCTTCTTTCGCCCACGATAATCGGCCATCGCCCCCAGCACCGGGGCGAGGACGGCCAACAGCAGCGAGGCCCCGGAGTTGGCAAAGCCCCAGTTGGCGGTGGACACCGCGGCTGGGATCCCGGCCGAGGCGTAGTCCTTGAAAAAAATCGGCATGATCGCCGTCACCATGATCAGCACGAACGCCGAATTGCCGACATCGTAGAGCACCCAGCTCCATTCAGACCGGCTCATTGCCCTCTTCATTGCCCTCATTCCCTTCCCTGAAGTTTCCTACCGGATCACCCACCACCCCAATTCGCCGCATGTCCCTGCCGCCCAACCAGCATGGCTGGACCATAGAACTTCAGCCACCGCCCGAGGCCCCAGAGCGGGATTGCCGGATGGCGCGGAAAAGAATGTTGCAGCATATTGATTTTCCACGCTATACTACTAGCCATGCACAGGCCCGGATTCTTTCCTGGGGGGGACTGTGGTGAAGAGCATCGATGCACCGTGGCCATTACGTTGATTTTACAAGAACAAAACGATTACGACCGGTAACGGGTGACCCCGATCAGAGCACAACCCGCGCGCATATGCCACCCTATGCGACAAGCTCCGACCAGGTCGCCAGCCAGGCCGTAGCCCGTTGTTTCTTGGCTGACACCTGCCAATGATGAATAACATACTTCTCGTCGACAGTGACCGGAAAATGCTCCGCAGTCTGACAATTCTGCTGCAAAGCCAGGGCGGTTTTCTCCATATCCTGCCGGCGGAAAACAGCCAACACGCCGTAGACATCCTGCGTCGGACTCCAGTGAAAATCGCCATCGTCGCGATCAAGCCCCCGGAAGCGCCCGGGCTGGAGCTGGTGACCCGACTGGCGGAAGAGTACCCGGCAATGCCGGTCATCGTCCTGGCCGCCGAGAACCTGCCGCTGCTCAGGGCCTGCATCAAGCGCTTTCCCACCGCGATCTACCTCGAACAGGCCCATGACCTCGACATGCTGAGCAAACGGGTCTACAGCGAGTTGGAGATCGACTACGGTGGTCAGATCCGGGGCGTCAGCCTGTCCGCTTTCCTGCAGATGATGGCCCTGGAAACCTGCACCTGTACCCTCAAGGTGGCCGGCAACAACCAGTACGGCACCCTCTGGCTCGAGGACGGCGAGATCGTCGCCGCCAGACTCCCTGCCGCCTCGGGCGATGACGCCGTGCTGCAGATGCTCTTGTGGCCGAGCGCCACCATCGATATCGACTACCGGCGCCACCCGGTCAGCCACACGGTCTCGATGCCGCTGATGAAACTGTTGATGGAAGGCAGCCGGCGCGACGACGAACAGCAGCGCCGGGACGACCACAACCTCAGACGCCACCAGCGTCACGACCTGCTGGTCGCCATCGATTACGACGTCGGCAACACCACCCGGCACTGCCTCTTGAAAAACATCAGCCAGGGAGGGGCCTACATCGAGACCTCGCACGACCTGGCCATCGGCGAGACCATCACGCTGTCGCTCAATTCCCCGGTCCTCAACAGCAGTTGCACCATCGAGGCCAAGGTTGTCCGCAGAGACCTGGGCGGGATCGGCATCAAGTTCCAGCCAACCAGTCCCTACCAGAGTCAGCTGATCAGGGTGATGATCGACAGCGGCGCCAAGCTGCCCCCCTTTTCGGAGCGGCCGGACGAACACCTCCCCCGGGAGCTGGAGCTGCCATGATTGATGGGCTCGTAAAATCCCAGATCTACTTCGTTGTAGGTCGCAAACGGCACTTCGCTGTACCATATGTACTACCAAATTGCCGTTTGAGACACTACGCCTCGTATATCAGGGTTTTTCCTGAGCCCATCCTGGTGGAACGTTCGACTTTTTACGAGTCTATCATGATTGATGGCGTCGTAAAAAGCCCGATCTCCTGTATGCACGCTTGAGGTTTTACGAGTCCATCATGATCCACGCTCCTCTCTCTGACCTGGATGGCACCCGATGAACTTCTGTGCCAACTGCGCGGCCCGCCTCCAGTGGGGCATTCCCACCGGTGAGGACCGTAAACGTTTTTTCTGCGGGCAGTGCGGCGCCATCCATTACCAGAATCCCCGCCTGGTGGTCGGCACCATCCCGGAGTGGCACGACCAGCTTCTCCTCTGCCGGCGCGACATCGAGCCGAGGCGAGGGCTGTGGACCCTGCCGGCCGGCTATCTGGAAAACGGCGAGAGCGCGCAACAGGGCGCCTGCCGGGAGACCCGGGAGGAGGCCAGCTGCGAGGTGACCGGGCTTACTCCCTATTATCTGGCCGATCTGGTGAAGGTACATCAGCTCTATCTGCTCTTTCGCTGCCAGCTGGTCCGGCCGCAGTTCGCGCCGACCAGGGAGAGCAGCGAGGTCCGCCTGTTCAGCGAAGGCGAGATCCCCTGGGATGACCTCGCCTTCGCCGTCATCCGTCAGACCCTCAGCCGGTATTTCGAAGATCGCGCCACCGGCCGGTTCATCTTCCGCAACGAAGCGGTGGTTACGCCCTGTTCCACCGCCGGACATCACGGCCCGCCCAGCTGCAGCTGAAAACAGCGCTCCCCCGCAACTTCCGCCTCACCCTGATGGCGGTAGCTCCGTTCACAGAGTTCGGCGGTACCCTTGTCGGCAATGGTCAACAGGGTCGAAGATCGGGTGCCATATTCCGGGCTATGGATGAAGATCGTACTGAGCAGCCGCTCCTGCCGCCGCCCTACTCCGGTATCGGGCAGCAGCTCGTCTTCGGGCCGCTGGGCGTCTGCCAGCAGGGTAAAGATCGCCTCGCGGTCAATCACCGGCCCGGCGCCAAGGGCCTGGCGAAAGAGCGCCTTCACCCGCACCACCTTGGGCCAGGGCGTATCGAGCAGCTGGTTGGAGAGGCCGTAGAGCCCGGGGGCCAGCAGGGTGGCCTGAGCGCTGATGTTGGAGAAATGGAACAAGGTCTGGCCGTCACCCAGCAGCAGGTTGAATCCATTGTAGTCCGCCGCCCGAACCGCCAGCTTCCCCAGATACCGCGCGGCCGACAGACCGGAGCGGAGATAGTCGACGATAATCTCCCCTCGCGACGGGGAGGATGGCAACAACCGGCGAGGATCCCGATAGTTGGTGATAGCGGCCAGGCGCCCGTCCCCGGCAAGGGCCAGCCAGGTCCCGCCACCGCGCAGATCCCGACCGGCGACAATAGTCTCCCCTGGAAAATGGTAGCCAAGCGGCGCGGTGGGACGGTCGAGGAACTCGTCGCGGTTGCCGGCCATCACCAGCCGGTAGCCGGGATGCTGTCTATAGGCAAAGACAATCAGGCACATCGTCGGCACCCCGCGACTGTCAGTCGGCCCTGGGCCAGACACTGTCTGGTTCCTCGCGGATCAGATAACAGAACCTGTTCCACTCGAACTCGCGCCGCGACATCGGGCAGCGCAGGGTGACCTTGGTGTCGGTCACCTTCGCCACCTCCCAGTCGCCATGGCGGCGTCCCCCCTCTATCCGGATTTTCTGACCGACCGTAAACGGGTAAGGCTGAAAAACAGCAACGTCATGTCCCATACACTCCCCCTTGATTTACGTTGTGGGTGGCGGATGCGGGCGCCAGTCGCCAGCTCTTCCGCTCTTGCCTTTTCCACTGTACAGGGTACTCTACCAGCATGGCTGGACCAGATAGCCTCAGCCACAACGAAGCATGAACCTTCCCGGCGCGGTGACCGGGCTTTCCGTATCGATGGGTTGCATATACCCAGCATGGCTGGACCAGATAGCCTCAACCACAACGAAGCATGAACCTTCCCGGCGCGGTGACCGAGCTTTCCGTATCGATGGGTTGCATATACCCAGCATGGCTGGACCAGATAGCCTCAGCCACAACGAAATATGAACCTTCTCGGCGCGGTGACCGAGCTTTCCGTATCGATGGGTTGCATATACCCAGCATGGCTCGACCAGATAGCCTCAGCCACAACGAAGCATGAACCTTCTCGGCGCGGTGACCGGGCTTTCCGTACCGATGGGTTGCATATAAAATATGAGCTTTTACGGGCCCGAACGCAAGCAGGGTGTTCTTCTTCCCACCAACGACAAGCGCAGGAATATCGTCATGCCCGCCGATCCGTTAGCAGCAGTGGCCATTATCCGGGTGCGCGCCCCGCAGGAGTCCGTCCTGCTGCTGCGCCGCAACAGCAACCCCCGTGACCCCTGGTCCGGCCACTTCTCCTTTCCTGGCGGCAGAAAAGACGATACCGACAGCAGTCTGCTGGCCACCTGCATGCGGGAAACCCAGGAGGAGACCGGCATCATCCTGACCCCGGAAGCGATGTGCGCCATCCTGCCAGCCAGTTATGCCGGCAGCAGGACCGAGGCGCAGATCCTCGTTCAGCCCTATCTCTTCCAGCTCGATACCCGGCCGCCTCTGGAGTTGGATCACCGTGAGATCGAGAGCTCCTGCTGGCTCGATCTGGCGCGGTTCCGGCAAAAAGAGCTGCACGTTAGCGCCGAGGTGCTGCCCCACCGCATCACCACCGCCTTCCCCATTGACGACTACTATCTCTGGGGCTTCACCTACAAGCTGCTGACCCGGGTACTGGAGACCAGCGGGCCATTGGCGCCCTCCTCGGCATAACCGCCCGACCCTTTTTTCTGACGACGCCCCAGCCGGCACGAAATCGACCTTTACCCCGGGGGCGGGCGAGACGGTTGCCAACATCCCGGAGTTCTTCGGACTCTTTCCTCTTGATATGACAGAAGACGAACCCATCATCTTTTCCGATTGGATTTCTGGTAAAAAACATGAAATAATCGGCGTTCTCCCCATCTTTGCCACCCTCTTTTCGGAGAACCCGACATGAACAGAGCGACTCTCACCGCACTCGTGCTGGCCCTGACCCTGCTGCCCTCTACCGGAGTTACCGCCACCGCCAAAATAATGCAAAACGGCTTCATCACCCCGCCGCAACTGGCCACGCTGATGCAACGGGCCGCAACCGGCACCGACCTGGTGGTGATGGAGGTCGGCTGGGGGCCACCGGAGAAAAGCTACGACAAAGGCCACATTCCCGGAGCCATCCACGTCAACACCGACGAGATAGAGTACGACACCTTCCCGGCCCGGGCCACCGCCGGCAAGGATCTGGGCCGCTCCACCACCGCGAAGGAGGATCTGGCCAAGGGGCTGACAGTCGACGACAGCCTGCCGCGCAACTGGTGGAACATCTATCCGGATCGCTACCTGCTGCCGGCCCTGGCCGATATGGGCGTCGACACCGGTTCCACGGTGATTCTCTACGGTGAGGATCCCAGCGGCGCCGCCCGGCTGGCCTGGACCCTGCTCTACGCCGGAGTGACCGACGTGCGCCTGCTTAACGGCGGTCTTGCGGCCTGGCAACGGGCCGGCTACCAGCTGAGCCGGCAGGCGACCCCCCGCACCGCCAAAACGAGCTTCGGTACCGACCATGCCCTGCACCCCGAATACCTGATCTCCCTGGCGGCCGTCCGCCGCGGCATCGTCGAAGGCGATACCGACCTGGTCCTGGCCGATATCAGGACCAGAGACGAGTACGACGGCAAAACCGCCCCCTACTCCTATATCCCCCAAAAAGGGCGGGTGAAAAACGCCCGCTGGGGCGAGGCGGGAAAAGGCCCCTGGACCATGGACGCCTATCTCAACGACGACGGCACCTTCAAGAGCCTGGAGCAGGTCGAGCTGATGTGGATACAACACGGCATCAACCGCAATGCGCATGTGGCCTTTTACTGCGGCACTGGCTGGCGGGCGAGCCTGGCCTTCTTCTACGCCTATCAGATGGGTTGGCCGCGCATCAGCAACTTCGATGGCGGCTGGTACGAGTGGTCGATGGGCCCGGAGGCCGATCGCAATCCGGTGGAGTGAGAAGCGGCGCAAAGTCGAGCGGCCGCCATCAGCGGGCGGCGGCCGCGACTAGTGCCACGATAGCCGAGCGGATCTTCTCCTTTTCCGGGGCCGCATCGAGCACGCCCTCCATGCCGGTCGCCATGGCAAGCGTTTTGCCAAAAAGGTCGACAAGGTAGCCATTGAGCGCCGTGCCGCAGTGGCCGTCCGGGTTCTGCCAGTAGACCGGTGACTCGCGGCGCGCCATCTCGTGCAGCACCATATGGCAGGCGAAAAGGATCGTCTCACAGATCGGCGCCACCCGTGGCTCGGCGAACGGGACAATCCCCTCAAAACCAAAAACCCCGGTTGGCTGCAGCCGCCCTCTTTGCAGATAGCTCTCATAGCCGGTGGTGCCGCGCAACACGATCTGGCGGTGGCAGAGGAGGTTGGCGGTACGATCGAGACGGGTCAGCAACGCGTTTTCGGCAAGAAAGATGAAATTTTGCCGCAAATCGTCAAGGGTCGCATCCGGTACAAACATCAGAAAACCGATCTCGGGATCGATGCCATAGCGACGGCAGAGAGCGATGGCCGCCGAGGCCGTTGCCGCCGAAGCGTGCTTGTTGAGCTGACGGAGCTGGTCGGCGGAGCCGCTCTCCACCCCCATCAGCAGGCTGGTGAGCCCGGCGTCGACCAGGCGCTGCATGATCTCGTCGTCAAGGTCGTTGGGCCGGGTCTCCATGCCGAAGGTGATGTCCATTGGGGCAAGAAGGTCCAGCAGGGCAAGGGTTCTGGCCCGACCGTCCTTGCCGCAACCGATGAAATTGGGGTCGCTGAAGTAGAACTGGCGATAGCCCTGTTCTTTTGCCGCCGCGATCTCTGCAACGATATTTTCCGGCGAGCGGCCCCGCCAGCCGCCCCGGCCGGGATCAAAGGGGGGAATCAGGCAGAAGCTGCAACGGTTGTAGCAGCCCCGGCTGGCGAGAATGGTCCAGGTCCGATCCTGCTCCGGGCAGGCGGCTCGCAGCGGTGGCGGAAAGCGATCGGGGAGCGGCTCCACCGCACGCTCCGCCAGCGAGATGTCGTTGTCCGCCCCACGGCGGGCAAGGCCAGTGACCCGCTCCAGTCCACCGTCGCCTTGCAGCGCCCGCCAGAGCTCGCAGACGGTGTGTTCACACTCACCCACCGCAATGGAATCCACCTCTGGGATCTCCTGCAGGATCTGCCGATAGACCAGGCTGGGGAAGAAACCGAACAGGTTGAGATGGCCGGTGAAGCCCTCTTGGCGCAGGGAGTGAAAGAGGGTAAACAGCGTCTCGGTATGCTCCCAGAAATAGACCGCATTGACCGCCAGCAGGGGCGGCGACAGCGCCAGCAACTGGCCAAGAGAGTCGGCGAAGCGGCAGCCGGGCCGGGCATGATCGAGGTAGGTGACCACCGCCCCCACCGCCCGCAGGTTCGCGGCGACAGAGCCGGCCATCTGCGCAGACCAGAGCGGGGTGCTGGCGATATCGTTGAACCGCGCCGGCGATGCCAGCCGCGGATGGTCGAAAATTACCACGTTCATCGGTTCATCTCCAGTCGGGAAAAGACCCCCGCCCTGTGGCAGCGTGCCTCGAAGTCATGCAGCACATGACTGAATTCGGGGGGGTTGTGGTAGACCGGGTAGAGAAGATTCACTTCCGCATCCAGCTGCCCGGCCGCGATGAGTTTTCTGGTCAACGGCGCCCCGGGATAGAGGCGGACCGGGTTGAAGATCACCGCCCCGAGATTGGCCGCCGGGTGATGAATGGCCAGCAGCCTGTCGAGCATCGCCGTGGCCCGTTCCACCTCCGACTCGCTCTCGCCGGGCAGGTTGACCAGAAAATGGCTGACGGTGAGCAGCCCCAGATCCGCGGTGACCCGGGCCCCGTTGAGCAGATCCTCTTCACCGAGTTGCTTGCCCAGCAGCCTCAGGCCCCGATCCGTCAAGGCATCACCGGAGAAATAGACGCAGCAGAGCCCGGCATCGATGGCCAGCGCCAGGTTTTCCCTGGTGACCAGGTCTTCACGAAAAAAGCCGGTCCACTGGCAGTCGAGCCGGCGGCGGCAAAGTTCACGGCAGAGCTCGGTGAAGTGTTCCTCCGGTCGGTTCAGCACCGGATCGGTGAAGTGGAACAGGCTAAGGCCATGCTCTGCCACCAGAAGCTCCATCTCATCGACGATCCGTTTTGGTTCGCGCAGGCGGATATGCCGCCCGCCCAGCTGGGGGTAGAGACAGTAGCCGCAGCAGAGGTCGCAGCCCCGTTTGCCCTCGATGCCGATCGCGGCCACATAGCTGTTGCTGCCGCCATAGGCCTCCGGGGGAAATGCTGTCAGCTCGAGGGGGGGCAGGCGATTGAGATCGACCGGTGCGCCCGGCGGATTTCTGCGCAGAGCCGAACTCTCCCGCCAGACGATCCCGGGGATCCCGGCGGGGGCGAGCTGCTCGGCCAGCAGCAGCGGAAAGACCCGTTCTCCCTCGCCCACCAGACCGATATCGATTTCCGGACAGGCCGCCATCAACGCCTCGCCAAAGAGCGAAAAGGCCGGTCCTCCGGCCAGGATGCGGGCCTGGGGTCTCAAGGTTCGCACCAGGCTGGCGGCGGTCTTCAGCGAGGAGAGATAGCTGGCCTGCTGGCCCGCCAGCGGGTCGAGATTGCGAAACGACAGGGCGACGATGTCCGGGGCGAAGTCGGCCAGCAGGGTGCCGAACTCCTGCCAGGGGTCGCTGGCAATGTTCATATCCAGACACCGCCGGTCGAGGTCCCGACCGGCGGCCGCGGCAAGTCTTGCCAGACCGAGGGGATAGACCTTTTCCTGGGCGCCAAAATGAGAGGTCGGTAACTGCACCATCAGCGTTCGCATTATTCCACCAATAACAATCCGATATATTTAACGAAACCATCTCTATCCCGAACCACATCGAGATTCCAGCCAACGCTTCTGGCGGTGGCGTAGACATCGATACCGCTCGCCTCCATGGCCGGCCGGGCCTGGTCAGGTCGTCGGCACACCCCATCGACCGGGCAACGATCGCAGAGGGTGCAGGACCCCGCCCCATAGACCAGGGCCTTGTGATAGCCCCGCAGAAAGGTGCGCCGCTCCAGCTCGAGCAGCTGCCGATGAAACTCCCGGCCCGGCGGCTGGCCCTGCACCAGGAGCGCCGTGCGGTAGCCGGCAAGGAGCTTGCTGGTCTCATCGGCGGAGTCGGTATGGGGCGGGCACTGCAGGTTTTTGCCAAAGCCCGGGCAGCCGTACCGGCACTTTTTCGCGACCCAGGGAGCGGTGACCACCTGCTCGGGGGCAATGGCCGCCACTTCGGCAAAGCCCAGCTCGCGAGCGTCGCTGAGCCAGCCCGCCTCCTCGTTGTGCCACTGCTCGGGGCCGCCACAGACGATGACGGTGGAGTCGGTGGCCAGATCGACCACCCGCAGCGGCATCTCCCTGCCCCGCTCGCTTTCTGCCAGCCATTGCCGGATATCTCGGACCTCATGGCACTCGCCGTCGTAGGTGTTCAGCATCATGCAGAGATCGTACAGGGCGCCTTTCTCGGCCACCATCGCCGAATGGTCCGGGAAATAGTCGTGGATCAGGATAAAACCGTCATCGTCCAGAAGATCGAGGGCCCTGTGAAACAGTGTCCTCGCCTCGTCATGGCCATAGGCATGGAGAACGTTGGAGAGCAGAACCCCGCCGAAACGATCGGTAAAGGCATGGGAACGGAAATCACCGGCCACGGTCGTCAGCTGACGCCAGTCGTCCGCATCCGGATAGAGGGTTCTGGCGGCATCGATCACCTCGGCGAGTTCGAACAGCACTCCGCGAAACTCCTGGCCGTCTTCACCCCGATCGGCCGCCTGGTCTCGGATAGCCCGCAGCAGCGACCCCGCGCCGCCACCGACATCGAGCAGAGGGCCCGGCAGGGCGATTTCATGAAACATCCTGGCGATTTCAGCACTTTTCTGTCGCACCAGGCAATCCATCGCCCGGACATAACGAAAGTTCCGCTCCGTGTAATCAAGCTGCTCAACAGGCCGCTGCCGCCCTTCAAGCCGGGCGGTGAGCTGCTGCCAGTTCGGTTGCATATACTGACGATAGAGAAAGAACTCGCCCATATAGTCCGGCTTCCCCCGGACCAGATACCGGCTGGCCGCGATCCCGTTAAACCAGGTGTTCCGATGACGCGCCAGCAGATTCATCCTGAGAAGGCCCCGCAGCAGCCGGCCAAGCTCGTGGCTTCGACAGCCGGTGGCCCCGGCGATATCGTCGACTGTGGCATGGCCGTCGTCGAGTACGGAAAAGAGATCGATGCTCAGCGCCGAAAAGAGCAGTTGGGAGTACCAGTAGGCCGTGGCGATGTTTTCTAAAAACTGCAGCCCCTCGCTCGCCGGATCGTGGTCGAGAAAGGGCAGCGGCTGGTGGGAAGTGTCTTGCATTGTCCCGATGGTAACGAGCCGGTTCCGCTTGCGCGCCCTGTCGCCTCGTTGCTAAAGATTGCTCCTGCGCGATAGCCGGAAATCTCCGGGACTCGTCGCGATGATCGAGTTCTCGCCAACCCTGGTCGACAAGGTCGCAACAGAAAGTTCCCCGCTGTATTACCAGAATTGCCGGCGACTGTCGCGTAAATCTTCCTCTTGGCCGAGACCTCCTCGACCAGATGGTCCTGCCGCCCAGGGCGCGGCTTTCCCCCTGGTCCCTGTGAAGAAGGTGTGTAACATGCTGGGAACAGCAACCTGAAAAGGTAACACCTCTTACACACCCGTTACCCACTCTCCTTTGCACCGTTTCGTCTACTGTATCACGCTATCCCCCCGGATTTCCGACCAGCGTCGCCCATTGCGATCAGATCCGCCAGACGCGGGATGGAGGTGGTCCGCAATTTGCTCAAAAGAGGGGAGGTGGCCCGTTGTGGCCGCAATGCCAT
Organism: Desulfopila sp.; assembly: GCA_047973425.1. Classification (GTDB taxonomy): domain Bacteria; phylum Desulfobacterota; class Desulfobulbia; order Desulfobulbales; family Desulfocapsaceae; genus Desulfopila. Next base: position 31,392 of record JBKEBZ010000016.1, read on the forward strand.
CCGTGCTTCCTGCTCTTATCGCCCATACTGCAGCAGAACAAACTCTACAGCTGGAGGAACCGAGATGATAAAAAAAGAACTCGTCGTCAACAACATTGCCAGACGCCTGGTGGTCAACGGCGAAGACTCCCTGGCATACGTTCTCCGAACACACCTCAAACTCACCGGCACCAAGGTCGGCTGCAACGAGGCGCAGTGCGGGGCCTGCAGCGTTCTGATCGATGGCAAGGTCGTCCGCTCCTGCGCCCTGAAAATGCGCCGGGTGGCCAGCGGGGCCAGGGTCACCACCATCGAAGGCATCGGCACCCCTGACAACCTCCACCCCCTGCAGGTGGCCTGGATGGCCCACGGCGGCGCCCAGTGCGGCTTCTGCAGCCCCGGTTTCATCGTCTCGGCCAAGGGCCTGCTCGACGTCAACGCCAGCCCCAGTCGCGAGGACGTCCGCGACTGGTTCCAGAAACATCGCAACGCCTGCCGCTGCACCGGCTACAAGCCACTGGTCGACGCCACCATGGATGCGGCCAGAGTGCTGCGTGGCGAGATGAGCGTCGACCAGCTCTATTTCAAGATTCCCGAAGACGGCCGGATCTGGGGCAGCAGATATCCCCGGCCATCGGCGGTGGCCAAGGTCACCGGCACCTGTGACTACGGCGCCGACCTCGGCCTGAAGCTACCCGAGGAGACCCTGCACCTGGCCCTGGTCCAGGCCAAGGTCTCCCATGCCAGAATCGTCGACATCGACACCGCCGAGGCCGGACTGATGCCGGGCGTCCATTCGGTCCTCACCCACCGCGACATCAAGGGCAAGAACCGGATCACCGGCCTCATCACCTTCCCCACCAACAAGGGCGACGGCTGGGACCGGCCGATCCTCTGCGACGAGAAGGTGTTCCAGTATGGTGACGCCATCGCCATCGTCTGCGCCGCCAGCGAAAAACAGGCCCGGGCCGCCGCCGAAAAGGTCAAGGTCGAACTCGAGGAATTGCCCTCCTATATGAGCGCCCCCGCGGCGATGGCCGAAGACGCCATCGAGATCCATCCCGGCACCCCCAACGTCTATTTCGAACAGAAGATCGAAAAAGGCGACGACACCGCGCCGATCTTCAGAGAGGCGCCGGTGGTGGTGGAAGGCGACTACTATGTCGGCCGGCAGCCGCACATGCCGATCGAACCCGATGTCGGCTTCGCCTATATCAACGACGACGGCAAACTGGTCATTCATTCGAAATCGATCGGCCTGCATCTGCACCTGTACATGATCGCCCCTGGACTCGGGGTCGAGCCCGACAACGTCATCATGGTCCAGAACCCGGCCGGCGGCACCTTCGGCTACAAGTTCAGCCCGACCATGGAGGCCCTGGTGGGGGCCGCCGCCCTGGCCACCGGCCGCCCGGTCTTCCTGGGCTATGACTATTTCCAGCAGCAGACCTACACCGGCAAGCGCTCACCGTTCTTCATGAACCTGAGGTTCGCCGCCGACAGCGACGGCAAGCTGCTGGGCATGGAAAGCGACTGGTCGGTGGACCATGGCCCCTACTCCGAGTTCGGCGACCTTTTGACCCTGCGCGGCGCCCAGTTCATGGGGGCCGGCTATGACATCAGGAACATCCGTGGTATCGGCCGGACGGTATGCACCAACCACGTCTGGGGCTCCGCCTTCAGGGGCTATGGTTCGCCCCAGGCCGAGTTTGCCTCGGAGGTACTGATGGACGAGCTCGCGGAAAAGCTGGGGATGGACCCGCTGGAGCTGCGCTATAAAAACGTCTATCGCCAGGGCGCCACCACTCCCACCGGCCAGGACCCGGAGGTCTGGAGCCTGCCGGAACTGATCGACGCCCTCCGTCCCAGGTATGCGGCGGCCAAGGCCAAGGCCAAGGCCGACTCCACCGCCGAGCTCAAACGGGGCGTGGGCATCTCTCTTGGCATCTACGGCTCGGGTCTCGACGGGCCGGATAGCGCCGAGGCCGACGCCGAACTCAACAGCGACGGCACCATTACCGTCTTCGCCACCTGGCACGACCACGGCCAGGGCGGGGATATCGGCACCCTGTCCACCGCCCATGAGGCCCTGCACCCGCTCGGCATCGCCCCGGAGGAAATACGGCTGGTCCTAAACGATACCGAATTCTGCGCCAACGGCGGCCCGGCCGGCGGCAGCCGTTCCCAGGTGGTCCTGGGTCAGGGCATCAGGGTGGCCTGCGAGATGCTGGTCGAAGGGATGAAGAAAGGCAGCGGTTTCCGCACCTATGCCGAAATGGTCGCCGACGAGATCCCCACCAAGTACCGCGGCAAATGGACCGCACCAGCCAAGGAGTGTGACGAAAATGCCCAGGGAAGCCCCTTCTCCTGCTACATGTACGGGATGTTCATGGCCGAGGTGGCCGTCGAGATGGCCACCGGCAAGACCACGGTCGAGAAGATGACCCTGGTGGCCGATGTCGGTACCATCGCCAACCAGCTGGCGGTCGATGGTCAGATCTACGGTGGCCTGGCCCAGGGTATCGGCCTGGCGCTCAGCGAAGATTTCGAAGATATTCAAAAGCACTCGACCATGATCGGCGCCGGCTTTCCTTACAGTAAGCAGATCCCCGACGAGATGGAGATCATCTATGTCGAATGCGCCCGTCCGGACGGCCCGTTCGGGGCATCCGGGGTTGGCGAGCTGCCGCTGACCTGTCCCCATGCGGCGATCATCAACTCGATCTACAACGCCTGCGGCGCCCGTATCCGCGACCTGCCGGCCAGACCGGAAAAGGTGCTGGCCCAGCTGCCGAAGGCGTCGTGACAGGAGAAACGTAGCAGGCATCACCTGGTCCGGGCCCCGGCACCATCTCTCGACCGGGCCCGGATCACTTCTTTTTACCGGGAGCACCAGCGATGGACCAGAAAGAGCTGCGAGAACTGGAGGCCCGATGCATCCAGGAGGAGCCGCCGGCCTGCAGGGCCGGTTGCCCCCTCGGAGTGGACGGCCGCGGCTTCGCCCGGGCCATGGCCGACAACAGGCCGGATACCGCCAGGGGCATCCTCGAAAAATCGATACCGCTCCTCTCGATTGTCGCCCGACTGTGCGAGGCCCCCTGCGAGCAATACTGCCTGCGCAAAGAGCTGGGTGGGGCGATTGATCTTCGCGGCCTGGAGCTGGCCTGCATCACCGCCAGCCAGGCCCGGGGCAAGCTGCTCAAACTGCCGCCCCGGGCCAAAACGGTGGCAATCATCGGTGGCGGCCCCAGCGGTCTGACCGCGGCCTTTGACCTGGCGAGAAAGGGCTATCCGGTCACGCTCTATCATCTTGCCGGCCGGCCGGGCGGCTGGCTAGTCGACCTGACCGAACAGCGGTTGCCCGCCCAGGCTCTCACCGCCGAACTCAGCCGCCTGGCAACGCTTGGCATCCGTTTTGCCCCGGTCAAGGCCCTGTCCGCCAAGCTCTACGCTTCACTGGAAACCGATGGCGTCTATATCGGGAGCGACGACGCCATCGCCGCCGACCTTGCCGCCATAACCAAAAGCCCGGATCCCCAGACCTTCGCGGTGACCGACCAAGGGCTCTTCGCCGGCGGCCTCTGCCCGTCCGATCACCCCTATCGGCTGATTACCGATATCTTCCAGGGTCGTGAGGCGGCGCTGTCGATCGATCGCTTTCTGCAAGGGGCCTCGCTCACCGCCAGCCGACCGGCGCCTCGCCGGGGCAGAACCGACCTCTTCACCCGGACCGAAGGCATCGCCGCAGCCGCCAGGGTCACCATGATGGACCCCGCTGGTTACGCCCTCAAGGAGGCGGTTGCCGAGGCCGGACGCTGTCTTGACTGCCAATGTCTGGAATGCGTGCATAACTGCGTCTTTCTCGCGGAATACCGGGGCTACCCGAAGACCTATGCCCGCCTGGTCTACAATAACTCCGCCATCGTCAAGGGCGTCCATCAGGCCAACACCTTCATCAACAGCTGCGCCCTGTGCGGCCAGTGCGAGACCCTCTGCCCCAACGATTTTTCGATGGCCGAGCTCTGCCTTCGCGCCCGGCAGCAGATGGTCGACGAGCAGCGGATGCCCCCCAGCGCCCACTGGTTCGCTCTAGAGGAGATGCGCTCGGCCAGGGAAGAGATGCGCCTGGTCCAGCACGCCCCCGGGCAGGCCGGCAGTCGCTGGCTGTTCTTTCCCGGTTGCCAGCTGAGTGGTATCCGCCCCGAGCAGACCGCCCGCCTCTACGACAGGCTGATCGAAATCGAGCCCCGCACCGGTATCTGGCTCGACTGCTGCGGCGCTCCCGGCCACTGGAGCGGGAGAGTGCAGGAGTTCACCGTCGTGGTCGAACAGCTGCAGGCCAGCTGGCAGGCGATGGGACGCCCGCGGCTGCTGACCGGCTGCTCCACCTGCCTGACCATCTTCAGGGAGCATCTGCCTGCGGCAGAGGCCGAATCGGTCTGGTCGATACTGGCGAAAGAACCGTTCTCCGCCGCGCCAGCCCGGCCGCCGCTGGCGCTGTCTGATCCCTGCACCAGCCGCCATGACCAGGAAACCCGCATGGCCGTCCGGGAACTCCTCGACGGCCTGGGCCAGCCGCTGGCGCCGCTGGCCATGGCGGCGGAGCTGACCGAATGCTGCGGTTTCGGCGGCCTGATGGCAGCCGCCAACCCGGCCCTGGCCCGCAAGGTGAGCGAGGCCCGGGTGGCCCAGACCGACGCCGCGCTGCTCACCTACTGCGCGATGTGCCGGGACCGGCTGGCCGCCACCGGCAAACCGGTGCTGCACCTCCTCGACCTGCTCTTTGCCGATGTGGCGGTTGCCGCCAACGCGCCGCCGGTGAGCAGCTCGGACCGCCGGGTCAACCGCCGCCGGTTGCACCGCAGGCTCCTGGCCCGCTATCCCGACCACCAACTGCCCCCGGCCCCGCCCTGGGCAACCATTGAGCTGACCATCCCGACCGAGGTCGCCGCGCTGCTGGAGTCCCGACGGATACTCGAAGACGATATCCGCCAGGTACTGCATGAGGCCGACCGGCGAGGCCATACCTTCGCACACGGCACCGATGGCCGGCAGATCGCTTCGGCCCGGCTGGGGGAGGTCACCTTCTGGGTCGAATACCGGCATGAGGGCAAAAGCTGCCGGCTGCTCTCCTGCTGGAGCCACCGGATGACCATCAGCCACCGCCAGGCGGTGAGGAGCCGATCATGAACCTGCGCTTTCTGCCCGACGACATGAACTGGCTTTGCCGGACCTGCGATGTCCCGCTTGCCCCGGGAAAGGTCGGGCTGCACTATATGGGCAACGTTTTCGAGGTCGAGCTGCCCATCTGCCCGCAATGCGGAGCGGTGCTGATCGCCGAGGAGCTGGCGGTCGGCAGGATGCTGGAAGTCGAACAGCTGCTCGAGGATAAATGACCGCCCTGTACCTCTCAGAGCCGGTGCGAAAGGGGCTCGGCCCCTGCCTCCGCCCCGGTGGAGCGTTCCTGACACACCGCATCCTCGCTCTGGTTGAGCCCGCTCGCCAGTGGAGAATCGTCGACGCCGGCTGCGGCACGGGCGCCAGCCTGGCGATCATGGCCGGGTATGGCCTGACAAAGGTCTTTGGTATCGACCGTGATCGCGGCCTGCTGGCCGAGGCCGGCAGCAGCGGCCAGCGGGTGGTGCGCGCCGACCTCGCTCGACTGCCGCTGGCCGCGCACTCTCTGGACATGATCCTCTGTGAATGCGCCTGGAACCTCACCGACAAGGCGCGGAGTCTGGCCGAATTCGCCAGGGTCTTGCAACCCGGCGGGATGCTGGCCGTAACCGATATCTATCTGCGCGCCGGCCAACAGGGTGAGCGCGGCAACCTGCCGGTACACAGCTGCTTCGCCCAGGCCACCTCCCTGCACACCGTCAGGCAACAGCTGCGGGCAGCGGGTTTTATCATCAGCCGCGTCGAAGACCATACCCCCCTGCTCACCCATACGGCGGCGGAATTTATCTTTGCCCACGGCTCCCTGATGCACTTCTGGCAGGCGGTGACCGGTGATGCGGCCAGTGGCGCCGCGGCCTGCGACATGCTCCACTCCCTGCGGCCCGGGCTCTTTCTGCTCCTTGCCAGCCGTGCAACCGTAACGAGGCGACCATGACCGATTACGATCTCGACATTCTGCGGCTCAGCCGCCAGGGCTACTGCTGCGCCCAGATCATCATGCAGATGGCCCTCGACCTGCAAGGTGTTACCAACCCCGGACTGATCCGGGCCATGACCGGGCTCTGTCACGGCGAGGTGGGCACCAGCGGTCCCTGCGGCGCCCTCAGCGGCGCCGCCTGCCTCATCGCCTATTACAGCGGCAAGGGCCACGAGACGGAGATGGCCGACGAGCGGCTGCCGCTGATGCTCTCCGAGCTCTCCGCATGGTTCGACCACTATGCCTCCTCGCGCTTCGGCGGTATCGGCTGTGGCGATATTACCGGTGGCGATGTGCCCAACCGGCAGGTCTGCGGCGGCCTGGTCGCCGACTGTTACGGCCAGGCGATGACCATTCTCACCAGCCACGGCTTCGAGCCGCTGGGTGGTCCGGATGACTGAGCAGCTCGGCCAGACGGCAAGCGTCTGCCCGGACTGCCTGGCGACGATACCAGCGACCCTCGAGCAGCATGGCGAGACGGTGCTCCTGGTCAAACGGTGCCCGACCCATGGCCATTTCACCGCCGTCATCTGGCGAGGCCAGCCATCCTTTACCTCCTGGGTCCGGCCCAAGGTACCCTACAGCGGTGGCAGGCGGCTTGCGGCAACCGAGCGGGGCTGTCCCAACGACTGCGGTCTCTGTGACCGGCACCGCCAGCGCACCTGCACCGCCCTGGTGGAAATTACCTCGCGCTGCAACCTCCGCTGCCCGGTCTGCTTTGCCGACAGCGGCGGTACCGGTCAACAAGACCCCGACCACCCCGCCATACGGCGCACGCTCAGCCGGCTGCTGGCCAACACCGGTGGCTGCAACCTCCAGCTCTCCGGTGGCGAGCCGACGGTGCGTGACGACCTGGTGGAGATCATCGCGATGGCTCGGGAGATCGGTTTTTCCTTTGTCCAACTCAACAGCAACGGTCTCCGGCTGGCCCAGCGGCCGGACCTGGCCCGGCAACTGCGCGAGGCGGGGCTTTCCTCGGTTTTCCTGCAGTTTGACGGGATCAGCGATGAGGTCCATCGCCGGTTGCGGGGCCGGGAGCTTCTGGCGATAAAGGCCAGAGCCATCGACAATATCGCCGCCGCCGGCCTGTCGCTGGTGCTGGTGCCGACCGTGGCCCCAGGGGTCAACACCGACCAGCTCTGGTCCATCATCGAGTTCGCGCTGGCTCGTCAGCCCTGGGTGCGCGGGGTCCATTTCCAGCCGATCAGCTATTTCGGCCGCTTCCCCGCCCACTTCCGCCCCGACCATCTGACCCTGCCGGAGATCATCCAGGGACTGGTCCGCCAGAGCGGTGGCCGGGTTGCCGCCGCCGACTTCAGGCCGCCCGGCTGCGAACATGCCCTCTGCTCGTTCTCCGCCCGCTACCTGGTCCGCGAGGATGGCGGCCTGCACTGCCTCGGCAAACGAGACAGCTGCGACTGCAGCCCGCAGCCGGCCGAGACAGGGGCCCTCACCGCCATTGGCGCCACCGCCCGTCAGTGGGGACCGATCCGGCTGGAGCAGCCTGACGGCGAAGACGCGGCGGATGAGCTCAGCCGGTTTCTGGCCCGGGCCACAACCCATACCTTCCAGATTTCGGCCATGGCCTTCCAGGACGCCTTCAATCTCGACCTTGAGAGGCTGCGCGGCTGCTGCGTTCATGTCGCCCAGGAGGACGGGCGACTCATTCCCTTTTGCAGCTTCAATCTCAGCGCCAGAAACGGCAGAACCCTGCACCGCCGGTCCGCATCCCGGCGGACGACGGCGAAGGGCAACCCTGTCGAGAGGCTGGTGGCCAGGCGACTGGGGATCACCGGAGACTGGAGCCGCCGAGCTCTCGATGCCGCCCAGCTGACCGCCCTGGTCCACACCGTTCGCCACGCCCTTGACGGTTCCCGCTTCTACCGCGAGCATCTGGCCGGACTCGAGCCGGAATCGCTGGGAAATGGGGTGGAGCTCAGCCAATTGCCGTTTCTCACCGCCACCGACATCATCCACTCCGGCCCCGAGCTGCAGTGCGTATCCCAGAGCCAGGTGGCCCGAGTCGTCAGCCTGCAGACCTCTGGCAGCACCGGCCCACCCAAACGGCTGCTGTTCACCGCCGCCGATCTTGCCGCCACCCTCGATTTTTTCGCCATCGGCATGCAGAACCTGGTGACGAGCCATGACCGGGTACTGGTGATGCTGCCCTTTGTCCCACCCGACAGCGTCGACAACCTGCTGATCCGGGCCCTGGCCGGCCAGGGTATCGCCGCCCGGGGGCTGTGGCCGCCGCAACCGCTCACGCCGGAATTCATCCGCAGCAACCGGCCAACCTGTGCGGTGGGCCTGCCCCAGCACCTGCTGGCCCTTGCCGAGGCGGTCGGGCCCGGACAGTTCCGCACCATGCTGCTCTCATCCGACTACGCCCCACCCGCCATCCGGGCTCGAATCGAGGAGAGCTGTGGTGCGACGACCTTTCTCCACTATGGCACCACCGAATCGGGATTGGCCGGCGCGGTTGAATGCTCCCGCCACGATGGCTGCCATATCCGCGAATCCGACCTGCTGATAGAGATTATCGAGCCGCACAGCGGGGAACTGCTGCCAGACGGAGCCCTGGGGGAAGTGGTCCTCACCACCCTAGGCCGAGAGGCCATGCCGCTGATCCGCTACCGTACCGGCGATCTGGCCAGGCTGACCCACAGCCCCTGTGCCTGCACCGGTATCACCGCCCGTCTCTGGGATATCCGCGGCCGGATGAGGGGCTGCCGGATCGGCACCAAGGAGCTTTACAGCCAGGATCTCGATGATGTACTATGGCAGATTCGGGGGCTGCTCGACTATCGAGCCACTGTCGACCGGCAGACAACCGACAGACTGAACATCACCTACCTCGCCGCTCCCGGCACCGACCGACTCGACCGACAGATTACCACCAGCGTGGCACGGATTCCCGCGGTCCAGGAGATGCTGGCAACAGGCAGCCTGGTTCTCGGGGATGTGGGCCACAGCGAATCCTTTACCGCCAGCCACACCGGCAAACGGAGCATTGTCGACCAACGTGACAAAGGAGATGCTGATGCGAGAAGTTCTTGATTATCTAGTACAATCACTGAAAAATGACAGATCGGTCATTATCGGGGCCATTGTTGGCAGCAGCGGCTCGGCACCGCGGACCTCAGGGGCGCGAATGCTGATCGACCAGGACGGAACCCTCCTCGGCACCGTCGGCGGCGGGGCGCTGGAAGGGGCCTGCCAGAAGAGGGCCAAGGAGATGTTCACCAGCGGCGAACCCCATGCCCTCCTCGATTTTCAGCTCACCGCCGGCTCGGCAGCCGATGTGGGGATGATCTGTGGCGGCGCGGTTTCGGTCCTGCTCCTGCGGGTCGGCCCGTCGGCCCTCGACCTGTTCCGGCAGTTGCAACAGGCCCTGCGGGACGGAGGGCGGCCCATCCTGCTCACCAGCCTGCCAAGAAATGGCGCAGCTGGCGCAATGCCGCGGATGAGCGCGATCGGCATCGGTGGGGCGCCAGAGCTGCCGAAAGACCTCCTTGCCGAAATCACCGGGACGAAGCGGCGAAGTCCCTTTCTGGTCGAATGCGACGGGCAGCAATATTTCGTCGAGCCGCTGACCCATCCCGGTACCGTTCATCTGCTCGGGGCCGGTCATGTGGCGCTGGCCACCGCCATCACTGCCGATTTTGCCGGTTTTGAAGTGGTGGTGCTCGACGATCGGGCCGAATTCGCCAATCACCAGCGTTACCCCCAGGCCCGGGAGATCCGGGTACTCGGCGCCTTTACCGACTGGGCGCCCGAACTCGGCGCCGATGACTATGTGGTCATCGTCACCCGCGGTCATCTCCACGACCGGGAGGTGCTGCAGCAGGCGCTGAAAACCCGGGCCGGCTACATCGGCATGATCGGCAGCAGTAAAAAGCGCCAGGCCATCTACCAGGCACTGCGGGCTGACGGGGTAACGGCCAAAGAGCTCGAGCGGGTCCATTCCCCAATCGGCCTGACCATAGGCGCCGACACCCCGGAGGAGATCGCCATCAGCATCGTGGCGGAGCTGATCCAGGTCAGGGCCGGAGTTGGCCGGTGAATCTTGGCGCGGTGATCCTGGCGGCCGGCTACTCCTCCCGGATGGCCGGCGGCTTCAAACCATTGATGCGCCTTGGCGAAAAAACCCTTCTGGCCCACTGCGCCACCCTCTTTGCCCGTGCCGGCATCACCGACATCCTGGTGATAACCGGCCATCGCCATCGGGAAGTCAAGGCCGAAGCGGACGACCTCGGTCTCTACAGCCTGGTCAACCCGGACTACGACAGCGGGATGTTTTCCTCAATCCAGCGGGCGGTCGGCCGCTGCGGACACCTCGACGGATTTTTCCTGCTGCCGGTCGACATTCCCCTGATCTATCCGGCCACGGTGCGACGCCTGATCGACCATTTCGACCGTAACTCGGTCATCATCCCGGTTTTCAACGGGCGGCGGGGCCATCCGCCGCTGATTCCCGCCGCCTTCATTCCCGCCATCCGCAACCACGACGGTCAGGGAGGTCTCCGCTCCCTGCTGGCGGGCGTCGGCCGTACCAAGATTGCGGTATGGGATCGAGGCATTCTGATGGATGGCGACACCCCCGACGATTTCCAGCTCCTGGTCAGGCGCCACTCTGGTCTGGGAGTCGGCGAGCCGGACGAGGCCCTGGCCCTGGCGGCTCTAGCCATGCCCAGCCGCGGCGTCGCCCATGGCCGGACCGTGGCCGAGACCGCCCTGCGGCTGGGCCAAAGGCTCACCGAGAGGGGGGCGGACCTCGACCTGACCCTCATCCATAACAGCGCCCTGCTCCATGACCTGGCCAAGGGCGGGCCCGAGCACGAGGCCAATGGCGCCAGACAGCTCGAGCGACTCGGCCTGTACCGGCTGGCGCCGATCGTCGGAGCCCACCGGGCCCTGCCGCCCCCGGCCGACGGACAGCTGAGCGAGCGGGAAATTGTCTGCCTGGCCGACAAGCTGTGCAGGGGCGACCGGCAGGTCACCGTTTACCAGCGGTTTGGTGAAAAACTGTACCGTTACCGCAGCGACCGGAAGGCGCGCGCGGCAATCGGTCGCCGGCTCCAGCAGACCCTGGCGCTTCTGAAGATGGTGCAGACTCAGCTCGGCTGTACCATCGCTGAGCTCCTCGATATGCCCAGGTCATGACCACCATCTACCTCATCCGCCACGGCGAGATTGCAGAGAGCCGGCCCCGTCGCTTTATCGGTAACCAGGAACTGGCGCTGACCCGCACCGGCCAGCAACAGATGGCGGCGGTCGCTCGCTTTCTCGCCTCGCAATCGATCGACCAGATTGTCTGCAGCCCGCTGAGCCGCTGTCAGCAGGGTGCGGCCATTATCGCCGAACGGCTGAAAAAACCGGTCAGGATCGATCGACGGCTGAGCGAAATCGATCTCGGTGGCTGGCAGGGACTGACCGTGGCCGAGGTTACAACCCGCTACCCGGGGCAATACGCGGCCCGGGGCCGGGACCTCGCCGGTTTTCGCCCGGAAGGCGGCGAGAGTTTTCAGGACCTGCTCAAGCGAAGCTGGCCGGTGTTTACCGAACTCGCCGGCCAGGCCGACTGCGGGATCGCCATCATCGGTCATGCCGGGGTCAACAGGGTCATCCTCTGTCAGGCACTCGGTATCGAGCTCGCCAACCTCTTTCGCCTGGGCCAGGAGTATGGCTGCATCAACACCCTGGCAGTGAGGGACGGCCTCGTCACGATTCAACGTCTCAACTGCCGGCCCGAACACTGATTTCCGCCTCGGTCCGTCCCCGTCACCGCAAAGGTACAGGACAACCCGACTGCCCCTCATCGGCCATCGTTCAGAGCACGAGATAGCCAACCAGCAAACGGTTCACGATAGACAACATCAGAAGAAAATCTTGCAAAATCAAGATTAAAAGTATACCATCATATCCCCAATCATTGAGACTTCAACAAAAAGTGTTTTACAGCCCCTCCTGAGGAGGGTGAGAAACGTTTCCGCCTTGACCAGCGCTGCGCCCGAGGGAGGTACGGGATGGAAGGATCGTTCAAGAAAGATGTGGTGGCCGGCGCCATTCTGCTGCTCTTTGGGGCCGTCGTCGCCCTGCTGTCGCTGTCCTATGAGATTGGCAGCCTCCGCCGCATGGGGCCGGGCTATTTTCCGCTGCTGCTGGGGCTTTTGCTCTGTGGTGTCGCCCTGCTGATCATCGGGGAAGGGCTGGGAAAATACTGGCAATCAAGACAACGGTCAGAGACAGAGGGTCGCTCGTCCAACGTTCTCGAGATCGGCTGGCACGATATGCGGGCGCTGTCGCTGCCGCTTGTCGCGGTCCTGCTGTTTGCCCTGCTGCTGGAGCGCGCTGGACTGATTCCGGCGGTATTCGCCGCCGTCATCGTCGCCGGTTGCGCCGAAAGGAGAAATTCCCTGGCTGTCAATCTCGTCCTCGCCACGTTATCGACACTGTTTATCGCCGCGATCTTCGTCTACGGGCTCGGCTTACCGCTGCAACTGGTGATCATCTAACCAGCATGGCTGGACCAGGTACCGCAGCCACAACAAACCATGAAAATACCGAGGAAGTGCCAACGACTCCTTGTCGGCGATTTTCGGATAAAGCAGCATGGCTGGACCAGGTAGCCTCAGCCACAACGAACCATGAAACCTCTGGGCGCGGTAACAGAGCTTTCCACACTGACGAGTTGTATATAAAGCAGCATGGCTGGACCAGGTAGCCTCAGCCACAACGAACCATGAAACTTCTGGGCGCGGTAACAGAGCTTGCCACACTGACGAGTTGTATATAAAATGGATATCTGGCACAACATACTGCTCGGTTTCGCCTCGGCGCTGACCCTGCAAAAGCTGATGTACTGTTTTTTCGGGGTGTTCATGGGCATGCTCATGGGCGTTCTCCCCGGAATTGGCGCGATGGCGACCATTTCGATGCTGTTGCCGCTGACCTTTTACGTCCCCCCCGACGTCGGTTTGATCATGCTGGCGGGCATCTACTATGGCGCCCAGTATGGCGGCTCGATCGCCTCGATTCTGCTCAATCTTCCCGGTACCCCCTCATCGGCCATCGTCTGCCTCGACGGCTACCCCATGGCCCGGCGGGGACGGGCCGGCTCGGCGATCTTTCTCACCACTGTCGCCTCGTTCGCCGGCAGCATCTTCGCCATTGCCATCATTATCACCATTTCACCACTGGCCGCCCAACTGGCCTTGACCTTTGGCGCGGCGGAGTATTTCTCGCTGATGGTACTCGGCCTGATCGCCGCCGCCTCGCTGGCCCATCATGGCATCATCAGGGGCTTTGCGATGGTCATTGTCGGTTTGATCCTGGGCATTGTCGGCACCGACATCGCCACCGGCACCTATCGATTCACCTTCGGCTCCCTGGAGATGGCCGACGGCTTCAGCATCATCGCCATGGCCATGGGACTGTTTGGCGTGGCCGAAATCATCGCCAACCTGGTCGCCGACATCCAGGACAGGATAACCTCGAAAAAGATCAGCATGCGGGATCTCATGCCGACCCAAGACGAGTTGCGCCAGACTCCCGGGCCGGTGGTGCGCGGTGGCCTGATAGGAGCGCTTCTGGGCATCCTTCCCGGAACGGGGGCCTCCATCGCCTCCTTTGTCAGCTACGGGGTCGAAAAGAGGATCTCGAAAACGCCCGAGAAGTTCGGGACAGGGCATGTGCCTGGCGTCGCCGGTCCGGAGTCGGCAAACAATTCCGCCGCCCAGACCGCCTTCATCCCGACCCTGACCCTGGGCATTCCCGGCGACGCGGTGATGGCCCTGATGATGAGCGCCCTGATCATCCACGGTATCCAGCCGGGTCCGACCGTGATCTCCGACCATCCCGATCTGTTCTGGGGGCTGGTCGCCAGCTTTGTCATCGGCAACATTTTACTGCTCATTCTCAATCTACCGCTTATCGGCCTGTGGGTCCGCATCCTGATGGTCCCCTACCGTTATCTGTACCCGGTCATTCTGGTGCTGATCTGTGTCGGAGTCTTTGCCGTCGACAGCAGTGCCTACGACGTCATTCAGGTCCTGGTTTTCGGCCTGGCCGGCTTCATTCTGAACCGGCTGCGTCTCGAGCCGGCGCCGATGCTGCTCGGCTTTGTCCTTGGCCCCCTGCTCGAGGATAACTTCCGCCGGGCCTTGATCCTCTCCCGGGGCGATGCCACCGTTTTTTTCAACCGGCCGATCAGCGCCGTGCTGCTGGTGATCTGTGTGGTCATCTTCGCGTTTTCGCTGCGATCACCACGAAAAAAGACCAAGGCCGACACCCCGTAACCCAGATTTCTGATCAGTTCAGGCAACGTCAGATTCGACGTTTTTGCCGACCAACGAGCATAGCTCGACCAGGCTATCTCAGCCACAACGAACCATGAAACTCCTCGGCGCGGTAACAGCGTTTCCCGTGCTGATGAGTTTCGGATAAAACCAGCATAGCTGGACCAGGTACCGCAGCCACAACAAACCATGAAAATCCCGAGAAAGTGCCAACGACTCCTTGTCGGCGATTTTCGGATAAAAACCCAGAGAGGAGACAGTCATGCGTACATTGTCGATCATAGCAACAGCCATAGCGGCTGCTCTGTCGTTGACCGCCGGGGTCTGTTCCGCCGCATATCCCGATCGTCCCATCACCATGGTGGTCGGCTCGGTTCCCGGCTCCGGCCCGGACATTCTCGCCCGGTCCATGACCGAGGAGCTGTCCGCTGAGCTGGGCCAACCCGTCATCGTCGAAAACAAGGCGGGCGCTGCGGGCAACGTGGCAGCTGCTGCAGTTTCTCGTGGAAAGCCAAATGGATATGAGATTTTCATGGGGACGATCAATATGGCCATCGCCACCTGGCTTCCCAAGAATCCTCCGTTTGACCCAGCGACGGACTTCGCCTTTGTCGGCCGGGTCGCCTCCATTCCCGATGTGGTGGTGGTATCGCCTGATCTGGGGGTCAAGACCATTGAAGAACTGATCGCTCTGGCCAAGACCAAGCCGGGAGAATTGAATTATTCCAGCCCGGGGGTTGGGTCACTGCAGCATCTGGAAACCGACACCATGTGCAAGATAAACGGCATCACCATGGTCCACGTGCCCTACAAGGGTGGCAAGGCCTCGACTACCGCCGTCCTCGCCAAAGAGGTCGATCTGTTCATGGCGGGTATGCCACCGGCCATTCCCTATATCAAGAGCGGCGATCTGCTCGCCCTGGCGGTGAGCAGTGCCGAGCGCTTCCCGCTCATCCCCGAGGTGCCGACGCTCTCAGAGACGGTTATGCCGGGCTATTCGTCTGAGGCCTGGTACGGCCTGTTCATGGCCAAGGGCACACCCCAGGAAATCGTTGACAAGGTGAACAAGGCCGCTGTCGCCGCCCTGTCCAAGCAGACGGTTATCGACAGATTCGCCAGTGCCGGCGCGGTAACCCAGACCAGCACCCCGGAGGAATTCGCCAGCTTTGTCGCCCGCGAATCGACCCGTTGGCAAGACAAACTCGAAGACCTCGGTCTGGCCGGGACCCGCTGAAGAGAACCGCCAGGCCCACCGACCGGCAGCGTCTGCAATGGCAATTGGAGCCTCTATGGTACGACCAATTGCCATTTTCGACCTGCAACGCAGGAGATCGGGCTTTTTACGACGCCATCATGGTTGATGGACTCGTAAAAACCTCGAGCGTGCATACAAGATGGCTAAGTACAAAAGGTCGATATACAAGGCGCAGTGGTGTCGGCCAAGCACAGGCGTACATGTGGTACGTCGAGCAGTGGCCGATCCCGCTGCAACGCAGGAGATCGACCTTTTTACGACGCCATCATGGTTTGATATAGGCAAAGCCGACGTTCTGCTTCTCTATGATCTCCAGCACGCCGGCAGGGACGACCTGGACGAAATCGAACAGTTCCCCCTCCCCCGTGCCGGTGGCCTTGAGAGCGTTTCTGCAGGCAGCGACAGTCACCTGCGAGCCGGCCAACTCACCAAGCTCTGCGACGAATTTGCTCCCTGCCTTTTTCAGTTCGGTCACGGCCGCGGCATTTGCCACTATTTCGATGGCATATTCTTTTCCTTGAAGTGCTGCGAGCAGATTTTTCGTATTGGTTATGACGAGTTGCCATTTATCCAACTCGTCAATGTGAAGAAGTGCCTTGGTCTGCATGGTATCCTCGAGGTAGAGGTTTTTGGGTAATCGTTCACCGGTGATACCGGGAATTTCCATAACCCGGATCTGTAAACGTTTATCCAGTACTCCAGATTCGTTCAAGCGGGCCGTTGCCCAAGAGTTTGCTCTGTGAGGAGGCCTGATCGGACGAGAAAATGGGGTGCTGGGGAACGTTTACGGTTCGTGGTGCTTCAGGTTGCCGGCAACAACGGCTGGGCCAGAGGCCAGGAGCAGCCAATGGCGTACAGCCTTGTCTCCGGTCGGTCGTCGTTTAGGCAGCGGCGGTTCGCTGCTGATCGTCCCCCGTTTCGTCGGCGGGAATTTGAATTCTTTCACATAAGATATCATAGCGTTGGCGGATGTCTTTTTCATCTTCCCCGCTGGGATCTCGCTTCCCGCTCGCGGTAACGATCATATCGGCCTGGCGACGGATTGCCGCATGCCGGGCCGGGCGATGGGTCCTCTCGGCGATCATGGTCAACGTTTCCAGAAGCCGGATCGTCACCGCGATATTGCCACAGCTGCACTGACGGATCTGATCGAAGGCGGCGTTGACCATGCCGGGAAAACTGTAGGGCTGGATCTGCAGGCGCAGAAAGCCGTGATCGTCAAACCTGCTCGCGGGAGGAAACTTCCGCACCGCGAGATAACAGAGCACCGAGCCCAGCTGGTCGATGCAGACCATGGCGGTAAAGGGATCGTTGATCCCCGGCGACAGGGCCCGCAGGGCTATTTCGACCAGCTGATTGATGGAAAACTCCGCGTCCTGCTCGGGGGTGCGCTGCTGGCCGACGATAAAGGCGGCGGCTATGGCCCTGACATCGGCCGGAGTACATTCGCCAGCACTGCTGACAATGGCCATGGGGCTGCCAGAGACCACGCAATTCCCGGGCCGGAGCCGGATCTCGATGAAAAAGTCTTTGTCTCTGGCAAGCTGGAGAAGACCTTCATGATCGATGGCCTGCAGATACCCGTCGGCCCGGGAGGCGACAGTCATCTGCCGCTGGTGGGCCACGTTCTCCTTCTGCAGGGCGGCTATCTTCCGGGTGAGATCACCGGATGCGTCCTCGATTTCATGGGGAAAGAGATGCTCGATGTTCCGTCTCATTTCCGTACTGACCTGGACGATCACCCGATCGGCCTGGATCGAGGTCGAGATATGGTGAATGAAAAATATCAGCACCCCGACCCCGAGAAAGGCCATGACCATGGCCAGCAGAACCGAAAAATTTGGCACGAACACTTCCGGGCCGATGGTCTGGATCGATCGCAGAACCAGCAGGCAGTAAAGAAAGTTCGAGACATAGGTGCCAAGGACGAACTGGATTCCTCTGTCCTGCATGAAGTTGCGTAACAGCCGGGGACCGAACTGAGTCGAGGCCAGATTGAGGGCGACGATGGTGATCGAAAAGGTGACTCCGGCCACGGTTATCATCGATCCGGCGATAGTCGAGAGCAGGGCCCGGGCCCCTTCCGGCCCCACGGCTGTGAGAAAGCTGGGCAGCGGGTCGTTACGGAGATAGACCTCTCGGTCGAGGCCGACCATCAAGAGCGAGACAAGAACCGCCAGGGACACCATCAGGGCTGGAATAGTCCAGAAACTGACCTTGGAGGCCTGCCAGATATTGATGATTCTGGTTTTCATGGTTCTGTCGCTGCCAATGCCTTACAAGAATTTCTCTGTTATTGCCCATGAGTTGCCAGACAAGCTGGCGGAAACATGTCTTCCGTGGTAATGTGATTTTCTCTGTATCCACAGATGGTGCAGGACACCAATCCGGCAGCAGGACGTCTGTCCGCCAACGGCACGATACCGGCACATCTACCCGGCTCGCCCTTGACAGTCAACAACGAATCGACACCCTGCCCGCATGCTGGACCAGGTAAGCGAGCAAGGCGAGACTCCGGGTAAGCATCAGCCACAACGAATCATGCAACTTCCCGGCGCGGTAACAGAGCACTCCGCGCCGGTCTGTTTCGGATAAACAATCCATGGAGCACCCCATGCCCGACACCAACCATCTCACCCGTTTTGTGGAAATGGGCGGCCGCGCTGGCGCCCAGGTCAGCCAACTGGACAGCCTGCGGGAGGCGGCCAGCTACATCGCGACCAATTGCAGCGGCACAACCCTCATCCCGGAAACGGTGCTGGCCAGACGACACAACCTCGGCCAGTTCCTCAGCGAAGCCGGCGCCGAGGTCCATCATGGTGACTTCCGCCAGGCTGGGAATTTTCCCGGGGCCGGTGTCACCTTCTGTAATTTCGCGATGGCCGACACCGGGACAGTCGTCCTCGATTCCACCGCGGAAGAGATCCGTCTGGCCACCACCCTGCCCGAAAAACATTTCGTTCTGGTCGACCCCGAAAAGATTCTGGCCGACAACC
Source organism: Desulfopila sp. (assembly GCA_047973425.1). GTDB lineage: Bacteria > Desulfobacterota > Desulfobulbia > Desulfobulbales > Desulfocapsaceae > Desulfopila. The sequence goes on from JBKEBZ010000016.1 coordinate 50,073, forward strand.
TCGACGCAGTCGAGCCGATGACCCGTCTGCACGCCGGCAGCGAACCAAAATTCATCGCCTATATCACTGGTCCCAGCCGTACTGCCGACATCGAGCGGGTCCTCACCATCGGCTGCCATGGCCCCCGTGAGCTGCACATCCTGGTGGTCGCCGGAATTTCCAGCGATCTCTTCGAAATCTAACCAGCATGGCTGGACCAGATAGCCTCAGCCACAACGACGACACCGCTGCGCTGTCATGAAACTCTTCGGCCCGGTAACAGAGCTTTCCGTGCCAGGGAATTTTAGATAAAAACACCTTGCCGGGAGAACCACCATGGTCACCACCCCATCGTATAAAGAGAGCATCGAACAGGCGATCAACAACCCCAAGCTCAGCAAGGCGTTGCACCTCTTTGGCGATTCGTACCTCATCGCTCGCGAAAACGCCTACCGTGGTCTCGACTTCGACGCCATGCGTCAGGAACTGGCCGCCATCAAGGACGAGGTTCGCACCCGGCGAAAAGAGCTGCTGGCCCAGTTCGTCAAAAACGCCGAGGCCGCCGGCTCCACCGTTTTTCTCGCCAAAGACGTCAAGGAGGCCAACGACTATGTAATCGACCTGGCCAGGAAAAAGGGGGCCAGGCTGATCGCCAAATCGAAGTCCATGGTCTCTGAAGAGGCCCACTTCAACACGACCATGGCCGCAGCGGGAATCCGGGCTTCGGAGACCGATCTCGGCGAATGGATCGTCCAACTGGCCGGTCAACGGCCAAGCCACATGGTGATGCCCGCCATCCATATGTTCAAGGAGGAGGTGGCCCAGCTGTTTGGCAAGGAGATCGGCCAGGAGCTTTCCCCGGAGATCAAGGCCCTGGTCGACGTGGCCCGACAGCGGCTGCGCCAGGAATATTTCGACGCCGATATCGGCCTGACCGGGGCCAACTTTCTAGTCGCCGACACCGGGGGCATCGGTCTGGTCACCAACGAGGGCAACGCCCGGCTCTGCGCCACCCTGCCGGATACCCACGTGGTCTTCGCCTCGATCCATAAACTGGTACGCAATGTCGAGGACGCCATCAAGATCACTCGGCTTTTACCTCGAAACGCCACCGGTCAGCTCCTCACCTCGTACGTCACCTGGATCAGGGGCACGGTGCCCTGCAACGGCAAGCCAAAGGAGCAGCATATCGTCTTGATCGACGGCGGCCGCGAGGCGCTCTACGCCTCGAAGAGCTGTCGCGACGCCCTGCGCTGTATCCAGTGCGGAGCCTGCGCCAACGTCTGTCCGGTCTACCAGACGGTGGGCGGCCACGTCTTCGGCTCCATCTACATTTCGGCCATCGGCATTATCCTCACCGCCTTTTACGAGGGGCTCGACAAGGCCAAGGACCTGGCCCGGGCCTGTATCGGCTGCCGCTCCTGCACCGCTGTCTGCCCGGCCAACATCGACCTCGAAGAGATTATCCTTCACCTGCGCACCGAGGTGACCGAAAAATACGGCATGGGGGTGATCAAGAACGTGGCGTTCAAGGCGATCATGAAAAACCGTGGTCTGTTCCACTCCATGGTGCGGGCGGCCTCGAAGCTGCAGCGGCCCATGACCCAGGCCGGCCACGGCGGCGAGGAGAGACGGGTGATCCGCCACCTGCCCATGCACTTCATGGATCGTGACTTTACCCAGTGGCGTGACCTGCCGGCGGTGGCCGAGGTCTCGTTCCGCGACCAGTTCGCCAGGATAGAGCAGAAGGTCAGCGAACCGGTCTACACCGTAGGATTTTTTGTCGGTTGCGCCGCCGATTTCGTCTACCCGGAGGTCGGCATCAGCCTGATCAAGGTCCTCAACAGCTTCAACGTCAGGGTGGTGTTCCCCGAGCGGCAGAACTGCTGCGGCATTCCCGCGCTCTACTCCGGTGACAGAGAGACCGGCATCGAACTGGCCAAGCAGAACGTTGAAGCCTTCAACCAAGCGGGCGTCGACTATATCCTCAGCATCTGCCCGACCTGCACCATGGGAATCAAGCGGGATTTCGTCGAGCGACTGGCCGACCAGCCCGAATGGGCGGCCAAGGCCCTGGAACTGAGCGACAAGACCATGGATTCCTCGGCCTTTCTGGAAAACGTCCTCGGCGTCAGTGGCAAGCTGGGCGAGATGACGGCACAGGAGGCCGTCACCTACCACGATTCCTGTCACTTGAAACGGGGCAACAACGTGTACCGGGAACCACGGGCACTGCTGGCCGCCTCGGGCTACCCGGTCACCGAGATGAAGAACAGCGACCGTTGCTGCGGCTTTGGCGGCACCTACTCGTTTCTCAGCCACCCCCAGATCGCACGGCAGATCACCCATGACAAAACGGAGACAATCAAGGATACCGGAGTCAAGACGGTCGCGATGGACTGTCCGGGCTGCATGATTATGTTAAAGGGAGCCATGGGCAAGGCCGACCCCGATGTCCGCTGCGTCCACACCATGGAACTGATGGCCAAGGCCCTGGAAGAGAAGGGGAAATAAAGCGTTTACATGAAACGCATCAGCACGGAAAGATCTGTTGCCGCGCCGAGGAGTTTGATGTTTCGTTGCGGCTGACACTACCTGGTTCAGCCATGCTGGTTATCACGGTTTAAGCCAAAAGGGATCAGCCGGTGACCGGAACCCGTCGATCATCACGAGGTGCATACAATGAGCGAGAGATTACCCAACGTCGACAATCTCTGCACCAACCCCGCCAACCACAGGATGCACATCTGCGAACTGCGGCTGGCCGGGCGAAAGGCAGAGATCGACAGATTACAGAAAAACCCGCAATTCGTCTGTGGCAACTGTGGCACCACCGCCAGCGATATCGGCGCACTCTGCCTGCCAGGCCCCATCGACAGCGCGTAGCGACAACCTGACGACGCTATCGGCTGCCGCTGGCCCCCAGGCAATCACGGCCGTGAGAGGGTCTCCCGCAGGTAACCGAGAAAACGCTGCCACGATTTGCGGTCGGCATCCTCACGGTAGTTCGGTGAACCAAAAACGGTAAAGGCGTGCGGCGCCCCGGAGTAGGTGATCATCTCATGGCCGACGCCATCTTTTTCAAGTAACATTGCCATATTGGCAAAATCCGTCATCGAAACACTGGCGTCCGCGGTGCCGTGCAGGACCAGAAGAGTCCCCTTGGTCGCGGTATAGTCCTGGCCTTCCGGGGTCTCCAGGCCGCCATGAAAAGAGACGAAGCCCTTCATGTCGGCGCCGGACCGGGCCAGTTCGAGCACGGCCGACCCGCCGAAGCAGTAACCGAAGGCCACTCCGTTATCGATCTTGGCGCCAAGATTTTTCGCGGCCATGATCGCCCCATACAAGAGCCTTCGCATCCTGGCCCGATCCGCATACAGCGCCCCGGTCAGGGCCCGCTTCTCTTCCACGGTTACAGGACGCACCCCGGCGCCAAACAAGTCGGCGGCAAAGACCGTGTACCCCTGCTCGACCAGCATCCCGGTCCGCGTGATCTCATAGTCTGTCAGGCCATCCCAGTCATGCACCAGCAGCAGAAAAGGTCCCTTCTTGCTGTCCGGGCTCTCGTAAAAGCCCTCATAGGGCTTCCCATCCACCTCATAGCGGACAGCCGTCCCCTCCGCGCCGGCCACGGCCGGGATCAGCAAAACGAGCAGCAGCAGTAGTTTCATCGACTCTCTCCCTGTCGTCTGTCAAGAAATGGTGAGGAATATGGACAAAAGAACATCGAGGCCTCTGCAGAACATCACGGCCTCTGCAACACCATATGACCTCCGCCGTTTCTGCACAACGAAAAAGAGCGACAGGAGTGCTGTTCCAAGCCCATCCGGCTTTGGCGGCACCCTCGCCGCGAGCGACAATGAGAAAAAAATGAGGCAGAACCATGAGTGATCGTGTTAGACTGTGTGCTGGATGAAATCTCCTTGCATTCTCCTGTATTTTTATCCGAAACTCGTGAGCGAGGAAAGCTCTGTTACCGCGCCGAGGAGTTTCATGGTGCGTTGTGGCTGAGGCTACATGGTCCAGTCATGTTGGTTTATCCGGAACTCGTGAGCGAGGAAAGCTCTGTTGCCGCGCCGAAGTTTCATGGTTCATGAGCGAAGAATCGGACAGAGTATTGCTTTGCCATCCTGCCAACCCCAACAGATAACGTAGAGGTGACCAATATGAAATCACTGCATTATTCCGAACTCGGCCTGGTCAATACCAAGGAAATGTTTTCCCGGGCCATGGCTGAAAAATACGCGGTCCCCGCCTACAATTTCAACAACATGGAGCAGTTGCAGGCCATCGTCAACGGCTGCATCACGACCGGCTCGCCCCTCATCCTCCAGGTCTCCGGCAGCGCCAGAAAATATATCGGCGAGGTCTTCCTGCCCCATATGGCCGCCGGGGCCCGGGCCCTGATCGAAGCGGCGGGTTCCGCCATTCCGGTGGCCCTGCACCTCGATCACGGCAACTCCCTGGAACTCGCCAAATCCTGTATCGATTCGGGATTCTCCTCGGTGATGATCGATGCCTCCCACCACGACTTCGAGGAAAATGCCCGCCTCTCCCGGGAAGTGGTGGAATACGCCCACGAGCGGGACGTCACCGTGGAAGCGGAGCTGGGGGTGTTGGCCGGCATCGAGGATGAGGTGGTGGCGGAAAAGAGCAACTACACCCAGCCGGCCGAGGTGGAAAAATTCCTCGAACTCACCGGTGTCGACAGCCTGGCCATCTCGATCGGCACCTCGCACGGCGCCCACAAGTTCAAGCTCAAGCCAGGTGAAGAGCCGCCTCCCCTGCGTTTTGACATCCTCGAGGAGATCGAACGGCTGGTCCCCGGTTTTCCCATCGTGCTCCATGGCGCCAGTTCGGTATTGCCCAAGCACGTCGAGCAGATCAACCGTTACGGGGGCAAAATGGAGAACACCGCCGGTATCCCGGAAGACCAACTGCGCCGCGCGGCCGCCTCGGCTGTCTGCAAGATCAATATCGACAGCGACGGCCGGCTGGCGATGACCGCGGCGATCCGCCAGGTGTTTGCGGAGAAACCAGCCGAATTCGATCCTCGCAAGTACCTCGGACCGGCCCGCGAAGAGCTGATGGAGATGATCATTCACAAAAACACCACGGTACTGGGTAGCGCCAATCGCTACAAATAACCAGCAGGACGAGACTCCGGCAAGTCTCAGCCACGACGAAACATGGTGACTGTTCACCTGGTTCTGATCAGAGGGTGAGTAAACGCCGAGGTGTAACCGTTCCCCGGCGCGGTAACAGAGTTCACCGCGCCGACGAGTTGAAAACACAACACGAGTTGGGCTTCACGCTATGTCAGAATCGGACGCTTTGCTCCATCCGGACGAATTCGCGATCCGCAGGCTGGGCGAATGTACCACTCCCTCGCCGATGCGGGGCATGACCTTCACTCCAGACGACGACGCGGTCCTCTACCACACGCTGCGCAAGAGCATCGAGCCGTACCTGGAACAGGGCCTTGTCCTGCCGGCCTTCGAGATCGCCGGCCCCCGTAGAAACCTGTTTTTCGACCCCCAGGTCCTCGGCTGCGGCATCGTCACCTGCGGCGGCCTCTGTCCAGGCCTCAATGACGTGATCAGGGCCATTGTCCTCAGCCTCTACCACCATTACGGGGTCCGCAAGGTCTTTGGCTTCCGCTATGGTTTCGAGGGACTCAACCCGGCCTATTACCATACCCCCCTCGACCTGACCCCCAGCCTGGTCGATGGTATCCACCAGAAAGGCGGCAGTGTGCTCGGCTCCTCTCGTGGCCCCCAGGACCCGAAGGTGATGGTCGACACCCTGGTCCATCTGGGCATCGGTATCCTCTTTGTCATTGGCGGCGATGGCACCCTGCGCGGCGCCGAGTCCATCGCCAAGGAGGTCGAGCGGAGACAGCTGTCGATCGGCGTCATCTCCATCCCCAAGACCATCGACAACGACATCAGCAACGTCGATATCAGTTTTGGGTACGAAACGGCGGTGGCCGAATCACGCCGCTCCACCTCCACCGCCCATGTCGAGGCGGTCGGCGCCCGTAACGGCATCGGCCTGGTCAAGCTGATGGGACGGGAGTCGGGTTTCATCGCCGCCGCGGCCACCCTGGCCAACAACGAGGTGAACTTCTGCCTCGTTCCCGAAGTGCCCTTCACCCTCGACGCCCTGCTGAAAGCGCTGGAGAAACGGTTGCGCCAGCGGGGTCATGCGGTGATTGTGGTGGGCGAGGGCGCCGGCCAGAGCCTCTTTGAGGGCAGTCTGGGCGAGGACGCCTCCGGCAACCGGAAGCTCGGCGACATCGGCCAACTGCTCAAGGATAAGATAAAACAGTATTTCTCCGGGTTATCGATGGACATTTCCTTAAAGTACATCGACCCGAGTTACATGATCAGATCCACCGCCGCCTCGGCCTCCGACTCGGCCTTTTGTCTGCAGTTGGGGCAGTATGCGGTACATGCCGGGATGTCGGGCCGCACCAACATGCTGGTGGGCCACTGGAACAACCAGTTCACCCATGTGCCGATACCCATGGCGACACAATCCCGCAAGAAGGTGGATCCCCAGGGCAAACTCTGGGCCAGTGTCCTGGCCTCCACCGGCCAGCCCACCGATCTGCTGTAAGACGACAGTAAAACACTGACGCCACATCACGGGTTACCATGCTGCAGATAGAACGCTACCATTATGCCTCGAGCCTGGCCGATGCCTACCAGACGCTCCCCGCAACAGCCGGCAGAGTGGGGTTGGGGGGATGCGGCTACATCCGTCTGGGTGACCGCAAGATCGCCACCGCCATCGACCTCTGCCGACTCGACCTCGACTTTGTCCGGGAGACGGACACGACGGTGGAGATCGGCGCGATGACCAGTCTCAGGACCATCGAGACAGCCCCCCTCTGCCGCAGATTCTGTTCGGGTATCCTGGCCAGAAGCGTCGAAAACATCGTCGGGGTACAGCTGCGCCGCGGGGTCACCATCGGCGGCACGGTGGCCGGCCGTTACCCCTTCTCCGACCCGCTGACGGCGCTGGTGGCCGTCGATGCCCAACTCCACTTTCATCAGCACGGGATCATGTCGCTTGCCACCTTCCTCCATGGCCAGGGGATACGAGATATTCTCGAAAAGGTGACGATCCCCAAGGTGGCGAATCGGCGCGGCGCCTTTACCAGTATCCGCCGGACCAGAACCGATTATCCGGTGCTCAATGCAGCGATCAGCGCCGGAAACGACTACCGTATCGTGGTGGGCGCCCGTCCCGGCCGGGCCACCCTGGCGGTGGCGGCGGCGGATTATCTGCTGGAACATGGCCTGAATGCGACAACCGCCGGCGAAGCCGGCCGGCTGGCCGCCTTGAGCCTGCAGTTCGGCGATAACCCCAGAGGCAGCGCCGAATACCGACGGGCGGTCTGCCCGGTGCTCGTCACCCGGGCCTTGACGGAGGTACTCGATGCAGCTTGAAACAGTCATCAACGGCGACACGGTCAGCCTCACCTGCGCCAATGGAGAGTTCCTCTACGAGACCCTGCGCCGCCATGGCTATCTCGGGGCCAAACAGGCCTGCGAGACCTCATCCTGCGGTCTGTGCACGGTATGGCTCGACGGCCGACCGGTGCTGTCCTGCTCGACCCTGACCGCCAGGGTCGGCGGTCGCGAGATCACCACCATCGAGGGGTTGCAGGACGAGGCCCGGGCTTTTGCCGAGTATCTGGTGGCCGAAGGCGCCGAACAGTGCGGCTTCTGCGCTCCGGGCTTCACCATGACCGTTCTGGCCATGAAGCGGGAGCTTGCAGAGCCCGACGAGGCGGCGATCAACCAGTATCTGGCCGGCAACCTCTGCCGCTGTTCGGGCTACAAGGGGCAGATGCGGGCCATCAAAAAATTCATGGGACTCGACTCATGCGGTTAGTCGGCAAGGACATCGCAAAGATTGACGGACTGGGGCTGGTCCAGGGTACCCCCGCCTTTACCGGTGATCTGGATATCGGCAACAACGCCCTTACCGTCAAGATTCTGCGCAGTCCGCACGCCTCGGCAAAAATCACCGCCATCGATACCAGCGCGGCAGAACGGATGCCGGGGGTGGAGTGCGTGCTGACCCACGAAAATACCCCGACCACCCGCTTCACCCTGGCCGGCCAGTCCTACCCGGAGCCATCCCCTTACGACCGACGGATCCTCGACAATCAGCTCCGCTATGTAGGCGATGAGGTCGCCATTGTCGCCGCGGTCGACGAGCCGACCGCGCTCGCGGCCATCAGGGCCATCAAGGTGGATTACGAGGTGGCAAAACCGGTACTCAGCCTGAACGAGGCACTCGACAACCCGGTGCACGTTCATGAAGAACAGCCCTTCACCAATTTCCCGATAGGCAACGATGCGGCCCGCAACATCGCCGCGAGTCACCATACCGAACAGGGTGACGTGGAGGCTGAGCTGGCGGCAAGCGAGGTGGTGGTCGAGGCGACCTACACCATCCAAGCCCAGGCTCACGCGATGATGGAGACCTACCGGGCCACCACCTCGTTCGATGTCAACGGCCGATTGCAGGTGATGAGCTCGACCCAGATCCCCTACCATGTTCGCCGCCATCTCGCCCGGGTGCTCGGCCTGCCGCGATCGCGGATCAAGATCTTGAAACCCCGGGTCGGCGGCGGCTTTGGCGGCAAGCAGACCGCCTCGGTGGAGATCTTCCCGGCGCTTGTCACCATGAAGACCGGCAAGCCGGCCCGGCTGGTGTACAGCCGGCAGGAGACCTTCACCAGCACCACCAGCCGTCATGCCATGCAGCTGACGGTACGGCTCGGCGCCGACCACCAGGGCAATATCCGGGCCATCGATATCCACTGTCTCTCCGACACCGGCGCCTATGGCGAGCACGCCCCCACCGTCTTCTGGGTTGTCGGCCAGAAAACCCTGCCGCTCTACGGCAAGGCCCGGGCCTGTCGCTATCACGGCTACGCCCTCTACACCAACAAGACTCCCGCCGGCGCCCTGCGCGGCTATGGCGCGACCCAGGGGACCTTTGCCCTGGAATCGGCCATCAACGAGCTGGCGGCAAAACTGGGAGTCGACCCCACGGAGCTCAGAGCGAGAAACCTGCTGCGCCAGGGCGACACCCACCCCGAACTCTGCGGTTCCACCGCCGGCGACCCGGCCACCCTGGCCAGTTCCACCCTGCACCGCTGCATCGACCGGGGCAAGGAGCTGATCGGCTGGCAGCGCAACTTTCCCAGGGTGATGGTCAGCGATACCCGAGTGCGGGGCTATGGTATGGCCGTCACCATGCAGGGTTCGGGCATCGCCAAGATAGATACCGCCTCGGTGCTGATAAAACTCAACGATGACGGTTTCTTCACCCTCAGCCACTCCGCCTCGGACATGGGCCAGGGCTCCGACACCGTCCTGGCCCAGATCGCCGCCGATGTGCTCGAGGTGGAGCTGGCGCAGATGGTCGTCGCCAGCTTCGATCTCGACACCCTGCCCTACGACCCGGGCGCCTACGCCTCGAGCGGCGCCTACGTCTCCGGCAATGCCGCCCGCCTCGCCGCCGAAGACATGAAACAGCAGATGTGCGAGGCGGTGGCCCGCCTGAAAAAGATCGATGTCGGCGCCATCGACTATGGAGACGGCCGCTTCACCACCGCCGACGGCACGGCCCTCATGACCCTGGCCGAACTGGCCCAGACCCTCTGCTCTTTCGCGGGCAGCGACACCTTGATCGCCAAAGGCAGCTTTGGCGGAGCGACCTCTCCCCCGCCCTTTGTCGCCGGTTTTGCCGAGGTGGAGGTCGATCTTCAGACCGGCCAGGCCGAGGTGATCGACTATGTGGCGATGGTGGACTGCGGCACGGTGCTCAACCGCAAACTGGCCCGTATCCAGGTGGAAGGCGGTATAGCGATGGGTATCGGTCTGGGACTCTATGAGGAGGTGCGCTATTCCGGCAAGGGGAGGCTGACCACCGATTCGTTGATGGAATACAAGATCCCCAGCCGGCTCGATATCGGTGGTATTCAGGTGGAATTCATCGAAAGCTGCGAGCCCACCGGCCCCTACGGCGCCAAATCGATCGGCGAGGTGGTCTGCAACACTCCCGCCCCGGCCATCAGTGCGGCCATCGCCAACGCCGTCGGCATTCCTTTCCGTACCCTGCCCATCACTGCGGAAAAAATTCTACTCGGACTCGTCCACAAAGATGATCGTCACTGACCAGCCAGATTTTCTTGGCGCTCTGGGGCTTGGCAGAGGGGACGTGGTCTCGATTGTCGGCGCAGGCGGCAAGACCACCCTGATGTTCCGCCTCGCCACTGAGGCCCGGGCCCTTGGGTTGCGGGTGCTGGTCACCACCTCGACCAGGATCTTCATTCCCGACAGGGGCGCCTACGACAGAATCGACCTCTCCGGTGCACTGTTTGCCGGGAAACGGCTGGACGAACCCGGCATCTATGTCGGTGGTCGACTGGGCCACGGCCCCGGCAAGGTAGGTGGGGTGGACGACGACCTGCTCATCCGACAGAAAAAACACTTCGACCTGGTCCTGATCGAAGCGGACGGCTCCGCTGGCCGCCCCCTGAAGGGATGGCGGCAATACGAGCCGGTCGTGCATGCAGCCACCACCGTCACCGTCGGCATCGTGGACATTCAGACCATCGGCTGCCCGGTCGACGAGCGCATGGTACACAGGATGGAGATTTTCTGCCGACTGACGGGAGCCCGACCAGGTGACGCGATCAGTGCCGATCATCTGCTGCAGCTGATTGATCACCGGCAGGGGTTGTTCGCCAAGGCCCGAGGGAGAAGAATTCTGTATATCAACAAGGTGGAATCGATAGACCAGCAGCGACTGAGCGAGTCGCTCTGCGGCAACCTCCCCCACCTCGCCACCGTCTGCGGCAGTCTGGCCCGGGGGTGTCTCGACGACCAGTCAGCCGGCCAGCATTCTCGACGATGAAGACGATGCCTTGGTCATCACCTACCAATCCCCCCATTATATTGTGCGCCAAGCGGACCAGTCAGGCCATGGGCCGGGGCCGGACAGTCGCCCTGCCCTGGCGCGACGAACGGGTTGCAGCCGCCTCGGCACCTTTTTTCACTGCATCCCTTTCCTGCGGCCGCGCCAGTCTGCCGTAGAGGTCTTCCGGGTCGAAAAAGACATACCATCCCGCGCTCCTGGCCGCCGCGGCCTCGCCTTTGGCCGTACGATGGTCAGCGTCCTTGTTTTTACAGAGCCACGACTCGACCGTGGCCACCGCAGTAAAGAGCAGATGCACCGCGGATACCGCCAGCAACAGTAGCGTGAAGAGTTGCAAAGATTCCATATCTCACCACTATGGCTGGACCAGATAGTGCCCAGCCAGAATCGACCCGGACAGCACCACCGGGCCCTGCCGGAGCTGCCGGCCAGCCAGAGAATTCAAACGAGCGCGTCGGCCTTTCCCCCGGTCGCTCCGTCAGAGACATCTCGTTTGCCCTGGTTTTCTCCATGCACCACCAGCACCGGACACAAGGCGCCTGACGCCACCTGTTCGACGACACTGTCGAGAAAAAAATCATTCCGCCAGCTATGTCCGCCGCTACCGAGCACGATGAGGTGCATGTCCTTTTCCACCGCGTACTGCAAGAGGCCAGTGGCGGGAGACTTCTCCCGTAATGCCGTCACAATCGTCAGGCCCGCCGCCGCTGCCCGATTCTTCAACTCTTCCTGCACATTCACCCCCCTCTGCCAGGCAGCGTTCATCACCCCATAGCGCAGACTCCGCTCGACCGGCAGATCGATCATCGTCACCCCATGCAGCTGACCGCCATAATCCCGAACGATCTCCATGGCCCGGTCACCGGCCGCGATGCTCGCCGCCGAACCGTTCGCGCCGACCATGATCCGGCCAAAGCGGATTTCCGCCTGCTCCGGAACGAGCAGGACCTCGCAGGGGCTGCCCGCGATCACCTTGGCGATAGTGCGACCGAGCAAGGCCCGTCCGACATAGGAGCGGCTCGGGCTGCCGAGGAGAATAGAGCGGGCTTGCACCTCCTGGGCCACCTGGACAATCTCATCCGCCGGCTGACCGACCCGGTGCACCGTGTCTATCTTCAGGCCAAGAGACGCGGCATACTCGGCGGCATCCGCCAGACATTTGAGAAAGGGCCGGCTCATCTCGTTGTTGGTGTTCTTCAGGGTCAGCCGGTTCATGTTCCCCTCATAACGCGGAGTCACCGCCACAGCCGTCAACCCGGCCCGCATCGATGTCGCCAGAACCAGTGCCTGTTTGAATGCCAGCTGGCTGGCTCTGGACACATCTACAGCAGCAAGTATCGTTTGCACCCTAACCTCCAATCGTGATGCGATGCGCTTTGCGGTCCGGTGATCTCGGGGCGCAGGGCGGCCGCCGTCCTCCTCTCCGGACGCGGACGCCTCTGCCGGCTCGTCGTTGACAAATCATCTGGAACCAGCCCTCTGTCAGATCGACGAGGTCTGTGATTTTTCCAGGGCCATTTCCGCGGCCCTGGCCTTGAAGGTGGCGACCAGGATGACCATCGCCCCCACCAGCAGGGCGAAACACATGATGTAAAAACTGGCCTGGTCCATGAGCGTGATCTTGCCGCCGGTAAAGGCGGTCAGATCCAGCTGATTGAGGTATTTCGGCATGGCCAGAAAGCGGCTGACCGCCACAATCAGCATGATGGTGGCCATCACGAACTTGATCATATAGTCCTTGACATAGGTGGTGCCGATGGCGCCAAGCTGCACCCCGAACAGGGAGCCGGCGAGAATGAGCAGGGTCAAACGGATATCGACCATTCCGTAGAAGGCCCAGATCAAGGTGCCGCCAAGCCCCATGACGAAGGCGATCACCAGTTCGGTGGCCGAGGCGACGATGCTGGTTGCCCCGATCACATACATCAGACCAGGAACCCCGATAAAGCCGCCAACGGCGATGGTCGCGGCCAGCATGCCGGTAGCCAGGGAGACCGGGATCAGAAACCAGACGCTGATCCGGATGTTGGCCCGGGTAAAAGTCATCATCGGCCACAGTTCAATCTGCTGCAGCCGGGCGGCGAGCACCGGTTTGGAGACCAGATCGCTGTCGGCTTTTCTGATTTTCAAGGCGTCACGCATCACAAAGGAGCCAACCAGCACCAGCACCGCGACAAAGGCCACGCTGACATAGAGATTGGAGCCGGCCTGCCCCCACTTCGCCAGAATGGCCGTCTGGATCTGAATACCGATCTGAACGCCCACTTCGGCAAAGACACCCATGATGACGCCAAGTTTGATGTCGACCTGACCGTAGCGATAGCGTTTGATCGCCCCGACCAGGGCCTTGGGAAACTTATGACACATATTACTGGCCACCGCGATGGTGCCGGGAACACCCAGACTCATCATTCCCGGAGTGAGCACGAAGGCGCCCCCGGAGCCGATGAAGCCACTGACCAACCCGCCGATAAAACCGACGACAACCAGGAAGATGGCAGAGTACAAGTTGAGATCGATAAACTGTAGTGCTTCAGTCACTGGACCGTGCATCGCGTTCTCCTCGTCCCGCAATTCATGACTACAGGCGGCACCGAAGATGCCGCCTGCGTCGTAAGGTATGCCGTTTTTCGCTTATGCCCGAACCTCGAGTCTCGGTCTGGTGTCCGGCCGTTTTCTGCTGGTTTTCGAAGCGGTGGTCCGAGAGCTTTTCTGCTGGAGACTGCTGGCCTTGGAGCCCTCGATGCCGAGAGCCGACCAGAAATTGCCGGTAAACGAGCCATGGGCATAGGAGAAGACAAACACGGTCGCCACCGGCAGCAGACAGTACACCCCACCCATGGTCCAGTAGTGCATGATCTCTTTGGAGTAGGCGAAGACGACACTGTAGAGGGCGGCGGTCATCACCCCAAAAATGAAGGATTTTGCAATGTACGCTTTTCGGGTCACTGTTTTCATTGATGATTCTCCCTGAAAAAATGTTCGTTTCTGGTGACTGCGGGCCGGCCTCATCGGCTCTCCGGTACTGCCGTGTACGCCGAATACCGGTACCGACGACCCTGCAGCCACCTCTTCCATTTCAATGCCCTGATCAATAACGACAAACTCGACTCGTCTTACTATATGACACAATCTATTGACTATTTTACTGATTTTCCCTTCTTCTTCGATATATTCAAAATCGATTCCCCGCGCTTGCGCCCTGTGGCGAAAGGTGTCGATCTCTGTCGCAGTGTCCTGCGATTGCCGCCGCGCCGCAGTGGCTGCAGAGACCGAGAAGGGGCGGGGATTGACGCTGACCATGATAATTTTCGATCCCAGTCGATCGGCAAGATTCACCACGTAACCCATGCCGGTCGGGGTGGGAGAGTGCCGCGTGGTCACCAGCAGGATACAGCCACGGCTCCGCGGCTCATCAGGAGTCGCTGGCTGGCTGAGCACAGAGCCATCCGCTTCTCCTGGCTGCTGCCCACTGTGTTCGATCACCATCTCTTCCATGCAATACCCCTTCTCTGCTCAACAGGTTCTGCCAACTTGTTTCAAGAACTGCGCCACAATAAATATTTTCTATAACTGGCTGAAAACATGCATATAAAGGCAGAAAATCCTGTCTATCGCCCCTGCTATGTTGCAGAGTGCAACGAGATGACGCCGGCAGGGCGCTGCAGAGTGCAACAGCTGTTGCACTCTGCAACTAGAGAAGGTGACCGGCCAACGACGCCGGGCATGACAGGGATGACGGCAGGGCAACTGGGGAAAACAGCTCCTCTTTTCCGGCAACTGTGCTACTGTTGCCGGTAGCTGGCGGTGGCCAGCCTGGCTGGCAAATCGATATCGGCGTCTACGCCTGCCTTTATCCGCAACTCGTCAGTACGGAAAACGCTGTTACCGCGCCGTGAAATTTCAACCACAACGAAGAGTCTGGACAAGAGCCGTTTCAGGATGCGCCCAAGACAACAGTTTCTCTTAACCACGGAAGGTGAATCATGTTTTTCAGAAAACAGCCTGAACCAAAGGACGAGACCAGGGAAAAAAATGTCGAGGATTCTCAACTGGACAAGTTGCGCCGCCGGGTAGAGGAGGCCAGACTGCCGCAGCATGCCTACGACGCCGCGATCAATGAGCTGGAGAAGCTGGAAAAAACCGATGGGGCCGTCGCCGAATACAGTGTCGGGGTGAACTACATCGATCTGCTGGTGGATCTGCCCTGGAACGTGACCACCAAGGGTAATCTCGAGTTGGCTCGAGCCAGGGACATCCTCGACGAACGCCACCACGGCCTCGCCCAGGTCAAGCAGCGGATTCTCGAATTTCTCGCCGCCAAGACCCTGCGCCAGAAGGCACAGCAGAGTATCCTCCTGGTCGACGACGAGGATATCGCCAGAAACAATATGCGGTACGTGCTCATCAAGGATGGCTACCACTGCCACTCTGCAGCCAATGGGCTGGAGGCGCTTGAGATCCTGGCCCGTGAAGATATCGACCTCATCGTCAGTGATCTGAAGATGGAGCGCATGGACGGCCTGGAACTGCTGGCGGCGGTCAACCGGAAATATCCCGAGATCCCGGTGATCATGGTCACGGGATTCGCCTCGGTCCACACCGCGGTCGAGGCGATGAGAAGCGGAGCGGCCTACTATCTGGGCAAACCGGTCAATCTCGACGAGTTGAAGAAGACTATCCGGGAGGTGCTGGACCAGGCCCTCACCGCCGAGACCAGCAGTGGCCCGATCCTCTGCTTCGCCGGTCCGCCAGGCACGGGCAAGACCTCGGTCGGCCGAGCGATTGCCGAGGCACTCCAACTCCAGTTCATCAGGGTGTCGCTGGC
The DNA here is from genome assembly GCA_047973425.1 of Desulfopila sp. GTDB lineage: Bacteria > Desulfobacterota > Desulfobulbia > Desulfobulbales > Desulfocapsaceae > Desulfopila. The sequence goes on from JBKEBZ010000016.1 coordinate 65,848, forward strand.
GGGGCTACGCGACGAGGCGGAGCTGCGCGGTCACCGCCGAACCTACGTGGGGGCGTTGCCTGGCCGGATCATCACCGAGCTGAAACGTTCAGGGGTCAACAATCCGGTGTTCATGCTCGATGAGATCGACAAGATCGGCCAGGATTTTCGTGGCGACCCCGCCTCGGTGATGCTGGAGGTGCTCGATCCCGAGCAGAACGTCAAGTTCATGGATCACTACCTCGACATCCCCTTCAACCTGTCCCGGATCATGTTCATCGCCACCGCCAATGACGTGGGCAAGCTGCCCGGCCCCCTGCTCGACCGGATGGAGATCATCGAATTCACCGGCTACACCGAAAAGGAAAAATGCCGGATAGCCCAGCAGTTCATCATCCCCCGCCAGCTCAAGGCCGCCGGCCTGCGCAATGCCGGCATCGAGTTCAGCTCCGGGGTCGTCTCCCGCATCATCAACGGGTACACCCGGGAGTCGGGCCTGCGCAACCTCGAACGAGAGATCGCCACCATCTGCCGCAAACTGGCCCTGGCCCATCTCGACCAGAACCTGCCCGCCGCAAGGCTGAAAGATGACGATATTCCAACCTTTCTCGGCCCTCGCCGCTGCATTCGCGACAGCGCCCGGGAACAACCGAGCGTGGGAATCACCACCGGCCTGGTCTGGTCTGAGGTGGGGGGTGAGATCATCAGCGTGGAGACCGTGGCGATGAAGGGCAGCGGTCGTCTGATCCTGACCGGCTCGCTGGGCGAGGTGCTGCAGGAGTCGGCCCAGGCGGCGCTGAGCCTTATCCGCAGCCGGGCGGCGCAGTACGGCATCGAGGAACACTATTTTGCCGCCACCGACCTCCATGTCCATTTCCCCGCCGGCGGCATCGCCAAGGACGGCCCCTCGGCCGGCATCACCATCTTTGCCGCCCTGCTCTCCCTGTTGACCGGCCGCCCGGCCAGAAGGGATGTGGCCATGACCGGCGAGATGACCCTCAGCGGCCGCATTCTGCCGATAAGCGGTATCCGGGAAAAGCTCCTGGCCGCCCAGCGGGCCGGCATGCAGCGGGTGCTGTTGCCCCGAGCCAACCTCGAAGAGGTGGAATCCCTCTCTGCCGATGTCAGGGAGGGGCTCATCGTGACGCTCGTGGCCAACAGCGACGAGCTGATCCCCTATGTGCTGCTCGACAACGAGGACGGGGCTGCCGCTTAGTTCAGGAAAGTTGACCGGCTGCACTCATGCAACCAGCTCGCCTATCGTTTGCACCACTTTTTCTACCGAAGGCCTATAAAACTCTTCCTGCGGCGGCGCAAACGGCACGGGGATATCTGGCGCGGCAATGCGACGCGGCGGCGCCTGAAGCTTGGCAAAACAGGACTCACTGACCAGAGCCACAAGTTCTGCGCCAAAACCACAAAAACGTGTGGCATCATGGAGACTGACAAAACGACCGGTTTTACCGACTGACGAGACGACTGTGGCGGTGTCCAAAGGCAACAGGCTGCGCAGATCAATGACTTCCACCGATATGTTCCTTTCCGCCAGGACCTCAGCCGCCTTCAAGGCTGAATGCACCGCGCCGCCATAGGTCGCCAACGTAACGTCACTGCCGGCGCGGGCGATATGCGCCTGCCCCAGGGGAACGCGAACATCTCCGTCAGGCACCTCGTCATGGATGCTCCAGTATAACGGCATCTCCTCAATGACGATCACGGGATCGGGGTCGAATATCGCGGACAACATCAGTCCTTTGGCGTCAGCGGGGTTGGAGGGATAGACCACCTTCAGGCCAGGCACATGGGCCAGCCAGGCCTCCAAAAAGTGAGAATGCTGACAACCCGCTGAAAAAATACCTGTCTTGATACGCACGGTCATCGGAAAGCTTGATAGCCCCCCGCTCAAATAGCGAAGCTTTGCCGCATGGTTGACGATCATGTCCGAGGCCAGGGTGACAAATGGAAAAAACATCACTTCAATTACCGGCTTGAGCCCCATGCAACTCGCACCCACGGCAAGGCCGGCAATTCCCGCTTCGCTCACCGGCGTGTCGCGCACCCGGTCTGGTCCGAAACGTGCCAAGAGTCCATGGGTTGGCAGGTGGGGACTGACATGGATAGATGTGCCAATACCTTCGCCAGCCAGAAAGACGTCTTTATCCATCTCCATGGCACGAGTCAACGCCGATCCGATAGCCTGTCCTACACTTTGTGTGCTCATACGCCCGACCCCTCCCCTGTGAAAGAACTGACATACAGATGATCCAGAGCCTCCTCGGGCAACGGATATGGACTCGCCTCGGCAAAGGCCACCGCCTCGTCTACCTGGGCTTTGGCGTGCCTTTCAAGCGCCTCTATCGACTCGAGCACTCCGGCCTCACGCAAGACGTGCGCGTAGCGAAGAATGGGGTCACGCTCCGCCCAGGCCGCCAATTCGCTCTTGTCGACATAATGCTGGACATCATGTTCACCATGCCCATGCATGCGGTATGTCTGACATTCCAAAAGAGCAGGGCCCCGTCCCTCGCGACAGGCATCGAGAAGCTCTGCCGCCAGGTGGTATACCGCCTCCACATCGTTGCCGTCCACGACCGCACCCGCTATGCCATAGGCCGGGGCGCGGTCCACGACCCGACGGATGGGGCAGTGTTCGGCGTGAGCCTGCGCGCCGGCCCAGCCATTGGACTCACAGACAAAAAGCACAGGGAGGTGCCAGAGACTGGCCATATTCATCGCTTCGTGAACGCTGCCTTCTGCGGCTGCTCCATCGCCGAAAAAGACACAGGTCGCAGCCTGTTCCTGGCGGTAATGCTGGGCAAAGGCGGCACCCATGGCCAACAGCGGCGCAGCGCCGACGACTGTCGAGGTCATAAGGACATTATGACCTGGGTCGGCAAGGTGCAGCGTACCCGATTTCCCCTGGTTGAGGCCGTCCTTTTTGCCCATGATTTCCGCCAAAAGCGGTTTGGGATCGACTCCCCGCGCCAACATATGACCGTGGCTGCGATGATTGGTGACAATGACATCGGCGTCGATCAATGCCTGGACCACTCCCGCGGCACTCGCTTCCTGGCCGTGACAGGTAATCTGCATTCCAGGCAGACGTCCTTGCTCATGGGCCAATTCGGTAATTTTATCCTCGAATACACGGATTAAAATCATCTTGGCGAGCAGCGCCAAACGCTGCTCTTGCTCAAACCGCTTTTGCATAGCAAAGCCTCCTGGTCGGATAAAGTTGACGACTGCCCGCTGGCGAACCGTCCGTCTGCCCGCAGCCTGGATTCTGACACCGCCTGCCCGATGAAAAATCCGGGTGAGCATCATGTCCATCCAGCAACGGCTGTTTTATTCTCGCTCTCTGTTGTGTTTGCAATTCTTCATTCAACCATTGGGCTCTTCCAGGCCGTAGCGTTTTATTTTCCGCCACAGGGAGACCCGATCGATATCGAGAATTTTTGCGGCCCGCGATTTGTTGCCCTCGACCTCGTTGAGCACCTCGAGGATATAGTTTTTCTCCTGCTCGGCCAACGACGGCCAGGCTCGCTCGACACCGCGCATCGGCCTGCCGCCTGCCTGCGGAATATTCTCGACCAGATGGATGGGCTCAATGGTCGCCAACCCGTCGGCCTGGAGCAGAAGACGCTGAGAGATATTTTCCAGCTCTCTGATATTCCCTGGAAAACTATATTCCTGCAACCGCTCCCCCACCTCTTTGCCAAGCCGTGGAACCGGGCCGTTCGCCGGCGAATGTTTGGCGAGAAAATGGTTGGTGAGCAGCACGATGTCCTCCTTGCGTTCGGCCAGGGAGGGGACCTGGATGGTCAGCACATCGAGTCGGTAGAACAGATCGAGACGAAAGGCCCCCTCTTCCGCCTCTTTCCTGAGGTTCTTGTTGGTGGCGGCCAGGATGCGCACATCGATGGGTACCTCCTCGGCGCCGCCCACCCGCATCACCGCCCGTTCCTGCAGCACCCGCAACAGCTTGACCTGCATCGACAGCGACAGTTCCGCCACCTCGTCGAAGAAGACCGTGCCGCCGTCGGCCAGCTCCAGCAGCCCCTTCTTCATCTGGGCCGCTCCGGTAAAGGCCCCCTTTTCATAGCCAAACAGCTCGCTGGCAATGAGCTCCTCGGTAAAGGCCCCGCAGTTGAAGGCGACAAAACGGTTACCCTTGCGGGGACTGAGTTCATGGATGGTCCGGGCCACCAGTTCCTTGCCGGTACCGGTCTCGCCTAAAATGAGCACGTTACAGTCGAGCTGGGCCACCTGGGTGATGGTCTCCCGCAGCAGCTGGGCCTGGACGCTGCGCCCGAGAATCCTGTCCGCGCCGCTGTGCCCCTTGACCTGCCGGCGCAACTCGCTGATCTCCCGGCGCATATGTCGTTTTTCCAGGGCCTTGTCCACCAGAGAGAGCATCTCATCCATCTTGACCGGCTTGGCCAGGTAATGGTAGGCCCCCTTCCGCATCGCCTCCACCGCGGTATCGACACTGGCATAGCCGGTGATGACGATGACTTCGGTCTCCGGCCATAGCGTGCGGACCGTGCCGAGCACCGTCAGGCCGTCCTGTCGCTTCATCCGCAGATCGGTGAGGACCAGATCGACCTCCTGCTCCTCGACAAGGGCGATGGCCGCATCACCGTCATCGGCGGTCAGCACCTCGAAACCACCCTTTTTCCGCAGGATGTAGGCAGTATTGTCGCGGGCTATCGCCTCATCGTCAACTACCAGGATCTTTGCCATATTTCCCCGTCGTTCTACGCCTCCCCGGCTGTGGCGACCAGCGGCAGGTGGATATGGAACGCCGCCCCCTGGCCCGGTGTGCTCTCCACCTCGATATTGCCGTGATGCTGCTGCACGATCCCGTAGGCGATGGACAGGCCCAGGCCGGTGCCATGCCCCTCCTCCTTGGTGGTGTAGAAGGGGTCGAAGAGCTGGTTCTTGATCTCGTCGGGGATACCGGCACCGGTATCCCGAACGGTGATGATCGCCTCGTTGCCCGCGCTGTCGACCACCGCCGCCAGAGTGATCCGCCCCTCTCCCTCTATGGCCTGGGCGGCGTTGATCAGCATGTTGATCAACACCTCCTGCATCCGCTGGGCATCCATCGGCACCACCAGGTCATCGGGGACCTCGACCACCAGCCGCACCGAGGCCGGCACCTGACTCCTGACCAGCTTGACCGTACGCTCGACCGTGGCCAGGACACTGGCGGGCCGGAGGGTGAACTCCTTGGTGCGGGAGAACTCCAGAAGTCCCTGGACCACATCGCGGGCCCGGCTGGTTTCCTGGTCGATATTGTCGAGCATCTGGCCGACGACCCGGGTATCCCCCCCCTCGGCGAACTCGAGGGTCGCAATCTGGCAGGAGGTCGAAATATTGTTGAGCGGATTGTTCAGCTGGTGAGCGATACCGGCGGTCAAGGTGCCAAGAGAAGAGAGCTTCTGCGACTCGACCAATTGGGCCTGGCGCCGTTCGAGCTCGCCGACCATGGTGTTGAGGGCCTCCATCACCTGCTGCATTTCGTCCCTGGTGTTGACCACAGTGGTGCGGCGAAACCGGCCCTGGGCAATATCCTCGGTTGCCTGCTTGATGATCGCCAGCGGTTTGAAAATCGTAAGCGACATCAGGATCGGGATGAAAATGCCGACGGTGATCGCCACCAGGGTCCAGAGGACCATCTGTTCGAGCAGGGCGTTCAGAATGGAGAGGATCTGCAAATGCTCGAAACGAACCAGTTCTTTGCTCAGTTCGGTCATCTTCTGTCCCTGCTCGCGCAGTTTGGTCTCCAGGCTGCCCGAGGTTACCTCTCCAGAGGCGAGAAACTCCGCGGCCAGCGACTTCAGACTCTGCTGGTACGCCGCCAAGGTCATTTTCAGGGTGTCGAGCATGGGGTGAATTTTCAGGGAGGGGCCCCGGTCATCGATCCGTTCCAGAGTCGCCAACGACTCGCCCAGCAGCCGCTGGTTTTCGGTCAACGCCTCCCTGGTGCCGTAGAGCAGGAAATTCTTTTCATAGCGTCGGGCCTCGAGGATGACGGCGTTGAGGCTATAGGCCAGCTCGACGACCTCCATCTTCTCCTTGGCGGTGAAAATGTCGTTTTGCGACACCACCGACATCCCCAGGATGCCGATCACATAACATATCAGAATGCTGAAAATCTTCTGCCTGATACTCAATGACGGCATGATCGTCCTGTTCATTTCGTCCCCAGCTGAACAAAGATAACCAACCAGCATGGCTGGACCAGATAGCCTCAGCCACAACGAAACATGAAACTTCTCGACGCGGTAACAGCGTTTTCCGTACTGACGAGTTTCGGATAAACCACACGCTCCGTCCCCAGGAACCAGAATGAGAACAGAGATCCGGCTTAACGTCGTTTCTTCGACAGGGGCACGGCCATGATATGCTTCTGGTTATCACTGAGTTTGAAGAGACGGAGGCCCACCGTCTTCTCCAGCAGCATGCTCCGGTTGCCGATCTGGATCCTGCTTCCGGCCAGGATCGAGCCCTGGATCTCGATGGTGATATCCTGCAGATCGATACCGCCCGAGCCAGGGCCTGCCTCGGCCCCGGCCTGACCTTCCTCGTCACCCTTCTTGTCGATACGGGAATAGAGCTCGGTGCCAGGGATCATGTTGAGCCGCTTCAACTGCAGCCTGATCTCCGCGGCCTCGCGTTCCATCTGCCGCACCCGGCGGGACCGGCCGGCGCCGACCACCTGCATCCGTTGAATAATTTCCTGTTCCAGCCCGGCAAGGGTCGTTTTCAGCTGCCGGTACTTCTCCAGCCGTTCCGGCTCGACGCCGGCGGCCAGAAAGGCCGGCCTGGCCCGGGCAGAACCGACCTCGCCCAGGGTCATCGAACCGGCGGCCACCAATTCGCCTCCCACCACGATGCCGTCGCGCCGGCAGCGAATATCGCCACCGGCATAAATGGAAGAGTAGTAGGCCTGTTTACGCACCACGCAGTTGCCGCCGCAATCGACTCTGCCCTGTTCGATAAAGAGAAAATCGACATCGCCATCGGCGACGACCCGGGTCTTCTGCCCGGTAATGCCACCCTTGATCACCACATTGGCCGCCCCGGTCACGGTGGCCTGGCTCACGGTGCCGCCAATCTCGATATCGCCGTCCGCCTTGACATGAAAGCCGGGCTGGACCGAACCACTGATCGCCAGGCAGTTCCTCGATTCGACGTTGCCGATGCCAAAGTCGATATCCCCCTTGATCTTCTGACGGCTGCTGACGCTGATCACGCTGCCTCGCACCACCGACAGGACGCCATCGGCGGTGGCCCGCACCTCATTGCTCTCCCGGTCAAAGGTCACATCGCCACTGACCTTCACCTCGATATCCCGACCCATCTCGGCCTCGAGCCGTTGGCCGAACACATTGATACCGGCGGTTCCCGGACGGGCCGGGATCTTTCTGGCCAGCACCTCGCCGGTATTGACCGGCACCATGACCCGCCGTTCGCGAAAATCGATAGTGCCATCTTTCAGCAGCTTGCCAGCTATCGGACCGATTTCAACAAGAAACTGTAAAAAGGCGTCACGACTGGGGCCACAGACCTGCCCTTGCGCCACCTCGATGGCACAAAACTCGATGAGCCCCTGCCGCACATATCTTCTGGCCTCGGTCAGTTTTTCTTCGTCGAGGCCATAGACCACCCCGGCCTCCGTCAACAGCTGGTCGAGATTTTCGGATGCGAGCGAACAGCCGCGCTCGAGCGGCGGATGAACGGCCAGCATCGCCTGCATCGCATCCGGCCGCACCCGTACCAGCGGCTCGACCGAGACCACCAGCGTCTCCACCCGACCCTCTTCCGCCAGGACCCCACGCTCGATTCTGGGATAGCCGGGAACGGTGGCCTGCAGCACATTCTGCTCCCTGGAAGTCCAACGGGTATTGTCTCCCGCCATGACCGGCTGTTTTTTCATCCCCTGTCGCTCGCGGCTCGCGACCTTGTCGAAGCTGAGCAGCGGTCCATGCCGGTGGACCAATTCCGTCACCATCACCTTGTCGCCCATGCCATCTTCGCCGATGGCCATCCACTCCGAGGCAAAATGCAGCGTCGGTTCAAAATACCTGATAGGTTCCCTGTCGGTAGAGCCGCCCTCTGACGACATGATGACATCCTCCTGTTCGGCCCCGCCAGCCCTGCCAGGGTTCGGGGTTGCAATTCCAGGCACCGAGAGGATGGCCCTCACCCACCGTCACTTCGGCCCATACCTGTACCGATACCAGTTTATCCCAGGCCTGTGCAAGATATTCGATCCGTTTTCAGGAATGTTTCCCACACTATTGCCCACACCGCACCCCGCAGGGCCACCATGTCGCCTTGTTTTTTGGTATCAAACGGGCCCAACCAGCGTTTCTTGAGTTTGCCAGACAAAAGGGCTATACTGCCCCGCCTACGAAGTAACCCCGTCAATCAACGCCACAAGAGAAATCGCCAGAAACTTTCAGGGCGCATTACAACCAGAGTAGAGGAAATTATGAAGGTAGGAATTATCGGCCTGCCCCAGACAGGAAAGAAGACCCTGTTTACGGTCATTACCGGCGCGACGTTGCGCGACCAGGCCATGAACAAGGCCGTGCCGGGCACCGCGGATATCCAGGACCGCCGTTTCGACAGACTGGTGGCCATGTACCAACCACGGAAGGAGACCAGGGCACGACTCGAACTGGTGCTGCTGCCGAAGATGGAGCGGGAAAACATCGCCAAGGGCGATATCTTCCGGGAGATAAACGATGTCGACGCCCTGCTGCATGTGGTGCGCGCGTTCGAGGACGATGCCATCTATCACGAAGCCGGCTCCGTCGACCCGCTCCGGGATGTGGAAGCGGTCAACGCCGAGTTGCTGATCCATGACCAGATCTTCGTGGAAAAGCGAATTGAACGGCTGGAGACAAATCTGAAAAAAATCAAGGACGACAAGCAACAGAAAGAGCTGGAATTGATCAGGCGGATGCAGGCGCATCTCGAGAGCGAGCAGCCGTTGAGACTGATGTCCTTTACCGAGGATGAGGACCTGATGATCCGCAGCTATCCGCTCATCACCAGAAAAGAGCTGATCGTGGCCTTCAACGTCTCCGAGGACCAACTGGCCGAGACAACGCTTCTGAGCGAGGCCAAAGCGCTCTGTCAGCGGGAAAAACTCGAGGCCATGCTGGTTTCGGCGCAGGTGGAATCGGAAATCAGTCAGCTCGACAGTGACGAGGACAGGATCGAATTCATGCGGGATCTAGGCATCGACGAGCCAGCCCTGGAACTCCTGACCCGTCTCTGTCTGCGGGCACTCGGCCGGATCTCGTTTTTTACCGTGGGCCCCGAAGAGGTGCACCAGTGGCTGGTGCGGGTCGGTTCATCGGCGCCGGTAGCCGCCGGGGCCATCCACTCCGACCTGCAACGGGGCTTCATCCGGGCCGAGGTGATGAAGTACGGTGAACTGATCGAACACGGCAGCGAAACGGCGTTGAAGGGGCTGGGCAAGGTCTCCCTGCAGGGCAAGGAGTACACCGTTGTCGATGGGGACATCCTCAATATCCGTTTCAAGGTGTAAGCAAGATCGCAGCCAGAGCACCTGGCCTGCCGGGCTGAACGGAGACAGACCTCAGCCCGGCGACCGGCTTACTTTTCTAGATTCTGCAGGGCCGCGATCCGCACTTCCAGGGGAGGATGGCTGCGCAGCAGGTCGGCCAGCCCACCCTGTCGGGGCCGGATACCGAAGGCCGCCATCTGTTCCGGCAGATGCGATGGCTCGTGACTCTGTTGCAGCCGGCGGAGTGCATCGATCATCTTGTCCTTGCCGACCAGAAAGGCGGCTCCGCGGTCGGCCTCGAACTCCCGACGCCGTGAAAACCACATCACGATCATCGAGGCAAACAGGCCAAAGACCAGTTCCAGCACGATGGTCACCGCCATATAGCCGAAGAACCCGAGCCCACCGCCTTCTTCGTCACTGGACAGAACATTGCTGATCAGATTGGCGACGATCCTCGAGAGGAAGATGACAAAGGTGTTGAGCACTCCCTGGATAAGCGACAGCGTCACCATGTCGCCACAGGCCACGTGGGTGATCTCGTGCCCGAGCACCGCCTCGACCTCATCCTTGGACATCCCCTGCAAAAGACCGGTCGAGACCGCCACCAGGGCGGCGTCCTTTTTCATGCCGGTGGCAAAAGCGTTCATGTCCGGCGAGTTGTAGATGGCCACCTCGGGCATGCCGATCTCCGCCTCCCTGGCCATCCTGGCGATGGTGTCGTAGAGCCACTGTTCGGTCTGATTCGACGGCTGGGTAATGACATAGGCCCCTGTCGACTTCTTGGCGATCCATTTCGACAGGGCCAGGGAAATGAACGAACCGCCCATGCCGAAAACAGCGGCCATGACCAACAGGCCCGAAGTGGAGCGGGAGTCCACCCCGAAAACCGTCATCACAATACCGAGCAACACCAGGATTGCCATGTTGGTTGCCAGATACAAAACTATTCGTAACACGTTTTCCTCCTCTTTGATAAAACCAGCATGGCTGGGCCAGGTAGCCTCAGCCACAACAAAACATGAAACTCCTCGGCCCGGTGACAGATCTCTCCGTGCTGGCGAGTTCCGTAAACCCCATGCAGGCGACACGGCCCTCCTGTCAGCCGACCATGTACCGCTCTTTATTGAACTTCTGTCAGAATAACCACTCCAGCCCCGGCGACAAGAGCTAACAGCACGATTCTCTGTTTTTCCGTGACGATTTGACTGTTCAGCCAAGCCTCGGGATACGAGGAGCATCCCGCCTGTCCAGCAACGGTCGTCGACCGCAGCCGATCAGAAATTCCTCCTTCTCATTTCACCGATTTTTCGTTATTTTCATCAAATATTCGCCGCCACGAGTTTCACCATCGGTTGTCGATCTGCTACAATTGAGTAGAAGGCAATGGGCCCACGAGCCAGCAGAGCGAGGCGCCGGTTCGAGGACATGGGTTGTCTCCCCCGGTGCCGTCAGGAGGAGCGAAACGCCGCAGCCGATGACCAGCCACGACCTCATCCATAGCAAATACAGCCCCCACATTCTGACCGGGCTGATCTTCTGTCTCCTGTTGTCTATTTCTGAACATCTCTACAATATAAATTACTTATACCATCAAGAGCACCTGCAGCGTGAGATTCTTTCCAGGGCGACAGCCCTGCGGATCAAACTCGAACAGGAGATCAACACCACCTTGAACCTCTATACCGGCCTGGGGTTCTTCATTTCGACCGACCCGGAGTTCTCCAGTGCCGATTTTGTCCGGATCTCCAGAAAACTGCTCAGTAACGCGACCGGCATCAGCAACGTGATTCTGCTCCGGGAAGGTGTCATGACCCATATCTATCCCGAACCCCAAGCGGGCACACCACCGTCCTCACTCTTTCTCGACGCCCGGCAACAGCAGGAGGCGATGCATCGGGCCATCGAAGCCAGAACACCCATCCTTGTCGGCCCGGTCAAACTGCAGCTCGGCAGAGAAGGGATTGTCAGTCACATCCCGATCTTTCTCGGCCCTCTCGAGGAGACCTTCTGGGGTCTTGCCTGCATCGTCATCGACACGGCGGTACTCTATCGAGCCAGCGGTCTGGCGGGCGACGACCCGAAGGTGCAGTACGCCCTGCAAAGCGTCAGCGGTCCTTATGGCGGCACCGAGACCATCTTCGGTTCGCCGGCGCTCTTTCATCGAGCGGAGGCGATAGTGCTGCCCATTGCCCTACCGGACGGTCGCTGGCTTCTTGCGGCCACGCCACGGACCAGTTCCGCCACCACAGCCCCTTTTCTCCTGTTGATGCGCGCTTTCGGGGTGCTCATCTCTTTATTGATGAGCATGCTGGTCTTCGCCCTGTTCAGCGCCTACCGGCGCAGCCAGTACATGGCCCTGCACGACCCGCTTACCGGCCTCGCCAACCGTCGGCTGTTCTTTGAGCACATCAACCAGGCCATCTCCACCGCGATCCGCAACGAGAGCAAATTCGCCATCGTCTACCTCGATCTCGACAACTTCAAACCGGTCAACGACACCTACGGGCACAGGTACGGTGACCAGGTATTGAAAGAGATCGCCAGACGCATGACCACCGGCCTGCGGAGTTCCGACGTCGGCGCCAGGATCGGCGGCGACGAGTTCACCTTTTTGATGCAGGATACCGACAATGCCGAAACCGTGACCAGTCTGATCAGAAAGATTTCCGAACTCCTCCGCCGTCCCCTCACTCTCGACAACGGAGTCACCCTCCGGATCGAAGTCAGCATAGGCGCCGCTATCTTTCCCGACGATGGCCTCCTCTCAGACGACCTGCTCCGCCAGGCCGACAACAGAATGTACACGGAAAAGACAACCAAACTCAGCCAGCGGTAGTTCGTACCACGAGGGTCGAGCCCATTCTTTTTTGCATCGATGCAACATTTTTGTCGCAATCGACACCATGGATCTCCTCGCCCATCGCCCCAAGGCGCCAGGTTGATACAGATAATATGCCGGATAATCGAGAGAAAGAAAAAAACACCTCCGACCACCGCCTGGCATACCTGTTGCTTCTCCCCAGGCCATACGATGCTCTACGCCAATGAACCGAACCACTACCGTTACAAGGAGAACACCATGGCCAAGAAACATGTCGAGGACCTGCTCATCGCCGGCGGCTCGGATCCCGCTCTTCGGAGTAAATACGACGCCTTGAAGAGCATGGAAGAGTTCACCGCCCTGGCGGGTACCGACGGATACGATTTCACCGCCGCCGAGCTTGCCGAGGTCTTGCGCGAATCGGGCGACTCGTTCGAGTCGTTTGGCAATCCACCCAAACGGATGATCTGGTGGTTTTAGACCGTATCGGCAGCCAGGCGCGCCAAGGCAGCCTCGACCGGGCAGGGACGTTCCCCGACCCTGGTGGAGGCTGTCGCATCCGGCGCCTTCAATCTTGATATTCTCGTAAAAAGTCAAATGTTCCACCAGGATGGGCTCAGGAAAAACCCTGATATACGAGGCGTAGCGTCTCAAACGGCACTTTGGTAGTACATATGGTACAGCGAAGTGCCGTTTGCGACCTACAACGCAGGAGATCGACCTTTTTACGACGCCATCAATCTTCGACGTCGTAATCACCCCTGCCGCACAGATCACAGCGCAGCGTCTGGTCGTCCCTGTCGAAGATATGCTCCCAGCCTTTTTCCTCTATCATCGCCCGCTGCTCCTCTCCGCAAACGATGCAGACCCAGCGATCGCCCTTTTCCGTCTCAAACAGATGCATGTTCTCTCCCCATAGCCTGACGGCCTTTCTCCAAACGTTTTATCGCCGCATTATCACTTCACCCGCGGCGCCCCTCTTGGGCCAGAGTCAACAGCACCCCATCGGCATCGACCTGACAACGTCCCTGCAACATGGTCAGCAGCACCTGCTCCTTGGGACCGGGAAAGACGTCGCCATCGCCGGCAGCCAGGGTCGTCGCAAAACGGAGGACCATGCCTTCGCTTGCAGCCTGCGAGGAGATCTCGACAACAGTTCCGGCCGCACCGTTCTGATAGATATAGAGAAGCACCAGATAACACAAGGCTTCAAATGGCAACAGGGGAAGTTCGATCTGGTGCTCCTGGCCGCACCGCACCGCGACCTGAATGTTCTGCATGGCCGCCCGGCGGGTGGTGAGATCAACCATCAACTGAACGATATCGCCAACCGCCCCCCGACCCACCGGCACATCGCCGCTGTGGGCAAAACGGTTCAGGTTCTTGATGATCGCATTGGAGCGACCGACCTGTTGTGCGACCTTTCCGGCCGCTCCCTGCACCCGCTCCACCGGGACGCCACCATCGTCGGCCATTATCGCCAGATCGTCGAGCAGACCGGCATTCTCGTTGATGATCGCCAGGGTGTTTTTCAGGTCATGGGTGACCATCGCCGTCACCCCGGCGGACACCTCGAGACACACCTTCTCGACATCGTACTGTTCTGTCATATTCGCCACTCCAACGGTATGTTCATTTTCACCAGGGTCGACCACCAGGTCCACCCGCCGCCGCTCCCCACAGCCGGCCGACGACCCTTCAGGCCGGGTCGTGACCACAGGCTTCCCTGACGATTGTGATCAACCGGCTCAGATCCACGGGTTTCATCACGTAGTCGTAGGCCCCCAGTTCCATGCCCTCCCGTCCCGACTGGAACGATCCGTGACCGGTGAGAATGATCACCTTCAGCGACGGATACTTCTCCCGCAGCATCGCCAGCACCTCCAAACCGTCGAGGTCGGGCATCTTCAGATCGAGCAGCAGGATATCCGGGACGCTCACCTCTATGGCCGCCAGGGCGTCCCCGCCCGAATTGACTGTGCGGACCTGAAACTTTCGCAGTTCCAAGCGCATCGCCAGCGTCGAGGCAAACTCCACCTCGTCGTCGGCAATCAGAATATCTATTCCCATATCATTAGTATTACTCGTCATGTTGCTCCCTGTGCACAGGTATGGTGATGGTAAATGCCGTCCCCTGGCCGACAACCGACCGGACGGTAATGTCGCCGCCGAGCTTTTTTATCAGACCGTAGGTGATAGACAACCCCAGGCCGGTCCCCTTGCCGGTCTCCTTGGTGGTGTAAAATGGCTCGAAAATATGGGGGAGGATCTGTTTGTCGATACCCGGGCCATCGTCCTGGATCACCACCCGGACATCACCCGCCACCACCTGGCTGGTGATGGAAATAACCCCGTTCTTGCCGATGGCGTCGATGGCATTGTTGATAATGTTGAGAAAGATCTGCTGGAGCTGCAGTCTGTCGCTCACCGCCTCGGGCAGACTCTCCTGGAGATCCATCTCCAGCTTGATCCGACTGTAGAGCAGGGCGTTGTCGAGAAACTGCAGCACCTCCTCGATGACCTCGTTGACCTGAACCGGGGCCTCCGCCACATCGGTTCTCCGGGCGAAGCCGAGCAGGCGGTGGGTGATCGCCTTGCAGCGGTCCACACTCTGGTAGATACCGGTCAGGTTCTTTTTCAGGGTCTCCTTGTACTCGAAATCAGGAGATATCTCCAAGAGATCATCAATCAATCCGGCCTTTTGGCTGATGATTGCCAGCGGATTGTTGATCTCGTGGCCGACCCCGGCCGCCAGCCGACCGATCGAGGCCAGCTTGTCGGTATGCTCGGCCTCCTTGAGCATGGCCATCCGCATTTCATCGTTTTTTCTGATCAGTCCGGTCAACATCCTGACCAGACCATAGACAACCAGCAGGCTCACCAGAAAGCCGGTGAAGATGATGAAGAAAAACCGGGCCCGGAAATTCTTCCACTCGGCCTGATGAATATACCGCCGCTTCAGCACCACCAGAGACCAGGGGCTGTTCTTGATGGTGCCGATGGCCTCGAAGGTATCCTCGCCCTGGGCCGACACCGTATGGCGAATCCCGTCCTGGACGGCCGAGGGAAAACGGGCCAGCGTTTTGCCATAATATTTCGACGAGGTCTGCAGCACCCCCTGGCTGTCCACCAGAAAGAGGTCATCGGTGGCATAGGTTTTGATCGTGTCGATGAACTCCTGCAGGGTCGAGGCGTCGATGGTGGCCCGCAGCACCCAGAACTGCCGGGTGTTCGGATCGAGGTTGCTGACGGCGATGGCGAAGTGGGGCACCTTCCGGTAGCCGGTATACACCCCGCTGATGTAGACCTCCTTGTCGGCCATCTCCTTGAACCAGCCCTCCTGCGAGTAGTCGGCGCCCTGCAGGTCATACGGCCCGTAATAGGCACGCTGGATACCGCTGTGATCGACGACCCCCAGGTCGGCGAAAAAGGCGTATTGCCGCTGGATCCGCAAAAACAGTTCCTTGAGGCGGTCATCTTCTGTCAGCTCGACATAGCGATCTCTCCGGGCCACGAACTGGACCACCGAGGTGAGACTGCTGACCATATGTTCGATCGATTTGATCTTGCCGTCGAGTTTCCACTCCAACTCCTCCCGCTCGGAGATCTGGAACAGGCGATTATAGTTCTGGTACCCCAGCCAGCCCACCACCAGCATGGGGATAACGGCGATAAAGAACATGGCTGAGTAGAGGACAACATTGAGCTGGGTGTAGTTGCGCTGGCCCGAGGCGATGTCCGCCGGGCCCACCGCCACCTTCGACACAATCCTGTCATAGATATTCGTCTTTTCCGCTCTTTTCATAAACTCAACCCCTCATCGTCGTAATCAATGAAGATTTCTCCCTGCGCCAGGCTGCCGGCCAGCATCTTGTCGAGCGCCGGTCGCCAGGCCCCGATAATCGAGTCCAGCACCTTGACCTTTTTCCAGACGAGAAAATTGTAGTGCAACTCCTCGATCCCCCCGCAGACCACATCGGTGATATGTTCTTCGACCGCCAGCTGACACAGCCACTCCTCCGAAGGCCTCTCGGAGATGATGGTCTTCGGATCACCGACGATCCGGCCATTGTCGATCTGGGCCATGAACACTTCGGTCGCCAGATCAAAACGGGGCGCGACAAAGTCGCCCTGAATAGGGATCAGCAGCATACGCATCGGTCATCCCTCACTGCAGCAGTTTGTACTTTTTCATCTTCCGCCACAACGTCATCCGCCCCCAGCCCAGCGCGTCAGCGGTCTTGATCCGACTCCCGCCGTGCCGTTTCAAGGTATCGACCAGCATCTGCCGCTCGATATCCTCCCAGCTGTCGCCGGCCGGGTCATGGCCCGGCCTCGCACCCGTCTCGGCATGCCGTTCACCCTCTGGTACCGCCGGGGCGGGCGCTGGTGCCGGGGTATCGTCCTGCACCTGTTCAAAGAGATAGGGGGGGAGGTGCTCGCCGTCGATTTCCTTTTGTTTGCAGACATTGACCGCATATTCGACGATATTGCTCATCTCTCTGACATTGCCAGGATAACGATGTTCAAGCAATGTCTTCAGGGCCGCTGGCGTAAAGCCGACAATGGTCCTGCCCAGGGCCACGGTGTACTTCTCGAGAAAATGATCGAGCAGGTAGCGAAGATCGCCTTCGCGTTCCGTGAGGGGTGGCAGGTGCACATGCAGAACATTCAGGCGATAGAACAGATCCTCTCGAAAGCTGCTCTTTTGTACCTGCTCGCGCAGGGGACGATGGGTGGCGGCGATGATCCGCACATCGACGTTGGTACTCTTCTCTCCCCCCACCGGCACAAACTGCCGGTCATCGAGTACCGACAGCAGCTTTACCTGCAGAGGCAGCGGCATATCGCCGATCTCGGTCAAAAAGAGGGTGCCGCGGTCGGCCAATTTGAACATCCCCGGCTTGTTGCGGGTGGCGCCGGTGAAGGCGCCCTTGACATGGCCGAACAGCTCCGACTCCAGGAGACCAAGAGGCAGGGCGCCACAGTTGAGCTTGATAAACGGGAAACGGGCCCTGTCCGACTGACGATGAATGATCTCGGCGATCTTGTCCTTACCGGTCCCGGTCTCGCCGGTAATCATCACCGAGGCGTCGGTATGGGCCATCAGCGGGATCATCTCGAACACCTTCTGCATCTTCGGGCTGTAGCCGATCAACTCCACCGAGGAGAAATCACCGATGCTCCCCTTGCTCACCTCGCCCTGGGCGGAAATGTCCTCGGCGATCACCAGCAGCCCGGCACTCGCCCGCCGCCGGTCATGCAGGGGAGAGATGGTATAGCGGATGGCAATCCGTCGACGGAAACAGTTGATGATGTCACCGGTTACCGCCAGCGATTCGCCATTCTGCAGCACCTCGAGGTATTTCTGCCCCCGGCCATTGCCGGTATTGCTGCGCATCACCAGTTCGCCATGGATGCCACGGACCCGATCCACCCCGTAGCCGGTCATCGCCTCCATCAGCCGGTTCATCTCCAGGATCCTGCATCGCTCATCGAGGATCATGGCGGGATAGGGGATACCCTCGAGCATGGCGAGGGTGTCGGGGATGAAGTGCTCGGTCGGTCGACCTTCATCCGCTCTGTGACCTGCGCCCACCGGCCCCTCACCAGCCCTTGCTTTTTAAGATCTTCTCGATCTCGACCTTCGATTTTTCCTGCAGTACCAGGACCCTCTTCTGGTTCGCTTCCTGAATCTTCGTTAGCAGCTCACTGATATCCACCGGCTTTTCGAGAAAATCCTCTGCCCCGAGCTTCATCGCCGCCACCCCCGATTCAATGGTGCCATGACCGGTGAGCATGATGATTTCCGCCTCGGGATGATCGGCCTTGATCCGTCTGAGCACCTCGAATCCGTCCATCCCCGGCATGGCCAGATCAAGCACGACCACATCGAAATCCTGCTGGTCCGCCAGGTCAATCGCCGCCACACCGCTCGTTGCGGTGCTCACCTTGAGATTGCGCGCCTTGAGCCGCTGGCCGAGCGTGGCGATGAATTCCTCCTCGTCGTCAACCAGCAGGACCTTTGTCTTCAGCCCAGTCTCCATGGGAACCTCCTTTTCATTGTGCCGCGCCAGCCACCCTGGCGTCGTCAGCCCCTGTTGTGCACCTTTTCGTTGGCCGCCTTGATCGTCGCTGAAAGCTCCTCGATATCGACAGGCTTGTTCATGTAGGCGAAGGCGCCCAGTTCCATGCACTGCTGCATGTCCTGGCTGCTTCCATGACCGGTCAGGACGATCACTTCGATATCCGGAGCCAGCTCCTTGGTCCGCCGGAGCACCTCGACACCGTGCATGCCGGGCATCTTCAGGTCGAGCACCATCACGTCGGGCCGATCCTCGCTGACCAGTTCGAGCGCCTCCTCCCCATTATACACACCATAGGTGCCGACATCACGGCTGATCAGCCGTTCGGAAACGGTCTGGACAAAATCTTTTTCATCATCAACGAAAAGGACCTTCGAGGGCAGCTCGAAATTCTGCCGCCGGTAGATCGATTCATTCAAGTTGACGCTCTTGTTCACCTTGACCTCGGTGACTCCGCCGACCTTGGTCGCCAGCTCGGTCAGGTCGTTGGCCAGCCTGCTGAAACTGAAAACACTCTTTTCCACGGTCAGCACCACCTCACCTCCGGTGCTTCTGATGGCCATCCGGTGACCGGAGTTGAGGAGCAACCTCTCCACCTCGGCCTCGATGACCATATCCTGGACCGCCTGCACCGATTCCGCGGTCTGCAGTACCGAGGTCGAGTGGAAGTGCTTGACGATGGTCTCCATGATCTCCTGGGGCGAGCGGTCTTCCGCCGGGATCACCAGATCGAACAGCGAACTGTCGTAGGCCTCCTTCTTGAACAGGAAATCGCTCCAGTTATAGGCGGCGAGGTCGTCGTTCTTGATCGCCTTTTTCGCCTCCCTCTCGCTATAGCCATTTTCCATGGCCACCGCCAGCCGCCCCTGCTTGGTATCCACCACCAGCACCTTTAAAACATGACTGACCCGACCGGGAATGAGCGAGGTGAGAAACCCGTGAAAGAGCATCTGCTCCTGTCCGGCGAGATGACCTGCCAGCACCGAGCGCATCATGTTCACCGACTTCTCCTTGTCGAGGGTGAACTGATTGAA
The DNA here is from genome assembly GCA_047973425.1 of Desulfopila sp. GTDB lineage: Bacteria > Desulfobacterota > Desulfobulbia > Desulfobulbales > Desulfocapsaceae > Desulfopila. The sequence goes on from JBKEBZ010000016.1 coordinate 85,321, forward strand.
TACCGAGGTCTTGCCGTAGGTCGCATTTTTCAGTTTATCGCTGGCCAGCCCATATTTTTTGGCGGTCTCGGCAAAGAGCATCTCGTCGTCATAGAGTATCAAGTCATGGATCTTCGCGAGTTCGCCGATGATTTCCGCCGCCGGAGTGAAGGTACATGGAAAAATAGCAATAGATGACATTGTCGAGCTCCTCAGATAGAATTATCGGTCTCGTCGTGCGGCAGTGCCAGTAGACTGTCCACCGCCGGCGCGCTCTGATCTTGTTCGCTGCAGCAAACAGGACTCGATCGCTTTCCGCTGCCCCAGCTCGTCAGGACCCATCCAGAAACGAGAGAGTTTCCTGATGGACACCAGTTTTATATGAAACGCATCGGTACGGAAAGCTCAGTCACCGCGCCGAGGAGTTTCATGCTTCGTTGTGGCTGAGGCTCTATGGTTCAGCCATGCTGGTTAGATGAAACGCATCAGCACGGAGATTTTTGTTACCGTGCCGAGGAGTTTCATGTTTCGTTGTGGCTGAGGCTACCTGGTCCAGCCATGCTGCTTAGAATTATGCACATTCAATGCCATCACAACTGCAGACGCTACAATCTCATCCCTTCCCCCCGTGCTGCCCGGAACGGCCGGCAACCGCCCTCTCTCCGCGCCGGACGAATCGCTTGAACGGACAGACTGTTTATCATTCATACCACTAATATAAAACACCAAAATAACACATATGCACCACATGGCGAGTCCTGGATTCCCAGCGACCGTCTTGCCACCACCTCGCCTGCGCCACCATCGCCCGCCAGCCGCAATCCCAACAGGTAACTTTATGTATCCATTTGTACCGATACATATCGATACAAATAGATACTATCCGTCTCCTGTCTCATGTCCGGCAGAGACCGCCTGGTAGTCTTTTTCAATAATTGCAAATAATTTTAGATTGATAAACTTACCGCCACTCTCGCTGGCCGTTCTGGCACAGCTGTTGCTCTATTCTTTGTTGAGCCACCCTGTAACACCATAGAATGACGTCAGATTGAAAGCGACATCCGCAAGGAGCCGTCGACAACAACGACAAACAACACGCCAAGGAGACAAACCATGCAACAGCAACTGAAGGCCAGAATTCTGTTGGTGGACGACGAGGAGGAGTTCCTGGTCTCCCTCAAAGCCAGACTCGAGATCAGGGGGATGCAGGTCGACACCGCGGCAAACGGTGAAGACGCCATCAGCCTGGCAGACCGGCAGGAATACGACGCCATCATCGTCGATCTGTCGATGCCGGGCATTGACGGCCTGGAGACACTCGAGCGGATCAAGGAGATCAACCCCGATGCCGAACTGATCATGCTCACCGGTCACGCCACGGTGGAAAGCGGGATCAAGGCCATGAAAAAGGGCGCTGGCGATTTCCTGCAGAAGCCGGTGGATCTCGCCGATCTGCTGCAGAAAATCGGCGAAGCCAAAGATCGGAGAATACATCTTCTTGAAAAAAAATCTCAAGAGGAACTCGATCAGATCCTGAAAAGCCGGGGCTGGTGATCCGCCCGGCATCGCGACCAACCACCCTCCAGAGAGCAACTACAGGGAGCACCCCATGCAAAACAATATCACCCTTGTTCGCGAAGTCCTCATTCCCCTGGCGCAGTATCCCCATCTCATGGAAAACGAACCGATTGGCAACGCGGTTGCCCTGCTGCTCCAGCACGGCTCGGCGGATGGCCGTCATCTCTATTACGACGAGTTGCTCGTGACCAACAGCACCGGTCAGCTGAGCGGTCATATCCTGATACAGGATATCCTGACAAGCTTTTTCCCATCGATACTCGCCACCCCCAAGGTGCAGGTCTACGGCGGCAAGAAAGACCTGTTCACCGACCTCTCCATCCTGCTCGAAGACTCCTTTCGCCGCGAATGCCGCCGTCAGGCGGAAATGACCGTCAACCAGTTCATGATCGAGCCGCACCGCTCGATTGCCGACACCACCCATCTGCTCCATGCCCTGGAGATCATGATCAAGGACAACGAGACGACCCTGCCGGTCACCGAAGACGACATCCTGGTTGGAGCGGTCCGGATCCAGGATATTTTCAGGGTTCTAGGCACCTATTGCACCATCTGACACTTGCCCCCAAACCATACAGGAAACCACAATGAGCACAGCAGCAGCCCAGCAATCGCAGGCAAAACCGTTTGACTACCGGCGCACGTTCTTCATGCTCCTTGGAATAGGGCTCTTTGCATTGATCTACTGGTGCCCGCCCTGGCCTGATGCCATCGACCCGGTGGGAGAGCATTTCATCCTCAGCAAAGAGGCCAAGGGAGCGCTGGCCGTTTTCGCCCTGGCAGCGACCTGGTGGGTGTTCGAGGTCGTCCCCATCGGGGTCACCAGCGTGGCCATCGGTACCCTGCAGGCCCTCTTTCTCATTCGTAAACCAGCCGTCGCCTTCAAAGACTTCATGGACCCCTCGGTACTGTTCATCTTCGGTTCCATCGTCATCGGCATGGTTTTCACCAAAACCGGTCTCACCAGGCGTCTGGCCTACAAGATGCTGGCCATCGTCGGCGAGAAGACCTCGACGATCTATCTGGGGGTCTTCGTGATGACCGCCGCCCTCACCCACCTGATGGCCCATACCGCGGTGGCGGCGACCATGTTCCCGCTGCTGATGGCGATCCATGCCCTCTATGCCGAAAGCGACAAGCCCACCAGGTTCGGCAAGGGCTTGTTCATCGGCATGGCCTACGTGGCCGGCGCCGGCAGCATCATCACCCTGCTGGGCGCCGCCCGCGGGGCCGTGGCGCTTGGGTTTTACAAGGATATCATGAAGGTGGATATCAGCTTCTTCGAGCTGACCATGTATATGTTCCCGGTGGGCTGGCTGATGGTCTTTCTGCTCTGGGTCTTCTTCATGGTCTTCTGCAAGCCCGAAAGGGCCAGAATCGACGGCCTGAAACAGCGGGCTATCCGGATGTACAGCGAACTCGGGGCCTGGCGGCGGGAAGAGATCTGCGCGGTGGTCATCGTCTTTGCCACCATCCTCGTCATTGCCCTGAAAAATTTCATACCTGCCCTTGCCTCACTGGACAAGACCGGTATAATGCTGTGTTCAACCATAGCTTTTTTCCTGTTGGGTATCCTCACCCTCGAGGATCTCGAAGAGATCCCGTGGAACATCATCCTCCTCTTTGCTGGGGCCATGTCCATTGGTTTCTGTCTCTGGGAGACCGGGGCAGCCAAGTGGCTGGCCGTCAACTGGCTGCTGCTGTTCAAGGATGCCCCCGGGATCGTTTTTGTTCTTGGCATGGCGTTTTTCGTCATGATCATGACCAACTTAATTATGAACGTGGCCGCCATCGCCATCTCCTTGCCAGTCGCCCTGGTTATCGCCCCCTACCTCGGGGTAGCAGGCGAGGTCATCCTCTTTTCCGCTCTCATCACCGCCGGCATGCCGTTTCTGCTGCTGGTCGGAGCGGCACCAAACGCCATCGCCTACAATTCCAAGCAGTTCACCACGGTGGAATTTCTCATGTATGGCATTCCGGCCTCCATCCTGCTGATGGTGGTAACCTGGCTGGCGGTGACGGTGATCTGGCCGCTGATGGGTATGGCAACCAAGGTTCCGGTATCATAAACCCGTTTCAAGAAGACTGCCGGCAGCAGAGTCATCCGCGCCGGCAGCCACCGTTCACCGTTAACATACAGGAGTACCTACAATGCAGAAGTGGAGTGTTTTTTGCCTTACGGCCACCGTACTGGCCATCTGGGGTTTTGCCGGCACAGCCCTGGCATCAGCGACCGGGGCCGCCCATGAAACCCTGGATCTGACCAGCAGCTGGGTCGGCTACCTCAGCCTGATTCTCTTTGTCGTGGCCTACCTCTTCGTGATGCTCGAAGAGGTCACCCACATGCGGAAATCAAAGCCCGTATTGCTGGCCGCAGCCCTTATCTGGGCGATGATCGGCTACGTCTATGCCGCCCATGGCATCGATCACGCGGCGGAAGTTGCCATCCGCCACAATATCCTCGAATATGCCGAGCTCTTTCTCTTCCTCCTGGTGGCGATGACCTATATCAACGCCATGCAAGAGCGGCTGGTGTTCGAGGCCCTGCGGGTCAAGCTGGTCAATGCCGGCTTCTCCTACAGGAAACTGTTCTGGATCACCGGTCTGCTGGCATTCTTCATCTCCCCCATCGCCGACAACCTGACCACCGCCCTGCTGATGTGTGCCGTGGTGATGGCCATCGGCAAAGACGACACCAAATTTATCAGCCTCTCCTGTATCAATATCGTGGTCGCGGCCAACGCCGGCGGCGCCTTCAGCCCCTTTGGCGACATTACCACCCTGATGGTCTGGCAGAAGGGGATGGTACAGTTCCAGGAATTTTTGGTACTCTTTATCCCCTCGGTCGTCAACTGGCTCATACCGGCGCTCATCATGAGCTTTGCCATCCCCAGTACACAACCGCAGGCTGGCGTTGAAAACATCGAGATGAAGCGCGGTGCCGTTATCATCATGCTGCTCTTTCTCGTCACCATCGCTACCGCGGTGAGCTTCCACAATTTCCTGCAGTTACCGCCAATGGTCGGCATGATGGGCGGACTGTCGTTATTGAAGTTCTTCGGCTTCTATCTCAAAAAGACCCACGATTTCGAACAGGCGGCCTATGACCGACGCAAGGCCAGTGAGGAGATCGGCCAGATTCCTCCCTTCGATATCTTTGCCAAGGTCGCCAGAGCCGAATGGGACACCCTGCTCTTTTTCTACGGCATTATTCTCTGCGTCGGCGGTCTGGGCTTTATCGGTTACCTGGCCACGGTCTCCCAGGTGATGTATCTCGACTGGGGACCGACGGCGGCCAACATCATGGTCGGCATTCTCTCGGCCATCGTCGACAACATCCCGGTGATGTTCGCGGTCCTCACCATGCTGCCGGACATGTCCCATGGCCAGTGGCTGCTGGTCACCCTCACCGCCGGCGTCGGCGGCAGCCTGCTCTCCATCGGTTCAGCCGCCGGGGTGGCGCTGATGGGTCAGGCCAGGGGCAAGTACACCTTTTTCGGCCACCTGAAATGGTCGTGGGCCATCGCGCTAGGCTATTTCGCCTCGATCTACGTCCACTTTCTGCTCAACAGCCATCTCTTTACCGTCTTTAATCATTGATGGCGTCGTAAAAAGCCCGATCTCCTGCGTTGCAGTGGGATCGGCCACTGCTCGGCGTACCACATGTACGCCTGTGCTTAGCTTAGCCGACACCACTGCGCCTTGTATATCAGGCTTTTGTACTTAGCCATCTTACGTGCAGGTTTTAGGTTTTTACGAGAGTATCAGTCATTGAGCACCCCGGCCCAGGCAGAACTGACCAGCATGGCTGGACCAGATAGCCTCAGCCACAACGAAGCATGAAACTCCTCGGCGCGGTGACAAAAATCTCCGTGCTGAGGCGTTTCATATAAACCAGCAGGGCTGGACCATAGCGCCTCAGCCACAATGAACCATGAAAATCGTCGCCCCGGTAAAGGAATTTTCCGCACTGACGAGTTTCGGATAAAAAAAACATTCTGCCTGGGCCAGCCAGATTGCCCAAGACCACCCTCACCCTGGCGCATTTGCGCTGAAAAACTCCCGGCAAGATGGTATGGTGGTCCCCGGAAGACCACCCCAGGGAGCGTGCAGCATGGCGACCACCGCAGAGAAGATATTTGCCATTGGTGACATTCACGGTTGCCATGACAAACTCGTTACCTTGATGGAGCGATTGCCGTTCGACAGGGACCGCGACACCCTTGTCTTTCTCGGTGACTACATCGACCGGGGGCCGCATGCCAGGCAGGTGATCGACTATCTGATCGAGTTGCAGAACAGCTGTCGCAACGTTGTCTTCTTAAAGGGAAACCACGAGCAGACCCTGCTGGAATACCACCAGACGGGCGATGACCAAATCCTGCGCCTGTTACGGGGGATGGGCATTACCGCAACGCTTGCCAGCTACGGGGCGACGATGCGCCAGTTGCAGGGCCTGGCGGCCTTTCCTGCCCATCATCGGGATTTTTTTCACTCGCTGACGTTCGCCCACCTGACTGACACCACGGTCTTCACCCATGCCGACATAAGCCTGGAGATGCTGACCCTGCTGGAAAACGGCGACCCCGGCCATGACAACCTCGATTTTACCGAGACGATCCTCCTCTCCAGCCGGCGTCTCATCAGACCGGACGCCACAACCCATGGCCGCACCGTGGTCTTCGGCCACACCCCGTTCGAGTTGCCACTGGTGCTGCCTGATCGGATCTGTATCGACACGGGGGCCGTCTACGGCAACCTCCTCACCGCCCTGGAATTGCCGGCCCGAACCTTTTATCATGCCTGAGTTCCGTTCGACACCGCCGGGTGGTCACCAGCCTGGGGCAGCACGGAACGGGTGTCGAAGTTACCAGCTAAAAACTGTCGCGCCAAAACCTGGGGAATTTCGTCATCCGTCATCACCCCGTCCAGAAACCTGCTGAAGCCAAAGAGCCTACCCAGCATCACCAGCCGCTGATACACCGCCTCCTTTGAGGCACCAGTCAGCGAGGCGGTGACCAGATCACCGACCACCGAAGTGTAAAAGGCGTGCTGCTCGAGCACATGGCGGAGAAAGAGCGCCCGCCGCCGGCTGCGCTCCTGGCTGGCCCCTCCCCCCTTGAAACGGAAGCGGATATAGTTGGCGTGGGTATCCCGGCCACAGACCGTATCGAGCATGGCGAAGTGGAATTCGAGCCGGGCATTGAGGTTGAGATAGTCCCGGGCCGCCAGGGCATAGTTGACCGAGCCGGCCGGTCGTGCGCCCCGCGAGTCAAGCATGGTCCGGGAGACGATTCCCGACAGCGCCGCCAGGTCCGGGCCGCTGTGCCAACTGATGCCGGGAGTGGTCAGCCCTTCGCAGAGCGCCTTCAGCGGCACCGAGAGAATATCCTCCCTGCCGAGCGGGGTCTGGACAAAGAGGCGGTCACGGAGCCTGACCGCTTTGTGGATCCTGGTACCGCCGCCGACATCGATCACCAGGAACATGAACGGAATACCGATCTCCAGGGGGTGAAGCAGATTACCGGCATGCTCCATGATCATGTCGCCGACGTTGAACATCGACAGGATCGCCATCTCATGGCTGTAGCGGATGATATCGTGCAGTGACCGGCACTCCCGGGGAGAAAAGGTCGCCCCGAAGGCGTCGGTCAGGTTGAGCGGCACGATCAACTCGCGAAGGAGCCGCTTCTCCGGCGAGACCTCACTTTCGCCAGCACCCCCCGGCAGGGTCTGGTTCCCTGTCTCCGGCGTCTCCTTTTGTGCCGCCAGCATCGCCACGTGCTGCTCCCTGCTCGACTGGATCACCGAGTCGGGGGCCTTGAAGACCTGACCGCTGTCCGCATCGGCGATGACCCACTGTCCCTCGGCCAGCTTGGTCATCACCGATGCGGCCCCGGTGATAAGCGGCACATTGTACTCCCTGGCAACACAGGACAGATGGTCTGTCGGGTTGCCCACCTCGACCACGACCCCACTGCAGTCCGCTAACAGAGAGACCGCATCGACAATCGATTGGGGCAAAACCAGCACGATGGGGCTCTCTCGGGCCTGACGGCGCAACTCCTCGCTCAACCGGCGCATCTCCGCACCAGAGCGAACGATACGGACCTGACCGACGCCTCTGCCCGATGAACCGCAGTTGCCTGAGACCAGCGGCGTCGCCATCGCTGGGGAGCGGGTACGCCGTCCTTCGCTAGAAGAGGTGAGCCGCAACGGGCGGGCCTGCAGGATCGCTACCCCACCGACCGGAGACCAGGCCCATTCGATATCCTGCACCCTCTGCTCGAGGCTCTCGATGATCTCACCGATCCGAGCCAGCTCATCGAGCGCCGCGACAGAGAGCAGCGGCACCTCCGCCTCCTGCTCCGCCACGGCCACGCGCCGCAAGCCGCCTTCTGCCGCGGCCACCTCTCGGGTAGTCTTGCGGGCAATGACCGCCCCGGCCATCAACGCGTTGGCATCGCCCGGATCTCCGGCCGGTTTCGGAGCAGTAGAGGGCTGCTGGGGCAGATCGGGATCAGCGATCTCTGCACTGCGGGGAGGGCGGTACAGATCGGCGGGCACCGAACCATCTACCGCCGCACTCCCCAGTCCCGGTACCGCGCTGATCAGCATCCGCCCACTCTCCGGTTGCGCAGGGTCCCGGGTGAACAGGACCCCGGCACAGTGGGGTGAGACCATCACCTGGCAGAGGATGGCCAGATCGAAGTCGCGTGGCGCCATGCCGGCATTCTGACGGTAGGCCATGGCCCTGGCGCCAAAGGCGCTGGCGACCACCTCCTTAAAGGCGGCCAGCAGCTGCTCGATCCCCCGGACATTGAGCAGCGAAGCATACTGCCCGGCAAAGGAAAACTCGGCCCCATCCTCGGAAATACCGCTGCTGCGCACCGAAACGGCCAGCGTGGCGTCACCATCCAGCAGGTGGCGATTGTCGCTGACCAACCGGTCGTACTCCCTGGCCAGGGGGTCTCGGATATGCGCCGGCACAACCGCTTCGACAATCAGGGTCCGGACCCGCTCGGCCACCGTCGCCAGATCGCTCTGTCCGCTGGCGACCTTGGCCAGCGCCTTGTGCAGGGCGGCCGCCAGTTCCTTCTCCGCCAGGAAGCTCCGACAGAGCTGGACCGAACAGACAAAGCCATCCGGAACCGGCAGACCGAGTTGCCGTAACCGGGCCAGAGTTGCCGCCTTCTTGCCGAAGAGGCGGAAATCGGCGGCGCCACTCCGACCAAGCGGCAACCCCTCCGGCCCCGCTGCAGTTGTCCGATTCTCCAGCAGTTCGAGCTGGGTGCGAATCCGTTCGGCCAACCTTCCATGCAGCGCATAGAGGCCGGCGTATCGGTCATCAGAGAGCAGGTTCAGCCCATCCACCAGTTCACAGGTGGTGCGCAGCAGTTCCTCGGTTGTCTGGCGCAGCCTGCCCTCTTTTTGCCTGAGCAACTGGTCATCGATCGCCACCAGATGCTCCAGGGCCGCACCGTTATTTTCAAGAAAGATCCTGAAGGCATGGTACCGGGCCTTGAGTTCGGTGAGCGCCTCCTCTTCACGCTGTTTTTTCTTCTCCTGAAAGTGGAGCCGGAGTCGATCGAACATATGGCACCTTTCTCGTGAGTGTCCCTCCAGAAACCAGAGAGTGTCCGTCCAGAAACACGAATTTTTGTAACCGTTCAGCGGTATAGACAAAAAGACAGCACGACCACGGCCTGTACCTCATCCGGTGCACCAGGTTCGCTCAAGCAGGTCTCATAGCTAGAGCTGGCTATGCGATGAGGCCTGATCGGGCGAAAATGGGGTGCTGGTGAACGGTTACGAATTTTTCGTCTAACCAGCATGGCTGGACCATAGAGCCTCAGCCACAACGAAGCATGAAACTCCTCGGCGCGGTGACTGAGCTTTCCGTACCGATGAGTTTCATATAAAACGAGTCTATCAAATCGAGGCGCTCGATAAATTTTACCACAGACATATATTTGCTATCGGAGTCTACCCTTGATATAAAACTTTCTGACACTGTCTGACTTCGTCAAAAATAATCCCTTCCCATTTGGGATCAAGCAAGAGAAACGAGGGAAGATAACAGCCGCCCTCGCCCTGGCTCATGACTTCTTGGCGAACTTCTTTTCTGAGCGTTTCCTCATTGAGTTTTTCTATTGTTTCGTATTTCTGATTGTTGATAAAAACGTTGTAAACAACCTTATTGCCGGTTTTTTTCTTGAGTGACGGAATATCGTTTATCGCCATGAGCTGAATCGAATCGACATGCAGATCATCGACAATCTCCGGAACCAGATCCTTGATCATTCCATCGCAATGCAGTTCGAAAATAATACCATGACTATGCACGCAATCGACAATCTTCTTGGTAGCCGGCTTGATCAGCTCACGCCAGACTTGCGGTGAAAAGAAAAGATTCAGCTGGGTTCCCCAGTCGTCATGATAACTGATAATATCCGGTCGATAATGTTCGGCAAGCTTGGCGATCAGCCGGCATTTATAATCGGCCATGGCCATAAAATATTCGGCGCACACCTCTGGCTCTTCCAGAAGGGACATCAGTGAATTTTCGAACCCCATCAGGGCATTGAGGCGTTCAAAAATACCGTTATGAACGATTTGATACAGGAGATTATTTTCCCGATCAAAAGTAGTGATTCGATCTATCTCCTTGGCCTTTTCCCAATCAAAGGCATCCAGATCAGGGAATTTCACGACACGTTGCCACTTGCAAATATCATCTAACAGATAGTCCGGACCAGGAACCGGGGCGGGATCGCCAGGAATGAATTGCCAATGCACCCCAAACCAGTCATAACCACCCTTACCACCGGAGGGTCGTTCCTGAAAGCCATTGACAGGTACGTTATTAATAATTCCTTCTCCATAGATGGGCAGAAATTCTGGCATCTGATGGCGGAAAAGTTTCAAGGCATTTTCTTTTGGCGTTAACATTTTTCTACCTTCTTTGATTATTTTTGTAATTGTCCAGATAACGTAACCGCTCAGTGCCCTATGCAAAAAAAGAGTACCCGTTCAGCGGTACACACAAAAAGATAGCACTACCACGGCCTGTAACCATTCATCCAGTGTACCGGGTTCGTTCAAGCAGGTCTCATAGCTCGAGTTGGCTATGCGATAAGCCCTGATCAGACGAAAATGGGGTGCTGGTGAACGGTGATAGACTCGTAAAAAGTCGAACGTTCCACCAGGATGGGCTCAGGAAAAACCCTGATATACGAGGCGTAGTTTCTCAAACGGCAATTTGGTAGTACATATGGTACAGCGAAGTGCCGTTTGCGACCTACAACGAAGTAGATCTGGGTTTTTACGAGCCCATCAACGGTAACCAGATAAACGTCTACAGTGCGGCGTTTACCAACCTTTTGCCTGGACCTGGTGAACGATTCCATCGTTCACCAGCATGATGAGAACCTTCGATCCCACAAACTTTAACCCAAGAAGAAGAAAAACGCCGAGATTATTTCACCCACTGGTGGGTCAGGGTTGGCGGATCGACGACCCCATATCGTTTAAGACGATATGGGCGATAATCTCAAGAATTCTCACATACTGCCAAACCAACAACCAACCTGATCTGCGGGGAAGGCATAGAATGAGATTCCGTTATTTATAATTAAAACAACGGTTTATGCTTGACGCAGCACCCGTAATGTTGCATGTTGTTAACACTTCATTGCAGCAGGACAAGGACACGCTGCATCCATTCAACTCTTGAAAATGAGGATAACTATGGCACTCAGTGCAAGAAATTGTTTGAAAGGCAAAGTCAAGGAAATCAAAAATGGTCAGGTTATGGCCGAGGTTATAGTTGAGGTGGCACCAGCTGTGGAAGTGGTCTCGGTCATTACTGCCGATTCGGTCGCGCGACTCGGTATCGCTGTCGGTAAACAGATCAACGTCGTGATCAAGGCAACCAGCGTCATGCTCGACGCATAGGAGGCTGCGCTCTGGAGTTGCAGCGGCAGCACCGACACACGACCAGGTGTCAGCCGCTGCGCTCCCTGCCAGGTCTTCCTCGCTTTTGGTCATCCTCTTCTCACCACAACGATCGCATCCCGTCTTATCTTACGACCACTGCGGAGCTTGCTCCCGGCAGAGGTCCCAATCGAAACAGTTTTTTACCAACCCCTGCCCGATCATCCAGAAAGCATATCCGGACTACAGGTGTAGATTTTCTGTCTCGGCAACGAGAAAGGCGGTCAGCCGAAGGTAAAGCTCGTGAAATTCACGAATCACGTTCTCGCCAGCTTCTGTGAGAACCGCACCACCGCCACCCTTTCCCCCGGTACTCTTGGCAACCAGCGGCATGGGCGCATTGCGGTTCATGGAGTCGACGAGATCCCAGGCGTGCTTATAGGACATCTCCATCGATTTTGCCGCCTTGGAGATAGAACCATGTTCGGCAATTCGCTCGAGGAGAACTATTCGGCCAAAACCGACGAAGGTCTCTCCATCTTTTTCTATCCAGATCCTGCCACGGCAACGATATCCCGGACAGACCTCCTGCCGCTCATTGGATTTTTTATGCTTTTTCATGCTGTGTATTAAAATGGAGATGAGCGAATCCGACAATACAATTCTGGTGCACTCGTAAAAAGTCGGATGTTCCGCCGAGATGGGCTCAGGAAAAACTTTGATATACTAGGTGTAGCGTCTCAAACGGCAATCTGGTAGTACATATGGTACAGCGGATTGTCGTTTGTGACCTACAACGAAGTAGATCGGAGTTTTTACGAGTCCATCAATTCTGGTGCTCACCCATTTCAACGTCACCCCAGCAAGGTGAATCGCTCTCCCGGATTCCTCTTCATGAAGAGGCCGGTACACTGCCGACAATGACAGCCGATAGCGGCGGCTGCAGTCGGGAACGTCTGGCAGATGGCCTGGTGAGCGGGATCTCTGCCTTGATGGTCAGCGGCAGGTGTTTTGCGGCGAGCCAGGTGGCCCGACCAAGGTCGTTGATGGCGATGGCCTCGTAGATATCACTATGTTCCCTTAAGGCCAGGTGCGCGGCTGGCCGATCACCCTCAGCACCGAGCGCCGCAATAGCCAGCTTCTGCAGGGCCTCACGGTACACCGCCAGGGCCGGCCCATTGTCAAAGATGGCCGCTATCGCCAGATGAAAATCAAGGTCGAGGCCGGACAGCAACCGGTAGCTTTTGGCCATGGCGGCCGTTTCGAATGCCGTCTTCGCTCGCAGAATCCCCTGCAACTGGGAGGCTGACGCTTTGCCTATGTGCGGCAGGAAGGCCTCTTCCATGGTCTGCTTCAGATCGACGAAATCACCAATTTCCTGCCGGGAAAAGGCGTGGACGCTGTACCCCTTATGGGGCTCCAGATCGACATACCCCTGCCGCTCCAGAATACTCAGGGCGTTTTGCACCGGGGTTCGACTGACCCCGAACTGACGGGCCAGATCGACAAAGATCAGGCGCTGTCCGGCAACCATCCGCCGCTGCAGCAGTTGTTTGAGAATCAGTTGGTATGTCTTTGCCGTCAGGTTTTTCCGCTTTGTCATGGTCTCTACCGTCTCGTTTAGGGGTCAGCACCAGCCATACGTTATATCTATAATGATATAACGATACCCGAATGCGAACATTCCGGCAAGAGGCAAATACACGGCTCAGCAGATGCCTCAGCGGCGGCAACGACAATATAACGTCATGGAAAAATTACATATTAGCTATTTACTGATACTCTCAGACCCCCCTCGGCCAGGGCCCTGACCGGGCGCTATCCCAGATTTCTCATGAAACGCGGTGTGTATCTGTTGATGGCGTCGTAAAAAGTCGAATGTTGCACCAAGATGGGCTCAGAAAAAACTTTGATATACGAGGCGTAGTGTCTCAAACGGCAATTTGGTAGTACATATGGCACAGCGAAGTGCCGTTTGAGATCTACAACGAAGTAGATCGGAGTTTTTACGAGTCCATCATCTGTTGATACTCTCGTAAAAAGTCGAATGTTCTGCCGAGATGGACTCAGGAAAAAACCTGATATACGAGGCGTAGCGTCTCAAGCGGCAATTTGGTAGTACATATGGTACAGCGAAGTGCCGTTTGTGACCTACAACGAAGTAGATCTGGGTTTTTACGAGTCCATCATCTGTTGACGTTTCCAGATGAACACTCCCTGACCAAAAATCCCGACCGCGGCACCCAGGCCACGATCGGGATCATGTTCCGCTGATAGCGCCTGTGCTTACGGGAAACAGATCTTCAGAACATCGGCAAACGTCGCCACGAAATGGGCGGTGATACCCTCCCGGATATGGTCTGGCAGCCTCTGGAAATCATCCTCGTTGTCCTTTGGCAGCAACACCTGTTTCACATTCGACCGTTTGGCGGCGATGATCTTCTCCTTCACCCCGCCGATCGGCATGACCAGCCCGCTCAAGGTCAGCTCGCCGGTCATGGCGGTATCCGGGACGATCGCTCTGTTCATCGCCAGGGAGTAGAGCGAACAGGCCATGGTGATCCCGGCCGACGGCCCGTCCTTCGGGGTGGCGCCAGCCGGCACATGCAGGTGAATGAAATTCTCCGTAAAGAACCTGGTCGCCTGCTCGTTTTCCTTCACGAACGAGCGAACATAACTGTAGGCGATCTCCGACGACTCGATCATCACCTTGCCGAGCTGGCCGGTCTGCTTGAAACCCGGGGTGGAAGACGGCACGGGAATCGACTCGATATAAAGGGTCGCCCCGCCCATGGAGGTGTACGCCAGTCCCCGGATCACTCCGACCCGCGGTTTATTGAAGGCCTTGCCCTCGGTAAAGAACTGTTTGCCGAGAATCTCGGACAGCTGATCCTTTTTGATGGTGACCACCGCATCCGGGTCGACCACGATCTCCTTGACCGCCTTGCGGATAAGCTTCTTGATACAGTTCTCCAGGCCGCGAACCCCGGCCTCACGGGCCCAGCCGTCGACGATCGCCGTCAGTACCGGGCGGGAAATCTTCACCTGCTTCTCGGTGAGACCGTGCTGCTCAAGCTGCTTGGGAATCAGGTGCCGGGCGGCGATCTCCACCTTTTCCTTTGAGATATAGCCCGGCAGGCGAATCAGCTCCATCCGGTCAAGCAACGGACCGGGAATGGTCTCCAACTGGTTGGCGGTGCAGATGAACAGCACCTTGGAGAGATCGAAGCGCACATCCAGGTAATGGTCGAGAAACGCTTTGTTCTGCTCCGGATCGAGCACCTCCAGCAGGGCAGAGGCCGGATCACCATGAAAGCTCGCGCCGATCTTGTCGATCTCATCGAGCATGATCACCGGGTTGGAGGTCTTGCAGGTCTTGATCGCCTGGATAAACTTGCCCGGCATCGCCCCGATATAGGTGCGGCGATGCCCCTTGATCTCCGCCTCGTCGCGCATCCCACCCAGAGAGAACCGGTAGAATTCACGGCCAAGACTTCTGGCGATAGACTGCCCGACCGAGGTCTTGCCCACCCCCGGGGGACCGGAGAGCAGGAGGATGGAGCCGGAGAGATCCCCCTTGACGATCCCCACCGTGATCAGCTCGAGAATACGTTCCTTGACGTCCTCGAGCCCATAATGATCGCGATTGAGAATTCTGGCGGCCTTGGTGGTATTGTAGTTATCCTCGGTATACACCCCCCAGGGCAGGATGGTCAGCCAATCGAGATAGCTGCGGCTCACATTGAATTCCGGCGAGGAAGGGCCAAGCAGGCGCAGTTTGTCCAACTCTTCCTTGACTCGATCTCTCGCCTCATCGGTGAGCACCAGCTTTTTCAACCGCTCTTCATACTTTTCGATCTCGGCCTGAGCATCGTCTTTGGCCAGCCCCAGCTCCTTTTTGATCTCCTGAAGTTGCTGCTTTAGAAAAAACTCCCGCTGCTGCTTGGAGAGCTGTTCCTCGATCCGCTTGGAGATCTGGGTCTTCAGCTTGGTGATCTCCAGCTCTTTTTTCAAGAGTATCAGCGCGGCCTCGATCCGCTTGCGCACATCGCCCAGTTCCAGCACCTTCTGGATATCCACCCCCGAGGAGGTGGTCATCGAGGCGGAAAAATCGGCCAGCGCGCTCGGGTCGCTGAGGTTGATCCGCTCGATGAGCAGCGACAGCCCCTCCTTGAACAGTGGGTTCAAGGTCACCAACTCCTTGATACAGTCGATGATGGCCACCGAATAGGCCTTGAGTTCCTCGGTGTTCTCGATTTTCTTCTCGTAGAGATAGGTGACCCCGGCAAAGAAGACCGCATCCTGCTGATAGAGATGCTGCACTTCAAACCGCTCCAGGGCCTGGGCCATCAACTGCAGCGGTTCGCCATTCTTCGGCGGCGTGGCCTGAACGATGCGGACCACCACCCCGACGTTGAAAAAATCCTCGACACTCTCCGGCCGCTTCGGCATCGCGTCCTCCGCCGGCCTGGTGAGCAACAGCCCGAGATAGAGGGGGCCCTCCCTCTCCCCCCGCTTCATGATCGCCCGCTGGATCCGCGGGTCGTCAACCACGATCGGTCCCATCATCTTCGGAAACATCGGTCTGTCATGCAGGGGGATGATCAGCAGGTCATCCGGCAGCAGATCGGTCGAGACGATAAGGGACTTGTCGCTTGCCACATTGCCAGTCTCGTCCTCGGGGGAGTCAATTCCGTCCGGGGTCAATACTGTTGTTTTTTCATCCATCCATCAGCTCCTCAAGGTAGGTGTTTCCGCTCCTGCCAGCCAATACCGTGTACCGCAAGACCTCTCTTTTCTCTTGGGCCGTGAGTACACCCACAATCGACCAACTTCAGCCAGAAACATATTTTATCATTTATATATCGATATGTTATTATACGAATATTTACTGCAGCATTGAAGCGTTTTAGCCAAAACCCGTCAGCACCGAGAGCCGTGTTACCGCGTCGAGAAGTTTCATATAAAATCGAGGCGCTCGATAAATTTTACCACAGGCATATATTTGATATTCCGAGGATAAAATTTCGAACACAACGAAGAGTTCGGGCAAAAGAGCCGTTTCTGGATAGGCACCAGTTAGACAGAGATAATCACTGGTCTGGGAATTGAACAGAGTTTTCCAGTGAAAAATCGCTGAAAAAATGAGCTCTTTGCCAATAACCAGCATGCTGGACCAGGGAGCCTCAGCCACAACAAACGATGAAATTCCCCGGTGCGGTAACAGAGCTTTTCGCACTGGCGATTTTCGGATAAACCGGAGCAGGCAATCTGGCCATCACCATCGAGGTCCTCGGGCATCCCGGTAACCTGATAAAACAAGCAATTTTTCTCGCACGCTCCGTCATTTTCCAGTATCATGGCCAATACACAATACATTATAGCATGGCGCCTGCACGGTCAGCCGGTCCATAGCTTGCGATCCAACCCGCCATTTTTTCTCCTGTGGCGGGGAGCGCTCCTGCGGTTCCACCTGCCGTATTGCCTGACCATGCCGGTTACTACGCTCTTTCCCCCTACCAGATACCACCAAAGAGGATTGCCATGACAGCCACACATTTCGTCAAGACGCTCGACGTCAACGGTACCCAGTATTCCTATTATGACATCTTTGCGTTGGATCGCGCAAATATCGGCAAAATCAGCCGCTTGCCCTACTCGATTCGGATCCTGGTGGAAAACCTGCTCCGTAAACGAGACGGTCAGATCGTCAAAGACGAGGACATCAAGGCCATCGCCAACTGGCAGACCAGCTACGACGCGCCGGTGGAGATCCCCTATCATCCCGCCCGAGTGCTGATGCAGGATTTCACCGGCGTCCCGGCGGTGGTCGATCTGGCGGTAATGCGTGACGCCGTGCGCGACCTCGGCGGCGACCCCACCAGGGTGAATCCTCAGGTTCCGGTGGAACTGGTGGTCGACCACTCGGTGCAGATCGATTACTCGGGCACCTGCCAGAGCCTCGAGCAGAACGTCGCCATGGAATACCAGCGTAACAGCGAACGTTACAACCTCCTCAAATGGGCGCAGAAGAGTTTCGACAACTTCAAGGTGGTCCCACCCAATTCGGGAATCTGCCACCAGGTCAACCTCGAGCATCTCGGCCGGGTGGTGATCAGCGACCCTGAAGATGACCGCACTCTCGCCTATCCGGATACCGTTGTCGGCCTCGACTCCCACACCCCGATGATCAACAGCATCGGGGTCATGGGTTGGGGTGTGGGCGGTATCGAGGCAGAGGCGGTGATGCTGGGCCAGCCCTATTACATGTCAATCCCCGAAGTCATCGGAGTACGCTTGACCGGCAACCTGCGCCAGGGAATCACCGCCACGGACATGGTTCTGGCCATCACCCAGATGCTGCGAAAATTCGGGGTGGTGGAAAAGTTCGTCGAATTCTTCGGCCCGGGTCTGGCCAATCTGACGATCCCCGACCGGGCCACGGTCTCCAACATGACTCCGGAATATGGCGCAACCCTCGGCTTCTTCCCGGTAGACGACAAGACCCTGCACTACCTGCGGATGACCGGTCGCGGCCAGCAGGCCGCGCTGACCGAGGCCTACAACAAGGCCAACGGCCTGTTCTATACCGGCGAGGAAGAGATTGACTACACCGCCCGCCTCGAACTCGATCTCGGCACGGTAGAGCCGTCACTGGCGGGCCCGGCCAGGCCGCAGGATCGCATTGTCTTATCGGCGATGAAAAAGAACTTTCAGGAAATTCTCGCCACCGCCGCTTCAGGCAAGAGCGCCGACAGGGATGCTATCGACATCAGCCTGCGTGGCATGCCGACCAAACTCGGTAACGGCAGCGTGGTGATCGCTGCGATCACCTCCTGCACCAACACCTCCAATCCCTATGTGCTGATGGGCGCCGGTCTCATCGCCAAACGGGCGGTGGAACGCGGCCTGAAAATTCCCGCCTACGTCAAGACCTCCCTCGCCCCGGGCTCGCGAGTGGTCAGCAGCTACCTCAGCGAGGCCGGACTCATGCCCTATTTCGAGGCGCTTGGCTTTCACATCACCGCTTTCGGCTGTACGACCTGTATCGGCAACAGCGGACCGCTCGATCCAGAAATCGAAAAGACTATCCGTGACAACGACCTCAATGTGGCTGCCGTACTCTCCGGCAACCGGAACTTCGAGGCCCGTATCCATCAACGGATCAAGTCCAACTTCCTGGCCTCGCCCATGCTGGTGGTGGCCTTTGCCCTGGCCGGTCGGGTCGATATAGACCTCACCTGCGAACCGCTCGGTTACGACCCGAACGGTCAGCCCGTTCTCCTTGACGATCTCTGGCCTGGCAACGAAGAGATCGCCGACCTGGTGGCCACCCATGTCACCCAGAACAACTTCAATGTGCAATATGCCAAGATCTACGCCGGCGACGACCACTGGCGCCAGCTGGATGTACCCGAAAGCACGACCTACGCCTGGGATCCCGAATCGACCTATATCCGCAAGCCGCCCTATTTCGACGGCTTCAGCCAGCAGCCGGAACCACCCGCGGATATCGAGAACGCCCGGGTCTTTCTCACCCTTGGCGACAGCGTCACCACCGACCATATTTCTCCGGCCGGCGCCATCGCCGAAAAGTATCCGGCCGGCCAGTACCTGCTGGCACAGGGAGTGAAGAAGGAAGATTTCAACTCCTACGGCTCACGCCGCGGCAACCATGAGGTGATGATGCGCGGCACCTTCGGCAATATCCGGATCAAGAATCTGATGGTCGCCCCCAAAGAGGGTGGTTTCACGGTCAAGCAGCCGGAAAAAGAGGAGATGTTCAACTATGAAGCGGCAATGGCCTACATGAAGGAGGCCATCCCGCTGGTGGTCCTGGCCGGAAAAGAGTATGGGACCGGCTCCTCGAGAGACTGGGCCGCCAAGGGCAGTAAGCTGCTGGGCGTACGGGCGATTATTGCCCAGTCCTACGAGCGAATTCACCGGAACAACCTGATCGGCATGGGGGTTTTACCGCTGGTTTTCTCCCCGGGCGATTCTCTTTTGTCGCTGGGCCTGAAAGGAGACGAACGCATCTGCATCGACGGACTCGACCAGATGACACCACGGAAAAAGCTCCAGGTCAAAGCCGTGGCCGAGGACGGCACCGCCACCTCGTTTACCGTGATTTCCCGGCTCGATACCGAGGTGGAAGTTCGCTACTACGAGCATGGCGGCATCCTGCCCTTTGTTCTGAGGCAGATGCTCAGCTGATGACGTAGCCTCACTGTCAGCGGCTGTGAAGTAAAAAAAGCCCGGGAGAATATCCCGGGCTTTTTTGCTCACAGTGGCGTCTCACCCCTACTGCCACAAGTACAACCGCGCATCCTTTGTCTGGAACTCGCCAGCATCACAAGCTCTCTTACCGCACCCGGAGCTTCATTCCTCATTGTGGCTGAGGCACCTTGGTCCAGCTCTGCTGGTTTGTCTCGTTTGCCGATGTGGCTTGCTGACAATCAGGACATATGCCGGCAACCTCCAGCCTGAATCCCTGGACGGCATACCCGTTACTGGAATTCCAGCCCGTACCCCTGATCGATTCGCGATCGATGGCGAGATTATCCACCCGATGGCAGACGACACAGTAGATATGATCGTGCTCCCGCATATCATAATCAAAACGTTTCTGCCTGCCGCTCACTTCGAGCTTGGCGATCATCTTGGCCTCAGACAAGGTCTCCAGATTACGATAGACCGTGGCCAGGCTGATTCGGGGCATGATCTTTTTCACTCTTGCAAAGAGCTCATCGGCAGTGAGATGCTGCTTGCTCCTCTGCAACTCACGCAGAATCATCTCCCGCTGGTTGGTCATCCGCAGTGACATAGACCCTCCATTTACAATAACTGTTATCAATCTTAAACAGCAATCGTTCCCGGGTCAAGAAAGTTTATGTCACGCTGTAGCCAATCGGTACGGCACCGGCGAGCCTGCGCCGTCGCAATGTCGTACCAGACCGACACGACCGTCGATTCTTCTTGAATCGAAACCGAACAACCTTTTATATGAACAGATGAACAGAAACCCGTCTTTCTTGTCCAGCGAGATGGACCGGGCCCTGTTCGGACGGTGACGCCCCTCTCCCACCACCGGAACCAAGAAAATACCAAAGAAAGCTTGGGGCAAGGCCCCGGTCTGCATCCGTGGCGCAGAGGGCGAAAAGAACGATGCAAGGTACCTTTTTCCGCAACCCTATGGATGAACGATTTTCCCGCACAATGCGGCTGTTAGGCGAGGAGCGTTTCGCCCGACTTAAGGCCAGCCGAGTGACGATTGTCGGTCTGGGCGCCGTCGGTGGTTACGCGCTCGAAGGACTGGCCAGGGCCGGTATCGGCGCCCTGCGGCTGGTCGATCACGACATTATCCAGCCGACCAATCTCAACCGGCAGATCCTGGCGCTCGAATCCACCCTGGGCCAGACGAAGGTGGAGGCCGCGCAACAAAGGCTGCTGCAGATCAACCCGCTCTGCCAGGTCGAGCCCCTGCCGCTCTTTGCCGGCGAAGAGACGGTGGACACCATCTTACAGCCTCCTGTCGACCTGCTCATCGATGCAATCGACTCGCTCAATCCCAAGGTGCAGTTGCTGGCCCGAGCCTACCAGCTGCGCATTCCCACTCTGTCATCGATGGGCGCAGCTCTTCGCACCGACCCAGCCCGGATCCGTATGGCCGACATATTCGATACCGCCAACTGTCCTCTGGCCCGTCTGGTCAGAAAGCGGCTGCGACGGCGGGGAATCGGCCGGGGCATCCTCTGCGTCTACTCCGACGAAAAGGTTGATTTTGACTACCGACAGCCGACGCCAGAGGAGCCGGAAACGGCAACACCTTACAGCGATCGAGGGCGGCAACGCAACGTGCTGGGCAGCCTGCCGACCGTGACCGGCATCTACGGGTTGACGCTCGCCAATGCGGCGATTGTCCAACTCACCTCCGCGACGGGTCCGGTTTTTACCGGAGAGTAGCCATGCTGCGCCTCTTTATCGCCATCGACATCCCGGAAGATATCCGCGCCCTCATCTGCGGCATGGGCGGCGCCATCCCCGGCGCCAGGGCGGTACCGGCAGAACAGCTGCATCTCACCTTGAAGTTTCTAGGCGATACCGACCCTGGCTTCCTTGGGGATATCGGAGAAGCGCTTGGCCAAATCGACTGCCCGCCGCTCACCTTCTGCTTAAGGCGTGTCGGTCACTTTCCCCCTCGGGGTACGCCGCGGGTACTCTGGGCCGGAATCGATCCGACCATCGAGGTGGTCAGGCTGCGCAACATGGTGGAGAAGAGTCTGGCCGCAATCGGCATAGCCCGGGATCGCCGTAAGTTTGCCGCCCATGTGACCCTGGCCCGGCTGGCCAACAGTCCACGCAAACGGGTCGGCCAGTTTCTTGCCGGCAACGGCCTCTTTTCGACCCCGCCATTCACCGTCGACGCCTTTCATCTCTACTCCAGTTCCCTGTCGGCAAAGGGCGCGAAACACACCATGCTGGCCTCCTTTGCCCTTGCAGCTGCCAAGAACACGGGGTGAGAGACTGTCAGCGGCCCGCAGGCCCGTCAGAAGGAGCGAACTGTAAAACGACCATGGCCAGCAGTACCACCGCCACCCCTGGCAGTACGGCCGGGGGGGGCAGACCATGGCCAAGAAACAGCTCGATCAGCAGCACCAGAGTGGGGTAGAGGTAGGAGTAGGCCGTGACCTGGGTCGGGCCGATAAAGGTGACACAGAACTGGGTGAGGAAAAAGGTGATAACCGTGGTGAAGACAGCGAGATAACCGATGGCCAGCCAGGTGGAAAGGGCTATGGTCGGCCAGGAGACCGCCGCAATCCTGCCGCCGCCCAAAAGCAGCAGCCAGCCACAGCCAGTGACCAGGACCCAGAAGCTCATGGCCAGCATCGACTCGCCCCGATGAAAGAGCTTGATCAGGGGAGCATAGAGCCCCATCGCGAGACAACCAGCCAGAAAAATCAGATCACCCCGGTTCCAGTGCATGGCCCAAAGCAGCCCGAGGTCCCCCCGGGAGATGACCCACAGGGCACCGACCATCCCGAAAAACAGGGCACCAAGCTGGGCCCGGGGCAACCGCTCACGCAGCAGGAACCATGCATAGATCCCGGACAATGGTGGCACCAGGGTGAAGATGACGCTGGTGTTGAGGGCCGAGGTGTAGCGCAGGGCGAGGAACATACACCAGAAGAAGATCACCAGGGCGCCGCTGATGATCGCGCAGCGACCGGTAAAATTCCAGGAGAAGTGCAATTCGCCCCGCAGGTAGACGATCGGCGCCATCACCAGCGCGGCCACGATAAAGCGGATCAGGGTCAGCACCGCCGGATCGAGGGCGGCGGTGACGGCCGCTCCCACCGTAAACGAGGTGGAAACCAGCACCGCGGCAAGCAGCATCAACAGGTGAACGAGAAGGCGCGGCGGACGATGCCAGCACACCTGACGGCGCACGATCGGATCAGGCCCGCCGCTCATGTGCGGGAGACTCCTCGGTGAAGAGAGGATATTTCGCATCTTTCACCTGAGAAAAGGTGGCCATGGCCGTGGCGATCATCGAGCTCACATCGCCCAGGCTGGCAGGAATGATCATGGTATTGTTGGTCTTGGCCAGTTTACCGAACTCGTCGAGATATTTTTTGGCCACCTCCAGATTGGCCGCCTCCTTGCCTCCCGACATGGCCAGCGCCTCGGCCACCTTGCGAATCCCTTCGGCGGTCGCTTCCGCCACCTGCAGAATTTCCTGGGCCCGCCCCTCCGCCTCGTTGATCCGTTTCATCTTCTCGCCTTCGGAAAGAAAGATGGCCTCGGCCCGATCGCCTTCCGCCCGGTTCATGATCGCCTGTTTTTCGCCTTCCGAGCGGGCGATTTCCGCCCGTTTTTCCCGCTCGGCCTTCATCTGTTTCTCCATCGCCTCGAGCACGGTTCTCGGCGGCTCGATATCCTTGATCTCATAGCGGAGCACCTTCACCCCCCAGTTGGAGGCCGCCTCGTCCAGTGCCTCCACCACCTGGCCATTCAGGGTCTCCCGGGCCTCAAAGGTCGAATCGAGGGTGATCTTGCCAATGGCTGAGCGCAGGCTGGTCTGAGCCAGTTGGGCCGCGGCAAACTGATAATCTTCGATACCATAGGCCGACTGCATCGAATTGACCACCTGGAGATAGAGGATGCCATCCACCTCCAGGGTGACGTTGTCGGCGGTGATACAGGTCTGGGCCGGAATATCGATGGGCTCCTCCTTGAGGCTCCGTTTGTAGGCGACCCGGTCAAGAAACGGCAGCAGGAGGTGAAAACCAGCCTCCAGGGTGGCCCGGTATTTCCCCAACCGCTCCACCACATACTCGGAACGTTGCGGTACCACCACCGCGGTCTTGAGCAGAACGACCAGCACCAACATCAACAAAAATACCAGAGCGACAAGATTTTCCATTTCCCCTCTCTTTTTCGATTTTAATTCTACTTTGTTAGTTCTGCCGAGTTAACTATCAACATATTTCGCCGTTGTTTTTCGAATGCATAATCAATTGAAGCTTGCCGTTTCGCGTGTCGTACTTGGAGCTGTCTTAAAACCTCCTCTTCGGTGACGTCACGACGTGGCAGAAAAAATCTGAGCAACTCGACTATATCGGTACAACTCAACAGGCTCACTGTTTCCTTATGCCGCAAGCGTTCTTGCAACATAAACAGCATGGCCATCAAA
>JBKEBZ010000017.1:0-3806 GCA_047973425.1 Desulfopila sp.
CCGGAGTTTCGCTGCGTGTCGCGGCTGAGGCTACCTGGTCCAGCTGTGCTGGTATATTCCGGACTCGCCGGCGCGGACAATCCTCTTACCGTGCCCGGAGTTTCGCTGCGTGTCACGGCTGAGGCTACCTGGTCCAGCTGTGCTGGTATATTCCGGACTCGCCGGCGCGGACAATCCTCTTACCGTGCCCGGAGTTTCGCTGCGTGTCACGGCTGAGGCTACCTGGTCCAGCTGTGCTGGTTTTCCAGTGGCCTATCTGTCTGGATATGCTAACATGAAGTATTCCCTTGCGGTATACTCGTTGGCGGAGGTGACCTATGTCCTGTCTCCTTGATGGGGAGCGAGGCGGGCACTGGCCTGGTGCTCATCGCGCGTTCTTTTTTCTATTCGTTCTTCTGATCTCTGGCACTGTCTTGCTCTCTTCTGGTCCCAGCCTTACCGCCGGCCAGCCGGTGGCCGTTCTGCTCGAGTTGCAGGGGGCGGTGGGACCGGCTGCAAGTGACTACCTGCAGCGGGGATTCGAACGTGCCGAACAGCTGCAGTCTGCCGTGATCATTGTACGAATCGATACCCCGGGTGGTCTGGATTACGCCATGCGGCAGATCGTTCAGCGCATTCTCGCTTCCGACATCCCCGTTATCGGTTATGTGGCTCCTGCAGGAGCTCGAGCGGCCAGTGCCGGAACGTATATCCTCTATGCCTGCCACCTGGCGGCAATGGCGCCGGCCACCAATCTTGGCGCGGCCACCCCGGTCCGGCTCGGCGGCTGGCCGGAGATGCCGGCCCCGGAAGAGACCTCGCAGGAGCCGGCGGCCACCGGTAAGGCAAACACCACGACGCTGGAGAGGAAGATGATTCATGATGCCTCGGCCTATATCAAAGGACTGGCTGAGCGGCACGGCCGCAATAGCCAGTGGGCGGTCAGGGCCGTGCGTGAATCGGTCAGCCTCAGTGCGGAGGAGGCCTTGGCTCTGGGAGTTGTCGACATCGTTGCCGGGGACCTGACGGATCTCCTTGATCAGGCGGATGGCCGCTCGGTGCAACTGGCATCCGGCCCCAGGATTCTGGCCAGCGAAGGCCTGTCGGTGGTCTCGATCGAGCCGACCCTGCGGACCAGATTGCTGGCTGTCATCGGTGACCCGAACGTGGCCTATATGCTGATGCTCCTCGGGATCTATGGCCTTTTATTCGAACTGGCCAACCCCGGGTTCTTTCTGCCGGGGGTGGTCGGGGTCATATCCCTGTGCCTGGCCTTCTATGGTTTGCAGATTCTGCCGGTCAACTTCAGCGGGCTGGCCCTCATCTTCCTCGGCATGGCCTTGCTGGCGGCGGAGCTCTTCGTCCCGAGTTTTGGCTCTCTGGGTATCGGCGGGATCTCGGCGTTTGTCGTTGGCTCGCTGATGCTGATCGACGATCAGCATCAGCAGGTTTCCCGCCCTATGATTGCGGTGACCGCACTTGGCTCTGCTGGCTTTCTCTTCTGGTTGGTTGGTCGCTATCTCGGCCTGCGCCAGAGAAAGAATGAAACAGGCCCGGAGGCGATGATCGGCGCAATCGGCGAAGCGGCGGTTGATTTCACCAGCGAAGGGTGGGTATGGGTTGCCGGTGAGTCATGGCGCGGTCGCTGCGCAACTCCGGTCAGAAAAGGCGAAAGGGTCAGGATCGTCGGTCAGGACGGACTTTGTCTCATCGTCAGCAAATACCACAAGGAGGTCGCGAAATGATTTCTCCCGCTCTGCTGCAGCTGGCGATGCCACTGGTCCTGCTGGTTGCCTTTTTCCTGGTCTCCGTCAAGGTGGTCGCCGAGTACGAGCGGCTCGTGGTGCTGTTACTCGGCAGGTTTCAGGAAGTGAAGAATCCCGGGCTGCGTATTGTCGTACCCGGCATACACCGTGCCTTCCGTGTCGATCTGCGGGTCATTACCATGGATATCCCACCCCAGGATGTGATCTCCCATGACAACGTCACCGTGCGGGTCAATGCGGTTCTCTATTTCAGGGTGGTGGACCCGAAAAAGGCCATTATCCAGGTGGAAGACTATCTCAATGCCACCAATCAGCTGGCCCAGACCACGCTGCGTTCGGTGCTGGGCCAGCATGAACTCGACGAGATGCTGTCCGAGCGTGACAAGTTGAACAGTGACATCCAGACCATCATCGACCGGCGTTCGGATGCCTGGGGAATCAAGGTGATCAACGTCGAGATCAAGCATATCGATCTCAACGAATCGATGGTCCGGGCCATTGCCCGCCAGGCCGAGGCCGAGCGGGAGCGAAGGGCCAAGGTCATTCATGCCGAGGGCGAGTACCAGGCGGCGCAGAAACTGCTTGCAGCGGCTGACATCATCGCCAGAAATTCCCAGGCGATGCAACTGCGGTACCTGCAGACGCTCAGCGATATCTCCAATCAGCAGAACAGCAGCACCATCGTCTTCCCCTTTCCGGTGGAGATGTTGGCCAGGTCGCTGCAACCCCGACAGGAAGAGAAGACCGGGGCTGTCGACCCGGGTGGTGAAGGGCGGAAACTGGCAGAAAATGGTCTGGCGACGGCTTGCCGGGAAAAGAGTACAGTGCAGGCTGGGTCGGTGAGCGATGAAAAGTAAGCGGATTCTCCTCGACGACCTGGCGCTCACTATCCAGTGGAAGCGGGTCAAGAATGTCAATCTGGTCGTCTCTTCCCCGGATGGGCGGGTGCGGGTGTCGGCGCCCCTTGGCTACAGCGAGGAGATGATCCGGACGATTGTCGCGGCGAAGCAGCCCTGGATCATGAAAAAACGAGCTGCCATTCAAGGGAGAACAGTTCTCTCACCCCCGAGTCTGATGGCAAACGGCGAACCGGTGGCGGTGTTCGGTCGCCCATTTCCCCTGGTCATCACTGAGAAAAGGGGGGCCGCCACCATGCGACTTGTCGATGACCGGCTGGAACTCGAGGTCCGGCCGGCCATGTCCGCCGCGCTGCGCCGTGAGGTGCTGAACCGCTGGTACCGGCAACAGTTGCAACTGCGGATTCCTGCGCTGCTTTCCCGTTACCAGACACTGATCGGGGTCGAGGTGCTGGAGTGGCGCATCAGACAGATGAAGACCCGGTGGGGCTCCTGCAATGTCCGTGATCGGCGGATCTGGCTCAATCTGGTGCTGGCCCGATTGGCCCCGGTCTTTCTGGAATATGTTCTGGTCCATGAACTGGTTCATCTGCTCGAAAAGAGCCACAACGGCCGTTTCCAGCGCCTGATGGATCGTTTTTTTCCCCGGTGGCGACAGGTGCGAGCCCAGCTCAAGCAGATTTCGCTTCTGCTGTAGGACCCTGAAAATCGGGTAAAGCGTACACTTTAATCCAATATCGCCATTCCGTAAGCACGGTTTCGTTGAAAAGCCGTGCTTTTTTCTTGCTTTTTAAAGTGCACGTATTATAGCTATACGCACACTTAAAGGAGGAATTTCTACATGGCCAAACCAATAACCGGAAAAACTCACATCGGAGAGAGGCGCGAAAGGCGTCCGAATGGCGATATTTACGTTTATGAACGGATTACGGCATACAACGAAAAGACCAGAAAGACCTATACGGTCAGCCAGAAGCTCAAGGGAAAAATCAGGGCGGGAACGCAAGAATTTGTGCTGACTCGTCCGAAAAAACGTAAGGACGAAAATGGCGTTGCCGATGCAACACGGCAGCATACGGGACTCACGGACATCCTGGAATGGGTCGGCAAGGTTTCCGGCATTGATACTGATGTACGCGCTTCGTTCAGTGAAGGTGATGCGGAAAAAATGCTTTCCATTGCGCGCTACTGGATCGGTTCCGGC
>JBKEBZ010000137.1:0-2939 GCA_047973425.1 Desulfopila sp.
CTGTCCATCCACCGGTTTACGGTGCTATGTTAGAATTTCAGCAACAGAAGAGTGGTATCCCAACAGTGGCTCCACGAAAACCAGAGTTCTCGCTTCCTAGCCTCCCACCTATCCTGTGCATCCGTTACCGAAATCCAATATCAAGCTACAGTCAAGCTCTACGGGGTCTTTCCGTCCAGTCGCGGGTAATGGGCATCTTCACCCATACTTCAATTTCACCGGGCTCCTTGTTGAGACAGCGCTCAAGTCGTTACACCATTCGTGCGGGTCGGAACTTACCCGACAAGGAATTTCGCTACCTTAGGACCGTTATAGTTACGGCCGCCGTTTACTGGGGCTTCGGTTCTATGCTTCATCTTAACGATTAACATTTCCCCTTAACCTTCCAGCACCGGGCAGGCGTCACCCCCTATACTTCGTCTTGCGACTTCGCAGAGAGCTATGTTTTTGCTAAACAGTCGCTTGGGCCTATTCACTGCGGCTTATATCTCTATAAGCACTCCTTTTCCCTAAGTTACGGAGTCATTTTGCCGAGTTCCTTAACAATGGTTCTCTTGCTCACCTTAGGATTCTCTCCTTGACCACGTGTGTTCGTTCTCGGTACGGGCATTAATGTAATTTGCGTTAGAAGCTTTTCTTGAAAGCTGGCGTCAGGTGCTGCATACCTCCTAAAAGATACTTCCAATATAATCTTGCATCCTGGATGCGGATTTGCCTACATCCCTGCTATTCATTATACTACTAACATCCATCTCGCTAGCTCACCCTAGCCTTCTCTGTCACTCCTTCACTTACATTAACGGTGCAGGAATCTCTACCTGCTGTCCATCGACTACGCTTTTCAGCCTCGCCTTAGGTCCCGACTTACCCTGGGCGGACGAGCCTTCCCCAGGAATCCTTAGTCAATCGGTGTAAGGGATTCTCACCCTTATTCGCTACTCACACCGGCATTCTCACTTCTAATAAGTCCACTCACTCCTTACAGTATGGCTTCTTCCCTATTAGAACGCTCCCCTACCACAGTAGTATTCTCTACTATCCACAGCTTCGGTGTTATGCTTAGCCCCGGTAAATTTTCGGCGCAGAGTCACTCGACTAGTGAGCTGTTACGCACTCTTTGAAGGATGGCTGCTTCTAAGCCAACCTCCTAGCTGTCTGTGCAACTCTACATCCTTTTCCACTTAGCATATACTTTGGGACCTTAGCTGGTGATCTGGGCTGTTTCCCTTTCGACTATGGACCTTATCACCCATAGTCTGACTCCCGATGGTGTCTATCTGGCATTCGGAGTTTGATTATACTCAGAACACCAAGACGGGGCCATCATACATTCAGTGCTCTACCTCCACTAGACTCATATCGAGGCTAGCCCTAAAGCTATTTCGGGGAGAACCAGCTATCTCCAGGTTCGATTGGAATTTCACCCCTAACCACAGCTCATCCTCGCACTTTTCAACGTGCGTAGGTTCGGTCCTCCATTTAGTGTTACCTAAACTTCAACCTGGCCATGGCTAGATCACCTGGTTTCGGGTCTATGACTACATACTTTCGCCCTCTTAAGACTCGCTTTCGCTACGGCTCCATATCTTCTATTTAACCTCGCATGCAATCATAACTCGCCGGTTCATTCTACAAAAGGCACGCTATCACCCCTTAACGGGCTCTAACTTTTTGTAAGCATATGGTTTCAGGTTCTCTTTCACTGCCCCTCCCGGGGTTCTTTTCACCTTTCCCTCACGGTACTGGTTCACTATCGATCACTTGGTAGTATTTAGCCTTGCCAGATGGTCCTGGCTGATTCCAACAGGATTTCTCGTGTCCCGCCGTACTCAGGATCCCACTAAAATCTTTGAATAATTTCGTTTACGAGGCTTTCACTCTCTGCGGCTGCTCTTCCCAAAGCATTCTACTATTATTCTCAATCTTTTTTGTGGTCCTACTACCCCCAACCTTAGTCGGGTTTGGGCTCTTCCCCGTTCGCTCGCCGCTACTTAGGGAATCACATTTTGTTTTCTTTTCCTCCAGGTACTTAGATGTTTCAGTTCCCTGGGTCTGACTTCTCCATAATTACTTATGCAGATAACTATATCGCTATAGTTGGGTTCTCCCATTCGGATACCCCCGGTTTTGAGTGTTACCCTCTTGCCGAGGCTTTTCGCAGGTTACCGCGTCCTTCTTCGTCTCCAAGTGTCTAGGCATTCACCATACGCCCTTACTTTCTTAACCTTCTTACTACATTCCTTTTTTTCTAATGTCTTGTTTTCAAAATCTTAGTTTTCCACTTCTTAACAAAAAAAACCTTCATTTTTGTTTGTCTATGTCTAACTATCTTATCTTGTTTGTATTTCTATTATCCAGTTTTCAAAGATCTATCCTTTTTTTCGAAAGATTCTACAATCTTTCAAAACTAAACAATACTGCCATATCCTCTAAAGTCAAGTCTCTTTCTCCTTAGAAAGGAGGTGATCCATCCCCACCTTCCGGTAGGGATACCTTGTTACGACTTCACCCCAATCATCAATCCCACCTTAGGCGACTCCTTCATTAATGTTAGGTCATCGACTTTGGGTGTTATCAACTCTCGTGGTGTGACGGGCGGTGTGTACAAGGCCCGGGAACGTATTCACCGCGACATGCTGATTCGCGATTACTAGCGATTCCAGCTTCATGTAGTCGAGTTGCAGACTACAATCCGAACTGAGATCGGCTTTATGAGTTTTGCTTCACATCACTGCTTCGCTTCTCTTTGTACCGACCATTGTAGCACGTGTGTAGCCCAGATCGTAAGGGGCATGATGATTTGACGTCATCCCCACCTTCCTCTAGCTTGTCACTAGCTGTCTTGTTAGAGTCCCCAGCTTTACCTGCTGGCAACTAACAATAGGGGTTGCGCTCGTTGCGGGACTTAACCCAACATCTCACGACACGAGCTGACGACA